>JBDHXF010000048.1:0-29559 GCA_039810585.1 Chlorobiota bacterium
CTGTTTCATTGCGGAAAGCTAGACCTCTACCCTAAGACTTGCGCTTTTTAACCCACTCAAATGCCGGAAGACCCATATTTATTTGACCATGAGGATTGTGCTTGAGCTGGTTTTATTGCACATCTGCTTCGCAGCTACCGAACATTCGAGTGAAGTATTCAGCTGTGCGTGAGCTTGAGACACGTTTCTGGCACATTATCATCAATGGGAACGAGGGCACGTACCAACACTATGAGCACCCCGATCGACAATCCGGTTGGCTTGTTGTAGGCACCGCGATTGATAGTACGGGGAGTGACAAAAGAGTTTTCACGATGCGCGATTGGATGGCGCGCATTCAAAATGATACGATTGACGTCTCGGATATCGATGGACATTTTACCGTAGTGCGATGGCAGCAGGACGAACTGTATTGTTGCTGCGATCAGCTCGGAGTTGGTACGATGTATTTTGCTCAAGCCAATAATCACGTTCACTGTTCCAACCGACTTGATTATCTGAGTCAACAAACCGGATTGTGCGAACCGGATTTTACAGCACTCGGCAGTCGGTGGCTGCTCCACTATGGACTCGGGTATGAATCCGGCGTACATAACGTTCAGCGACTTGGTCCTTCGGGCTACCTTCGAGCAACAACCGAATGTGCTTTGCAGAGTTGCCACTACGTTCCTTGGTCTCCGCGAAACGCGAGCGCAGATCCTTCTCAGGCTGAATCGTGTCTACACAATTTGATGCATACGGTTCGGGGTGATGCCCCCCAGATTAAACTGGCATTGACCGGTGGTCTAGATTCTCGCATGCTCCTTGCGACATTGTTAGGGAATTACCCCGGCACGAACATCCAAACCTTCACCGTTGGTGATTGTCTAGATCCGGACTGCATACTCGCATCTCGAGTAGCGAAGCAAGTTGGGGCAGGTCATCGTCACATTGAACCCAGTGATAATAACGCGTCGCAGACGGCGCATTGGCTTCAGGAATTCGCTGCGACATCTCATTTGAGTGAATCCATTGAGTCTGCCCATAAGCTCGATTATGCGCAATTTCTTCCGCCCGAAATCCATTCCGTTATTAATGGTCGATTTGGAGAAATCGCTCGACGACGATATCATCTCCGCATAGCTCATAGTGCGAAGTCAGCATGGAATAACAGAGATAGTGCAACGCTACGTCGCTACTTGAGATCTGATCGCGCGCAGTTCCTCTCTCCGGAGGTGCTGGCCGTTATGGAACAGGGAACGGAACACGCTCTCGAGCGCGCGCTAAACGAACTTCCTGAAACGGAGAGCATCGGAATCGAAAACTCGATCGACCTCTTCGTCGTCCGCAACCGTTTGCCTAATCTCGAATCACAATCCCAACTTCGATCTGACGCACAATTTGTGAGCTATATGCCTATGGCTCAGCCGTCGTTCTTGAATCATGTCTTTGCTATGGATCTGCGCCATCGAAAAAATGCAAGGTGGTTCGTGGAGACCATTCGCTCTCGAAATTCCGGACTTAGAAGTCTGCCCTTAGAATGCTGCGGACACACCTATTCACTCGGTGGCGGGTACGCGCTTGCTGCGGCAAAGCTGCGCATGCGTCGCACTTTTCTTCGGGCTTTCCGCGACCCGTGGCCTGATACCATTCTTCACAGTATGAAGAACCTCGTCTTGGATTGCGCACTCAGTATGTCTGTCCGTCAGTGCGCGTTCTACGACGGCAAGATGATCCTCCGCGAAGCGGAAGCGTATTTCAACGGCTCCGCTCAAAATCGAGATCTCGTCGCCCGCTGGATTAGCTTTGAATGGTGGCGACAATCTCTTTCAGGAGATGTACAGTTAGCGTAAAATTCTTCAGGCGCTACATACGATATAGATACCGCGCCGAAACGCAGTCGAGGGAGAAAAACTTTGTCGTAATACAGTCTGCTGCTGTCGTTTGACGCTGCCATCTCAGACTGATTCATCTTCATCCGTCAAGGCTTCGCCTTGCCGGGGCGTTCGATGCCTGCGTGTTCACTATTCCGGAGGTACGACCGGAGTGATAAGCTATGCTGATACAACACGGGTTGAAGCGTAACCAACGGACTGAGAGCACGCTCCGAAGAAATGCGCTTCAGTTGTATCTTAGAACGTGAAGTTTATCCAATCATCCGGTCAATTTCGAAGAGGTATACGCCAATACCGCACACGTTGTGTGCGCGGTGTACTTTGGTATGTGCTGCTTGGACTACTATCAACGCAGCTCACACTGGCGCAAACAGATTCTCTGTACCTAGACTCAGCGCATAAATATTTGCGGTTGAATAGCGTGTCCACAGATCGACAGTATGCTCGGGTTCCGGCAAAGGCTGTAATGCTAGGGTCGCGCAAGGCAATGGGTGACTACCTCAACGCGTTGATTCCCTTGAACGGGGATACGTTGACCATTCGCGGACTTGAAGACCTCGGCTTAAAAAAGCCTGGCTTGTTTTGTATGCACTTGGGATATCGTCACCATTCAGATTCGCTTCGTCTGTACGCTCAGGTTCTACGCTACGAACGCTCAAAAGCACCTGTTGGTTTTAGCTTTAAATGTGAAGAAGATTGCCAATCGTCCACTGCCGATGGCCTAGAGGTCTCAGGCGCAATGGCGGTGGGCTCAGACATCTATAGCTGCAACGACAGTCTGCTTGCATGGAAACTTGGCACACACCCTGTACCGGAGATCGAACCGGCGTACGGATCCGGGACAGATTCTTTGGCACGCGAACTTTCCGTGGCAATGACGACGAATTCCGGATCGACGAGTGCTTCGGACTGCACCATTCGCCTCTTTGCCCTAATCAATGCCGAAGGCAAGATTGGCGTTGTTCATCTGTTGGAGTCGGTAGATAATGTGCAGCTTCGCTGCGCGCAAGAGTTACTATCGGCAATCGGACACCTCAAGGCACCTTGGAATCCGGCCACCTCCAAGCACCGGGCGGTGAATTGCTACATCCGTTTGGATATTCACCGCGATGCCAACGGTGTGAAGATACTCTCCTCAACGTTGAAGAAGGAATAGGGTGTTTCCTGCGGAAAGGTCCCCACTACGTCCCCGAAATTCTGTTGGCACTTTAGGGCGTGGAGTGCTGAACACCGCATCCACACTAGTCCGGACGGAAGGGTAAAAAAATATTTTTTCAAAAGTTCTGAAACCAACTGACACAAGTGATTGTCTATACAAGTGAAAGCAGGCAATGACTATCATTACGACACCAACACATCGTGAACGGATAGCAAGAAGCAAGAACGTCACCCATAGGCCAACCAAAGATGGAGGATGCCATGAGACACTTGGGATTGGAAGATTTCACCACGCCAATTGACGATTTTGAAAAACGACAGTATGCCATTCTTGGCGCACTGCAGGACAGACGAGAAGAGTTTTCGCATACGCGACTCTTCCCAACACTTTCCGAACTCTTTGAGCTCTCGTTTTCCCTGAAAGAACTCGTGGAAAATCGAAATGACTTGAGTAGTAAAATGCCTCGTCGGCTGAAGGACGTGGATTGGGAGAGCAAGGAACTGGTGTTTGAACAGTTACACGCCGATAGTCCGGACATCGAACGCATGTTCGAACTCAGCGCTTGGGCCTTGCCCGCCATTGCAGAACTTTTAGAAGAGGGGCAGGCTCTTTATGAATTTGTGAACGACAACATCGAACTCGACAGCGTCGGCATCATGCCCATCTATACCGGCGAAGGATACTTCTTTGTACCCGAACATCGGAGTCACTTGTTGCATATCCTGCGCTACGAGCTGTCCATGCTGCACGGGGAAGGACGCGACTTTCAAGCCATGAAAACGCGTGAAGTTCACAACGTGCAGGAAACTACCCTTCATGTCGACCCGCAGCAGTTGAAGTCTAGCCTTGTTTCCGAACATCAAGAACTCCCCAACCCGGCAACATTTATGGTGGAGACTGATTTGGATTTTCCTTACCAGGAAACCATGCTTCCGGTGGTGAAGCGTAAGCTGCTACACAGACTTGCAGCGTAGGAGGCAAACTTTACGCTACTTTCACATGTGGACACGCCGATGAAACGTATCGCCAGACTACGCTGCTGATGGTGAATTCAAAGAGTGTGGTGGAGCTTCTACAAGCTACAGATGATATCCAAACAACACCCACGCGATGAGCAGTGGATAGAGAATTGCCAAGGTCATACGCAGTTTGCGGACTTTGTATTCCCGTAGCTGCTCGTCGTTGTAGATCGAGTTGAGGATGATGATACTCATGAATGAGCCAAACACCACAACAAACGTAAGCCAGAACAAAATGTCGGCGCGAGTGAGGTAATTACTGCTTGGAATCATTCCGCTCAACGAGATACTGAAGGCGATGATGGATAGGAATACACCAACGCTGACTTCGCCAACATTTTCGAACGAGAGATTTTTGATAAACAGCAGCGATACAGCTACTAAGCCAATCAAGATGAGCGGCAAAATGATCTGCAGAAAGCTGCCCAGCACGATACGCTCGACGTCTAGACAAAAAGCGAAGCTCTTGAATTTCTTGAGCAGACCGGGCTGACCTTTGGGATCGCCTTTCAGACTTCTGGTGATCAGGTTGTCGACGGTTACGTAGTAGGCTTTTTTGTTCCACCCGGTGACTTTATACTTCTCAATGGTCTGTGGATCCAGAAGCAGAGAGCTTTGGTCGAAGCTAATTTTCATGCGGTCATCGGGAATAAGAATCTCGACATTGACGCTGAGCTCCTGCTTGTCGAAGGGAAAATCCGCCAGGTTATAGTTGACGTAGAAGTTTCCGGAAACACGATAGAGTTTATAGATCGAACTGCCTTCAGTGCTTTCGATTACAAGCTCTTTTGTGCTCTGACTGCTCTTCATATTTTGAAACGAGATATACTTTTCGGCATCTCGATTGGAGGTATCCATCTTTACCCAGTAGTAAAAGTCTGCGGTAAACGAATTGGACGAGATGTTGAGATCATAGATGTCCTGAATTTCCATCCCAAACAAGAGGTTGGGGATGATTTGGCGTTCCGCATTTAATTGCTTCGGCATTGAAAACAATTTGCCGCTGTGGTAACGACTGAATGTAATTCCGGGCAGGAGAACCCCTCGCGCATCGAAGCTGTACAGGTCCTCGCTGCCTGCCAATGTATGATTGCGCAACGACGCAAATCGTTGAGCCACTTGTGAACGCGAAAGAAACAAATGCACTCTTTCCGATGACTTTCGTTCCTCGTTTTTCGCTCCTCCCTCACTCGTTGTGTCGTTCGCAATAATTCCGTGCCGAATAATGGCTATCGCATCTTGACAGCGCTTAATGAACAATGGTGCATTAATGGTATTGAATTCATCAGGCAATTCTTTACGTGCCCGCGTTAATTCTTCGTGTACGGCCCGACTTATGGCATCGGTTGGGTTGGTGATAAGGATGAGATCATTCGCTGTGCGTTCTCCGAACGATGCAAGAGCGTCTCCGTTTGCAATGTATGCGTGCCCCATCATGCGCATACTGTCTAAAGACCGATCAACGAATTTCAGCAGTGCATTGCCCCAATTGCTGTGAACGTTCAACACAAGAAGTGTCGATCGTTCTCTAGGATTGTTTGTAAAGTAACTGCGAAGTGACTCTTCGAGTGTTGCCAAACTGTCGGGTACCGCATTCTTAGACGAGCGGATGCGAAATTCTTTGTTTACCCGAATGTTGTGTGCGTTAAAGGACTCGTAGTATGATTGCGTTAAGGCGTAGTCTTCTTCTGTGATAAAGTTAATTGTGTGCACGTCCAGTGCTCGGTCGATATAGGTGGCGAGATCGGATGGAACCTCGTCACTGTTGCCACTGAATATGGAGGCAGGTCCAAAATCTTGTCCGCCATGATCCGCGTTCATGGCAATCACCGGTAAGCTTGACTGGACGATTCTCTCACGCGCAGCGGAGATGTGCACGCCCCACGTGTTATCGATAACGGCAATGATCGAACTGTCTGCCGCGATGAGTTGATAGACACTATCAGCACCGCGCGGACTCCGTCTACAATCGAAGCAACGCAGCTCCAGCTCCACATCGGGCACGCTGCGGTTGAGATCGTGAAGTTCACTGCGGAGGAGGAATTCGTGGAGCAGGTCGAACTTGTTCTTCGGCTGCAGGGCCTGCGCCGTTGTGTCTGCCGCGTTCGTGTATCGACCAACATACGCGATTGTTCTATGCGCTTTGACTCTGCTTGAGCAGGAACCAACCAAAGCAAGAATGCTGAGCAAGCTCAACAACAGCAGAAATGACGAAGCTGCAGACCGCGAGCGAGATCCCCACGTAGTCTGCGAAGAGCACATACCACGCACGGGAATAGAACAGCGGATATCAGATGCCACGACGCGGTGTCCCGAACTCGTGGGATCAAGATCTTTGAGGGGATTGCTCAAGTGTCCGCAATAATGAACCGTTGTGACTTCAGGCAGAACCGATGTACCTACTCGACTTCTCTTGATCATTTCTGCGGAACCGTATAGTGAACCGAGGCAATATCGCTAAGATTGCCTTGTGCGTCAAAAGCCCGTAGCTCGTAATCCTGGTCATGTTGGGGATCCGTGTACGGATCAAGGTACTCCAACTCCGCACCTTTTAGCTCCTTCAGATCTGTGATACTTCCGTCTGCATTGCGCAGACCCAAACCGTATCCCACAACGCTTCGACTCGTTGATGCGTGCCACTGAATGAGGATGGATCCATCGCGGTATTCCGCTTTCAGTTGAGTGGGAGCGGCGGGCTTGAGATTCATAATACGCTGCACGCTTCGCGGCAGCGACGGCTGACTTTCATTGTCAGAGGAATCGACAGAGCTCACAAACACAGTGTATTCGCCATCGTTCGGCAGCTGAACCGCGGCACTATCTGCAATGGTTGAGAGAACCCGCTGTACCGCACTGTTTGCCGCCTTTCTGTACACGCGGAACTCCTTGAAATCAGGATCCACCGATTTGGTCCAATGCACATCGATCAGCGAGTCGTGCGATTCGAGCGACGTGATCACAGGCACCGAAGGTGCGCTCGTATCAAGAAGTCTCACGATCACTTTCTCGGAGCCTTGCGAACGATTGTAGGCTCGGTCTACGGCGTAGATCGTGTATGCTACCCGATATTGTGCACCCGCTGGGAGAGTGTCCCGATAGGCGTTCTGACTGATCACCTTTGATGTCAGGAGAAACTGCTTTTCAAACCGAGGGTCGGATGCCCGCTCCACTTCGTAGCCAAGAAGATCCTGTTCGGAATTGCGTTGCCAGCTTAGGCTGACTACCGAGCCGGACGTACTGGCGCGACATTGTAAGGGTGCCGCCGGTGCCGTTTGATCTGGTATAGAGATTTCTACACTATCTGAAAGAGCGCCCAGCTCGTTGTCGCGCATACAGCGAACTCGGTAGCGAAGGTGTTGGGATTCAGAAATATCCGTATCAAACCACGTACAATGATGATCATTCGATACGGCCGGTACGCGATGTGTGGTTGTAGATTGACCGGAGCGACGTTCTACCACGAACCCGTTGTCGACGCCTGATGCCAGCGTCGACACCCAATCAAGTTCCACCGCCTTGCCCACTAGCCGAGCGCGAAGTGATTGTGGCACATCGAGTGCAGGTTGTGGAACAACCTCCAGAGAGGGACTCATGGAGCTCTCGATTCCGGCGACATTCGAGCTAGTGATCGCGTAGTAGTAGGAAGTTCCGTTGAACAGAAATTGATCCTCGTACACTTGGGTCGATGTTGGTGAACCGAAACTAACAGCCAGTATAGGCATAGCGTTGAGACGGAGGTACGGTCCGGAAAGCGCCGACGCGCGATACACATTCCAGCTTGCCACCTCGCCACTCTGTTGTTGCGCGTCATTCCTGTTCCACGAGATGCGCGCGAGTTGGTCGCCAGCCATTCCTTGAATACCAGTAGGCGTGGGTACAGTTTGTGCTGCAGCGGTAGAAATGAAGTCACTGATGCCCACCTGAGTCGAATCCGAACCATTCAGTGCCACAATTCGATATCGAACGCGGGTGTTTTTTGGAACATTAGCATCAACGACACTTTCGCCGAGAATTTTACTGAACTCCGGTGTGACCGCGCACAGAGCATTGAAGAAATTTAGGGAGTGAGGGTCGGCAAACAAACGCGAGTAGTCGGCGGTTGTGAGATCGCTTCCACTACCGCGAAAGAGCGAGAAATAAATGGAAGCTTTAGTGCCGCTAAGGCGACGAATATCGGCAGCTGACGAGTGACGATAGAGATCATCTGACTTTAACGCGGCAACTTCGGAGCTCCCGTCGATCTCTCGATAGACCCGATAGTGCGGATCGTCGGTGCTGCGCACACCGTGCCAGCGAAGATGCATTGCGCTTCCATCATAAAAACAGAAGACGCCGGCAGACCCGCCCTGTGCCGCTGCAGAGCAGCAAAGGATAAAGACAGCAAAGACAGCAAAGACAGCAAGAGAATTTTTCACGTCGGTACTCCTACGATTGATATCCAACGTCCAGATCAAGGGCGTCGCTGTATCCGAAAACACTGTAACTCACGTGGACTTTAGCGTCAATTCGAAGTTGTGCCGGACTAGCCTTGAGCGAGGCTCCAATGTCGGCAGCCCCACTCAACAAGGTAGTCATGCCGTAAAGGGGGAAGTCGCCCTTCACATCCACACTGCCCTTGAAACTCACGCTCGCTCCTAAACTTGAGGATGCGTTCGTGTAGGTGAAATTTCCGTTCGCAAAAGCGTGCAGACTCACATAGAAGTCCACTATCCCTAACGGCAACTTCTTGTCAAAGTCGTATCGTAGTGTTCCATCTAACAGCACATGCTCTTTGTCGACATCGATCACGCCATCCGCTTTGATCACCTCGAGAGCAACACCACTAAGCTTTTCACTCCTGATGTATTGTTGTGTAGAACTGTATAGGAATCCCACTTTTCCGTCAAAGCGAAGAATCTTTCCCTCGGCATTTGGTAAGCCAACGAACATGCGCACATAGCCATCCACTTGTGGTGGTTCGGTGCGAAGGTTGAGTTGTCCCTCGCCAAACAAGGCATCGTCTTTGTTGAGGAGCCAAACTTTTCCGTAGAGACTAAACGTAGTCCATGGAATGAGCACCATCTCAACGCGGCTGTTCATCACTGAGCCATTGGCCGGAGTGCCGATACCAACGATCGCTTTGAACGCAAGAGAGTTTGGAAGTTGCTTGGGATTTCCCGGTTGAGCACCAATTGGTGGTTCGTAGTTATATCCAACTCCTCCACCCAGCTTGGTGACAAACAGTCCGGTTTGTCCTAAGGGAATAGACAGGCCGACAGACATCTCCGCATACCAATAGGTGAAGGAGTGTAACTGATCGATGGGCTGCACGCCGGCAACCAATTTTGCAGAGATTCCATTTGGGATCAAGTTCTTAATTCCAATGTCGAAGTCACCTCTGAACTCGGTTGATGAGAAGGCCAGCGAACCATCGAAACTACAGGGCCCGTAGTCAAACTTGAACGAAGCCTCATCCAAACTCACGGCAACGGTTGGGCCAGTGGTCATCAAGACGCCACCTTTCAGAGCGATGATGTGTGGAATGGAGAATTCTCCTTTCACGTTTACACTGAGGTCACTGCCTCCTTCTTTTTTAATCGAGATCTCCGAAACATTGAGGTCAAAGCCACGACCAAACTGGATGTTTGGATTGAGGATGCTGACTTCTCCGACGATAGTTCCCTCGTTATTGATCGTGAGGTCCTTAATGTCCATGCGTTTGAAGTACTCGCATGTGGCGGTTGCATTGAGCGTGAGCTCCACCAAGGACGTGGCAGGTTTATAGCGTAGCGATGTACCGTCCAGAATGGAAAACACCGTCTTGATTTTGGGGACGGAGACAGGATTTGCCGTGGAAATTGTTGCAGACCATTCTTCTTTTGAACCACTGATTTTCGCGTCCAAACTTCCTTCGAAGGGCATGGGCATACGTACTGTTCCGTTGATGGCTCCGGACTTGATTTCGCTGTTCACGAAGGCAAACTCAAGCGAAGTGGCATTGCACGACCAGCCGCCAAAACCCATCGAGAAGAACGTGCCACTCACTTTTACGCTACCACCTATGGCAACCGAGCCTCCACCGGCCTTGCGACCAATGGCGAAGTTCTCAACGCTGAGTTCCGACGCAGTGGTGTCCTTGCCATGAATAGTGGAAAACGTTGGCGGCAGTATTAAGGTAGCTTTGTTGATGACTATTCCGACGAAGGGTTTGAGTGCATCGTCAATTCCATCCTCATCTTTCGTCGCATGCATATCCAAGGTAAATGTCGAGCCTTTCTTAAGAGTGCATTTTGCAAAGCTGATCTCCGGTAAATCGCTCACTGTTCCAAAGAAATCGCCGGAGCTTTCAAGCTCAGCAAAGAAACCGGCGGCGTCCGGGAGATACTTTTCCTGTTGTACACGTCCTCCAATTTTTGCTCCGATTGCTGCGGTGATGCTTAGTGAATCAACATCGAAATGAAAACCCTTGTAGTCGATGCTCTTTGCCGGTGTGGGCTTCCACGTTACAAATCCGGATCGGGCGACCGGTGGATCGGTGGCGTCGTTGAGGATGACACCGTTTACCGACAATTGAACGTCGATGAAGGACTGTAAGAATTCTTGTGCTCGCTCAATGATGAGTTTGCCCTTTCCGTACACGATTTCGTTTGCTGACGCCGGTTGTTCAAGCTCTACGAGGAATGGCAATTTTGTATCTCCAATCTTGAAGCGTTTGAGTTTGCCTGATTTTTGAGCATCTACCTTCTTTGGAGTACACAACGCTCGCATGAGCTGCTCGTCGCACTGTGCGGAAGCGAAGACCGGAGTTTTGTCGTTCTTTGGTAAGCCGCTGACTACAGTTCGCGCGTAGCCAAAACCTTCGGTCGCAACATTGTCCGGCTTGAACTGAAGTACGGGCTTTCCGGAGGGAAGAAAGCGAATCATCACACCGTTGGCGGAATCGCGATTGTTGTCCACCAAGCCGACGGCAGCTTCACAGAGTTTTTTGTAAGTACTGTCGTTCGCAGGATCGTCAGCGTGTGCCGGAAGAGACGCGACGGCTGCGTCAAAGCTTGCAGCGCCACTCCAAAGTTTCTTGGCCGCGTCGAAGACCACTTGTGGCGTACCATCTGCAAAGCGTAAGAATTGCAAGTACAGCGGTGTGCGCGCTATCAACGAGTCTTGTCCACAGGAGCTTCGCCTCCACTCCACCTGCAGATCAAATTGCGCGTAAGCGCTTCCGTAATAGAAGGGCACATGAACGTATCCATCGGCATCGGTTTGTTTCGTAACCTGAAGAGTGTTGCTGTGCTCCAAGCCAAAGTCCTTCGCAATCTTTTCGTATCCCTTCGATGGTTTGACGCGGATCTCTATGCTCTCGCCGCTGAGGCCTTTGTGATCTCCGCAGACAACGCGAGCGATAACAGTGTCAGCGCTGTTGGGACAGCCGTTGAGTTCCTTCGTGACTTCGATCAGAACGCCTGCCTTTATGTCCGGACCGCCTTTCTTTTCGACGGTGGGATCCGGAGCGATGTCGTTTGCGCTATAGGTGACTTTGTGTCGAGTGGGTTTTCGACAATCTTGTGGCGCCACTTCAGGTGCCTTCCATACCACGTCCTTGAACGTCGTTCCAAGAATGGATTCTCCTTCGGTTTGCCATTGGTAGTTCGGTAGATCAACGATACCGAGTGTGTTCTTTTTCTCTTGACAGCCTTGTGCCGAGGGACCGCAGATATCAAGACTCAAGTCGTTATCAGCGGCGAAGCCGCTGAGAATTGAGTAGTCGCGCGCAAGGACTTCGTTCGTCGTCGGCGGAATAACGGCCCACTCTTTCCACAAGGCTTCGCCATCCTTATACAACAGTGCAAGGGTTCTCGGCTCTTTCATCGAGAGCGAGGGATCTGTAGCACCATTGATGCCGGCGTCAGGCAGGAAGCTGTGATGCAACGGACATTCGCCAACGGCGGTATCGCCTCCGACGGCAGACTTCGGCACGGTGCCGGCAAACTGAGGAAGCCGTCCGAGGTATCGAAATGGCTTGACTTCGCTCACCGGATCGTCGTGTGCACGCCATGAATCAACCACAAGGTCGGTTGCAGTAATGGTGATGAGCTCGTTGTTCAGCAGGGTACTTTCAATATGATTGAAGATGCCGAGCAAGAACGTGTGCAGCTCATCCTTGGCCTTCGCTAGTTTTTGTTTGGCTTCGGTCAGCTCTTGCGAGGCGTGGGCTGCAATGGTGTCCTTTGCCGTGAGTGCATCGTTGACACTTGCTTTGGCCTCAGCTGCTGTTGATTTCGCATTCTCAGCGGCGGCCTTTGCATCATCCACTTGCTTCTGCAGTTTCTTGACTTCGTCCAGACTGTCCAAACCCTTATTGATGTCGTCGTTCAGTTGTTTTCGTTCGTCCTTCTTCTTTTCCAAAGTCTCTTCTGCCTGTTGAAGTTTCTGCTTGGCATCTAGCAAGCGCGGGCCTACGTCTCGGGACATCCGGTCGTTGAGTTCGGTGAGTTGATCGATGGCCGCAATCTTGGCTTGACTTTTCTCGCCGAAACTCTTCTTGGCGTCGTCCAGCGACGTGGTCGCGTTTTGCACGCGCAGTGCTGCCGATTGAACACTGCTTGCAGCAGAAGCCAGTTGCTGTTCCGATTGTTCCACTTTTGTTTTTGCCAGTTGTTCGTCTGCTTGTCGGGCTTGAACTTCAGCTCTGGCGGTGGATGCGGCCGCCTCATCGTTTGCAGCGATGGCATGGTTCAGTGCACTTTGAGCTCTGCCACTCTCGTTCTTCTTTTCCTTGTACTCTTCATTCGCCTTATCCAATTCTGCGGCGCGATCGCGTTGCGTTTGCTCCGCGTTCGCCTGGAGTTCCTTCTCGCGATCGAGTTGCGCCTTCTTGTCCTTGAAGGAGTCACCGGCAGTTTTTAGTGCAGACTTGGCATCTTCAACTTTTTGTGCCTGCTCGTCGACTTGCTTTTGCAGATTGTCAGCCTTGTCTTGGTACTTCTTCAAATTATCCTTCTGCGAGTCCACCTCTCCGGAGGCGTCAGTTTCTGCCTTCTGTGCAACAGATTGTTGATCGGCGAGGTTCTTTTTTCCCTCGTTCTTTGTCGCCGCTTGTTCACGTGCAAGATCTGCACTCTTTTTTTCCGCAGCCGTTTGTGCGTCTTGAGCGTCGCGATATCGGAGCAGACCGCTGCTGACTTGTTCCAGCAGATTGAAGAGTTGTTTTTGCACAGCTTGTTTACGGTTCAGCGCTTCCGTGACTTGCGTTTCCGCAGCGTTTACTGAGTCTTTGCGTGTCTCAAACTCCTTTGCCTGATCCGCGGTCATGATCTGCTCCAACGGCGGCGGCACGTAATACACCAGAGCACCATCCGCACTTTTCTTTCCTTGCAGTAAGCTTGCATGTTCGTCTCTCTTTTTCGCCAATGCTTTTTCGATCTGCTCGATGCGCTTCTTTGTTGCGGCTATCGAGGCATCGATTGCCTTGAGCCGCGCGCTCACATCTTGATCGATAATTGCCTGAAGCGCTTGCTGTGAAATAGCCAACAGAGAAAGGCGTGCATTGATTGCAGCAGTTTCCGTTGCCAGTGCCATGCGAGTGGCCTTCCATGCGATGAGGGCGTTGTTCAGCGTGGTCATACTGTCGATCGACGATCGCACAGTGCTGTCTGCCTCGAGCTTCGCTCGGTTCAGCGCCTGACTTTGGTCGAAGAGAGATGTTCGGTTACGCTGAAGCGCGCTCTCGCGCTGATCGACAAGATCTTTCAAGCGTTGCTGCATTTCGCTCAGTTTGTCATCCTGCTTTTGTGCCTCGCTGGCATCTTGCTGCAGCGTGGCGGAAAGGTTGGACAGCTCGCTCTTCATTCGATCCACCACGTCTGCATAGGCCGCTGCCTTTGTTTTAACCGCATCGGAGGCGCCTTTCAATTGAGCGGCGCGAGACCTAATGAGTGCAGCTGCTACCATCACTTTGCGCTGAAGGGTCTTATCGAGGACGAAATTTGTGGCGCGGATGGTACTGTGATTGGTGCGGTAATTCTCACCAGACGACGTCAGAACACTCATGCTACTCGCGCACTGCGTGCGCTGGACGCTGTCGCGGATGGATGCCACCACAGCTGAGAATTCGACGAGCAGAGCATTCAATTGTGATTCGAATTGCAAGCCAAGACTTGTTCGAAGCTGTGTATTGGCAGTGGAAAGGGAGGAGTCCGCGAGCGCATGCACCGATGCCAACGAGCTAAGCAGCGACGGATTGCCATTTCCGCACTGCGTTATCCAAGCACCGGACTTGTTGTCAAAGTCCTTTTGCCAACGAAAGTAATCTCGCGTCGGACCATCGGGATACAATTGCGTTTGGAACTGCCCGATACTCTGAGCAGCCGACGAACTTTGAGTGCGCTGAGTTTCGTAGAGTGCTTGAGCCATCTCTAGATCCTTGAGTGCAGCATCCAATTGTTTTTGATAGTCGCCGCTCTTGTCGTTGAGCTTTTGCTGGTCTGCATCTCGTTTCCTCAAGGCATCTCGCACCAGAGATTGTTGAGTTTGAATATCCTGTAACAGTTGTACTTCCTGAGGAGCGGGCTTGCCTTGAAGAATTTGATTGATGGAATCGAGTGACTTTCTTAACGATTGAATGTTTTGTGTTGTCGTACGAACCAGCGTCTTGAGATCTGCCAGAGTTTGTTCACTGGCAACTTGTCTCTTCCGCAATGTTTCGCTCGAGTCGTTTACCGTCTTCATCGTCCGGGTCAGGGAATCGACCTCGGCATCAATAGGTTTCTTTTGTTTCTTTGCTTCCTCGCGTTGTTCATCAACGCGCTTTGGCAGGTCGGCTTTGTACGACTCGAGAGAATCCAGCACTCGCTGTTCGTCTGCAAGTCGGCGGAGGAGGGAGTCGATTTCTCGCTGCACGACAGCGGCTTTCGTGAGATCCGGCATGGTATTGAGCGAGCCCTTGCCGTTCAGAACCCAATGGTATTGCAAGCCATCCTTGACCGGAGTTTTTATGAAGCTTTGTTTTCCGTTTTGACAAGGTAAACATCGTATCACACCCAAATCATAATCGATGCCGGAAGCACGAATGGGGACAGCACGGGGATAGGGAAACTCCTGCGGTGATTCGATAGCCGATCCGAGAGAGATCGGACTGCCTTTTTCGCTCGCGTGATTGGGGTCGAAGCAATACGAACGAAGTGTGTCGATGCCCGGACAGAAGTCCTCAAACTCAGCAATGCATCGGCATTGATGGCCATCTGAGCAGACAACATCTACAGTAAAAATCACGCCGTAAAATCCGGGTTGCTTGCAGCGAATGCTGACCTGTAAGGGATCTTGCTTATTGGGGATCATCTCCACCACATCCGAACCGGATGTTAAGGTCCATGACGTGCTGATTTGGGCCGTACACGCGACAACGGTTTCTGTGGTAGAGCCAGGGCAGGGTACAAGTGTACAGTTGCCGCCGGGTTTGCCAATCAGCACACAGCCATGAGCATCCGCCTTGGTTTTTGTAATGGTGGCCGAACATGTACAGGCACAACCACACTTCTCACGATCGGTCGTTCCCGGAGGATTTGTTGTTTCACCACCGTGCGGGTGCCCCGTGGTGAGATCTACACTGTCTTTTGTAGTCGGTGAGCCATGGTCCGGGTTGTTTACCGATCCGCTTCCCTGGATGACAAGAGTCCGGGATAGCGAGAAGGGAGAGCACGTACTGTTACCGCACATCACGGTGCCGCTACAGCGTAGCTCCAATGTCCCGGCAGTAGGTGGTACGAATGATGTACCAAGAACATCCTTCGCGGTTGTTACGGTGTTGTGGCCTTGATCGTCCGTAAAGCTTAGCGTCCATGTGCACTGAATGCCATGCTTGCAGGGCATCACACAATTCACCGAGAAGGTCAGCCAGAAATTTAATGCCGATTGAGCGTTTGCGCTATTAGAGCTCTGTCCATGTTCAAGAAAGTACGGGCCACCAACGTAATCAGAAAACGGATTTGAGTTGGCCGCAACCTCTATACTCTGAACTTGTCCCTTGCATCCGCACACGCCGTCGAAGGTGGTGGTTGACGAAGAATTCGGACAGCTAATCGAAAAGGTCTGCGGCTCTGACCATCCATCACCATCGGTGACCGGAACATTACGAAACGCGTCCATGGTTCGAACGTTCCAGACGAACGTTCGAGTAATAACAGGATCGGTCGAAGTGCCGAAGTGCGAAAACAGCGAGGAGATGTCGACATCAGTCGGGAATTGCAATTGACAGTTTGAGGCAGGTCCAACCCGCTCCTGCATGATAGGTTCGTTGGACCGAAAAGCCTGCATTGCTGTTTGCCCCGGCAGCACTTCGAAGAGATTGACTTCGTAGTACACATTGAGAGATGTGCTTAAGGGACTAATCGGGGTCCATCGAAACAGTATGCTCGATACCTGATTGCAATTGTACGTCGCGGAAGCTGTGGGCTGGATCAGAACCGGAGGCTGGTAGCTAACAATTTGAAATCCCTTGCATTGATCCGGAGTAAGGCGCTGTCCAGTCTCCGCGTCGTCGAAGGCGATACAAATTTGGTAATTGGACGACGGGAGCTTCCCGGTTTGCAGCAGAGTGTTTTTGTCGTCTCCATAAAAATCGACGGCACTAAATGGAATGATATTCTCGCAGGTGAACGTCATGCCGCCGGGAGGAATACTGAGTACAGGCATGCTGTTGAATTTCGTGGCCGCTTTTAGCTGACCATCTCGGTACACACGGGTATTGAAGCGTACGAGGCGAGTGTTGGTGCCGGAGTTCAAAACAAGTACTTGCGCTGTTTCGCGGTGCGATTGCCAGTCAGACATATAGGGTGAGGGCTGCGGATTCATGATGAGCGTTGTCTCCAGCCCTTGCGCTTCCGCGAAAGCACAGAGAAAGACAAAGAGCGGCACGAGCACAAGATGATGGTTCAGACGGTTCATTCGTCACCTCCGGATGGTACATTATCCGTTGTAAGTCGTCATCAAAATCGAGTCGAGACTCCCATCTGAACGTACTGTTCAGTGTATGAGCTTGAGACAACATTTTGAAAACTGTGATGGGTAAGATTAATGTCTGTGTGGAACGTGACCCGCGTACTGAGAAGATATAAACACTGAACACCCACGAGGATTTGCTCATCCGGCTGTCCGGAGCCGATCACATTATGGGTGTAGCTGGTACGGATGCCCGGGATGAGACTTCCCTGTAGGAGTCGGTATGACGCCCCCAGATTAACTCCGACCATATGCAGGGCAAAAAAAGGAAGCGAGTTTTGAAGCGTCGTCACCGATGCATTGGCATTCAACGGAATTGTCTGTAGGGCTATGGAGTAGGCAGCAAAAAGCGATCGTGTGAGGTTTGTGGTGAATTGGGAGGAGACGACGTTATAATCGGTGTATGAGTCGAACGTTGCACTTAGCGAAAGCGAGTGGAACGCAGTCGGGCTACGAAACGAATAGGTTGGGCACATGGAAAAATACTGCGACACATTTTGTATATGCAAAGCTGTATCTGTTGCCTGATTCCGTACGCCAAAGTTGGAGTAGGATGTAGACAGCGAAAGGTTTTGGCTGATTACCACACTGGCATTGAGCGAGAACAATACTTGTGATAAGGGGGTGCTCAATGTATTGTGAACGTTGTTGATTCGGTATCCAAATGAGCCCGAACACTGAATGCGATTGTCCCAGAGCAACACCCGCGGTTGTATCGTGGCTTCAATCCTATCGCTCAACATATTTGGGTAGGCCATCGGCATGAATCCGGGTCCCAGCATCTTGGCTTGCAGGATCAGGCCAAATGCATGCTTCTGGATGCTTAAGTCCGTACTCAAACCATAATCGACGAATGAAGAGATGCGCGTTTGTATGCCAGGTATCTTTGGTATGTCGCCGTCGTCGTTGATGGCTGCTCTCATGTCGCGCGTGTACACATTAGTCGCTGCTTCCGCACCGAAGGAAACGCCGGAATCGAGTACGATGCGAGTGGCAATGGACAGGAGTAGCTCTTCCTGCGGACGTATCAAGGTGTCCGGAGGTGCCGTGGTAATGGACGTCGTGTCGTCCGCTGTACGCACATACTGAAAGTCCACATAGCCTTTCTCTTCGCGGCCAAAACCGAGTTTAACCCCAGTGATGACTCTTTCATAGGCGCCCAGCTGGTTGTATTGAGTGACTATACTAAAGGGTTCTACAGCCCGCTGACTCACTCCTCGAAACGCTGAGACTCGAATACTGCCGGGGCGTAAGTCGCAACCGAGTCCAAAAACCTGAACATCTCCCGCCGACAGTTCAGACCAGTGCGGAGTAAAACTTCCCAAATGCAATGTTCCCCATGACCATCGTGGCTCAACTGCGATCACGTTTACCGGATTTTGAATGAACTGCGTCAACGTCTGATCTGCCGAAACGGCAGTACTAAAATTAGTTTGCTGCGATGAGAGGATGAACGTGCAGGGAATTGTGATCCACGGTAGGTTAATCGTCGGTGTCGCTACTAGTCGATACAGATTGGCAGGTCGACGCGGGTAAAAGAACGGTGATGGCTCCGTGTGCAGACTATAATACTCTGCTGAACATGATGCTTGGCCGTGTACCGATACCGACGTGCTGTCCTGTGCCTCTACACACACGCTGCAGAAGAACATGCCGATGCTCAATGCAAGGTGCATTGCTTCCTCTAGAGCAATGTTCCATCTCAACAGCATACGCTGCCTCAAACGATGAATAAAGCGAGATGCGCTACTCTCTTAAGGTCCTGTACATACCATTGGGTAAAAAGTCGTCCATTCATTTCGCTCACCTAGCCTACAAACAGAAATACCGTCGAGCACAAGGTTGTGCCGGTCATCAATGACAGTACTCGATCTATGATTCTCATGCTACTCTAACGATCAGTTTCCCAATTCTGAACGTTATGCTCCTCGGTGGTAAGAGTGGAGCGTCCGGGCGGTGATCCTTCGGTGAACGATAATAGGGGATTTTCGGCTCCAAACCAAATCCAGGCGATTTTTCACCTCCTTTAGTCCCAAAGCGAGTCACTCGCTTTGGCAGCAGATACCACGTGTTTCGTTTAAAAACGAGGAAAAGTGGTTAAAGCGAGTGACTCGCTTTCGTACGCACGTCCGCGTTTGCACGTATATTCGCAAGCAATTGCTTGCGAATTATTTCGATGGATTTCTTTATGAGCCGACGTGACGTGTTTCAAGCCATCGCCGATCCCAGTCGACGGGACATTATTGAGTTGTTGTCCGAAGGGCCGTTGACCGTTAATGCAGTAGCTCGGCAATTCAAGCTGACCCGTCAGGCGGTTTCACTTCATTTGAAAGTACTCTGCGAATGCGGTGTCGTACATATGCACCGGCAGGGCAGGGAGCGCATTTGCGTTGCTCGTTTAGAACCGATGCAACAGGCTGCTCAATGGATGCAACGCTTTCATAGTCGGTGGGAACAGTCGATGGACAAGCTGGACCGGTATCTTTATCAACTTCAAACGCAGGAAGACAAGCATGGCGAATCCAAATCTTCAGAGCAGTGAGAGTCAGGGAATGAATACGGAAAACAATAGCGGCCACCTAGCAGATCCGGCTACATCTCTGTACGGGGCTCGTATTCTTCAAGCACCTGTTGAGTTAGTATGGCGTGTGTGGACAGATCCGGAGCATGTGGCCCGCTGGTGGGGACCAGAAGGTTTCACCAACACCATTTCCCGAATGGACGTTGAGCCGGGCGGACACTGGCAGCTTGTGATGCACGGACCGGACGGAACTGACTACAAAAATCATAGCGTGTTTGTTGACATCGAAACACATAAGCGTATCGTGTTTGATCACGTTAGCGGACCTGTTTTTCGTGCAACCATTGAATTTCAAGACCTTGGCAGAACAACGGAGATTCGATGGACGATGCAATTCAAGTCGCCGGAGCAGCTGCGTGAGGTGATCAACGTCTTCAAAGCTGATATTGGCTTGCAACAGAACCTGGACAAAATGTCGCTCTATCTCAGCGAGCTCATGCGAGCGAGCGCATAAACGAACCCTGCCAACAAATCTTTTCTGGGTAACAATTGTTCCTGTGAAAAGCTGCACCGTCCACGAGTTTTGTAGTGAAAACAACAGTTGAACAGCATGCGGGCTGCGAAGCAGTCGCGAATAAGAATGACTCTACTTTTTCAGTTGACGAAGAAATACCGTCTTGTGCTCCTCGGTGCCGCTGTTGGCGCGATTGCCGGCTACGCTTGGTATCTGCACGTTGGATGTCCGGACGGAACGTGTCCCATTAGCTCCAGTCCCATCCGCTCCACTCTGTACTTTGCGGTAGTCGGGGCTCTGTTTGGTCACTCCTTCGTCTCCACGAAAAGAACCCCCGAAGCGTCCCCATCTGCACTGTCAGCGTCATCGAATCCAGGAGAATCAAAGCCATGAGTTTGATTGATTCCGCTGTCGAGCGAGTGAGGCAACCTTGGACAATTCAGCGACTGCTCTACGTAGCCCTTGGCGGTTGGACAGCCTCGCAGGCTTATACGGACGGTCAGTGGAGCTGGCTCGTCTTCGGTCTCTACTTTGCGTCGATGGGCGTGTTCTCGTTCGGATGCGCCGCCGGCTGCGGTGTTCCATCTCGAAGTGACCACCGGATGCCGGATACTGAGTATGACCATGAATTTCAAGTGGTTGATACGACGATCCATTCCGTAGACGCATCCGTGACACACAGCGGCTCGGTACTTTCGGACGGCAGGTCTGTGCACTATTGATCACCACATTTTTCTACGATATTACAGGAGTTAGTATGTCAGACACTACTGAAGAACGCGTTGAAGGCGAAAAGAAAACCCTTAACGATTACCTGGAAAGCGAAACCCCCACGCTTGTAGATTTCACGGCAGAATGGTGCGGACCCTGCAAGGTGATGAAACCCATCCTTCAGGATTTGAAGAACAGTATTGGCACCAAGGCCACCATCCTCCAGATTGACGTCGATCGCAATCCCAAGTTGGCATCCGAATATCGCATACAAGCGGTTCCAACATTGATCGTGTTTAAGGCGGGGGAGGTTATGTGGCGCCAATCCGGAGTGGTCCAAGCAAGCGCCCTCGAAAACATTCTTGAACAACACTATACAACTGCATGAAAAATATTAGCATAGTCATTCTCTTTTTTGGCCTTGTCGTTTCGAGTTGCGGCAACGGCGCGGCGAAATACCAGCTGAGCGCTAAGGAATTCTCCGATAAAATCAAGAGCACCCCCGGGGCCCCCATCCTTGATGTTCGCACGCCCGGTGAGTATGCCGGAGGTCACTTGGAAAACGCTGTGAACGTAGATTGGAACAGTAGCGCATTCGACAATTCCCTGGCTTCTTACGATAAATCCAAAGCCGTTTTTGTCTACTGTCTCAGTGGCGCTCGAAGTGCCTCGGCGGCTCGTCACATGCGTCAAGTCGGATTTAAAAATGTGTACGAAATGGATGGCGGAATAATGAAATGGCGTGCTGCGAATCTTCCTTTGAGCAGCGGATCGGCGACAAGGAAAAGCGGCATGACTCAGGATCAGTATGCCGCCATGGTGAAAGGCGATGCCTCACATTCAATTGTGGTGATTGACTTTTATGCTGACTGGTGCGCACCTTGCAAACGCATGAAGCCCTACTTGGATGAAATCTCACGCGAGATGGGAGCTACCGTGATCGTGAAACGAGTGAATGCCGATGACAACCCGGACTTGTGTAAAAGCTTGAATGTGGACGCCTTGCCAACCGTGAAGGTCTACAAGAACAATGCACTTGTTTGGTCCAACGTCGGCTATGTCGAAAAGAGTGAAGTACTAAAGCATTTGAAATAGGACTCAAGCTATAGGCTTAATATTCAAGTACTTAATTATATTGCTCGCGGCAATGATTAACTCTAGCAGCCGGTGAGCGAATGGATTTTTTCTACGCGGGCGCTATGGCGCCCGCCTTCAAATTGCCCCTCAAGAAACGCGGTGATAATGTCGCGCACTTCCAAAAAAGTCAGTAAACGCTGACCTAGGCACAGCACATTGGCATCGTTATGAGCGCGAGCTAAGGTTGCCATCTCGGCACTGCAACAATTTGCTGCCCGAACTCCCGGAACTTTGTTGGCGCTGATACTTACACCGATACCGGAGCCGCACACGCAGATTCCCAAGTCCACCTCATGATTGGCAACCCGTTTTGCCACCGCGACCGCGAAGTCAGGATAGTCAGCTCGTTCCTCAGAATACGTGCCGCAGTCTACCACGGTAAAGTCCTGTTGAGCCAGGTACTGGCGAATCTCTTCCTTGTAGGCAAAACCGGCATGATCCGATCCGACGGCAATTTTCATATCAGTTCCTTTCAGAAAGTTTTGAGTCCATACTGTATAGTCCGCCACCGCTAATGAAGAAGATCAGTCCGCAAACCAGGTAACTGAGCGCCAACTCTTTTTTCGAGAAGGGGTCTGCCGCGTGCGTGCCGAAGATGGCAACCAGCATGGTGACGATCACAAAGAGCGACGCGATGCGGCTGAAGAGACCTAACACCAGGAGAGCTCCACCGCCAAACTCGGCAGCGATAGCGAGCCAGGCAAAGAACTCCGGTAGTTGTAAGCGCTGCGTGACGTGTTGAATGAAGTCAGTTTGGTTTACAAAAATCTTCGTCATCCCATGATACATCATTATGGATCCGAAAAACACCCGCAGAATGGCCAGAGCCAAGTGTGTATTCCCGGTTTTTACGATGTGTCGAAGTGCGGTCATGGTTCTCCCGAAGTTCTGAAGTCGCAGTCGTCATTGTCTACCTAGCGGGCAGCCAGGATGTCGACGTTGACCATATTATCATGGTGAAAAATTTGGCGAGCGTACTCAACCACATCCTCTGCACTTATCGCTTCATATTTACGCATGAGCTGGTTCACGCGGTTGGCATCGGACCAAAACAGGACCTGTTGTGCGACGATATCGGCAACTCCACCGCTGCTCTGCATTTCATACGCAAGAGAGGTTTGAATCTTGTTTCGCGCTTTAAAGAGCTCTTCTTCTCGGATTCCGTCGCGACACAGTCGGTCGATTTGTTCCTGTAACTTCCGGTGGAGCAGCTCTGCTCCGACATCCTGGCTCCCGCTGAAGGCGTAGAGCGTCAAGAGAGAGGAGTATTCACGCTTATCGTGAAAACACCCAACATCCGAGGCAATTTGCTCGTCGTGAAGCAAGGCGCGGTAGAGTCGCGAGGACTGACCATCGCTGAGAATACTGCTCAGCAAATCGCCCGCCAGACCTCGGTCGTCCATGAATCCGTCCGTGTGGTAGGAACGGAAGACGGCATCGAAGGGCACATTCTGCGTGTCGCTCACGCTGGCATGGCGTCGTTGTGTGGCGTCAAACTTCGTGCGGGCAATCGTTGCCTGCGTTCCAGACGTGGGGATATCTCCGAAGTAGCGCTCAGCCAGACTGAACGCCTCTGCGGCATCGATATCACCGCTTAAGACAAGCACCGCGTTATGAGGTCGGTAAAACCTTTGATACCATGCCGATGCGTCCGCAAAAGTGGTGGCACGAACGTGCTCATGAGAACCAATCACTTCCCAGTGATACATGCACTCCGGACTGTATGCCACGGATGACTGTAGCTCACGCCAATTTCCGTAGGGTCGGTTTTTCACAACCTGCAGAATCTCTTCGCTCACAACATTGATTTGCGTGTCAAGCGCTAATTGTGTGGCCACAAAACTTCGCATCCGCTGTGCTTCGAGCCACAAACCGATTTCGATCTGTTGAATGGGGAGCGACTCATGGTACAGGGTATGATCGTAGGATGTATACGCATTACTCTCACCTCCGGCGGAGGTGATGTAGGAATCGAACTTGGTGCCGTCGTCCGATTGAATATTGTCGAACATCAAGTGCTCAAACAAATGCGCCAAACCCGTATGCGTTGGCAGTTCATCTTTCGATCCGACTTTGTAGGCCACGGTGACATTGACCACTGGCGCCTTGTGGTTGCTGGCCACGGCAACGCGTAAACCGTTCGAGAGTGTTGTTTCTGAAAGTTGAACCATATCGAGATCGAAGAAAGTTGAGGTGTAGGGTCACTACAATGAAAAGGAAAAACCAAGACGAATGGCGTCACTCACGATTGGTGGATTTCCACCAAAGGGAAAATGTTGTTTGGAACGTCGCAGTTCGTACCACGCAAAGGATAACGCTGTGCGCAATATGGTGGAGGCGTAGAAAACGGAATGGGGAGACTTTGGCGCGATTCTATTAATGACAAACGCGCCAAGCAGTAGCTGCGAAATTCCCTCACAGGTGGCGCTTCCCAGCCAGCCGAAAAAGGCGTAGTTCTGAAACATCATCGTGCGTTCACCCTCCAATTGCAGCGCTACAGACGAGCTTACATCGTATCGCATCGTAAAGCCGGTGTGAATCCCAAAGTACGAATGCTCGGCATTGGCAAGGCTGGCCACGTCATCCACGTTCTGGCCTGCTTGAGCCGGCCGTGCTGCATCGAATCTGTTGAACGACCAGCTTAGTCCACCATTATGCATGAAGCTAAACTTCGGTTCAGCAGTGTCGCGCATAACGCTGTATCCTGAACCAAGCTGAAATCCGACCCTCCAACCACGTGTTTGTATCAACGTACTATCCGCTGTCTGTACTGCACTCGAGGAATAGTATTCCGCAATCAACCGATCGTAGTTCGCGCGATAGACATCTGTATTTGGAATGAATTGACTGGCTCTTAATCCACCGTAACTTAAGTGTATGGACTGCAACATTTGAGGAGAGCTGTGCATATCCGGAATGCTGATGAACTCCGATCCGGCACTCAACCCGATAAACGGTGTATGAGTCGATAAACCGGCACCAACGCCTAGTGAGATGGAGCCCGATCCGACATTCAGTCCTGTAGCCGTGGATGTGTCACTCTCTGTTTGTACACTGTCGGCCGAAACTCGTCGCACGCTGTCGATGCGCATCTGCTCGGCGCTTGAGACACTCTGCGCCTGTGTAAACAACAGAGTACTGGCCTGTGCATGCATCTGGTTGACACACAGAGCGAGGAGTACTCCAAGCACGTAGACAACTATGGGTGTCCGGAAAGACATCTTCGGAGAATAAAAGTGACTGGACGCTTGCTTCATGATATGACTTCGGATTGCTTGCCAAGATGCTTTTCGATCTCAAAGGCACGGAGTTTGGGAGCCAGACGGGAAGCGAGACTGACCACGATGAGTGTCATCGTTCCACCGAAAATAATGGATGGAATCAATCCCAACAACCGAGCGGCAACGCCGCTCTCGAATGATCCAATCTCATTACTCGATCCGATAAAAATTCCGTTGACAGAACTCACTCGTCCCCGCATTTCGTCCGGTGTTAGTAGTTGCGCGATAGACCCTCGAATCACCATGCTCACATTGTCGAATGAGCCGCTCAGGAGTAGGAAAAGATAGGCCCACCAGAAGCTCGTCGAAAAGGCAAAACAAATCATGCACACACCGTAGCCGGCCACGCACCACAACAGCTTCCGTCCCGTCTTTCGATGCGGCGGATTAAAAGCCACGATGATACCCATCAATATCGAGCCTACTGCTGTTGCCGACCTCAATAGTCCCAATTGCTGCGGATCGCCATGCAAGATGTCGCGCGTGATTGCCGGCAGCATGGCCGTTGCTCCGCCAAAAAGCACGGCAAACATGTCCAAGGCCATTGCGCCGACAAGCACTTGACGACTAAATACAAATCGTAATCCGGCCGTCAGCTTCTGTTTCATACTCTCGCCCTCAAGGCGAGGAGGCAGAGGCTTTGACGGAACCGTGGAAATGACAAGAAAAGCGACAATAATGAGCAACGTTACTGCTGAATACGCTGCTTCTACCCCGATATATCCGTAGATCAAGCCGCCGATGGCAGGTCCGACAATAGCTCCGGCATTAAAATTATTAGAATTCCAGGTGGCGGCGTTTGCATAGAGTTCTCGAGGAACCCACTGTGGCCAAAAGGCATTCATGCTAGGCGCCATAAAGGCGCGAGCCACTCCGACAATGGCGGCTACAATGTAAAAGGGAGTGACGCCATAGGCTTTAAAGACGTCGGCAGATTGCAGACCATAAAACAGCAGCGCGATATTGGCCAGAAGCAAAACAAGAACTGATACTTGCCACACCCGCTTTCTGTTGTAGTGATCGGCAATGTATCCGGAAAAGAGCGAGAGACTCACATAGGGCAGGGCTTCAGCCAGACCGCTTAAGCCAAGCGCCAGCGGGTCGTGCGTGATGGCGTACACTTGCCAGCCGATGGCGATGTACTGTATTTGGATGGCCAGCGTAATGCACAGTCTGGTAATCAGGATGCGACGAAACTGTGGAATCCGTAACGCACCGTAGGCCTCATGTCCTTTTCCCATCTCTCCTCACTGGTATTCCGTCGTTTCGTATAGACCGACATCAAACCGTTACTCTTTCATTCGTCATCGTTGCTCTTACGAGCCGGTCACCCGCTTCCACCAAGGCTTCGGAGCGTACTGGCTTTTGACAAACACTTCGTCGGAGTTCTCCCTATACAATCGCGTGTAGCCCTCGCGCTGCATCCATGCACGTATCGAATCCTGGAATGGATTGACATACTTCTTGTGTTTGAGCTCAACCGAAATGGCAACGGGACGACTCTTCATCGTCTCCAACACGTACCATTCGCAGCCCTCCGTATCAATGCTCAGCACATCGATCGTACCGTCGTCCACTTGCTCAAAGCGCTGGGAACGGACACTGAAGGTTTCAGATTCATTGGGGGTATATCGGTCGTTGGCTAAGGCAGGTGAGGTCGGGAGGTCTTTCGCAAAGGTCGACGCGCCCGCTCGGCACATCGTCAGCGTACCTTCCGTGTGATACACTGCGGTGTGGATGATGTGCACGTTGGGTCGGTCGGCAAAGTACTCCTGAAGGCTCTGTACGATGTCGGGATCCGCTTCCACCAATGTGGTGCGAATGTTATCGTTAATGAATCCTAAGACGTTCGAGGTGTGGGCATAATACACGCCTACTTCGCAGGCGTGTCGAACAGGCAAGCCAAGAGTTTTGATGCGTGTGTAAAATGTTTCGTTCACGCGAAGGAATACAGATCGAAGATGAAGCACAGTCTAAGGATGCCGGTCACGACGAGGTGACCGGCAATCAGACTATGCATTTTGACCATGACACTTTTTATATTTCTTACCGCTTCCACAAGGACAAGGATCGTTGCGGCCAATTTTTGGTTGATCACGGTATGCTGTTTGCACAGAGGAGCGCGGACGTTGTGATGTTTCCTCGCTAGCGCCGGTGCTCGATCCACCTACATACCCTTCGGCACGTTCAGGATGGGAGTAGACAGTAGCTACATCAGCCATGGAACTTGCAACGGGTACTCCGTATTCGTCCGTGGCAGGACGTCTGCTTCCTCTGCGCACTGCCGGTCGCGGTGCGGGACGCGGGCTACGATCTTCAACCACCGGATAGTACTTAAAGGCCATCGTCACTGCTTCTTTGGAAATCTCGTGGATCAGTTCCTCGAAGATGGCGAAAGCTTCACCCTTGTATTCAAGGAGTGGATCTTTCTGACCGTACGCACGCAAGTGGATACCTTCTTTGAGCTCATCCATGACACGCAAGTGCTCGCGCCATTTGTCGTCGATCGACTGCAGAATGGCATAGCGTTCTAGCTGAGCCATAAACTCGCTGCCTAAGCTTTGCTCTTTGCGCGTGTAGTATTCTTCCGCGGCTTTGTAGGCCGCCTCTACTGCTTCGTCCTTCGTGCTGGTCTTCAGTCCGTCGTCATTGAGGCTTAGCTCGCTCAGTAAGGTTGTGCGAACGTTATTGCGGAATAGATTTAAATCGTCATCTGCTTTTGCCTGGTCGTACCAAACGGAAACTAAGTCGTTCACGTAATCAAAGATTTCCGACTTCATGCGTTCGCCACGAAGCGCGTGGCGACGTCGGTCGTACACCACTTCACGCTGCTGGTTCATCACGTTATCGTAATCCAACAGACGCTTACGGATGCCAAAGTTGTTTTCTTCAACCTTCTTCTGTGCGCGCTCCACCGATTTGGTGACCATACTGGCTTGAATCGGCTCGCCTTCCTCCATTTTAACTTTGAAGGTCTGCATGAAGGATGTAATGCGCTCTCCGCCGAAGAGTCGCATCAGGTCATCTTCCAACGAAATAAAGAACTGCGATGAACCCGGATCGCCCTGACGTCCGGCACGTCCGCGAAGCTGTCTGTCAATACGACGTGCCTCGTGGCGCTCCGTTCCGATAATACACAAGCCACCGCTTGCCTTTACTTCGGGATCCAGTTTGATATCCGTACCGCGACCGGCCATGTTGGTGGCGATCGTAACGGCACCCTTCTTCCCGGCCTCAGCAACAATTTCCGCTTCGCGTTGGTGATGCTTGGCGTTGAGAACGTTGTGGGGAACGTTGGCACGACGCAGCATCTTGGACAAGATTTCCGACACATCAACGCTTGCTGTTCCGACCAATACTGCTCGGCCTGACTTGAGCTGATTCTGGATTTCTTCGATGACCGCATTGTATTTCTCACGCTTTGTGCGGTAGATCAAATCGTCGAGATCCTTGCGGACGATTTCTGCATTCGTAGGAATCACCACCACGTCGAGCTTGTAGATCTGATAAAACTCGCCCGATTCGGTTTCGGCTGTACCGGTCATACCCGCCAATTTGCGGTAGAGACGGAAGTAATTCTGCAGTGTAATGGTTGCGTAGGTCTGCGTGTCGCGCTCTACTTCCACGCCTTCTTTGGCTTCAATCGCCTGGTGCAGACCATCGGAGTAGCGACGACCTTCAAGGATACGACCCGTAAACTCGTCGACAATTTTTACCTTGTTGTCTTGCACGACATACTCATCATCAACTTCATAGAGCGAGTATGCACGAAGCAGTTGAGTAACGATGTGAATGCGGTCCGCACGATCGGCATAGGTGACCATGGCGGCATCCTTCAAGCGCTGACGTTCCTCATCACTCAATTCCGCATTGCCTTCGATGGCACTCATTTCGGAGGTGATGTCCGGAATCAGGAACATGTTGGCATCTTCATTGGCCGATGCGAGTAACTCGCGACCCTTATCGTGTATGTCGATGGTGTGATTTTTCTCGTCGATGGTGTAGTACATCTCATCGTCGATTTCGTGCATGCGCGCATTCTGGTCCTTCATGAACTCCAGCTCGGTATCGCGCATGAGCTTCATGGAGTCCGGTTCCTGCAACAGTTTCTGCAAGCGCTTGTGCTTTGGTACCGCGCGGTACGCGCGTAAGAGAGCAACTCCTGCCTTGATTTTGCTTTCCTTGGTGTTGTCCTTCAACGCCATGTCGGCCTCTCCGACAATGGTATTGACCAAACGGTTTTGCGCATCCACCAGGCGACGCACGCGGGGGTTCATTTCAACAAATTTTGCGTCCGAGGAGTGTCCCACAGGACCGGAAATAATCAGCGGTGTCCGCGCTTCATCAATCAGCACGGAATCCACTTCGTCG
>JBDHXF010000049.1:0-29447 GCA_039810585.1 Chlorobiota bacterium
TCCAGCGCGTCGAGGCAACGTTCAATGGCACGTTCTCTCGTGTCTGCGTGTACAATGATCTTGGCCACCATTGGATCGTAGTGCACCGACACCTCATAACCCACGTACAATCCTGAATCGTTGCGTATCCCTTCGCCTTCCGGAAGCGACAAATACTGCACCACGCCGGTGTCCGGTAAAAAGCCGTTAAATACATCTTCAGCGCAAACCCGGCACTCAATTGCATGACCTTTCGGATGAGCAATTTGTTCCTGTGTGAGCGTTAACACTTCACCTGAAGCTATGCGTAGCTGATGTTCTACAAAATCTACTCCGCTAATCATCTCTGTCACCGGATGCTCCACCTGCAGACGTGTGTTGACCTCCATGAAGTAAAACGAACCATCTTCATCAAGAAGAAACTCGATGGTTCCGGCGTTCGTGTATCCGGACGCACGAACGAGTCGCGCACCAGCCTCACCCATAGCTTTTCGAAGTTCCGGGCTCACGGCACGTGAAGGCGACTCCTCCACCACTTTTTGATGACGACGTTGAATAGAGCACTCGCGCTCCGGGAAATACAGCACATTGCCGTGGTTGTCCGCCAATACCTGTATCTCGATGTGCCGCGGGTTGAGCACGTACTTCTCCACGAATACGCGATCGTCGTTGAACGATGTCAACGCTTCACCCTGCGCAGCAGCTAAACCATCTCTCAACTCCTCCTCGGAAAACACCGCTCTCATGCCCTTTCCACCACCTCCGGCAGCAGCCTTGACAAGAACCGGATAGCCAATACGCGTAGCAAGTTCCAGCACTTCCTCATAGCCACTGATGGCTCCATGCGAACCTGGTGCAACAGGAACGGAGTTGGCGATGGCTAGCTCTCGAGCCGCTGTTTTGTCGCCTAGTTTTTCGATAGCATCAGGATTAGGACCAATAAACACGCACCCCATCTCCTGCACTGCACGGGCAAAGTGTTCGTTTTCAGACAGAAAACCATAGCCCGGATGCACTGCCTCTGCACCACTCTTCCGGATGGCGTCGAGGACCTTTTCTTGAACTAAATAACTTTCTCTAGGAGTAAAACCCCCGATGGCAATGGCTTCGTCAGCTTCCTTCACGTGCAGCGAATGAACATCGGCTTCAGAGTAAATAGCAACGGTACGAATACCCATACGCTTACAGGTCTTCATGACTCTGAGCGCAATTTCTCCACGATTGGCAATGAGGATTTTAGAGAACACGGCGGTACAATGTGTTGATCGATAAAATGAGAGTACGAAAATACGCCATTCACTTCAACCCTTCAGAACAGCTTCACGAGCCGGTCGTGGCTACTCATCTGGCCCATCCGATGTGCCACATCAGCTCTATCGGTTACTCCTGCCGAACCGTCTATATTGTCCTCCCCCGTATTTTAAACCGGCACAGGTTCACAGAAGTCTGTACTTCAGGGTGGCGAACTACCATCGTGGGGTCTTATTATACGTAGGCTGCCCGGCAGCCTACGTATTCAGAATTGCTGCCAAAGCCCTTACAACGACCGACGTTTGAATAGTTAGTGGAGTAGAACGCAGTATGAATGCGACGAGACGACAGTTCTTAGAACATCTGGGTTTAGGCGCCATGACGGCGCTGACGCTCGGACGTAGTGCCCTTAGCGCCCAGCCTGCCGTGTCTGATGCATTCAGCGCGGAGCGCGTCAAAGCCATTGTGACCAAAGCCAAACAGCAGCATTGGGACACGTTGCCGATTGGCGACGTGGTTGCCCGTGTGGGTCGCGAACTTATTGGCACACCCTATGTTGGCGGTACACTGGAAGGAACGGGTCCGGAACAATGTCGATTTACTCTCTCAGGCCTCGACTGCGTCACCTTTTTCGAGTCATGCCTGGCTATCGCCCTGGGCTGTAAAAACGGTAATGAAGTGTCGATCGAAACCATCGAACGAAGCATTCAACACACTCGATATCGCGGAGGTGTACTCGATGGATACTGCTCACGTTTGCATTACACAGCGGAATGGTTGAGCGACAACGAGACCAAAGGCGTTGTGCGCGATATCACGCGCGAGTTGAGCGGCGCGGTTCCCTTCGCGCTGCATGTGGATTTCATGTCAACCCACCCCCAATTCTATCCCGCTCTCAAAGAAAATCCGGCACTTGTTAAGACCATGCAAGGCATAGAACAGCGCATCAATGCCACGAAGCACTGGATAGTTCCAAAGGACAACGTGTCGGCCATCGAGCAATACTTGCAGAATGGCGACATCGTGGCCATCGCTACCTCGAAGGCAGGACTGGACTACGCACACACGGGTTTGATTGCGGTGTCGGAAGACGGAGTACGACACTTCTTGCACGCCTCTTCGGCGAAAAAACAGGTTACCTTCGATAGCTCGATTTCTTCCTACCTGCAAACGGTGAGTAGCGACACCGGTATCAGCATCGCGCGTCCACTCGAAGCGAAATAATGCGCCCCGGCAGATTAGACCAACACAACGCGATCTACTTCAAGAAAGCGTTTACGTAACGAGCGCTCAATTCCCGCTTTGAGCGTAATGGCTTGAGCTGAGCAATGACGGCAGGCACCATCCAAATGCACTCGCACTACCCCATCGGCAAAAGAGCGAAATTCCAGTAAACCGTGATGAGACTCCACGTAGGGCACCAGCTCACTTTTCAGGAACTGTTGAATTTCATGCTCCAGTCCTCCCAAAGTGGTCAGATCGTGCATTGACTTTTCTCGACTAAATTCATCTTCCATTCTCACAAACGGCACGCATGAAGAAAGCAAGTTTTGATCCCGGGTTGGGACAACAACTCGGCGGAAATTTACAACGAATCATCGATGCGGACGGATCCTTTGCGATTCATAGGACGAACGTGCCGCTGGCAAGTTTTAATCCATATGTGTACTTGATCTCGCTTTCGTGGTCACGTTTCTTCGCCATTATTATTGCCGGATTTGCTGCTATCAATGCGGTCTTCGCAGGATTGTACTGTCTCGCCGGCCTCGAAAATCTCAACGGAGCGGAAGCCACCGAGGGATGGGCCGGATTCAGCAACGCCTACTATTTCAGCGTCCATACATTCACCACCGTGGGTTACGGAAACATGTCACCCCGTGGTACCATGATGAACTGCATCTCGCTTATTGAGATACTCTGCGGCGTTCTTTGCGTGGCGCTCATAACGGGTTTGTTGTATGGACGTTTTTCCCGTCCCAGCGCTCGCCTGCTCTACAGCTCAAACCTGATCATGGCACCCTATAATTCCGGCAAGGCCTTGATGTTCCGCGTTGCGAACGCCCGAAAGAACGTGCTGATGGAGCTCGAAGCCGACCTCATGATTATGATGAGCTCACAGGAAGATGGCAAACCCACACGCGCATATCGTCAACTGAGTCTTGAGCGCAAACGCATCATCTTTTTACCGCTCACATGGACTGTGGTGCATCCTATTGATGAAGAGAGTCCGTTATACAATATGAGCTTAGAAGATTTGCGACGCCTGGATGCACAGTTTTTAATCCTGATCAAGGGTTTTGATGACATGTTTAGTCAAGTCGTGCACTCACGCTTTAGCTATACTATGAACGACATGGTCTGGGGCGCTCGCTTCGACATTGCATACCACTCTCGACCTGATGGGCGGGTTGACTTCGACGTGGCAAAAATTCATAGCTATCATGAAGTAGAACTTAGCTAACCCTTACATCTTCTTCTGCAGCACATGGCGATGCAATTGATGTAAGGTGCTGACCCTCTCATGCACATGTTCGTGGTATTGGGGACGGTGGCTTTCCAGACGGTCAAACCAAACGGTTCTCCAACCTGCGTGGTAGGCTCCAACCATATCCACGTCGTAATTGTCTCCCACGTACACGAGTTCCCGCTCAGAGGCACCGCTTAGGTCTCGCGCCACCTCAAAGATCCTCCGGTTGGGCTTGGCTACACCGACCGCTTCGCTGATCACCACCGCATCAAAAAGATTGGTCCACCCAAGATTTTCAAGCTTTTGCCGCACTTGCTCCGGAAACCCATTCGTAATAAGTCCGCAAAACTTCATGGTCAACTTCGCGATCTGCACAACTTCGGCGGCACCTTCCATGAGCACCGACGAATGGTCGTAATGCTGCAAGTACAGAGCAGAAACATGTTCCACCGATATCTCAGGCACCGTGTGAGCGTGCGGGAATTGTTCGGCCAGCGTTGCGTCCCAACGCTTTAAGCGCACATCGTCCGAGGAGATATGACCCTGACGGTATTGTTCCCACAATGCGTCGTTGTGAATACGATAGCGTCGCAACAATGCCTCCCGCGTGTACACGCCGCGATGCAAGGCGGCATCGTTAAAACTCAGTGCAAACGCCTTTTCTTCAGCCGCACTATGATCAATCAGGGTATTGTCTAAGTCGAAATACAGCGCCTGTACTGTCTTCCACTCAATGGCCATACTCTTCCTTCAGGAAAATCTCCGTGCAAACTTAGGTTCTTCCTCGAGAAGCAGGCCCGAGTTTAAACCTGAATCGCATCCGCTTTGTCTTATGCTGGACTGTTTTTCATGTCCTGCCTGCCCATGAAGGTATCACTCATTGCCTGCTGCGCTGTCGTACTCTTCGTCTGCTCCGTCGCCCCTGAGCCGGTCGCGACAGTTCCGGTTGTTGCTGAGCATATGCCCTATCGCGAAGCAGGACTTAGTAACAGGCAAGCGGCCGCTCATCTGCTGAGTCGCTTCAGCTTTGGCCTTCGTCCGGAGGACATTGACGAAGCTCTTGCCATGGGCTTGGATGAGTGGTTTGAACAACAACTTAGCGGGTCGCTGCCGGATGTCGCGCTCGACAGCATGCTTGGTGTGTACCCGACCTTGCACATGACCAATGCCCAACTTGCACGAGTCTATCCGCCGCCCGGCAAAGTGCTGTTGGAACTGATGCGTGAGGGAGTGTATAGCAATGTGAAGGATCTGCAGGATAGCAGCAACACAAGCGCACGGCGTGCCGCGTTGCGCTACGCCTACGAACACGGGTACCGTCCGCAGCGCGAGCTTCTCGGGCAAACCCTTGCCTCAAAATTGCTGCGCGCACTGTACTCTCGCAATCAACTCCGCGAAGTGATGACGGACTTTTGGATGAATCACTTCAGCGTGTCGACGGTGAAGGTTCCTGCCCGCTCGTACATCATGACGTACGAGCGCGATGCCATGCGTCCCAATGCTCTGTCAACATTTTCCGCGCTGCTCTTTGCGTCGGCTAAACACCCGGCAATGCTTCAGTACCTGGATAATGCGCAGTCGACGGCAGCGGAGGGCAGTCCGACACTCGTGTCCGTCAAACTTGATTCTCTCGAACACATGGGCGGAATACGCGGCTGGTTTGCGCGACGGAAAATTGCCTCGATGAAAAACAAGACAGCACGAATGCAGGAGGATGCGCTGCAGGGTGTTCCTCCGGAGTTTCGTCCGCGTCGTGGCATCAACGAAAATTATGCTCGTGAGTTAATGGAGTTGCACACGGTCGGGGTGGATGGCGGGTACAACCAACACGACGTTACGGACGCGGCCCGCGTGTTGAGCGGTTGGTCCATGATGCCACTCGGCCTACAGCGAGACAGCGAGCGAGTGGCCGATCTCCTCGAACGGAGCAAGAAAGCAGGAACAGTCGTTCAAGGCGATTTTCTCTTCCGAGCCGACGCACACGATGCGAGTGCGAAGACTGTGATGAATCAGCATTTCCCCGCCGGCGGCGGCTTGGAAGAAGGAGAAGCTCTTCTGCGCTTTCTGAGTCGGCAGCCTGGCACGGCACACCGCATTGCCACCAAGCTCTGTCTGAGGTTTGTGAGCGATCAGCCGCCCTCTGCACTTGTCGATCGCGTGGCGAACGTTTACCTCAGCACGCAAGGCAATATCCCGTCTATGCTGCGATGCATCGTACACTCGCCTGAGTTTTGGTCGCCCGAAACGCTCCGCAGTAAAATTAAAAACCCCTTTGAGCTCATCGTCTCCTCGCTTCGGGCATGTCATGCACAGGTTCGTCCTTCAAAGGAACTGTACACCTGGTGCACTCAGCTCGGAGAGGCGTTGTACGCCGCTCCGGCACCAAGCGGTTATGGAGATATTGCCTCGGTCTGGGTCAACAGCGGGTCCTTGCTCAATCGCATGAACTTTGCACTCGCACTGGCCAACGACGCTATTGAAGGAGTGCGATTACCACAGGACCTGTACCGTGCTGCGCAAGACTCTCCGTCGACAACGGAGTTAACGCAGCGCCTGTTCCAAGAGCTCCTTCCCGAACGCGATGCGACCACAAGCCTCCTTCTGCTTGCTCCCTACCTGAATCAAACTGACTCATTGCGAAGCAAGTCTGCAAAGTCCGACGAGCGGAATGTTCCCGATTTCACGGACGACGACACGATCATGAGCGATGCGGAAGCTTCGTGGAGTAGTGCTCCGGGAGACTCTCAATACGCGCCTGCTTCGCAGCGCTTGAGCGATGAGACGCAGGGCGCGCGACATGTCGAGAATTTCCGTCATGTGCTGGCACTCGTTCTGGGAAGTCCTGAATTTCAACGTCGCTAAGGCACTACTCACCACAATTGCGAACGACATCATGAGCACTCGTCGATCTTTTCTCCGACATAGTTCTTTGGCTCTTCTCAGCATGAACGCACGAGCACTTCCTCGTTTTGTTCTCAACAGCGCCCGCTCTCTCGAAGCGCAGAGCTCAGTGTCTGACGCCAAGGGCGTACTCGTGTGTGTATTCCAGCGCGGCGCCATGGATGGACTCATGGCCGTACAACCGTTTAACGACCCGGATTTCCGGACTTCTCGTATGCGACTTCGCATGAGCGTCAATGAACATGGCCTCATTCCCTTAGATGATCGTTTTGCCCTTCATCCGGCTTTGGCAGCGTGGAAGCCCTTGTACGACACTCGACAACTTGCAATCGTTCACGGTATCGGTTCGCCCAACAACAACCGCTCTCACTTTGCGGCGCAGGATTCGATGGAGTCCGGTTTGCCGGGACGTACCCTTAGTGATGGCTGGCTCAACCGATCACTCCAATCGTTACCAGATCCGACATCGGCATTGCGCGCCGTGTCGACCACTGCCGCGCTCCCACTGTCGCTCGACGGAAAGGCCCAAGCTCTTGCAATAGATGACTTGCGAACGTTTCGTTTGAAAACGGAAGGCAACGCACAGTCTGCGCAAGGCTTTGAAGATCTCTATCTCAACGGCATGGACGCCTTGCTTGGCCACACCGCGCAAGAGGGTTTTGATGCATCCGAGCAGATTCAGTCAATTCTTCGAAATTCCAATACGAAAAACACGGCTGCCTATGCGCAATCGCCATTGGCACAACACTTCCGTCAGCTTGCTCAACTGATTAAGGCAGACCTTGGGTTGCGGGTTGCGTTTGTGGAGTCTGACGGTTGGGACACGCACGTTCAGCAGGGCACCATTAATGGTCAGTTCCAGCGCACTGCATCGGATTTTGCCGGAGCGCTGTCCGCGTTTTGGGAGGATTTGGATCAGTGGAAAGACAGGGTGACGGTGCTGTGTATGACCGAGTTCGGACGCACTGTCCGTGAAAACGGAAGCGGCGGTACCGACCACGGACGCGGCAGTTGCATGTTTGTCCTGAGCAGCGGACTGCGTGAAATGCGCGTGCATGGAACCGTTGGTCCTCTCAGTGCCGAACACTTGGCAGACGGACGAGATCTGCCCGTCACCACCGACTACCGCGCCTTAGCATCTGCCGTACTACACCATCGCCTGGGTCTGAGAGATTTCACGAATATCTTTCCGGGTTGGACAGGATCTGCGCTGCCGCTGTTTTCGTCGTGATGACCCAGCGTGTCGCACCGTAAAAGCACACACTGCTGACGATCAGCATGAGAGTGTCGAGCTATGATGTCTGTATCCGACGTGCTCCGGCGAAGCCGCTAAGAATTGAAATGTTCCTGACGAGTCTCCTACTGTTTGCCAGCGATTCCGCTCAGTTTGACTCGATGATAAACTCCACGCGACGGTTTTGTTGGCGGCCTTCATCGGTGTCGTTGGGCTGTATTGGCTTGGAACTTCCGTAACCCACGCAGCGCAAGCGGAGTGCGGCAATGCCCTTATGGCGCAGGTACGACATTACGGCGGTGGCTCGACTGCGAGACAGCGTCAAATTTTTTGCATTGTCACCCACTGAGTCGGTGTGCCCTGCTATTTGAATGTGGATAGTGGGATGCGTGAGCATGAAATCTGTGAGCCGATTTAGTTCATCGGCGGATTCGGGGCGGAGTTCAGATTTAGCAAAGTCGAAGAAGAGGTTGTTGAGGCGAATCGTGGCTTCTTTCTCAATGGGTACCAGATACAAATCCTTGGTGATTTCCTGATAGACGGCCAATCCGCGGGTATCCAGTTGTTCGCTAACCGGGTAGTAGTTCTCGGCTTCCGCATGAAAACCGTACAGAGTGCCACCGGGCAAAACGATGTTATAGGCACCATCACTTGGATTCGATCTGGCAAAACCAGCGCTCAGGTTCGTTGCGAGATTCTGATATTCAACATCGGCACCCAACGCTTTGTGTGTTTTGGAATCGAATACATGACCGGATATCAAACAAATTGACTTTGGTCGCGCTTCCGGCGGAACGACGATGCGAACAATATCTGCTTCACCATACTGGCTGACATAGGTCATGAGATAGGCAGAGTCGCCACGTGCCGTTGTGTGAAAGTATCCGTCAAACGATGGCGTGTTGATATGCGGACCAAGGTTGCGAGGCTCCGACCAATGCAGCCAGGTGGAATCCAAGCGTGTGGTGACATAGATATCCTCACTCCCGTATCCAGCACGCCCGTTTGTGCTGAAGTACATCGTGGAGCCATCACTGGCAACAAAAGGACCATTATCTGAACCCACAGTACTGAGCGCCGCAATGTGCTTGGGAACGGAAAAGCTCGTATCGGAAGTACGGAAGCTGACATAGAGATCTTTGGACCCTTTGGTGTCAAAGCGTTCGATGGACGACACGAGCACGGTGCCGTCGGGCGAAAGACAAAACTCCATGAAGCGATTGAGATTATACAGGCTGTCAATGCGAATGTTCTTGGGTTTGCTCCATCCATTTGCTATACGATGCGAAATGGAAATACCCGGTCCCGAAGCTTCACCGTTCTTTGCGTACCGCCCCTGAAGTAACAACGTATTGTTGTCCGGCGCGACCGACACTACCGCATTATTGGCATCATTGTTTATAGGTGCGCCGATGTTTTGCGCCTCTTGCCACTCTCCGGAAGCCGACCTCTTGGAAAACCAGATGTCATCGTAATGCTCCTCGCCCATATTCTGTTCGCAATTGCGGCGAGAGAAATACAACGTGGATCCATCAGCACTAATCAATGGATTCATCTCCGTGGCAGCGGAGTTGACGTGCGGACCAAGGTTGACGTGCGAGATATTGAGTCCACCGTCGGAGATTGGATTGATCGTACGAACAGCCCTCTGGGCGCGGGCTATGACGGATTCAACACGGAGAACGCTCTGTCCGTCTACGTAAAAACCGAAACGGTCGCCAAACTCCGGTGTTTCCGAAGCACTGAGTGAACCGATGCATTCGGAGTCCACGTAAAAGGCCAGCACATCAACGCTGTGTTCAATGCGAAGAGTGGTTTTATCGTGGGCTGATTTATGATGAAAGGGACGTCGGTCGATCAGCAGGACAAAGCTCGTACCGCTGAGGCGAATCACGGAAGCGTACCCGGCGTCATTGACGGAAAAGATATAACAGGTGTCAGCGTCTAGACTGCGAAATGCCAATCCGTAACTGCGTGATGAGTCGCCTTTCATTAAGCGCAACGACGCCTCTACGGACCAGTCTTCCTCATCGCGAAGTGGAATGGAATGAAACGAGAAAATACCGCCGTTCCCGTGTCGCTTCTCCATTTCATAGTACCCGTCGGCAATCTTCATGGAGTAATCCGAGCCAATGTCTTCACTCCAGTTTTTCGCACCCGAACGAAAATCGTCGCGAAACACGATTCTCTCCTGGGCATGCACACGCAGTCCTACACATGCTGACAGGCAACAAAGCACGACAAGCGCACTCTGCCGAATAACTCTTGCCAGATTATTATACCGTCGATGCTCGACCAAGGGTTCCATTCGTAACCTTAGCAATAACGCCTCACCAATGTTCGCCAATCTACAGCACAAAACGTCGTCTTATCCTCATCGTGTAGAAGCAAATCTTGCATAATGCTACCACATCACCATATTTGTAGTGACGAAACGTCGTGCCTTATGGACTTTTTTGACGCATACGAAGAACTCTATTCCGCGGTTGAACGCTTTGTGGACGAGCATTCCAAAGTGCCTTCTTCCGTGAGCGTATCGCCTGTGCTCTTCCGTTGGTTGCTCGAAATGAAAAAAGAAGCAGTTTCTTTGCACTTCGAGGACGCCACCAGCAGCAATTCGTTCAACACTCGCTTTGGTGCTATTCCTATTGTGATTGACGAGATGCTCTCGCCATACGACATCGTGGTGGACTGAAGCCATTCCCTGCCACGAAACGCTTCATACTCGTACCGCCACCTCACGTATCATCGATACTTTTCGCACAACGAGATAACACTCCGGTGCTTCTGCCTGGAGCAGGTGACGAAAATGTGTCACCCGCACTTGCTTGGCATCCAACTTCCCAATCCACTCCGCGACTGCGTCTCGCTCTTCCGTACCACCGGGATGCCCCACGTAGCAACAAACACTCAACACGCCGCCGGGCTTCAGTAAACTCAATGCTTGTGTCAGTGCACTAACGCTGCTGTGGGCTTGCGTGGTCAGTGCTTTATCAGCTCCCGGCAAGTATCCTAAATTGAACATCACCACATCTGCAGAGTCGAAGCCGAGCTCGTGCATCGTGTGTTCAAGTAACTCGTGACTCCGTTGCAGTAGCTCAACACGTGTGGTGTGTCTTCGAGCCTCGAGGCGCTGGCGTGTGAGTTCGAGAGCTTGAGACTGTATATCCAAGCCAATCACGATTCCCTCCGCACCGCAGAGCTGACACAAGAATTCCGTGTCTGAGCCATTTCCCACAGTGGCATCCACGGCGAGTCGTGCATCCGGACATAAAGCGCGTATGCTTGAGTGGGCGAAATGCACGACGGACAACACATCACTGTGCATGATTCTTCTCCTTCGGACTACGAACATCTGAGCGGCCGTCGCTGTTCTCAGCAACGACCGTCTCGAAAACTGCATCAAAACGGCGCACAGATTCAGTAGGGTTCAGAGCCTTGTTTTCCACCATGTGCAAGGCCAATTCTCGCGCAAGAACCGGGGCAAGTAAAGCACCCTTGGATCCCAAACCGTTGAAAATGTATCGATTTGTATACTGCGGATGAGCGCCGACCACGGGCTGAAGATCGCGTACAATAGGCCGTACACCTGCGCGAGACTCTAGTATCCGGAACTCAGGTGAATAACAATTCTTGAGCGCTTCGCGCAAATACCTCGTTCCCTCCTCACTCGGTACATCACTGAGATCATTCCACTCGTAGCTAGCCCCGAAGAGCGCCTGATGTCCTCGGCTTGGAAGGAGAAATTTCGAGTTCCGCACGAGAATATCTCGCAGTCCGGCAAGTGCGTCGGATTCCACCTCCAGTACCTGCCCTTTGGCAAACATGGTGGGCAGGTAGTTGAAGTAAGGATTCTCCGTCAATCGCCAGCCTTCGCAGTACACTACTCGGTCGAAAGCAATTCCATGCCATGACAAGTGTTCGGCAGCATGATTCGCGTCCTGCGTTGAAACAAATTCAAGCTGATTGCATTCTTGATAGTGTAGATGGAATGCCCGAAGGGCCATCGTACAATGAACAACCGCTGCTCCGGGAAAACGAACAACAGGTACCTCAGGAAATGGACTTAATGCGGCGGGGATGCGATGCCCCCACTCGCGTTCATCAACAAAGGCAACCAGCTCGCGTTCGAGGAGTGAGGCGCTTTTGCGGTCGAAGTGGCGTTGTTCCTCCACGGAATCCAGAACGCGGAGGATGTCGATATCGCGCCACACATCACCGAGTTTGCGGTACCGAGATTCTGCCAACGCTCGACGTTCCCGAAACTGCGGGTCGGAGCCAAAGCGCTTTCCGCTCACCGGGTTGATCACCCCGCCGGCCACTGTTGCGGAAGCTTTACGTGGGTCGTCCAGGAGCAGGAAGGACAGCCCGCGTTCCTCAAACTCCGCAGCCAGACAGCAACCGGCTAAACCGGCACCAATAATGAGAACATCGCTCGAAGAAAAAGCAGTCATAACACCGCAAATTCTGCAATATTTTCTTCTTGTCTGTTCCCGTCGAACCAGTAAATTTGTCCTGTGATGACCATGAAATCCATTCTCTCCATCATCGTTCTTGCTCCCGTCCTTTGCGTTTGCATTTGGGCGGCAGAGTATTCGATCGATTATTTCACGACCAAGGCCGACGGAAACAACGTCGACATTGAGTGGAAATGTTCGGTTGAGCACAACGTACAACGCTATGAAATCGAGCGTTCAACCGATGGCAACACCTTCACAACGGTGTCCACGATGGATGCGCACGGCACAACGTCCGTGTATCGCTATGTGGACATGGATATTTTGATGAAGGGCGATGGACAAACGCAACCCCGCATCAATGCCAATACGACCTTTTACCGATTGAAAATTGTGGGAAGCGATAACAGTATCACCTACTCCTCTCAATCGTCGGTTATCCACAATGTCAGCAGCGTGCGCCGCACCTGGGGCATGATCAAAGAAATGTTCAAATAAAGCGCACAGTCAGGTACTCCTAAGCTGAAGGTGCCTTGAGATGTGAGTGATGTGAACGGTATAATCCACCTCGTCATCTCGTCGGCTTCACCAACTTATCACGATTGCGCAGGATGCTGAGACTTCCCTTCTTTCGCTCTATTCTCCTTCTTCTTACGACCTATTCAACAATGCTCGTTGCTCATGAGGACGAAGCATTGTATAGCCATCCTCATTCGTGTATAGTAGCGCCAGTCGTTGTCCGTAGTGGTTCGAAGACTCGCATCCTGGACTCCGAACGTCCAAGTACACAGCACAGCATCATAAGTCCAAGTGGACGCTTCATGATTCACTACGATACCGAAGGCTACAGTGCTGTTGATACCACGGACATCAATGCAAACGGCATCCCGGACTTCATCGATTCTGTGGCTTACTATGCCGACTACGCCTACCACTTTGAAGTTGAGGTACTCGGATTCCAAGCCCCCTTGCCCGATAGCAGCGACGATCCTCTGCATTACGACGTGTACGTTCAGCAGATCGGTGCCTCTCCAGGTGTTTCCTTCAACGGCAATCCCTACCAAGGTTACTACGGTTTTACCCCGCAGGTTGATTCCCATCCAATGATCTGCGACTCGAAGAAGATTGTCTCCTCCGGTTTCTTAGTTATCGACAACAACTTTGCCATCACAGATTCGGTTCTATACAACGGCAAAAAGCTGCGCGTTTTTAGCGATACCGGAGTGAACGCCTTGCGCATCACGTTGGCCCATGAATTTCAACATATGATTCAGTTTGGCTATAACGCTACATTGAGTCCTCTCACGGTGTACAACGAGCTGACTAGTGTGTGGATGGAGCATCGAGTGTTTCCGGAAACTCGTGATTACCTTCAGTACCTGCGGGGAATGATGAATACACCGGAGAACTACTATTTGACGAACATGAGCAACCTAGCGCAGAGCGGCTACGCCAATGCGTTTTTCTTTCAGTATTTACAAGAACATTCCGATAGTCAAGCCCCGCTTCATTCGTGGCAGATTTTGGGAAATTGTTCGACTTTCTCTCTTGAACAGCAAGCCGACCCCTACGTTGCCTTGGATAGTGCGCTGCGAATGAACGGGCGCACCCTGCCTGGCGAGTGGGCAAAGTTCATGAACGTCGTGTACCATACGGGCTACCGTGCAACCGATGTGCAGATCTGTTTGTCTAATGCCTCAGACATGCCAATGCTTCGCAACGATAATGGCATCGACATAGCATTTTCAGAACCTTACTCCTACGCTCTGTCGTTAATGCCATTTCAGGTGAAACTCTTTCGCTGCGTGTTTGCAACCGATGCCGAGCATGCGCAGGATACCATGGATTTGATTATGACCAACACCGGTGGAGATTATCTCCGTACGCTGTCAAATAATCAGGTGAGTCCAACTATTATTGTCAGCACCCACCAGCAGGACGGATACAAGCGAATTGGCGCCACCAACTACTTCTACACGGTGGTGGACACCGACGCAAATACGTACGACACGTTATTCCTAAGCAATGGTTTTGCATTGGAGCAGCTCGATAAGCCTTATCCGCAACCTTTTTCGATAGCGACGGATAAAATCTTGCACTTTCCCGTATCATCGACAGTCCCAACGGATGCAAAAGTGCGCTTGAGTGTCAGCAGTGTGGACGGAGTTCCGCTGTATAGCGCGGATGTGAACGTGGTAGCGGATGCTACCACTCGTACCCGCTATGTGGCTTGGACCGCAACACCGACGAGTTTACAGTCCGGTGTCTACATTTACAGTCTTGGTTATCAGGACAACAACTATGTGGGTACTATCCTGGTAAAGCAATAACATGCTCGAGTTCCGTGTTCGCGATCTGCAGAAATCGTACGATGGTATCCATCGGGTATTTCGTCCTCTTAGTTTTAGCTGCACGGACGCTGAAGTGATTGGTCTCTGTGGTCACAACGGCGCAGGAAAATCGACCGTGATGAAAATGCTGGCAACGCTGTTGCAACCAAGCGCCGGAACGGTTGAGCTCATCAACTACTCCTCGGAATCTCATACAGACCACACTTCGTCGCTGAGCAAGGAGAAACTTCGTCCGCATGTTGGATTTGCGGCCCCATATTTGGCATTGTATGAAGAATTCACCTTGTGGGAGCATTGCGTGCTTGATACTCAATTGCGAGGCATACGCACGGAGACAGAGCAGGTTGAGCAAGTTATTGGCGATTTCGGCCTGTGGAAGCGGAGAAACGATGTCATTCGTTCGTTTTCCTCCGGCATGAAACAACGCGCTCGGCTCATTCTGGCTCTTTATCACCGGCCAACTCTGCTCTTGTTGGATGAACCATCCACCAATTTGGACGAAGCCGGCAGCAACGAACTACACCAGCAGCTCTCGTCGCTTTCTTGGCCGGCGATCCGTATCATTGCCAGCAACGAACAACGAGACCTGGTTCATTGCTCTCGTTTCGTGAATGTTGAATCTCTGTAAATCCGTCGCACTTGCACATCCTCCATGGCAGAACTACGCACCCATAACGCCAGCCTAACACAGCGAGAAACTTATAAGCTCATCGACAAACTCCTGGCCGGTCACTTCGAGAATGATGAGGCGCTGCTCAAGACTCTTGTCGGAGATCTTTGCGAGCGTGAGAACTTTGGTCTCTCCGGCGCCCGCATCTGGGTGCTCGACAGCAACGAAGAACGCTATAACCTGCTGTTTCAGGTTGGGTCTGTGGCGCATATACCTGACAACTATGCTATGCAAATCGCCGAACAACCGGTGTTTTCGTCACTGGTGGAAACCCGTATCGTAGCCGGTGACGAAACGGATTCTGTGCTGCGCGAAAAAGGTATTACTCAATTCGCAGCTGCCGGCGTCGGCGAAGTAGTAAAGCGTAATGGCCAACGCTTCTATCACTATGTGCTCGCTTTCAACGCCGCCGAGTTCGCCCAGGATATCGCCTCGACGATGACCGTGATTTCGAGCGCCACCACAACAGCGTTGCGGAACCTGAGTCTGCGACAGCAACAAGCGCAGCTTAAGAAGGACTTAGACCAAGCCTCCGCCATTCAACGCTCGCTGCTTCCGGAACACACGCTGGAGTTTTTCGAGTACAGTGTGTTCGGTATTTCGTTGCCGGATTCAGTGGTAGGTGGTGACTACTTTGATTATCTCAATCCCACCAATCAAGTAGATGACGAGCGATGCGGAATCGTTATAAGCGACGCCGCCAGCAAGGGACTGCCGGCAGCCATTCAAGCGCTGTTTGTGTCGGGCGCTATACGCATGGGCATTGGATTTCATACGAAGATTACCTCGTTGATTTCACGACTCAACACGCTCATTTACGACACCTTCCCCTACGAGCGCTTTGTCACCTTGTGTTATCTCGAGCTCACACAGTCGACCAATGGCCTGCTGCTTTACTGCAATGCCGGACACTGTTCTCCGCTTCATTATCAGGTTTCCACGAACAGCTGCTCTACGCTCGATCCCACAGGCTCCATTCTTGGTATTTCGATGAACGAGCGATTCCACGTGGAAGGAGTAAATATGGGGCGTGGCGACGTGCTGCTCCTCTTTACCGACGGCGTGCTGGAAGCCCAAAACGAGCATCAGGAGTTGTTTGGTGAAGAGCGACTACGAGCCTTTCTGACTTCTCACCGTGAACTGTCCGCAAAGGATATTGCTTATGGACTGCTGGAAGAAGTGCAGACCTTTAGCGCCAATGGCGTGTACACCGACGACAAAACGCTGGTCGTCATTAAACGCGATCGATTCTGATTGCGAGCTTGAGGTGCTTCGGTTTATTCAACGGAGCAGACTGCATGTGATGCCAAACCTGCAACCGTCCTACATCTCGTAGCCCAAGTCGCGCAGTTGTCCTTCGTGATCTCGCCATTCCGACTTGACCACAACCTGCAATTCCAAATATATCGACACACCGAGATGCTCCTCAATGCGAGCACGGGCGCGGGTTCCGAGTTCTTTGAGACTTTGTCCTTTGGCACCAATAATGATTCCCTTCTGCGCCGGTCGATCCACGATTATTTGAGCCCCAATATTCCACTTTCCTTTCTCGCGCTCTTCGAAGCGCTCGATTTTCACTTCCGTTGAATAGGGAATCTCCTCACGGAACAGCAAGAAACACTGCTCGCGAATGTACTCGGCAACAAAGAACAATTCAGGCTGTGTGGAGAGTTGTTCCGGATCGTACTGAAATTCGCCTTCCGGCAGATGCTCTTCAAGAACACGCAAGAGTTCAGACACAAACTTGTTATAACGGGCACTGATGGCAACGTTGTCCTTGAACATGCCCGTTTTCATCAACTCCTGAATCATCGGAATGGCCGTGGCTTTGTCTTCCAGCACATCCATCTTGTTCAGCACCAAGATGCAGGGCTTCGCACTTTCGATCACGTCGCGACGGAACTCAGGACTCAGAATGTCCAGGATATTCTTCATCGAATCGCTGACGTCGACAATCACCAGAATCACATCCGCTTCTTCGATGCCTTGGTGGATGTAGCCAAGCATCTGACGGTGCAATTCGAATTTCGGACGCGGAACGATGCCCGGTGTGTCAAGAAACACAGCTTGCATCTGTTCGGTGGAGTAAATGCCGACCACGCTGCGACGTGTCGTTTCCGGTTTATAGGTCACCACCGAAAGCTGTTCGCCCAACAAAGCGTTGAGTAAGGTGGACTTTCCGGCGTTTGGTTTTCCGATGATCGCGACGTAGCCAAATTTGGTCATGAGTGCAGCGTTGATGGCAAAAAGACATCGCAGTGCGCGCAGCGCCTGCGAATTGAAATCCCACAAAAATACTCAGACCTTGCCGCGCAGCCGAGTGTCCTGTACTTTTGTCCTCACCCAAATCGCATGAACACACACTTTCTCTTCCACCAAATCCGCATCAGCGGTCTCTCGCGATCGGCACGCAAAGTCCTTCGGCGACTCATTTCTCCCTACCAAGCCGCGCGAGCACTTCGTCGGGCAACGCAGCAGTCCACGAGACTTCCTCGCAGTACTTCTCCGGCAGCGCTGCGCCGCTTGCTTTCGCTTGATTCACTTGCCGGAATGAAACACCACTCGGCTGATCTTCTTGAAGCGTGCGATCACTACGTACGGCATGAGTTTCCGGTCGCCGGTGTGGGTTGGCTGCCTGTTCATCATCGCACCGACGTGCCGGGTATTGCCTCTCTGCGGTATTCGCAGGAAGCCTTTCCCTACGAGATTGATGCCGATGGCGAGTGGATCGCCCATTTGGTCAATGCATCCAACGTCAAAGATTCGCAAGATATTTGGCGACGTATCGACCAACCATACACCGCCATGGATTGGCAGCGCGATTTGCGAAGTGGATACGTGTGGTCCGAAGGACAATGGCACAGCTTCCTCTCGCTCGGCAACGGCAAGGGCGTGGATCCCAAATCGACCTGGGATTTGGGTCGTATGCATGCCGCACTGCATCTGGCTCTTGGTCTGCACTGCAGCGACGAGCGTGATCGCCAAGTCAGCTACTTCACAGCGCTTCGTTCCTTGTTGCTGGATTTCCTGGCACTCAATCCGCCCGGCTTCGGCATCCAATGGAAATCTCCCATGGATGTGGCGATTCGACTGGCCAATATCTGCGTGGCCATTGATCTGACTCGCCTGTACCGCGAGCTCGACGAAGATTTCCTGGATGTCGTCACCCGTGCCGTGCACGAACATGCACGCTTTGTGCTCGATCATTTGGAATGGTCGGACGGGATGCGTGCAAATCACTACCTGTCCAATCTTGCCGGCTTGGCCGCTGCAGCTGCCTACCTGGAGGATTGTCCCTTACGCAGCTCCGTCGTCAGCTTGCTCAAAGAATCGCTGCCGGAGGAGTCACATCTTCAGTTTCTTCCCGACGGTGGCAACTTTGAAGCCTCGCTGCCCTACCACCGCCTCAGTGCCGAAATGCTCTGCTGGGCATGGTCTTTCGCTTCGCAGTGTGAGGAACTGAGATTCCTAGCCGACAGTGAAGACATTGCAACAATTCTTGGAAAAGTCCTGAGCTTTAGTCGCAACACCAGTTACCGCAGCATATGCATGCCGCAGATTGGCGATCATGATAGCGGACGTTTTCTCCCGCTCCTGCCGTTCCATTGGACGCCGCAACAGGCGGACAGACCATTCGATATGCGTGCCCTTTGCACTCTGCTGGAAGGATTCGTGGGAATGCCACCGCACGGCGATCTTCAGCCCGAATTTTTCTTCATCCGCACGCTTCGCGCGCGTCTTGACGCACCGGAGCAGTCGTCAAACGCCGTGGCACGAACGACATTCTTCACCGCGCCTGACTTCGGATTGTGGCGCTACAGTGGCGCCCGATATGATGTGCTGCTTCGAGCAGGCGGAATCGGACAACACGGCAAGGGAGGCCATGCGCACAACGATCAGCTTAGTCTGTGTCTGGCAGTTGACGGCCTCGAATTCTTTGCCGATCCCGGAACCTACGTCTATACCGCTCTACCTGAGGAGCGCAATCGATTCCGATCGACCGCGATGCACAATGTGCTACAACTCGACCACCGCGAACAGAACACGTGGTCTGTCGGCACACAGGAAATGCTATTCTGGCTCATGGGCGATCGCGCCCGAGCACAAGTGTCGGAAGCGAGCGAGCATCGATGGAGTGCCCGACACGAGGGCTATGGTTGCCAGACGCGACGCCGGGTGGATTTTGCTGCAACCCACCTAGACATCACGGACGAGTGCGACAGCGATGACGAGAAAGTCCTGAGATTCTTACTGAGACCCGAGTGTAGCATTAGCAGTGATGCAAAGGGAGCGCTGACGATCTCACGAGCCGGAGTAACGGTCTTGATCAGTTCGTCGGATGCAGTGTTTGACATTGTTGATTCGCGTTATTCACCCGAGTATGGCGCTGTGATGAACACGAAATGCGTGGAATTACGCAGTCGTTTGCGCGTGCTGCACACTCATATTGAAATCTGCGAGAGCACAACTGTGTAAATTTGTCGGCCTAGATAATCAGCAATAACTGACGAGACTTCGTGAAATTTAGCGAGCACTTATCTAAGCTGTCGTGGACAGCCTTCGACAAGATGATTTTCATCATCTACGGCGGGGTCACGCTCATGCAGATCAGTCGTCTTGCGCCCGAAGAATGGGGTCTGGCCTCCCAACTCATTACTTTGCAGACATGGATTTTTATTGTGTGCGACGGCTCGGCATTGCAGTCGATCATCCAGTTTGGTGTGAAGGAAGAGGATCGAGGACGTGTCAACTTCATCACCTTGATATTTCTACTGTGCATCTCGATGGGACTCTCCGGCCTCATCATGCTGCTGCAACAGCCGCTGTCTGAAGTGTTCCACGAACCGCGCTTTGCGGACGTGGCCTCCACCCTTCCGGCCTTCGTGCTACTCACCCTGCCGCGAGCCTTTGGCCTCAAGCTCATGATGCGCGAGCTGCGTATGCGCGATGTGTTCTTTGTTGACCTCGCGTGGTTTGGATCGATGGCAGCAATGACAGTCTGGATGCTGCGTCAGGGCAGTTTTCACGATTACGCCGACATGAAATTGATATCCCTCTGGGGCATGGGTTGTAGCTCGCTGGTAGCTATTATGTTGTCCTTCGACATGCTCGAGTTCCGTCGCCAAGGCTCCATCCGCCTGGCTCAGATCCTAGCCTTTGGACTACCGCAAGCCTTAATGATGGCGCTCAACAACTCCATCCGTCAGCTTGACGTGTTTTTGATTCAGCCCTTTTTTGGGACGGCGACAGCCGGCGTGTATAATTCAGCCAAGATGCTCTACCGCATTTTCGAAACGGTCACCGATGCCGGAATTGCGCTCATGTACCCAACGGCTGTCAAGCTCTTGGCAGCAGACAAACGCGACCAGATAATTATCGTGTTCTCAAAAGCCATTTCGCTGCTCGTAATGATGACCGTGCTGAGTGTAGCGGTGCTATGGGCAGGCGGAACCACGCTGATTGTTGGCTTCTTAGGACCCAAATATGTAGCCGCCGCGGCACAGTTCAATACCATGCTGGTGGCAGCGCTTTTCCTTCCTTTGTTTATCCTGCAATCGGTCGATTTGGCGTTCCATAAAGTCTGGAAACTGCTTGGCATCGTCAGCGCCAGCGCCGTCGTTGGAGTGGGAACATTCCTGATCACCGGCAGCATGCATTCCGAGCGCTTCATTTCGCTGGGTATCATCACCTATTCTCTCAGCTTTGCCTTGCTGCTCATCATCAGCGTGAGAGCAGATTTGCACTTCCCCATTTCGAAACTCTTCCGCACCATTCCGGATGCGATTGAGGCTGTTCAAGGATTTCGCGCCCGTGTGTCGGGCACTGCCGCCGGCAACGAACAACTGCCGAACAATGGTTGAGAGTCCGCTCGCCGCACAGTAGATTTGCAGTTGTCGTTCTCCACCGCCTTGCATTTCATTCATGCCACGATCCTTTCACTGGTCCATTGCGAGCCGACACTTCCGTCGCTTTCCGGCCTCGACTGTACGGCTCATCGTTACCGTCGCTGCAGCAACAATCATTGTCAGCATCTGCGTCGGCGTGTACCAGCTTCTTGCGGAGCGACATCATGATCGTATGGAAGCGGCGACGATTTCTTTGTTCTTAAAAGAAGAAGTGGATCCCAAAATGGCAGCCGACTTCGCCTCCGACTTGATGAAGGACGCTACAGTCGAGAACGTGGAAATAGATAGTCCCGACTCGTTACGCAACCATTTCAACGAGCGCTACGGCGTTAATGTGGCCGAAGTGTTGCCCCAGAATCCATTTACTACAGTGCTGCGGGTACACGTACGACCGTCATTTCTTAACGTGGACACCTTCATGATGCTGGTGCAGCAATACCGAGAAATGCGTAGCCTGGTTGACGATGTGGGCTACCAATCAGACTATATCAAAGCCGTATTGCTTGAATCCCAACTCCTGTTATGGACGGCACTGCTGGGGGGAGCAAGTCTGCTAGTTCTTCTTAGTGCTCTTTTCTTCTTCGCGCTTCGCGCCGAAAGCAGATTCGATGCAGCCGATCATGAGGTCGTTCAACTCCTCGGCTCCCGCCAGAGATTCCTCAACCGCTCTGCATTCTGGCGGGTGCTCATCTGTTCCTTTATCGGTCTTGTCATCGGCTCGTCTGCCACCTGGCTCTTGGTAACGATAGCGCAAAACGCGCAGCTCATTCCCATCGCTACATCGAATATGCTCTCGCTTGCCTACGGCGCAGGCGTGGTGCTGATTCTCGTGTTGTTCATGCACCGACTTTCGCCGCTGCGCCGATAAGATTCTGCTGCTATTGCAAACGGTGACGCTGCAACGCAGTGTATTCTTGATCATCCTCAGTAAAAACAATATTCTGCTAATGACTATACCGAGATGCACAACGTGCATTCTTTCCTGCATACTTTCCTGCATTCATTCGCGCATCCCTCGATTGATTAAACAGATTCAATTTCAACACTCTTATTCTTGAATACCGTTGCGTGTCTGAAAAAGAGTGTCCCGCCTAAAAACGTGCATTAATCACTATTCTTTCGCCTAACCCGCAAGCGCAATATTTCTGTTGTCTCGCGTGGGTATTTTTTACAGTTTGTGCGCGACCACGTTTACACTGAAAGAGACTTGACGCCATTCCCGCCACCATCACCGGATTTCGTATGCGTCTTTATTTTCTTTTTACTCTGCTCGGCATCTGCTGCTCGTCAGTACTGTATTCCCAGGCTTTGGATGGATATTATCCCTGTGCGGCCGGAAATAAATGGGTGTATGTACACTGGAGAGGAGTAGGTCCGAGTCCCGGCAATAGTTACACCTATACCACAACGTTGTGCGATCGTGACTCCATTGTGGTTATCAATGGTGACACGTTGACGTTTCTCGTACAGCGTTATCCGACGGCCGGAATCGATTATTACGACCGTGACAGCGATGCTGTGTACTACTGGCGTGGCGACACTATTCCACCCTATCTGAGGCTTTCGTTTCGTTGGCCTGTTGGATACAAGAAAATTGATTGGTATGGAAACTCTTACATGGGAACCTACGTCGCCTCGATAAGAGATAGCAATTATATAGGCATTTTGAATCGCGCAACATCAACGAGAGAGTACATTCGCTATCAACACCAAAACCTTGACACGACAATCGACCCTCTCGATTGGACAGGGTTATGGTCATCGTCTATTTATGCAAAAGGAGTTGGACTAATTTCGACCCATAATTTCGAAGATGAACATGACGAGCTTGCCTGCTGCATTATTAACGGCGATACACTCGGTTCTAAGAGCGCTTTGACCGATGTAGCAGTTGATCCTACAGTGTCGAACACGACGCTTGACGTGTGGCCGGTTCCGGCGCACGATGTGCTGCATTTTCGCTCTCGTACAACGCAGCCCTTAACCATACAAATCGTGAACGCTTGTGGACAAATCGTGCGAACGCTTCCGATTGTTCCGGAGCATGCAACACTTAGCATTCCGACTAATATTTTTCCCAATGGCGTGTACAGCGTGGTCTTTAGTAACGGCACGAGCAAGCAGGCCAAAACCATCATCATTGATAAATAAGCGCAGTTGCTCGATGTTTCGCCGAAGGCGGAACGAATAATCATCAGGAAACGAAGGCAGAGTATCATTTCGTCAGCGCATAAAAAAAAGCAATCAACTCAAACGTTGACTGCTTTTTTATCTTATGAACTAGCGATTTACTTCTTCGAATTTTGATTGGAGATTGCTCCATCACCGCTTGCCGGTGGGATTTTTGGAGCAGAAGCATAGAGCGCGTTTTTCACCGCCATATAATGTTCGGCAGCCGAGCCTTGGAAACTGGCACGTTGAAAGAGCTGGAGGAAGTTGTTGGCCGTGAGCACAGACATCTCAACCGTAACAACGTCGGTCTCCGTTTTTTTGTCCTTCTGTGCTTGTTCAAAGGCTTTATTGAAGGTGTTTTTCACATCCAGGTATGCTTCCACTTCCGAGCCGTTGATATTAACGGTAGCAAGTGTATTCAGCGTAAACACCAAATCGCCAACCGTCAACTGGGGCTTCAAGGTCTGCATCTGGGTCGACGGAGCTGTAGCATTCGCGCCCTGGGCAAAGGCTGTAGAACTGCTGAGGAGTGATAGCGCACAGCACAAGGCTATGCCAAAGAATGCGGTCTTCATAGGATCTTCCGTGATGAATGAAACAACCTCTCAGACGAGCAAGGCTCGAGCTGCGTGATGGCTCGCGAACGACGGGTTGCCGACCGGAACCATCGCCAAAATTAGAAAATCCGCTGACGCAAGAAAACCTTGCCGTTGCGGAAAGGACGTCCGCACGACGATGAACACAAGAATGAATCTATAGAATGCTCGAGTTTAGAGTACGGACTGCACGCTAAAACGGTGCTGCATCACGCCGCTGATCATGGAGCTGAGCGCGTAATCGATAGTAAGAGCCTTGAGCTTGATGCCCACGCCAAAGTCCAATCCGGCAAATTGGGAGTTGACCGGAAAGCTGGAGCCAATGTGGGCTGCATTGTTGTATCCGAGACGCAGCATGATGATTTTTCCGACATACAGTTCCCCGCCAAGCGAAAAACTTCGGAAGTGATCAAACAGTGCGGTGTTTTGATCTACCAAATGGTTGAAGGAAAAATTGACCAACAAGGGCAAGCCGCGAAGTCGATGATTGACACCCAAGCGCAGATCGGTGGGCAAGGGCTCCGAAACCGAATTAATGCTTGAGATCTGTGTACCTAGATGCTCAATACTCAACCCGGCGTTCCACCGTGAATTGGGAATGTGATAAATCACGCCGGCATTGAGGCCAAAAGCGGTGGTGCTCTGATCGGCGAGAGTAGCCGACATAAAATTGATTCCTACACCGTAGCTAAAGCCGCTGTCTATCTCGTTTGCGTAGCTAAATCCGGCAACGATGGACGAGGGGACGTAGACTTTACCGGTGGAATTTCCCTCGTTATCCTTGCCGTCAAAGCTGCCAAAACTCTGATAGCAAATATGTGCGGCCCATTTGGCTCCGGTCGAAAAACTGCCGCTGTAGCTAATCAATCCGGAATTAATGTCTGCCACTTGCTTAATAAACGTCGCCGTTAACGTTCCCGGTGCTGTGCCGTAAGCGGCGGCGGGATTGAGAATCACGTTGGACGGATCATCCTGTGCGGCAACAGTCGCCTCAGCCAAGCCCGCAACGCGAGCGCTGTACGTGGTGCGCAGAAACTGAAAGGGAGAATAGGTTTGAGCACTTGACGCGACAGGAAACAATGCGCTCGTGCTCAACACGAGCAGCACACATGCTACAGACACCTTCATTTCACAACTCCATGGTTTGAGATTGACATGCTGTAGCTGTTTTGATCATAGATACATGAAGCCGTGAAGGGGTTCAGGAACAGTGACGAATTGCGGTCGTCAGACGATGTTTACTACACTCAGCCTTCGGCTTCGGCTCGCGCGATGGCATCGAGAAAAAGTCGAGGCGGACGGCAGGGTTTACGTGAATCCGCATGCACAAAACAGTGCACGGTGCTACCTTCCGCTATCAAAGTGCTGTTGCGCAATATACGATAGTGCAATTGAATGGTGGCCGCAGACTCGCTGGAAAAACGGGATTCAATCACCAGGTCATCATCATAGTACGCGGGCGAGTGATAGCGCACATGCGCTTCCATAACAGGCAGTAGAAAACCGGCTCGCTCAATATCGACATACGGAAGGCCAATGTCTCTCAACAGTTCCGTCCGACCAATTTCAAACAGTGTGAGGTACTGACCATTGTACATATAATGCATGGTGTCCGTATCGGCATAACGAACACGGTAGGGGTAGGTCCTTACAATAGGCTGTGGCATGCGAATGCGTTGAAATTCTTAGCGTTATTGCATCGTGGATTGTTCAACCGCAACAAAGAGCTCCAACAAACGCTCGAGATCCTCAATGGAATAAAAATCGATTTCGATGCTGCCCGCACCGCTTTCGTTCTTGGTGCGGACTCGTACTTGGGTGCCAAAAATGGTGCGTAAGTGCGACTCGATATCACCCAGTGCGGTGGTTACTTTGTCCGGTTTAGCCGACTTCATCTTCGGCGCCTTTGCCGCTGTGTGCATACGACCTTCGGCATCCACCACCACTTTGCCTGAAACAATATCCTTCACTAACGCTTCCGTGGCTCGTACCGACAACTCGCGTTTTTCGATGTCGTACAACACAGCTTCCTGCACAGCCTCGGTTGGTAATGAGAGTAATGAACGAGCATGACCCATACTAATGGCCTTGGCCCTCACTGCTTCCTGCACGGGTGTACTGAGCTTGAGAAGGCGCAGAAAATTCGTCACCGTGGATCGTTCCTTCCCCACTTTCAGTGCCACTTCTTCCTGTGTGAGCGAGCACTCGTCGATCAGACGCTGGTAACCGAGCGCCACCTCGATAGGATTGAGATTTTCCCGCTGGACATTTTCAATAATGGCTAGTTCCAGCATCTCTGCATCGCTGTCCACCGAGAGCACATAAGCCGGTATCTTCTCGAGGCCTGCTTCGATGGAGGCACGGACGCGTCGCTCACCCGCAACCAGTTCGTAGCCGCCCGGTACACGACGCACCGTGATGGGTTGGATCACGCCTTTTTCTTTAACCGACTCAATGAGCTCGGCCAACGCAGAGGGATCGAAATCATGTCGCGGCTGAAAGCGATTCGGACGAACCTTCATCAATTCGATGAGGCTGGTTGAATCCTGCACTTCTGCGTCGCCGGGACTCAAGGTCTGTCGTGTCGTCGCTGCCGGAGGAGCCTCCTTGGGAATGAGGGCGCTGAGACCCTTTCCTAATGCACTTGTTTTCATAATATGCTTTTCAATTCTTCTGCAGTTTTTAGTCGATCTGTGTCGGTGCGCTACACTGTGTGTTGCTGCGCTTTGATTTAGGCCATCATGGCAAAGGACGCTGTTGAGTACCCATTTCGCTTCAGAATCTCGTTAGCGAGTTCCAGATAATTGCGGGAACCCTGGCTGAGAGCGTCGTACAAAATGGCCGGTTTACCATGACTCGGCGCTTCTGCCAAACGCACATTGCGATTGATCACCGTCTCGCAGGCACGGTCCTGAAAATGACTTCGCACTTCTTCTACCACTTGATTGGATAGGCGGAGGCGAGAATCAAACATCGTGAGAAGCACGCCTTCAATGTCTAGGTGCGGATTGAGATGTCGCTTGACAATCGAAATGGTGTTGAGTAATTGTCCCAATCCCTCCAGTGCATAATACTCGCATTGCACGGGTATCAACACGGTGTCCGATGCCGTCAGTGCGTTTAAGGTCAGTAAACCCAGCGAGGGAGGACAATCGATGATCACAAACTGATAAGTGTCTCGAATAGGCTCAAGCGCCTGACGCAGAATAGTCTCCCGCGCCTCCATTTCTACCAACTCGATCTCGGCACCAACGAGGTTAATGTGCGAGGGAACTACGTCCAAAAACGGCATCTCCGATTTCTTCGTCGCCTGCTGCACAGGCAAGCGATTGATCAGAACCTCATAAATGGTTTCCGTCAATTCCTTCGAATTCAAGCCCATCCCGTTCGAGGCGTTTGCCTGTGGGTCGATGTCGATGAGCAGGGTCGGCTTTTCAGCCGCTGCAAGCGATGATGCCAAATTGACCGCTGTGGTGGTTTTCCCCACTCCACCCTTCTGGTTGGCAACCGCTATAATTTTTGCCATGGTGATTCTCCTTATGCCCGGAAATCCTTTTCAACGTCCGCCGTTCGAAGCCAATACAGAAAAAAGGCGTTCATACTTGTTGAGTGACTGATATCTCCCGAGCGCAGCGCCGTCATGGCTTCCGCAAACGAGAGGGTGACAATCTCGATGTCCTCATTCCGATCCAACTGCTGCGCCACGCGGGGCTCGCAATTGATCCAGAGGTAGGAGTGACAGGCATTGTCCATAAACGCCGGGTTCGGATGTTGTATCCCAAGCAACTCCGCCCGCTCGTCCGCCATATAGCCTGTTTCCTCCACACATTCGCGCATTCCGGCCTCGCACGGATCTTCTCCGGCTTCTACCATTCCGCCCGGAAGCTCCAGACTGATGGCGTCGATACCGTGACGGTATTGCCGCACCAGCACAATGCGCTGCTCAGGCGTGATAGCTAAGATGTTGACCCAGGAGGGCGAGTTCAGAACAACGAAAGGACTGTGTTGTTTGGTGAGCGGATGCTCCCTTTCAACGAATTCTGCACGAAATATGCGAAAATCACCAGCGCTCCGTCGCGATACCGTCCGCCATGACTCAATCATGAATTGTCACGAGTGTGTTTGAGTACTCAAAATTACACAGAAGCGGATCGCGTGGAACATTCGTGAAACGTGTGGGGATATGTTGTTGAAAATGTTGTGGAAAACGCTGCTTCCGAAACCCACATCCGCCGTCACTTACCTCCGCCCCTCTCGTTTAGGGAGTTTTTATTCGTGCCGGCGAAGCCGTCACGAATAAAAAATTTTGAACGTCCTACATAATGCCCTACAGTATTGTAAAGAGTGGTCGATACTGCGGGAATAGTCCTGTTGTCCGTAATTCTACGGATACACCCCCGCCTGATGGATCCGCACCACGCATAGGATATGCTTGTTCAGGTCGCCTTTATGCGCGACCTCACTTTATTTCAGGAGTACTCCCATGCTCACAGCGCGCATGCAGTCTTTACTGTCGGTGATTGGTATCAGTGTAGCTCTTCTCGGCCTTCAATCGTGTAGTGACTCCACTACTCCTGTTGCAACTCCTACGGAATTGCCTGCGGTACGGCCTGTGGACGGGTCGGGGACGGTTATTCCCGGACAGTATATTGTGGTGTTGAAATCGAGCGGGCTGCAATCGAATGCCGAAAGTGTTGCACCGGAAGTGGCCTCACTGTGTCAGTCTGTCGGTATCGCGTCTTCAGCCGTCAGTTTTCGCTACGACGCTGCAGTGCGAGGTTTTTGCGCAACGATGAGTGCAACGCAGGCCGCTGCTCTTCAAGCAGATTCTAGAGTGTCGTACATCGAGCCTGACCAGGTAGTACATCTGGAGCCCTGTACCATCGTTAGCGAAAAAAGCCGTCTGAGCATTCAGTCGCAATCCACACCGTGGGGAATCACCCGCGTTGGTGGCGCCGGTAACGGTAGCTACTCTGTGATTGGACATCGCGCCTGGATCATCGATACCGGAATTGATCTGACCAATAGTGATTTGACCGTTGACCAGTCCCGATCGAAGACCTTTATTACAAGTGGACAAGACTCGCGCACGGCCAATGATCTTAACGGTCACGGCACCCACGTTGCCGGAATTATCGCCGCCAAGAATAACACCATCGGTGTGGTCGGCGTGGCTGCAGGCGCCACTGTTGTTGCAATCAAAGTCTTGAATTCACAAGGGAGCGGAACGATATCAGGCGTCATCGCCGGAGTAGATTGGGTGCGAACCCATGCGGCTGCAGGAGATGTGGCGAATATGAGTTTGGGAGGCGGCGTGTCGACAACGTTGGACAATGCTGTGACGAATGCTGCCAATGCCGGAATCAAATTCGCCATAGCAGCCGGTAACTCTGCAACGAGCGCTACCACCTCGTCTCCGGCTCGTGTGAACGGAACAAACATTTACACGGTGAGCGCAATCAA
>JBDHXF010000050.1:0-27698 GCA_039810585.1 Chlorobiota bacterium
CGTGGGGGTTGGTCGCACTTTGGAGGTTGACGTTCGAGTGTGGGACGAATGCTTGTTCGTTCGTGCGACGCCGCGTATTTTTACGTCCCGCTCACACATCAGCATTTTATAGTACCCACAGCATTCGACTCCGTGGCAAGCCCTGAACCAATAGAGAGAATAGTCGCTCAGAAAACGGATGAAGCTGAACAGCTTTATCGTCAGTTTCGTATTCCGATTGTGCCTGCACCAGCGACACTGTCAAACCCGCATCAGTTCGACGCAGATTTGAGCTTTACACTCTTGTCAGATAAGGCCGCATTCTTGTGGTCGCACGTATCCGACAACTCGAATCCCATTCAACGATAAGTTCAATGCCAAATTGGAACGAGATTCTTCGTGAGATTGCTGCAATCTCAGAGGAGAATACGCAGCGCCTACAATCAAAAAATCCCTTTGATATTGTTCGAAGATCGTGGCTCGCCAAGCTCAGCCAATACACAGGGCGAAACACAATCATTTATTATTCTGGCTGGCAGCAGAAAGGGCACTTGGCGCAATTCGGTACCCGTTTCGATATCCATGACGGCGATAAACCCGGTTTTATGTCAACAATTCAAGACATCGACCGAGCAAGAGGACTGGATCTCTTCCTCCACACGCCTGGCGGAGTTCTTGCAGCTACTGAGTCGCTTGTTCACTATTTGCGACAGATGTTTGGAACCGATGTGCGCGCAATCATTCCCCAAACCGCGATGTCTGCCGGAACAATGATCGCGTGCTCTTGCAAAGAAATTGTAATGGGCAAGCACTCGAACTTGGGACCGATCGACCCACAACTCGCCAATGGAACACCAACTCACGGTATTCTGGAAGAATTTGAAAATGCCAAGTCGGAGCTCCTAAAAAACCCTGACACCTACGTGTACTGGCAGAGCATATTGTCCAAGTACCATCCCACGCTTATAGGCGAATGTCAAAAGGCTGTTGAATGGACTGAGGAACTTGTAACGGAATGGTTGGCTACAAATATGTTCCGCACCGAATCAATACCGGAACAGGCAGTTGCCAAGGCTCGTCTTATCGTCGACGCAATTGGTAGTCACAAGACAACATTCTCCCATGACCGCCATTTACACAAAGACTACCTGGCCACTTCTCTGGGTATGAAGATCGTGAATCTCGAGGACGATCAAATATTGCAAGACCTGGTTCTAAGCGTCCATCACTCCGCAATCATAACACTCTCAGAAACCGACGTTACCAAGATTATTGAAAATCAGAATGGACGCGCTTACCTGCAACATTCCACCACAAGCCCTCAATGACTCTGCATTTCCGATAACCCCAAGGTCTCGCGCCCTTGAACTTCGAAGTCGGACGAATGATTATCCGTCCCTCCAGTCTATAACTTCATTGTAGATCGTCACCCGCCCACCCACACACGTCATCGCGAGCGATAGCGAAGCGATCGCGTGAATGACGACAATCCCCGCCGATCATCACCCGCCCACCCCGAAACGTCATCGCGAGCGACAGCGAAGCGATCTTGTGAATGAAGATAATCCCCGCCGATCATCATCCGCCCACCCCGAAACGTCATCGCGAGCGATAGCGAAGCGATCTCGAGAATGAGGTCAATCATCGTCGTCATCAAATGCATCGTAGAGCCCTGAAAGGGCGACATACGTCAGGGCGGTGCGGAGCGCCGTCATACACACGAACGACGCGCATGGACATCTCATTGACGAGATCGTCACGTCGCTGCGCTCCTCGCGATGACGTGCGTGTGGTTGTCGCACTTTACCGGTTGTCGTTCGAGTGTGGGACGAATGATTATTCGTCCCTACGGGCAATGACTGCATTCTGGGTTGTTACCCCGCCCACCCCGCACGTCATCGCGAGCGATAGCGAAGCGATCTCGTGAATGACGGCAATCCCCGCCGTCATACACATGAACGACGCGCATGGACATCTCATTGACGAGATCGCCACGTCGCTCCGCTCCTCGCGATGACGTGGGGGTAGTGGTCGCACTATACTGGTTGTCGTTCGAGTGTGGGACGAATGATTATTCGTCCCTACGGGCAATGACTGCATTCAGGGTTGTTACAACACCCACCCCACAACGTCATCGCGAGCGATAGCGAAGCGATCTCGTGAATGACGGCAATCCCCGCCGGCATACACACGAACGACGCGCATGGACATCGCATTGACGAGATCGCCACGTCGCTCCGCTCCTCGCGATGACGTGCGTGCTGGTCGCACTTTGGTGGTTGTCGTTCGTGAGTGGGACGAATGATTATTCGTCCCTACGAGCAATGACTGCATTCTGGGTGGTTACCCCGCCCACCCCGCACGTCATCGCGAGCGACAGCGAAGCGATCTCGTGAATGAAGATAATCCCCGCCGTCATACACACGAACGACCCGCATGGACATCGCATTGACGAGATCGCCACGTCGCTCCGCTCCTCGCGATGACGTGCGTGTTGTGGTCGCGCTTTACGGGTTGTCGTTCGAGTGTGGGACGAATGATTATTCGTCCCTACGTGCAATGACGGTTGTCGGTGCGGTGCGAAGGGGTGTTGTGCAGACGAACGGCAATGGTCCGACTGGAGAAACTGGTTGCGATACGCTTATGCATCCACGCGGCAGAATGCCGCGAGAATTGAAAGCACTCTTGATTATTGAACGAGGGTAATCTTCAGGAAGGAAGCGCTGAGTAAGCTGGTGGAGGTGGCGTTGGCCACGTTCTGTGTCCACTGCAATTTCAAGGTACCGGCTGTGGAGGAGGTAGTGATAATTCCGCTGACGATGAGGGCGTCGCCGCTGCCGTTCATGCTGGAGCTGCCGCAGACGTTGTAGGAGGTGGTTGGGCTGAATAAATAATTGATATCGTCGGCGCCGCTGCGATTGGCAAAGGTGTTGACGGTTTCGCTGGTGCCGGTTGGTCCGGTCAGTTGTACCTTCAAACCTGCGCCTGAAGGAGTGCTGACGCGAAGGATGCCATAAATTTCGTAGGTCTGGTTTGCCGATACACTAAAGCTAAAATCATCGTCATCTTGTAGTGTTGTGGTATTCGTTACCGACTCATCTGCAGGTTTTTGAATTAAGACGACACCGCCGGTTCCCCATGAGAGGTTGCCGCTACCGTCGTTGGTGAGGATAGAATTTGCCGCTCCTTGCGTGTTTGGCAAGACGTACGAAATATTGGCACTCTGTGCTCTGGCAGAGAACTGCGTGTAGTTTGAGCCGGACGAACTTGGTTCGCGAAAACGCAGCGAGGAGGAGCTGTTGTTATTGTTATCGAGGTACAAGGTTCCGTTCATGAGATCGATCTTCTGCGAGGGCGAAGAAGTCCCGATACCAAGGCGAGTATTGGTGTTGTCCCAATACAAATTCGAACTCGATGTGAGTGTGCTGCCTGTAGCCCAATAGGCAATTTGTGTTGCCGTGCCGGAACCGGTGACTGCGTCCACCCAGTCCAACGAATCGTCGTTGCCGGAAACACTCGTCACCCATAACATTTGTCCTACACTCGGTGCCGTGAGCGGATAGATCAGCCTGTAGTTAGTACTCAGCGTTGAGGGTGCAAGAATGGAAATCCAACGCTCCGCTGCTGCAGCCTTTGCGTTGGAGAGGAGCAGACTCTGGCGTGAGGATGGGAATGGTGATTGAGCTCCAAGCATGGTTGTAAGAACCATGAGGAGAACGGGAATACTCCATTTCTGTATGCTACAGTGTGGGAACCGTTTCACCCAGCCAATCCTTGGTGTGTGGTACATACCATGCTTATCACATCACGCCTGAGCAGTTGCGCAGACTTTGGTGATGTGTACCGTCAGTCTTGTACAGCAGCTATTGTGCCAATTTTGTCTCTTAGGTCTCAATCTGTCCATCAGACAAAACCCTCCGCGCCAGATTGAAGATAAAATATCCTTTATTGATCAAGTCATTTGACAGACGCTACTTACACACTCTTCGTCATCTCGCGCCAATACTAAATCCTTCTTTGAATTCCGAAGCAGGCATCGCTAAAAATTTCACAAAATGTTGGTTTTTGCTTCATGACTCTTAACTCTCTCAGGCCGGCAGCTTCGCCGTCGGATACCTCGATGAGGCACAACTCATAGCGTTCGGCAAATGCTGAACGGGCAAATGTCGGCGATGTAAAAAAACTTCAACTGTCGACTACTCCACGCCGGCACCTCAACTCCGGGGAAGCGTTGTTCTGCTGCTGAAAGTCAATCGGAGCTCTGCCATTCCACGCTGTTTGGATACGTGAAAAATGGCATGATTAGTGTAGTGGAGCGTTGAGAAAGACCGGACTCCACTATTCAAGGATGAAGCATGAAATCGTACGCTCAGCTCCCATCACTCCTTCGAGTGTTGCTTGTTGTGTTTCCGCTTGTGTCGCTGCAGACCGTGGCTCAATCACCGCTTCCTAGCTCGCGTCAGGGTGTGGTCTTGAGTAACAGCCAATCCGCTGCGTCAGAAAAGTGGATCTCATTGTTTGCCCCAAAGTCACTCAGCTCCACGTATCGTCTCATCTTCCCCAGCACAGCTCCGGCCGCCAATCAGATGCTGAGTATTCTGAACGTCAGCGGAACCGACGACTCGCTTACCTGGGTCAACGGTATTTCCGGTTCGGGCACGGCCACACAGCTGGCCTTCTGGAATTCCGGTTCAACACTCAGTTCCAGTTCTAATTTGTATTGGGACAATTCGAGTTTCCGTCTTGGATTGGGCACATCCTCTCCCGGTCAGCGACTGGAGTTGATGAACGGGAACCTTCTCCTGAGCAACAACAACAACACGGCATCAGAATTACGCTTGGCAGAACCCAGCTCGGGCGGTTCGCATTACATCGGCTTTAAAGCACCCGCTCTTGGCTCTTCTACAACTTATACCCTGCCTTCTGCCGATGGATCGGCAAATGCCAGCTTGGTCACCAATGGCTCAGGTACTCTAAGTTGGGCCTCCACCGGAATTCAACTCTTTGCACGAAAGACTTCCGATCAACTCGTCAGTAATTCAACAACGCTTGTTGATGATAACGATTTACAAATGAGCATTGGCGCCAATGAGGTGTGGGAAGTAAACTGGATGTTACGAGTAACCGGAAGCGCAGGTGACTTTCAATTTGCCGTCACCATTCCCTCCGGTGCCACCATGTGGATCACGGCTCGCGGCGATGCAGATGATTCGAACGACGATTATGGAGAACTAACAACATCTGGTTCAGCACTGCAACTCAACAATGCGATGAGCATTTCAGACACCGGTACCCTTATCGAGTTAAAAGGTATCGTCACCAATAGCTCCACAGCCGGAACAGTCAAACTCCGCTGGTCGCAAGCTGTTGCCAACGCTACCGCAACCCGCGTCAAAGCACCGTCATACCTGCATGCCACTCGTCTGCAATAGTGACGAAATCGTATTCGCCCTCTCGCGTTAGTGGCCGTTTGTCTCTTCATGATCAGCATCGTTCGTCCTTTCATGACAACGATCGTCGTCTTCATCGAACGGTGTTTGTTGTCCTCTTAGGACGACAGTCTTCGTCTACTCATACCATTTTTCATCCGCGCTCACGGTCCTACGTCGGAGACGTTGTATTTCAGCTCTAACCGTGAATGGCATCGACTCACTTTAGTGCTTATCTGCACTCATAAATCGCGCTGTTCAGTCATTGCACGCGGTGTCGTATTGACATAAATCAATCGTTCCTGAGAAAGTGATTTCACACTATTTTATCCATAGCTGCTATTAAAGGGTGGCTCTGTACATTTGTTATCAGCCACGCTGTTATGATCATTTCGCAACACACGATAACTCGTACAGCTCATCTCGTTCCACCGCTCTCACCGCGCCTCGTTGCATCGTTTTATGAAGTACACCGACCTGTCAGTCCACAAACTCTCACGCACACTTGAAACTCTGATCTTCGCGATGATTTTTCTTACGTGCGCAGCTTCGCTGCTTCAGGCCCAGCACAACCTCCGTTTGGAGTATATGGGACGATGTGGCATTGCGGGAAGTACCGATAGCGGATACGCGCCGCTCTGTATTGCTTCAGCAGGTGACGATCGCTTGTTCATTGCCCGTCAACGCGGTACGGTTGAGATCCTCTATCCGGACGGAACACTCGCACCGCAACCATTTCTGGATATCACGGCAAAGTGTTTTCACAGCGATCAGCGCGGAATCATGGGCATGTGTTTTCATCCCAACTTCCGTGAGAACGGTTTGTTCTACATGAATTACACGCGTGTCGGCGATGGAGCCGTGGTGATTGCCAGCTTTCGAGTGGACTCGTTGCATCCTAATGTGTGCGACACCTCGACTGAGACGATTCTCCTCGTGATTGGCGAACCTATCGGCGATCACAATGGCGGCAGCCTGGCCTTCGGGGCGGATGGGTATTTGTATATCGGACTCGGCGACGGTGGCTGCTGCGGCGATCCGGGCGACTTCGCACGACAGCTGAACTACCCCTTAGGAAAAATTCTACGCTTGGATGTGGATCATCCCTCGCAAGACCAAGCCTTCAGCATCCCGGAGTCGAATCCCTTTGCAACGCGCTCAGACATGGGGAACATGGTGTGGGCCTACGGATTGCGCAATCCCTGGCGCTTCAGCTTCGATAAACTGACGCACGATTTTTGGATTGCGGATGTGGGCCAAGACAAGTTCGAAGAACTGGATTTTCAAGAGGCATCGAGCACAGGCGGACAATTCTACGGCTGGAGTGCCTACGAGGGCGACTCCTTGTATAACCCCGATCGCTATGATAGCTCCGCAACCTATACCTGGCCTCTCTACACCTACCCGCACCAAGCTGATTGGGGTCAGTGTATCGTTGGCGGCTATGTCTACAGAGGCTGGCGCTTCCCAAACTTCAGAGGCTGGTATATCTTTAACGATTTCAGTCTGGGCACCTTCTTCATGCTCAACAGACAAGACACAGGATTGGTGTCGGAACGGGTATTGCTGGATATCAAACGTGAGAATCGCTTTGCCTGTATCGGTCAAGACGCCGACGGCGAATTGTATTCCGCCGATATTGCCACCGGTAAGATCTATCGCATCGTGGATTCGTCGTGCACGTCAATTCAATTGCAGATTTCAGTGAGCGACACCACCGCGCCACTAAACGGCGATCCGCTAGTGCTGCATGCAGAGCCGCAGGGCGGACATTTCAGCGGTCCGGGTGTCGTAGATAGTTTGTTCTCCCCTGCGCTGGCAGGACTGGGCCCGCACTACATCAGCTATCACTACACATCGGAGGATAGTTGTGGATCCAGCATTTCGATTCGAGTGAATGTCACCGAACCCACCGTCTCCGTTGCCGACCAATGGAGTCGTCCCGCATTGATCTACCCCAATCCGGCGCGCGATATTCTTCAAGTTTTGTGTAGTGCAGCACGAACAGCACGCCTTGTGGATGCTTTGGGACAAACGATGCGGGAGGTGTCGCTTACAAGCGGACTTAATGTGATCGACATTCAGGACTTGCCCGCAGGACTCTACACCTTGTGCTCCGGTTCGACCGCTGCTCAACAATTTGTTGTCATGCATTGATCCGGCTATGAGTTGCAGAACACAAGGAACCGTACCCTCACATGCGAAGCAGAATCGTCAGCAACACGCCTTGATGTCCGTCTGCTCACTACTCACACACTGCTCAGCAGCGCTGATCGTGTGTCTCAGTGTATTCGTCGCAAACTCAGCCTCTGCCCAACCGTTGATACAACTGGTACCGGTGCAAATCGATAACATGCCGGCTCTGCACTCAGGCGTTGTGTGTAGCTATAACGGACGCTGGTTGTTTATCGGCGGACGCAGCAACGGGCTGCACGGATTTCAAGGTGCAAATCTCTTCGGCAGTTCCACGCAGAATCGTTCAGTCTATGTGGTGGATCCTCAAACCAAGCAGATTTGGTCAGCGTCGACCAATACCCTGAGTACCGCCATTCGGGAGCACATCAGTTCGAGCAACATGGAATGGGTAGTGCGCGACACTGTGCTGTACATCTTTGGGGGCTATGGATACTCGGCAGACGACGACGAGTTCTATACCTGGCCACGTATCACTGCTGTGCGTGTGGATTCGCTGATTGATGCAGTGATCAACAAGCAGGATATTGTCCCTCTCTTCCGTACAGCCCTCAACAATTCCGCCGCCGTCTGTGGCTCTCATGCCATGGTGAACGATGACGGTAGCGTGGTTTTGGCCTTTGGTCATCGCTTTGACGGCACCTACAACAAGGACACCATCGGTGCTTTCAAGCAAGTGTACACCTGCGATGTCCGTCGCTTCAAGCTCGATGCCACCAGATTGGAATCGAGCGATGAGCAGCGCGATGTGGATAGCGTAGCCTACCGTCGTCGCGACTACAACCTCATCCCCCATTACGACGGCATCGGCAGTTTCGCGGTTGGGTACTCTGGCGTCTTCCGACGTGTAATCAACCGTCCTTTCACCAACGCCATCGAAATCCGTAACGGCAAGGGAAGCATCGTAAGCGGCTTTGATCAACTCTTTGCCCACTACGATTGCGCGGTGGTTCCGGTGTGGGATGAGCAGACAGATGCACAGTACGACTACTTCATCGGCGGCATGGCAGAGAATTACTACAACACCACACATCAGGTTGTTCATGACACGCTCGTACCCTTCGTAAAAACCATCAGCTGCGTGCTTCGCGATGCTTCCGGTACCTACAGCGAAACAGCACTGGATACAACACTAAACTTCATGGGGTCGAACGCTACCTTCATCCCGAACGACAGCGCTCTCATCCCCGGAACACAAGGCGTGGTGCGCCTCCAAGCCAATGCGTTGAACGATCTCGGCTATATCGTTGGCGGCATCAACTCACCGCAACCGCATGTGTCAACCACCAACCCGGGACTCACCATGGCATCCAACGCCGTCTACCGAGTCCTCATCGACACCCGCGAGTTGTCGGTCGCCAACCCGCCGTCGGACGACGCCGTCCTCAACGTCTACCAAAGCTCCACCGACGGCACCCTGAGCGTCGACGTCTATAGTCGATCCGTACAACGCGTGAGCCTTCAACTCTACTCCATCCAAGGCCAGACACTCGGCCGCGCTTCCACAGTCGAACTCCATCCGGAATGGAATCAGCTACAATTCCCCACGCCAAATCTGAGTACCGGCGTCTACCTGTTGCGCCTCGATGCTCCTAAACTTCATCGCAGCGCCAAGGTGGTCATCGAACGATAAGCACAGAACCCGACAACTTCAATCGCACTGTCTGACAGAGCTTTGCTGCATTCGAGCAACATAAAGTGTGAGGGCATGTAGACATAGGACAGAAGTACACCAGGGAATAACTCACACCGCAATCGCCACTGCCGCAGCCGCTACCATCACCGTCGTTACAGCCGCTGCCATCACCACCGTCATCACCATAGCCATAGCCATCAACGCAGCCATCAACGCAGCCTTCACCGCAGCCTTCACCGCAGCCATCAACATCGCCGTAACCATCTCCATCGCCATCGCCGTAGCCGCAGCTTCAGCTGCGGCCGGCGCCAGACCCTGCACATAACGTAATCACAACCCCAAGCTTCAGCTTGGGGATACCACGAGCTTCAGCTTGGGGATACCACGAGCTTCAGCATGGGGATGCCACAAGCTTCAGCTTGGGGATGCTACGAGCTACAGCCTGGGGATGCCACGAGCTTCAGCTTGGGGATGCCACGAGCTACAGCTTGGGGATGCTACGAGCTACAGCTTGGGGATGCCACGAGCTTCAGCTTGGGGATGCCACGAGGTAGGAGATACGGACTACTGCCTGACCGGAGCGACTGCCTGAACGGAGCGACTTCCTAGCCGGACTACTGCCTAGCCGGAGCGACTGCACGACCGGAGCGACTGCTTGACCGGAGCGACTGCCGGACCGGACTACTGCCTGGCCGGAGCGACTGTCTGACCGGAGCGACTGTCTGACCGGAGCGACTACTTGGCCGTAGCGACTGCCTGGCCAGAGCGACTACTTGGCCGGAGAGACTACTTGGCCGGAGAGACTGCCTAGCCGGAGCTACTGCTTGACCGGACTACTCCCTGACCGGCGCAACTGCCTGCACTGGGCGATTGCGTTACTCGCCTCGTGCCTCATGTTGCCTAGAGCAAGCGCTTAGGTATTCGAGGCTAAACCAATCGATGCCGAGATGTACTCACACTAAAGGGTCGTACACACTTGTACGACCCTTTTGATGTGAGACAGTGGCACGTACTAGTAGTGCGACATCTCAAGATTTGAACTGATCATCCGGACCGTCGCGTTTCACAAATAGGCATGCAAGCGAAGCTGCATTTCTCGGCGTGCGCGCTGGATGCGTTTATGGACAGCCTCACGACTCATACCGAGGGTGGTTGCAATTTCGTCGGCGTTGAATCCCTGGCTATGCAGTTCGAAGCTGGCGCGAAGCGAAGGCGACAAACTTTGAAGCGCAAAGCTGATATCGAGACCTTGAAAGGGCAACGACTTCATGCTGCTACTGTGAATGGGGTAGTCTCGTTCCGTTTCACTTTCGCCCATGGTAATGGTGTCTGTTACGTCCTGCAATGAGGTAGTGCGCAGTTGCATTCGTCGGGCATCGAGCAACATGCGCGATGCCACACAATGCAGCCAGCGCTTCAGGTCATCGTCCGGCAGGCGCAGACCAGATTTATTCTGTAACGTCAACAAACGCAGGATGGCGCCGTGCAGAGCATCTGCACGATCGTGCACAGTGGTATAGCCGAAACTTCGATAGAGATTGGTGGCCACATTGGACATCGTCTGTGGCCAGGAATAGGCGTTAATCATGGAATTGGGCTCTGGGTAAATGACGAAAATCGAGCGGGTACAGATCTGCTTTCCCCTCGACCCACACAACGCCACTCGCCATCAAAACTGTGAGCTCGTTCAGAGGCGTCGACAGGAATTCCACCACAGTCGTGAAGCTCTTACCCGGGCAGTTTGGCCTGCGAGTCTGAGTTTCGCGCACAGCAGTGCATAACTACCGGGAGTTGTGTTTTGGTATCGGGGAACGGCGTAACGTGCCTGCGGAAGTGCTCAGCTCTTCGTCCTGGAAGCACTTATCACTCCGATAAGTGTCTTTGGCTGATGCAGTGGTCGGAAACGACTCTTCAACACCATCCGACGTCTGAACACCAGGCGGTAGAACAAACCGGAAAGGCAGGGGCGACAAGAGTCGTACTCGGCGAGTGAAAATGCCGCATGTCATGATCAGATCGACACCCGCTTCAGTCAGCCCTCACATGAATGGAACTCCCATGCGAACGGAATGAGCAGAAAGAAGGGGGATTCTCGGTTCGTGAGCGCAAAGCGCTCACGAATGCATAATCAACTGACGGCGGCGAAAACAGAGGCGTGGCGTCCTCTAAAGGTGAACCAATCTCGTGGCTGAGACGATCCAAGCAGTGTGGAACTCGTTGCGCATACTGCGAAACAGAATCAAGCGCAATATAGTGGGGTCAGGATCGGGACACCAAATCAAAACCCCCACACGACACTAAAACTTCTGCACGGATTTATACACCTGTTGAAAACTATCGTCACTTCTCCACGTCCAGCCCCCTCATTTCATCGAAAAAACGCAAAAAACGCCTATTGCGTACAAAAAAGCGAGTGGCTCGCTTTCGGGAACTGGCACTCGCTTTGCCGCACTTTTATCTTTGGTTCGGGCTGAAGAATGGCAAAAGAGACACCTGATGGCCAACAGAAAACCGAAGACGCGACCGGGAAAAAACTGGGTGATGCGCGGAATCGGGGACAGGTTGCCAAGAGCATGGACGCCGTCAACGCTGCCATCCTGTTATTGGGTGGGTGGATGGTGTTTGCCTTTGGTCAGGGAATGTTCGACAAGATCGGTGGTCTGATGACCTACCTCTTGCGTGTGGCACCGACAATTACGATTACCGACACCTCGGTTCCGCACTACTACACGGTACTCGTTGTCTTTATCGCCTCAATTATCCTTCCCCTGATGTTTGTGATCATGGCAATTGGCGTGTCGATCGAGATTGCACAGGTCGGGTTTCACTTTGCCACGGAAAAGTTTACGAAGGGACTCAACCTGGCTGGCGTGTTTAATCCCATTGGCGGGATCAAGCGCATGTTTTTTTCGGCCAGCGCGTACTTCGAAATCATCAAGAACTCGTTTAAGCTCCTGCTCTTTGCAGCGATTGTGTATCAGGTGTTGTCGTCGAAGACCGAGGCCATCATCCTGCTCATGCAGATGCCCTTTAAAGCAACTGCCACCTTCATGGCAACAACGGGCTTTGAACTGGTTGTAAAGGTTGGCGTGGTCTACGCGTGTATTGCGGTGGGCGACTTCTTTTACCAAAAGCACAAGTTCAAGGAAGACATGAAGATGAGCAAGCAGGAGGTAAAAGAAGAAACCAAGCAGGCAGAAGGTGATGTGGCCGTAAAGCAACGCATTAGAGCCATTGGACGTCAGCGCCTGCGTAAAATCATGCTCAAGAACGTGCAAACGGCCGACGTGGTCATTACCAATCCGACTCACTTTGCCGTTGCCATTTCCTACCAACAAGGTCGCATGAATGCACCGAAAGTGGTGGCCAAGGGGGTAGACTTCTTAGCTCTTAAAATCCGCGAAATCGCCACACAGAATAACGTCCCCATCGTCGAAGATCCACCCCTTGCTCGTACCCTGTACGCTGCCTGCGAAGTGGACACCGAAATCCCCGAAAAACTCTTCAAAGCAGTAGCCCAAGTGCTGGCCTATATTTATCGATTGAAGAAGAAACGTTGAGTGTATCGTGAAGTACGTGCTCTTATTCAGCGCTACACTCCTGTCTACACATTCGTCATTCATCGGCAGGTCCCGGATGCTGACGCGTTTTGATAATTAGCCGGCGGTTGTTGCACAAACGCTACACTCGTCGTTTAATCGCCGCATCGGACATGTCGCTCAGTTCCAAAATCGCAAAGCCGAGCGCCTCTTCAAATCGATGAATGGTCTTGAGGGTGAGATTCTCCTGTCCGCGAAGCACCCGACTCACAAACGCTTCCGAAACGTTCATGCGCAGTGCCAACTCCGCCTGAGTGATTTCCAAGGCTGCCAATCGCTCTTGTATTTTAACGCTTATCGTGAGCGAGTGCAGTAGCCATCCGCGATTTTCTCGCATCCATTTAATTTTTTGCCTGGCAGGACTTAATCCCTCTGTCTTGATGCCGTGGTGTGCATGCTGTTGATCGATTGATTTGCTTCTAGCAGCCATGACTCTCCAACCATTATAGTGAAAGATTATTCAATGATGCACAGCGATTCTCTGTCTGAAAGATGGTGTTCGCGAAGATACGTTCTCAATTTGTCAATCTTATGAAGCTCATTCTGCGTCAACTCATTGTCCGACATTCTCTGCGATTTTTTAATCGCACTTCCGGATATAATGATGGTTCCGTCTGACAATCGCAACCCGTATAGTCTTAACCATCCGTTCTTTAATTTTAATCGCATTGGTTCTTCATGTGCCAAACCGATCTGCAGAGGCTGAAATACTGCACTATAGTGCTCCAAAGCCTCGTCCAGTTCCAACGCTAACTGTTGGGTGAGTACGACGCACTGACGCAATGTTAGCTGCCGATGCGACGGGCGCTTGGAATTGATATATCGAAGTACCGAATCACTCTCCGACAAAGAACTCATGAGCTTTGACACGTCTGACCACGATTCGTACCACGCTGAATATTCGTCAAGAAGCTCGCCATCAAAGTGCGCTGCTACAATTCGATCATGTGAATCAAAAATACGAACAAAATGCACCATTCTATACTTATATGTTAAGTATAAGAAACGTATCTCAATGGGCATTGCGTCTAATTCATGAGCGCCTAAAGTTACACGAAAGCTCCTCATTAAATCCAGGTACATCTCGTGAAATGGAAATCAAAATTTTCCACATGCTTACGAGCGGCGCTGGTTAGTAGTACAACAGACTGAATCTTAACACTCATGTATGAGCCCAAGGGAACGACAACTGATGGAGAACGAGCCTGTATGTGCATGTCTATGGCTGCGTTGCCTGTATTGGATATGCATGACTCGTCTGTACTAAACATTTCAGATGGTGCTCCCATTATATCAGGGCGAGCCGGAGCTGCTACACCTACTGGATCCGGGAAGGTTGATCAACAACAAATCGAGTTTCAGATAGGTTGAAGCTGCCGATTTTTGATACGGTTCCCGCTCGCACGTCAGTAGTACCGCAAAGTCCAAAACCTTACAAAACGAGGCATTTTCTCATCTCAAATCTCCACTCCCACAGCTCCCCGTGCTTTCGTAAATTCGCATTCCTAACGATTGCAGGAATTGATATGGCTATTGCACAGCAGACTATACTCGACGTCTTACGGCCGGTGATTGGCGAAGCACGGTTGACCGAACATCACGGTCAATTGAGCATCCAAGTGGAAGCCTCAGAACTTGTTGATGCCCTTCGCGAGTTGCGCGACCATCCGCTAACGCGCTTTGATCAACTTTTGGATGTCACCGCAATCGATTGGCTCAAAGAACGCGAGCAGCGTTTTGAGGTAGTGTACTTCCTGTATTCGATCGCCAACAAAGATCGCCTGCGCCTGAAAGTTGGCGTCGCTGCAGATAAACCACACGTTCCCTCCGTTTGCTCGCTCTGGGACTCCGCCGATTGGTATGAGCGTGAGACCTACGACATGTATGGCATTCTCTTCGATGGTCACCCTGACCTGCGTCGTTTCTATATGCCCGAAGACTACGTGGATCCCATCAGCGGCGAGTCGCTCTGGCCCTTGCGTAAAGACTATCCCCTCATGGGCGTTCCGGGCGCGGCTCCCATACCCGACTTCCCCGATCGCGAAAAGTGGAAACGCGAAAAGGAAGAGTACCTCAAACAATACCCCTCGGATCCGCTCGATACCAGTTACGTATCTAATTAAGTCGCGTCTATTCCGTGGACGTGTCGGCTCAAGTTGCTGCCCGCAACTCTCCATGCGAGCACAAGCCACACTGCGTGGAATTGAGCATTCAGAAGTACATGTGGACGCTTCAAGTGTCTTTCAATTCGTGCGCCCTGGCGGGCACACACGGCGAGCTTATATCCAACGACCGTAGGTTTTAAGCCATTCCACGGCTTCCTTGTAGCGCGGACAAACCTCTTCCACCTGATTCCAAAATCGCGTGGAATGATCGGCGACACGCGTATGCGAGAGTTCGTGCAGCACTAAATAATCCAGAACAAAGGGCGGTGCCTTGATCAATCGCCAGTTAAAACTCAGCGCGTGCCGAGAGGAACAGCTGCCCCAAATCGTTTTAGGCGATCGCACACGCACTTGGGTGTAATGAAAACCGAAACGTTCTGCCATCACTTCAACACGACGCGGCAGTACCCGCTGGGCTTCCTTCTTGTACCATTGCTCGGCAATCTGCGGATCCAAGAGGTTTCGTCCGCAGCTGATACTCAGCGCTTCGTGATCCACGAACACCTCATCTCCAAGCGAAGCGCGGTAGTGCACTTTGTAGCACTTGCCACGATACAACACTTCATCAGCTTTCAGTTCAATGCGTGCAAGACGAGAGAAGCGCTCGCGCTGTTTGTCAATCCACGTGGCGTGCTTATCCAACAGCTCCGCGATGCGTTGTTCCGATAAACGCATCGGAGCAATAAAATGAATCTGTCCATCATGATGCACCATGATGCGAGCATACTTCACCTTCCTACGATGCACCTGAAGGTTGTGCATCGCAAATGGAATTTCTAATTGAGTAGCGACGTTTTTTCGCTTGAATAGCGAACGAATGTAGCCGGCCATCGCCTCTTCCCTGCGTTTAGTGCGAAACGAGTTGTCCTACGTGAATTGCTGTCCTGAGATTGAGGTGCGACCAATTTAGGAGCCGCCACAATGCGGCGCAACGGAATAATAACGAGGCTGTGTTAAAAAGAAGAAAAGAGCCAGGGCAGGAGCAATAAGTGACGAATTCTCTCAAATTTTGACGATTTCACCGACATTTGGAATTTCGATCGCGACGTTCAATCCACCCTTATCTCGCATAGCCTTGAGCTCCCGCACGGGGTCGCCCGGTGCCTCGTCTGCTAAGTCGAATGTTGCATAGTGCATAGGGATAAAACGCTTCGCACCCATGTCTTCCGCCGCCTGCACAGCTGCCCGTGGTGAGGTGTGATTTTGCGCCATAAACCACTCCGGTTTGTAGGCACCGGATCCAATCACCGCCAGATCTATTGTCCCAAACATTTGCTTCACCATCGCGAATTGCGATCCGTATCCGGAATCGCCGCCCCAAAAGATAGTCTTGTTATGAGCACGAATCACATAGCTACCCCACAGTGAGGCGTTTTCGTCAAACACTCCGCGACGTGACCAATGGCGCGCCGGCAGATAGTACACTTCCACACTTCGGCCACCACTCAGATGCGTGGTGTCATACTGCTGATACCATCCTGCCTCTTGAATGTTCTGCGCTCCGTTCAAGTCACGAATCACATCGGCGGCACCTAAGCCGCAGAGGTAGTGGCTTTGCGCGTTTCGTTTGCTGAGGTAGCGTAGACTAGGACGATCGGCGTGGTCGGCATGCACATGCGAGAGGAGCACAAAGTCCAGATCCTTGATCTCCGCCGGCGACACCGGCAACGAACACAAGCGATCGCGCATGAAAATGTTGCCGAACACCGGATCGGTGAAGAAGCTGATTCCGCCGAGGCGCAGGAAGAAGCTGGCGTGACCAAACCAGACCAGACAATCGTCGTCAGCTTTGAGAAAGGATTCGTCCTGCACCACCCGCAGACGAAAGCTGTCGTTCTTCTTATCCCTCCGTGCTGTACTCGGCGCCATTTGCCAGTCGATCAGTCGCCAGATATCCTCGTTATGCAAGTGCTCGTGATTAAGAAAACGACCACCACTATCCACCGGGGTTCCAGCCCAACCTTTCAACACGGTAGGCAAGTCTGCGTTCGATCGGAAATCTCGCGCCACACGCTCCACTTCAGCACTGAGGTAGGGATGTTGTGTTGCGGCAAGCACACGCTGCATACCACCCGCGATGGCAAGAGCAGGAATGCCGGCAAGGAAGGAACGTCGCAGAGGGTTCATCAGCCAATCGATTAGTGTCGGTCAATACAGAGCAGTCGGGGTTCGCAGCAGCACCTGTGCGCAATTTAGTCATATGCTTTGCACCACGAAGCTGTGAGCAGGTGCGCTTATACGGCCAGGAAAGTGACGAATCAGGATAGCCAATATTACCTCAGCATTTGACCGTATTTGTGCGACTGAAGTCTGGAGCGTCGCGATCCCTTGCCTCACTGCTGAATGAATGATTGACACCCTGCGGTGTCTCTGTATGAATAATTATGTGCGTACTTTGCCGACAGCAGATTTATCCTTTGGTACTCCTGTTTTTATAAAGGCTGCACATGGGCATCCCTACTTCCGATTTCAAGCTATTGCTTGTCGTATGTGCAATCGTTATCACAACGACCATCCATGCACAACAACCAACTTTTTCCTGGGTACGTGCCATTGGCGGAAGCAGCGACCAGGAGATTTTGGGCGTCGCAACAGACAGCTTAGATAATGTTTATACAGTGGGGACATATTTCGGCACCACCGTCTTCGACCCGTCCGGAAGTGCCATCTCGTTCACATCGCTGGGATCGACTGATGCATTTGTAATGAAGCAAAATGCAGCGGGTTCGGTGCAATGGATCAGACGCATGGCCGGTATTGGGACAGATGCACTGTACTCCGTCGCTGTCAACAATCGCAATGAGGTAGTCGTTGCCGGCTCCTTCACATCCGCCACTCAAGTCGATCCGGATCATAGCGCTTTCAACCTACTCTCTGAAGGTGGGAGCGACGCCATCGTCTGCGTATTCAACTCCGAAGGCCGGCTGAAGTGGGCTAGGCAATGTGGAGGCCAGGGCGCAGATATTTCGTATGGTGTGACGGTTGACGGGAACGATAATGTATATGTCTGCGGACAATTTTATTGCGTAATGGATATCGATTCAAGCGCTTCTAAAATCCAACTCAAGGGAAGCAACTTTTTGAATGGATTCATTATCAGCTTCGACTCAGTAGGCACCTACCGTTGGAATATGCCGATTGTAGCAACGGATAATTGTAATGCGCTGTCAATTACCTGCGATCAAGCGGGAAGAGTGTACTGCATAGGAAATTTTGAATCCACAGTGTTTCTAGGCTTGTCGCAAGGAGGCATCACTTCCGCAGGAAAGCGTGATGCATACATTGTTTCTCTCGATTTCGACGGCCGCTACCTTTGGGGCAGCGCAATACAGGGATCTGATGATAATACGCTCCTGAGCGTGTCGCACGACCGGAACTCGCATCTTGTACTCTGCGGCTCATTTCGTGGGAGTATCAATGCCGATATACAAGGTAGTGCAGCTATAGTACAATCGAAGGGAGGAACAGATGCATTACTGATACGAATGCGTGATGATGGAACGATGTCGTGGGCTCGCAGTTTTGGTTCCTGGTTACTTGATGATTGTCATGCATGCTGCACCGACTCTCATGGAAACATCGTTGTCTGCGGTAGCTTTTGCGACTCCGTGGCATTCGATAGTGCTCATCCTGATAGTGTTTTGGTCGCTCCAGGCACTTCGCCGAATGTCTTTCTTACGTCGTTCGATTCCAGCGGCAGTAATCTGTGGTCCTATGATTATGGGACAGCGTCGACAGATATCGGTACCTGCGTGACCTGCGATCGTCACGACAATATTCTTCAGGGCGGCTACATTGGTAAGGGAGCAAACTTTCATCCGGGTTTTTCCGACGGCAGGATAGTTGGAAGCGGATTCGAGGATGCCTATTGCGTAAAACTCGATGCGGAGTATGTGACAGGGCTTGCAACGAATTTCTCAAGCGGCAGTGACCCCGACATCTCAGTCTTTCCCAATCCGAGTAGTGGTAACGTTTCCGTTGAATGTCGGCACGACAACGAAAATGTCGTCGTTCATCTAAACACCATTCTCGGCCGACAACTTGATCAATTCTCTCTCAACGCCGGTCAATCCCGCATTGAACTCTCTCTACTCCCAGGGCTCTACGCGCTCCAGTTCATTGCAGCCGATCACGTTCGTACGCAGCTCCTTGTTGTCGATCGTTAGGCGATTGCGTACCAGTGCGCTTTATGATTCTACGGGTTTCTTCATCCATTGGAAGAGCACGGCCATCTGGATCATGTCCTCGATCAACTTCCCACCAGTCGATTAGTCATTCCGCAAATGGTGCATTATTGCAGTCCCTCTACCATACGGCTTCGCAGCTAGGTTAGGTCACTCCTGCTACTCGTCGTCAATCCGCAGCATTCCACCTCATTCCACCTCATTCTACCTCATTCCGCCTCATTCCGCCTCAGTCCGCAACAATACTTCTACATCTCGTTCTTACTGCGCGTTGCCCTTCTTGTGAATGTGCGTTCCTTACGATTATGATGCGGCACCTACGCCGCCTACTTCAAACCGGATGCTGCTGCCCCTCGTACAGCCGCACCTAATCGAGCGTCATTACTGCGAAGCAGTCACGTATTAAAAAAAACTCTGCCTGCCCCCAACAACATCGGGTGTCCTCATCGAGCGGAAGGCAGGACGTGAACCGAAATCTAACGACGCCAACCTGCGGAAAGTAGCGCTCGAATTTGTCCTTCGACACGCAACGGCCACCCGATATGTTTGATCAGGCAATAGCAATTCCCTGAGACAATGCACGAAGAACTCGAGTCGGCACTTCTGTGTCACTCAAGCGGTGCAGGCAAGTGCACTGAGCGATACGTCAGAGCCGCTGAGAACCGGCTTTGCATTACTACGCGGAGAGTTGCATCATACATGCGTTCACGGCACACGGAGCCATTCTTACTCACTTATTTTTTACAAAGATGAATACTTCTTCGTCGTTCTTGATTCGTACCGGACTTTGTTTGTTGGCGTGTGTATTCTTGGCCAACTGTTCCTCGTCGACAAGTACTCCCTCGACCACCATTCCCGCAAGCGGAACAGCGGTGATGGTAATTGATGGCAAGACAATTTCAGGATTAAGCTGTTCGCTGGTGACGGACACGTTTAGCACATCTCCTTTGATCACTTACAAAACACTGCAGGTCATGGGGAAGGACGGCGCCAGCGATTCAGTTTTTATGGAAGTTATTAATGTGAACGCAGCAGCTAGTGGTAGCTTTCCATTGTCAGTACGGGGTATTGGAGGAGTGTCTCTTTACAACAATGGTGTCAACACCGACTCCTCTGCAACGCTCATTTTGCGTGGCAACGCAAGCGCACCGTCGGCGTACGGGATAGCCGCTGCACAGAGTTATCAAAAAGTGGCAAGCAATAGTCTGAGCGTGTCAGGTCCCTTTTACTACTACAAGAATTGGATCGACACAGCACCGACTTCTACCGTGCAAGTTAGTCTGCAGGCGAGTTACTAGGCCGGTGTACTCGTTAACATACGAGTAGACATTATAAGGGTCTGTTGCGAGCGCATCAGACCCTTTGAGTATTGGGCTTAGTGGAAGAATGGGACTGCGGTTAGAACGTAACTGGCCAACTAATGCTTGTCGAAAGAATCGAATCTTTCGCGCGCCTTCTCGTTAATGCGACACAACGAGCGGATACACAGAGCTTCGACCGGATGCGTCCACAAAGCGACAGAAGTATGTGCCCGATGGTTGTGTTGCACAATTCCACACAACGATTGTTTCGCCGCATTCCAGCGATCGGTTGAGAAGGGTCTCAACGGTCACACCTTCCATGTCCACGATCTCCACTCTGCTAAAACCGGTTATTTTATTCAACACCGTTATGCGAGCATACGTTTGAGCCGGAAGCGGCGCACACGATTCAATGTAACTGATGGTTGCTTCCGAACCTTCAGCACTGCGAACATCCGAGGTGGCTGAAATTGGTCCAAACTGAGGATAGATCATTGGCAACCACGACCCACGCGTGTAGGTGGGAATAGACTTCACAGTACCGGCGAAATCCAGATGAGCATATCCCAGATTGCCTGAGGTGGCGTCCATCGACACCCAATCTAAGGAATCGACACCATTTCGAAAAGCAGTACGTGAAGCATTAACATACTGGCCTTGTCGATTATACTTTCGAAAATTCTTGTCGAGATTAAGGTTGATATTGTACATGCCGTCGTTAATATCGTCTACATTGGTAATCTGAAAACCACTACGTTTTGCGCTTGCTCCAAGATTGGTGGAAGTGGAAGAGAGCTGTGTAATGCCAACCCAGATCGTCGACCCGGCACTACTTAAAACAGGTCTTGCTTTGTCGGGATACATATATGTTGAATTCGCGTCGACGACTTTTTGTCCTGTACGCGTATCGTAATTGACGACGCCTCGTAACACAGATCTACCAATCAGATCACCCGGTGAGTCACCAGCACCATCGGCATAGTAGCAGCGAATTTCGAACTCGGTACTTGCGGCTAGCTCATTATCGAAATACACTTGAAAACCTCGTATTTCCATCGAGCCACTGTTGACTTCATTAATTGGCACTTCAAGTGCAATCTCTCCCGGGCCAGACCCAGCAATATCCCCGAAAGCAGAGTTTGCAGTGAAGCCGGGTATAACATAGCCTGAGGTACTTAAACCGATGGTTGACTGATTTAAACCAAAATATTTGTGTGCATACGAGTAAACGTCAGAACGGTCATGCAGATCGGTATAGCTGCAAAAGGGAGCAATCGCGATGTGTTGAATGTTCGTCCATTTATTATCCAAGGTGTCCGCATCATTCTCAGTCGAAATGGTACATTGAACAAGCACTGGCGTTCCGTTCTGGCTACCATGCGTCTGAGCGTAGCTCCGTGCATCCCATACTGAAAAGGGTATTTCTACCTTCAATAGAGCGACAGCAAAAGGCAAAGTCATTTGCTTGACATACTGCACCTCTTTTGTCAGACTGTCCACTATACTGAGTTGCACAGCAACTGCTCCTGATTTCTTTAAACCCGTGTTAACAATGCTGACTGAACACGAGAGCGCACCAAGGACATCCGGCTGTGCACTCTGGTATGGCCAGGCGAACTTACAGTTCAAGCCGGCAAGATTGATGCTGCTATCCAAATCCGTGACGCGCACATTTTTAATATAGAAGTCGTCGTCATCATCAACTAAGACAGGAGCGACCCCGTTGTTATAAGCTGCAACGTGCAAACGAACACGAAAATTCTTTGATGCTCCTTGAGGTGCATGAAGAAATGTGTCGGGAATCATGATTTGAATGAACTGCCACTGCACATCTTTTCCATCATCATACACGTTGCTACGCAAACCATCGTGCGCATTGAGAGCCATGTTATAGTCGGTTTCGCTGTACCCTCGACGAGTACCGCCTCCGCCAAACACTGTAAGCGCGGGGTTGCCGGTGATTGGTGTATTTCCGCTATTCACTGGATGAATCGTCCAACTAACTTCTTTTGCAGAACTGTCATCAAAAATATTTCGTGTGCCATCGTCATTTGTGCAGGCAAAGTCGACCTGCAGTTCGTCAGCTCCTAAGGTGCCATTTCGGCCGGGTGCTTCACTATAAGGATCCATATTTCGGATAACACGAACCTCCGGTCCCACCAAAATACTATCACTCCAACCACGACTATATTGATCTCTTTTCATCGCTCTGTGCAGCATAAAGCTCAGTACGGCATGGTGCGCCGCGCTGAGGTCGATAGGCACTGACACGACAGATGCACCACCCGGGTAAGAGCTGGGTTCAGCGCCATTGATTCGTCTCGAAAGATGAAGTACCGGATTAGAAATGGGCAGCGTGGAGTCACGCGCGTCAACAACAATTCCCTGCGGCGGCGGCGGATTATTGGTAAAGGTATCGCCGGATTGTATGTCGGCCCCCGTATTTATCCAGAGTTTTGACGAAGGAACCCATCCGCTGCCCGTCCACGATATCACACTACCGTCATCATAAAACGCATCTGACGATAAGGTCTGAACCTTTGCTTTTGAAGCGCCGGCAAAACCGGGTTGTAGATAAAGTGGTAGGAGTAGCGTAAAGAAAAGTACTCGCTGTAGGCTGGACCGATGCATGGCAATTCCCTCATGTAATGAACAAAGAATACAGTGCTCTCCGCCGCCATTATACAAATAATCGCTTTAACCACACGAGACGACGGAATGTACTTCGGTAAGCAGAACTGCAAGCGGTCTCGAGCTCGCTTCGCACCCGTCACTTCTTTTCTTCTTTGCGCAGGGTCGCAATGTCTTTACATTTTCCTGTGGCAACAGACTCGATCACATCGGCAAATTCTGTCATTTCACTCATGCGAGTGTAGGTGGAAGGTGAAACGCGAATACCTTTAAACTGCGGATGACTAATTCCCGTGATTACAATGCGGTGTTTATCAAATAAATAGCTGCTGAGTTTGTCGGTGTCGATGCCCTCAATGGAAAACACCAGGATGCCACACCAATTCGACTCATCGTGAGTGTTGGAGTAAAATTTGACGTTGTCGTGTTTGGACACGCGGTCAATCCAGTGGTGATGCAGCGCGCGTAGTCGTGCGGCCTTGCGATTGATGCCGAGCGACTCATTAAACATAATCGCAGCTCCAACCGCATTATGTAAGGCAGCAGGGTGCGTACCAATTTCTTCAAACTTGCGGATGTTGTCGTCTTGATCTTTTCCGGCTGCCATCAAAGGCCAGATAGCGGGAATCTTCTCCTTGCGCACAAATAACATCCCCGTCCCAATCGGTGCATGCGTCCACTTGTGCAGGCTCGTGCCGTAATAATCGCAGCCAAGATCTTGTTGGGTAAAGGGAAAGTGATTAAACGCGTGCGCGCCGTCTACGATACACTCAATGCCACGTTCACGGGCAAGTTTGGTGATGCGCGCAACAGGCAAGATTTGTCCGGTCATGAAGCACACGTGCGACACCAAAATCAACTTCGTCTTTGGGCTAATGGCTTCCTCGATGGCGTGCACGTAGTCGTCAGCATTCATGAGCGGTACGGGATAGTCCACTTTCTTGAGCACCAATCCTTCGCGACGTACGCGTTGTTCGAAGGTGGTAATCATGCGCGGGTAATCTTGGCTGGTGGTCACGATTTCATCGCCGGCTTTGAGCGACATGCCCTGCTGCACAATCTGCAGGGACTCGCTGGCGTTGCGAGTGAGGGCAATTTCTTCCGGATCGACAGCGAACATGCGTGCGAGACCATTACGGACGTGCTCCACATTGGGCTCTAAGTGGCGCCACATGGTGTACGAGGGAGCGGTGTTCTCTTGATCGAGGTATTGTCGCTGTGCTTCCATCACCACTCTGGGCGATGGACTCACACCACCGTTGTTGAGATTGATGATACTGCGATCCACATCGAAGGCTTCTTGCATGCTCATCCAAAAGGTCTCATCCATCGCCAGATCCGCGGCGCTGATGTCAGCTCGAGCTTGCAGCTGTTGCACAAAGGCCAAACTGCGTTCAGCGTTGACCAGAGCCAAGCTGCCCATGCCAAGAGTTCCCAGAAAACGACGACGTGATGCCATAGCTCCTCCTCAGTTGGATGAAATGTGTATGCGTTGTGTGTGTTGTGCCTGTGTTGTGTCTGTGCGGAGCTAGTGCGGAGTCTGTGCAGAGTCCGCGCAGAGTCCATGCCGTGTTGCATCTTGGCTTCCCCGAGCTATGCGACCTTCCCCTTGTGCCTTGCTCACTGTGCATGTTAGCGAAAAGCGAGCGACAGAAAAAGAAAATTCCTGTCGACCCAAATTCATAGTCAACGCGAGCTTACTATCGTGGTGTGACAGCGAAGCTGGCACGAATAAAAAATCTCCCGTTCAAGTGTCGTTCTTATTCACGCGCGCTACGCGCTGCGTTTTTCTTCCAGCTCCATCCAGCGTTGCATCTTGAGTTCGAGCGCGGTAGCAATTTCGTGGATGCGGGTGCTGATGGCGTTGAGGCGCAGATGATCGGCGCCCGAGAGTGTACCCATCTCCGTTTCAAGCGTTGTTTGCTCTGCACTAAGCGACTCCATGTCTGCCTCGATGCCTTGCAGCTCGCGTTCTTCTTTGTAGCTGAGACCTTTCTTGGGAGCAGACTTAGGTTTATCTGCCACCGCCTTTGTCTCCTTGCGATCTTGTTCGGCGCGGCGTTCGGCTTTTTGGTTCTCTACGGCTTCCAGCCACGAGTTGTAATTGCCGGGATATTGCTTGATGCGACCGTCGCCTTCGAAGGCATAGATAAACTCGACGGTCTTATCGAGAAAGGCACGGTCGTGCGACACAACAAGCAGCACACCTTTGAAGTACAATAGGTACTCTTCGAGCGCGGCAAGGGTGACGAGGTCGAAATCGTTCGTGGGCTCATCCAGCATGAGCACATTGGGATTAGCCATGAGGATACGGCAGAGCTCAAGGCGACGTCGTTCCCCGCCGCTCAGTGTCTCGATCCGCGACGCATGGCGATGCGAGGGAAAGCGAAAACGTTCCAGCATCTCGCGCGCTGAGATATAGCGGTCACGTCCCACTCCGGTATCCACATACTCAGCCACTTCGCGCAGCGCACCGATCACGGTTTGAGTGGGCGCAAGGTGACTAAGTTCTTGTCGGAAGAATCCAATCTTCACGGTATCACCAATGCGCACGGAGCCGGTATCGCTCGGCAGTGCACCGCTCAGGATATTGAGTAGCGTCGTCTTACCCGAACCGTTGGGTCCGATAAATCCAATCTTATCGCCGGGCACAGCGTTGTATTCAAAGCCTTTGAACAGCAGCGTACCGTTGATGCTTTTGGAAATGTTGTAGGCGTCGATAACACGTCCGCCAAGAAACACATTTCCCACTTCAATATCGATATCACGCTGATCCGGCTTAGCTTTTTCTACCTGCATCTTTTCAATCCAGTTGATGCGGCTTTGTTGCTTGGTGCGACGGGCTTTGGCGCCTTTTTGTAACCACGCTAGTTCTGTCCGAAGCTTGTTCCTTTCATGATCGGCCTTGGCATCATCGGCAGCCACCATGAGTTCTTTGCGTTCGAGGTAACGCTCGTAATTGCCTTCGAAGGAAAAGAGTCGTTTCTGATCCAGCTCCACAATACGCGAGGACACAGCATCGAGGAAGTAGCGATCGTGCGTGACGAGCAGCAGAGCCTTTGCGTTACGTTGGATATAGTCTTGCAACCACTGCACGCTCGAGGCATCGAGGTGATTGGTCGGTTCATCGAGGATCATGAAGTCAGGATCTGACAGCAGAGCGCGAGCCAAAGCCACCCGCTTGCGTTGTCCACCACTAAGCACCATCACATCCTCATCAAAGCGGTCCACACCGAGCGAGTGCAAAAAGCTCTTCGCCTGCGACTCGAGCTGCCAGGCTTTATTCTCTTCGATAGCGGCAGACACGTCGTGTAGTTCTTTCTCTTGCTCTGCCGAGAGCGAGTTCATGGCACACAATTCGGCATGTCTCATAAGTAAACGATGCAGTTCCGCTTTACCGGACATCACCGCCTCGAGAACATTGAAGTGCGACTCAAATCGCGGCAACTGATCCAGGTACTCGAAGCGAATAGCTTTGTTAAAGGCAACGGTTCCGGCATCGGCAATCTCACGTCCGGCAATTATCTTCAGCAGAGTCGATTTTCCGATCCCGTTTCGTCCGATAAGCCCAACCCGCTCCCCCTCATCCATCCCGAAGGAAATCCCTTCAAAGAGCAGTGTTTCTTCAAATGTCTTGGCAATGTTGTTAATCGAGAATAGGTTCATCGTGCAATTTAGGTGGGAGAACTCATGCCAACTGCCGTGGGCAAAGCGAGCCTCTGGCTCCACCACATTTTTTCCGATGGATTGTGGATAAAGTCGAGTATATCTCGTCGCTCAACGAGTTCTTGATGCGATTGTAGAAAACTTGTACTCGTGATTTCCAAAGCCGGGATATCCAGCAGTCGGATGATAGGTCTTGGCTCATTGCCGACCATAGTTTTTACGCTCGAGTACGGCCAGTCCTCAACTCGAAGCACATGGCCGGCCCGAACAGGATTCTGATGGATGTATCGCATCAGGCGGATCATCCCTTGAGTGTCGTACACTGGTTTCGATTTCGCATGAAGCTGAAAAAGCGATCCGGTTCGAGAATACCAGCGGTTAATATTCTGGGTGTAAGACGATTGCAACTTCCCGATAGCACGCTGCAAGAGAATCATGTCACTTGTCTTAACCTGAATGAGAAAGTGGTAATGTGTTGGCATCAAGCAATAGGCAAGAGTATCAGCAAAAGGCGACACCATGCGCTCGTACTTACTCAAAAAGTGGATATAGTTGTCGTGACAACGGTACAAGCGTTGCTTGTCATTCGACCGATTGAAGAGGTGATAATATCCTCCAAACTTAAAATCCATAGTGCTCCTTCTCACGCCACAACATTGTGACGTCTTATTACAAGTGGTGAAATTTTACAGAGGAGCGGGCAGGTGTAAGGCGAAAGTGCAACAATTTTTAGCTACTACTGCATGCCGAACTGTGCACACCATCATCAACTTTTCCACAGTAGCAGAGATACAAAGCGAGTGGCTCGCATACTGCAAAGCGAGTGGCTCGCATACTACAAAGCGAGTGGCTCGCATACTACAAAGCGAGTGGCTCGCATACTACAAAGCGAGTGGCTCGCATACTACAAAGCGA
>JBDHXF010000051.1:0-26858 GCA_039810585.1 Chlorobiota bacterium
ACGCCATTGGCAATGGAATGGAGCTGTATCGTAGGATCGCTGCCGTTTAACATGGAGCGCTGAACTATTTGTCCATCCGCATTGACAATGGTGATCTCCACATTGTTATCCTCGGGCGACACGTTGCTGATGTGAAGGTAGTCTGCCGCAGGGTTGGGATAGAGACTCAGGGTGGACAGAACGTCATCGCTTTGCACGTCGGCACTGGTGGAACTCATCACCGCTACGGGCTAGCTTGGTTCAAGCCTTTACGCTCCATTCGAAATGCTGCACTGCCCCAGGCCTGCGCGGAAGACGACGGTTGAATATCCCACGTACTGCCTGTGTAGGCTGACAGGTACGCGGCAGAGCGATCGAAGTGCGGACTCTCCAGAGCAGCAGGCCATTGCACTCGGAGATCTGCCAGAAATGATGCTTGAGAAGTGGACTGAATATTCCATGTGGCGTTGACCACCGGTTGAGCTTCCGCAAGCACAGAGCCTTGTAGTCCATTGCTGCGCACACTGTCTTGCACGCCAACGCTACACACCGCACCGGCATCCGCTGCCTGTATGACAAGCTGCGCCGCTAAGTATGCAGTGGAGTTTCCAACCGGATAGTCGAGCGTGTCTTGAGTTGTTTGGGCGAGGTGACGTGACAAACGTCCTTGCGCCGTTAACACCACGTACGCATGCTCGTCCACACCGCTTATCATCGCGCTTTCACTCATCATGAGTTCGTGATTGCCCACATTGAGTTTGGTGGCGTCAAGTTGAAGCGTGGAGTGAATACGCAGATCCGATCCCAGTGTCACTGCTGAGCCATCGGCGCAGTGCACAAACAGCGAATTCAACTCCTGTGCATCGGCACGAAAGCTGAGTGCAGAGCTGAGCGCTTGCGTGCTATGGATGGAAAGATCGGAGCTGAGGTCGGAGGCAAGCGATGCATTGGCTGATTCGTGGAAGTTGCCAGCGATACCAAGACGACAATCACTCAGCGCCAGGGTGCCGCTTTGCAGATCAAGCTGTCCGATCACATCGACACTACCCTTCACCGTTGCTTGATGCAGGGAGTCAATATTCAATCGCAGAGTGTTGATGGTGTTGGCGCCATTCACAAATACCAACGCACTAGAATATGTCCCGTTTCCGCTGAGCTCGATGGAGCTTGCTCCTGTTGTTGAGACTGCTGCGGCTGTACCAAGCACCAGATTGCCGCGAAGGGTCAGATTCGTACTATCGAAAGCAAGAACGCCGGTTGAGAATTCGAAGAGAGTGGCAACTGCCACTGTGCCGTCGAGGCGCAGCGTATCGGCTGTTGTTGTGGCGACCACAAAATTGTCCAGCTCATTTGCTTCCGAGCTGAAACGCACTGAACCGTCAACGCTGGCCGATGCATCAAGCCAGATTGAGGAATGGTGTACGCTGCTGAACCGCGTGCTGTCGGAAAAATGACTCATTCCCGACACGTGCAATTCGGCGGCATCCAGCAGGCAGTGTGGAACTGAGAAGCGAGCATCGCTTTGAACCTGAAGCATACCGGAGAGACTGAGCGAGGCAGTACTTCCCTGCTCCAGCCAGAGATTTGCCAGGTGCTGTAAGCCGGGAGCAAAGCGGATGACGGATGATGACGATGCACCGGAGCTCAATCGCAAACTCGATGTACCGGACGAGGCAATGTCTGCGCCAACTGAACACAGCAGCACACCGTGCACATCCACATCGAAGCCGTTCAGATCGAGTGTTGCGCCTTTCAGAGCGAGGGAGTCCTGTACAGTAATATCCGACGCCAGACTCACCGTCGATCCACTGCCCACGTCTGCCGATAGCACCCCGAGAGCATCGCCTTCGATGTTCAAGGAGTATGTTGTTCCGGTGTTACCTTTGAGGTAGAGCTTTGAGTTTGCGTCGGCTACAAAACTCCCGTTTCCGACAAGCGTACCGTTCACCCATAGTCGCTCAGAACGAATCGACAGTTTGCTACGGTTGACGATATTCAAACGCGATTGAATGTGAAGATCGGATGCGAGGTTGAGTACATTGCCTTGGCCAATGTCCACTACCAATTCTTGCACCGTATTTGCGTTAGCATCGAAGCGCAATGCGCTCTGCAGACCCGCCGTTGTGCTGATCGTGAGCACTGAAGACGCATCGGCGCGAAGCATACCACTGCCGCTGAGCTCTCCCTGCAAACGCAGAGCGTGACCGCTAAAGTCAACGCTGCCACCTTGGATGTTAAGGTTTCCACCGACCGTCAGGTCACTCATCAACATGACGTTGGAACCGGAGTCCAGACTAAGGTTCAGGGAATTGATTTTATCACTGCCTGCCGCAAAGCGCAACACGGAACTCAGCGAGGTCTGCGAATGGAGGCTGATGCTTGATTGCAAGGTGGATCGTAGGGCGGCAGATGAACTGACAACGATACGTCCCCCAATGTACAGACTGTGGTCGCTGAGCACTAAGCTACCGGAATTGAGTTGCAAATCTCCATCTAAGATGAGGTCGCTACTCAAGTTCAGGCTACTACCAGCCGGAATGTCAATGGTTACACTACGCAATCCGGAACCATTCAGTTCTGCTCCGCACAACGCCGTGGCCTGCAGGTAGTGCACGGTGTAGGATTCCTGGAGATCTAAGGCACCACCACTCAGTACCATGGCACCTCCGTTCATGACAATGCTTGCTCCGGGCGACACGCTGATACTGCCTCCGCTGACAAGACTTAACACTCCGGCTTGCAAACTCAATTGCTTCTGTACACGCGTCTGAGCGCCCAACTGTAGATTCACACTTTGGTTGACGATCGAAGATGCTACGATCGACCCGGAGAAACTCATCAGAGCTGTTCCCTCAATGTGTATCGTTCCTGCCTGCAGTGAGCCGGAGCCACTGAGAGTTCCTAGTTGTACATCCACGGTATCCTGCTCGGCTACCATGAGCGTACCGTCCACTTTGAGGCTGGCGGTGAGACCGCTCAGGTTCAGGTTTTGATCGAGAGTGATGACGATACCGGATGGAATGGCGATTTGATCAATGGCAATGGTGGTTGGCGGAACAACTCCACCCCAACTTGCCGAACTACTCCAGTTGCCGCTCGCCGTCGCGACAATCCCAGCGGCTTTACTCTGCGTGCATAGTCCCATCAAAACAATCACAACCGTTGTGAGTACTCGAAGGCAATAGCGCTTAAAGTTCATGACACTCTCCTGTAGTAGTGAAGACTTTGTGAAGTATTGATCTCAGTCACCAGTGTGTTCAACTCTTCAGCGCCCTAGCCTCTGATTACCCGAGCGTGAAGGCGTTTTACTGAGTGCCTGTTTTCGTCGTTGTTCGAAGTGTTCGCGTTGCGCGACCGAATTCGCCTACCATTGCACAGTATGGCGCATGCCCGTCAACCGATAGGGACTGTATGTCGCTGTGGAATTTGGTGTTCTCTACCTAGCCGTCCCGGTTTGCCTGATACCTACGGAGTGGGATCTCGAAGGGTTTTGTTGAGGAAGAATTTTGTACGCACAGAAAGAACGAATTTCATGTCCCTCGCCCGGAGACACCTTTCTTGATCTATGGCTACTCACCATGCGCTAAGCGCTCCACACAATGGAAGAGGTGGCTCACGCGCAGCCACCTCCTGAGTTGACCGCTACTATGGTTGGCAGCAGTCCCGACAAGTATAGAACAGTGGACCAAAGCGTACTCTCCCCACACACCGTTGAAATGATATGTTTTGTGGGTCGCAACGAACATCAAGCATCTGCTCCTGCGTGCGGCGCGCAAAATGCGAGCTGCGCAGAGCGAATAGCTGGTAACTGGTAATTGGTAATGGACACTCCACTGTGTCGTCGTTGCTAGGTTACAGTCAATGCTGAGCATCACTGCCAACGGCCTATTGCTTCTGTTTCTGTGGTGGTTCGCCGGTGATGAATTCCTCCTGCTGCGCCTTGGGTTTTGCGAGCAGAATATGCATGAGTGAACGATCGGAAACAGCCACAACCCGCGACGGATTTGGAGCGGGTGAATCAGTATGCGATTCGGCTGTGAGCAGATACTGCGCTTCCTGGGGAGCAGACTCCAGCAGCACTAATTTGCCGATGGCATCGAGAGTGCAATCGTGAATGCGGTGAAAGCGGCCACTGTAGTAAGACCAGAGAATGAGGTGGTCGCTTGCCTCTGCGTCACAAACACCGGCCATCGCAACAAAGCGCAGAGTGTCGTTCGGATTCAAGTACACACGGGCAACAATGGTAGAGGGTCGCTTGAGGTCGATGAGCGAGAGGGCATGGGTAAACGGCGAATTGCGAAATTCCAACTCTCTCTGCGTTACATTCAGGGCGCGCTCTGTCTCCAATTTCTGCTGTTCCAAGGTAGCGACTCCGGAAGCGAGTCGGGTGTTTTGGCTCTGAAGCTCAGTGTTTGCACGATAGTAAGAGATGGCAGCGATCACGGCGCACACGCTGACGATTCCTAAGAACAGATGTGAGTAGCCAAGTCCGAGAATGCCCGGACTTCCGTGCGAGCTGCTCGCGGCCGCTTGCGATGATGCCGATGAATGCGATGGTGATGCACTCGTGCGACCGGCATCTGAGGGATGGGATGAACCGGCATTCAGAGAGGCTTGAATGGCTGACCATGTTTGTGCCCTGAGTTCCGGCCGAGGCGTTCGGGTATAACTCATGCTCAATTGCTCCAAAGAGGATTCAATCTCTTGAATTTCCTTGCCAACGGCCGGCATAAGAAGTTTAAGTGCTTCCACTCGTGCGCAGTCTTCCGGAGAAGCCAAGCCCAGCACATAGCTTTCAAGCAGGTCGTGATCGATGGGGAGAATGTTACTCATACTGAAATTCTTTCAATACAACGCGGAGTTGACTAAATGCCGCCCGAATTCGTGTCTTCACTGTACCAATGGGAATGTTGCGTTCTTCCGAAATCTCTTTTTGGGTATAGCCCTTGAAGTACAACAGATCGATCAGCATGCGGTATTCCGGTGCGAGGGTATCGAGTTGCTCCATCAGACCAATGGTGTCCACCGCAAGTTCCACCGACTCGAGGTCGTGATGGACTTCGGAATGCGACTCATTCATAGCCTGGTTCCTCGCCTGCTTCGAACGCAAGTAATCGATGGCATGATTGCGCGCGATATTCAACATCCACGTGAATAACGAGCCTTTAGATCGATCGAAGGAATCGATGCCTTGCCAAATGCGCACAAAAGCTTCCTGCAGCACGTCCTCTGCTACCGACTCATAACGCACAATCTTCAGAACAATCCCAAAGAGAGCGGGCGAATAAGCGTCGTACACGATGTTAAACGACCTCTCGCTCTTCTCTCTCAAGAGTGCGATCAATTCTTCTTCACTATGTTTACGCTGATGTGGCACCGTGCAACTCACTCCTCTTCGTTGAACACTGATGTCGTATCATGGTGTGCTACTTGCACCACTCTTTCCTCTGTACTGCTGCTCCGGTCTAAAGCAGACTCCACCGTGCTCCTCTGAAAATTACGGATAAAGCAGCGGTCACATGGCTCTTGTTGCGATCCTACGGTCGTTACTTTTCTGCTGACTCCTAGCTCAACGTGGATCGAGGCTCGGTCACTCTGCATATCGTCATCAAAAACCGAGTCGTCGTTCCGGTGATTTTTATTCGATTGGCGCATGCGCCAATCGAATTCATACTCTGCTGACGATGCACCGGAGATTCCGCTGGGGACCGAGGACAGACGAGAAAGTCAGCGAACTGTAGAATGCGGACAGCCGCTGACTTTCATTTTCGTCAGTCTGCTTCATCTTCTGTCACAAGATCTTTCGAGGCAATACTTTTGGAGTCCGATCTGTGCCTGAAGTGTCGCAGCGTTTCAAACCGTGCAATCGCACACGGTATCTCGTCATTCCCACTGATGCTCACAAGAAGTGTCGCAACGCGTGAAAACAGAATCGAATATTGTTGTCAATCAATGCCTTATTGTTCGGATCGCGTGGATCGGCCACAATAAAGCCAATGCGGAAGAGCACATCCGGATCCACCATCAACACCAGTTTGGCTGAGGTGGTGGACGAGATGTCGAGGGCGCTATCCAATTGCAAATTCAAATTGAGCGTAATCGCTGTGCGATAACTAAAGGGATGGGCATTGCCGTTTTCGTACACGGTTCCATCCACGATCATACTGTAGCGCTCACCGGTGACGAAGTCGCCGTAGGTACTGTCGTTAATAAACTGCGACACCTCCTGCGAACTAAACTGATGCACTTCAAGCTTCAAGTGATCATAGCGTCCGGTCGGCAACGGCGCGTAGGACGAAAACTTCACCGAGTCTGACTCAACCGTGAGCAAGAATGGTCCAACGCGGATGTCGTGTCCCGGATACGCATCGTCGTCACGATCACCGTGCATCTTTACATCGCGAACCAGAATGCGCACACGTTGTATCTGTAGCGAGTCTGCCACGATGCCATGACTAAGAATCTGGTTTGCGCCGGAGTTGCCGGTGATGCCCGGAGTAACAGAGCTATGCTCTATTTGCGTATAAAATTGTACTCCTGGCTCGGTGACCGTAGGCGATGTTGTTTGCGTGCATCCTGAGTAAATGACAATCATACAACAGATGAAAATGAGCAGCAGCGATAGTGCGATTTTCATTGCTCTTCCTTTCCCGGATAGTGAAACATGATCCTTCGGATACCTTGGTAGTCTCATTACGAATGAGCGCTGTGAAGCGTGAGTGCCAACGATGAGGAACAATGCTCCTGTATGAACGATGCTCTCAACCTTGCTTCGGACGATACCTACGTCGGTTGCTTGCGCACGGTTTTCCGATTGCATTTTTTTTCTTCTACCCGTTCTCATTTTTTTTCTCAGTCCCAAAACCTTCAACTCGTCCCCCTCGTAGGTTTCGATTGTCGCCGCGCATCAGCACATCCTGCTTCAAGAACGGCAGCTTGTCATCCCGGACAAGACACTACAGCATGCGGCAGACCAAAACAACCATCTATTCATATTGTGTGGAGATGATATGAAGAGCACCTTCCTTGGTGCGTGGCCGCGCCATGCACACCTCAATCGGCATCCCAGCCTCCAACCGGATCATTGCTTACTGACGACGGCGCTATGCGTCCACCGGTCATCACCGTTGGTACACGACCACACCCTTGACCCGCCTGTGCAATACAAGAACGCACTGAGTCCTGACGACACGAGCACACATCGACATTCTTCTACAACCAACCAACCATCCGAGGTATCTATGAAACATCATCGACTGTTGCGTTGCTTTGCAATGCTTCTTCTCAGTGTTCTCCTCCACACTGCTCCCACACTGGCACAGAGTGAAGCCGGCAGATTAGCTATTGGATTCGATTTTGGTCCAAACAAGTACTGGGGTTCGTTTACCGACAATCAACTATGGATAAGCGGCGACATCTATGCACGCTACAACATTCTCAGCTGGCTTTCCGTACACGGTGCCTTCGGCATCGGACAATTACGGCATCGCAACACGGCTGACATGATTGCCCGCTATCCCTCGTACTACGCGATGTACAATGGTGCCATCCCCGACAAGAGCTTTGTTCGCACATCCACCTACGAGGCAACTGCATCGGTTAATCTCTTCTCGACGCAGACAATCGTTCCCTATTTCTTTGCCGGGATCGGGTACTTGGATTTCAATCCCGTGCGTGACAACGATAATGTGGCCTTACCCAATAACGCCATCGGTGCCTACAGCAAAGGCGTACTCACAGTTCCCTTTGGCGCAGGCATCGAGTTTTATCTGAATGACAATTTGACCATGAATGCCAAGGCAGACTTTCGACTGAAAACCACACCATGGCTCGATGATTATAACATGACCGCGCAGGCCAATGGAAGCTTGGAAGAGAGCAAGGATGACTTTGCCACATTTGGCGTTGGCTTCTCTTACTACATTCTCGGCAACGCAGACCTGGACGGTGACGGCTTGTCGAATTCTCGTGAAAAAGAAATGGGCACCGATCCACTCAATCCGGATTCGGACGGCGACGGTTTGACTGATGGTGAAGAGGTGTACAAGACTCACACCGATCCCCTTCGACCGGACACCGATAATGACGGCTTGAGCGATGGTGACGAGGTGCACAAGTATGGCACCGATCCTCTTCGCATTGACAGTGATAGTGACGGTTTGACCGATTCCGAAGAGCTCAATCGAAAAACAAATCCCATCAAGGCCGACACTGATGGTGATGGTTTACTCGATGGTGACGAAGTCAACAAGTATTCAACCGACCCCCTGGCAATCGATAGCGATGGTGACGGCTTGAGCGATGGCGATGAAGTAAAACGCTATCAAACCGATCCCACTAAAGTCGATAGCGACGGCGATGGCCTTAAGGACGGCGATGAAGTGAAGCTGTACCTCACCAACCCCAAACTTGCCGACACCGACGGTGACGGCCTGAGCGATGGACTGGAACTCAACCAATACAAAACCGATCCGACCAAGATCGACAGTGATGGCGATGGCCTGAGCGATGGCGATGAAGTGAACAAGTACATGACAGATCCGAATAAGGTGGATAGCGATGGCGATGGCTTGAGCGATGCCGATGAGATCAAGAAATACAGCACCAATCCGAACAAGGTGGACACCGACGGTGATGGATTAAACGACGACGTGGAAATACAGAAATACCACACCGATGCCACGAAGGCTGATACAGATGGTGACGGATTGAAGGATGGTGAGGAAATCTCAACCTATCACACCGACCCCAATAAAGCAGATACCGATGGTGACGGTCTGAGCGACTACGACGAGATTATGGGTAAAAACCCCTTAGCGCCACTGGAAAAGACCAACCCGTTGAAGGCAGATACCGATGACGATGGAATTGCTGACAATCTCGACTACTGTCCTAACGTTCCCGGCACAGACAAAGGGACTAAAAAAGGATGTCCTGAGGGACCCAAAGTTGGAACCAAAGTGGACTTCCCGGATATCTACTTCATTGTCAATACTGACAACTTTAACTACGACATCGAGGGTACAGCTTCCAGTCTTGCCAAGCTGTTGAGCTATGTCAATCAATGCGATAAGTTGCAGATCTCATTAGAAGGCCACGCATCGTCGGAAGGTCCGAAGAAACGCAACCAGGTTCTTAGCGATCTTCGCGCCAAGAAAGTAAAGGCTTGGCTCATAGAACAAGGCGTAAAGCCCGAAAAAATCCAAGGCACCATTGGCTACGGCTCGAGTCGTCCAAAAGTTAAGGAACCCGATCCGTCCAAGGTATCCAAGGAAGAATTGGAAGCCGCACGCAAACAGAATCGACGCATCACTGTCGTGGTTGTACGCGCATGTGACTAATGCGGTCGCTGTGCAACGATTCTCAGTCACAACTCCGTCTCAGCACTCTGCCGAGACGGAGTTGCGTTGTACAGAGCCCTCAGCTCTGCCGCACGTTCATGGGCGCAGCGTTGGTCCAATGACGCAGTCGACACTGATAACCCGCTCGGGAAAGTTCTTTCTTCGCGCTGTGACGATGGAGGATATGGCTTCTGTCGGCAACCCACTCAGAAAATTACCCGTCGACCGTGGCAACACTAGCCGGAACTCCCTTATTTTGCATCGAACGGAAAAAACGGCATCGCGGTAGCCCGGTGCCCCCACCTCAACTCGAAGGACACAGACAATGATTACTATCAGCCAAACATTGGTCGATCGAACCTTGCACTACATGAGCGGATTCGGCAATGAGTTTGCTACGGAAGCGCTCTCTGGGGCATTAGACCCACGACAAAATTCCCCGCAGCATGTACCCTATGGTTTGTATGTAGAGCAGCTCAGTGGAACGGCTTTTACTGCACCGCGCGCACAAAACCGTCGCACGTGGATGCACCGCATCCGACCTTCGGTTGTGCACAAACCCTATCAACAAATCTCGAATGGCACGCTGAGTTCGGCGCCTTTTAACGACCAAGCGCCCACGCCAAATCAATTGCGATGGAGTCCTTTAGCTGTTCCGTCTACACCCACCGATTTCGTGAATGGCTTGGTGACGATCGGTGGTAACGGCGACTGTGCCGCGCAATCCGGTGTGGGTATTCACATCTACACCAGCAATGCGGACATGGTGGATCGTTTCTTCTACAACGCCGACGGCGAGATGCTGATTGTTCCGCAGCTCGGCGCGCTGCGTTTCCATACTGAATTGGGAATACTCGATGTGCAGCCCGGAGAAATCTGTGTGATACCGCGAGGAGTGAAATTTCGCGTTACACTACCCAGCGGACAAGCGCGCGGATATGTGTTGGAAAATTATGGCGCACTCTTTCGTCTTCCGGATTTGGGTCCTATTGGCGCCAACGGTTTAGCCTATCCTCGCATGTTTCTCTCACCGGTTGCCGCCTATGAAGATCGCGAGGGTGAGTTTGAAGTCGTCGCCAAGTTTCAGGGAAATCTCTGGGCCTCAGTTATTAATCACTCGCCGCTAAATGTAGTGGCATGGCATGGAAACTATGCGCCGTACAAGTACGATCTCACCACCTTCCAGTGCGTCAACACTGTCAACTTCGATCACTCCGATCCGTCGATTTACACGGTGCTGACCTCGCCCACCGACACACCCGGTACCGCAAATTGCGACTTCGTGATTTTCCCCGATCGCTGGATGGTGGCTGAACACACCTTCCGTCCGCCTTGGTTCCACCGGAACTTCATGAGCGAGTTTATGGGACTCATCTGGGGCGTGTATGACGCCAAAGAAGAGGGCTTTGTGCCGGGCGGTTGCTCACTGCATAATTGTATGAGCGGACACGGACCGGATGCGACGACCTGGGAAAAAGCGACGCAGGCTGCCTTGCAGCCTGTGAAACAAGAACACACCCTTGCCTTCATGTTTGAAACTCGCATGGTTGTCCGCCCGACAAAACATGCCATGAGCATCGGCGAATTACAGCACGATTACTTTGAAGTATGGCAAGGCCTGTCACGACGCTTTCAACCCTGACGACGCTTAACGAAGCCACGTGCTGCCGTAGTTCTGAGAATATCATCATGTCAGACTGAGTAAAGCGTCGATAGAGGCAGCTCTTCACGTCATACCAAAGCCGCACCGGACAATCGAGTCCGGTGCGGCTTTTTTATTCACAGAACTCCTCATGACACATGGCTTCCAAGCCTAGTATGGCTGCGGGCTCGAATGAAAATAGAATGTCATTTTCTTAAGAATTCAAAATTCAGTTGTGGTTAAATGTAGCCCTCCTACATTAGATCAAACAACAGTGCACGAGACGGCTATCAACCCCTACGGACGTAGCCGGAGCAGCTTGGCAATAGCATTTACGAGCAAAGGCTCCGAAACAATTCTTTAGATGTTGTGAGAACGTTATTTCTCATCGGTATAGTGATGGTGATTGCGAACGTGTGCGCAATAGCACAACGGACGGTAGGCGTGCAGACCTTTGATCCACGCTATGCATCCGATGGCTACACGCTTTTCGCTCCACTGGGATCCACAACAACGTATTTGATTGACAACTGCGGACGCAAAGTGCATTCGTGGCCCAGTCAGTACGTGCCTGGTTTGTCGGTGTACTTACTGCAGGATGGCTCTATTCTTCGCATGGGTCAATATCCCAACCCCATTTTTATGGGTCTGGGTGGCTACGGAGGCATCGTGGAGCGCATTGCATGGGATGGCACAGTACTCTGGTCGTACATTGTGAGCACACCAATGATGTGTGCTCATCACGACGCCTATCCTATGCCAAACGGGAATGTGATGATCATCTCTATTGATAGACATCTCAAAGCTGAAGCCGACTCATTGGGTCGAAAAAATCTTAAGGCGTCGGATGTGTGGTCAGACATGCTCTTAGAAGTCAAGCCAACCGGACCTACCACCGGTGATATCGTTTGGCAATGGAAATTGTGGGATCATCTGGTCAATGATGTCGCGCCTGCCAGCGTGGACTTTGGAGCGGTTGCCAAGCATCCGGAACTCCTGGATATCAATGCCGGTCTCATTCCTGCCGGCTTGCCAGATTGGATCCACTTAAATTCTGTGGATTACAATGCTGATCGTGACGAGATTTTGATCAGCAGTCACAACCTCTCCGAAATCTGGATCATCGATCATAGCACAACGACCGCGGAAGCTGCAACTCACCGCGGCGGTAAGAGTGGCAAGGGTGGTGACTTTCTGTACCGTTGGGGTAACCCGCAACTGTATGGTCAGGGAGATAGCACAGATCAGGTGTTCGGAATGCAGCACAATGCCCACTGGATACCGAAGGGCCTTGTCGATGCCGGCAAGATCATGGTCTATAACAACGACGCGCAAGTCTTGATGAGCAACGCCAAATTCTCGTCAGTGGACATCATCGATCCGCCCGTCGACGAGCAAGGAAATTATGTGATGACCAACGGACGTTTCGGTCCCGAATCGTTATCCTGGCGATATACCGCCACTCCGCCGGAAAGCATTTGGTCGTCTTACATCTCGGGCTGCCAGCGCCTTCCTAATGGCAATACCCTTATTTGTCACGGCGCTCTGGGTTTCTTCAGCGAAGTCACGCCGCAGAAGACCGAAGTGTGGCGCTATGTCAATCCGGTTGGTGGTAACGGCCCCGTAGCTCAAGGCAAAGTCGCACTGTCCAATCAGGTCTTCCGTGCGCCGCGCTATGCACCGGATTATCCGGCATTCAGTGGTCGGATCTTGAGTTCTGATTCCACGGTTGAAATCGATCCCAATCCGCCGGCATGTTCTTTGGTTGCCGGCGTTGAAGACGCAACTCCGCCTATCGTGAGCAACACTCTGCACTTCGACCAGAGTCCAAGTCTAAGCGGAAGTGGATTTAGTATTGCCACTCAGGATGGTGCCTCAACCATTCGGATTATTGACGTGGAAGGTCGCGTTGTGGACGAAGTACATGCTGAACCTTCCACATTGCAAACGCACTTCAGCCTTCCACCGTTACCGAGTGGGATGTACATCGCTCAGGTCATGTGGGCAGGACGTAGCTATTCCCAATCGTTCGTGTACTTGGGCGGGAACTAAAGTCCTCAGGATGATTTCAATTCACACGGCGCAGGAGGCAGCGTTGCTGCCACCTGCGCCCCAGCTCAAGCGACTGTCCGACCCTCGCCCAGTGGCCAATCCTCCTTTGTCAGCTCCCCTCTTCCTGCTAAATTGACGCCTTCATTATTTCCGGGTCAACCCATGGCATCTGTGCTTGAAGTCCGCAACCTCGTCACCGAATTCCGTACTGAAAATTATTCCATGCGCGCTGTTAACAACGTCAGCTTTAGCGTGGAGCGAGGCAAGACCTTAGGCATCGTGGGTGAGTCCGGTTCCGGAAAATCGGTGAGCTCGCTATCCGTGATGCGACTCATTCCCGACCCTCCGGGACGCATCACACAAGGCGAAGTGCTGTTCCGCGAGAAAGACGGATCGCAAACCGACCTGCTGAAGATCAGCGAAGAAAAGATGCGTTCCTATCGTGGTAATCGCATTGCGATGATCTTTCAGGAACCCATGACTTCATTGAACCCTGTGTTCCGATGCGGCGATCAAATTGCCGAGGCGTTGATCTTGCACCAGAAAATGAGCAAAGCTCAGGCGCGCGAACGTACCCTGCAGTTGTTGCAGGAGGTACAACTGCCGAGACCGGAGACCATGATTGATCAATATCCGCATCAACTCTCGGGAGGACAAAAACAGCGCGTCATGATTGCCATGGCCATGAGCTGCAAACCGGATATCCTGATTGCTGATGAACCGACTACTGCACTCGATGTGACCGTTCAGGCAACCATTCTTGAGCTCATGCGCGATTTGCAACGCAAGCATGACATGAGCATGATGTTCATTACCCACGATTTGGGTGTGATCGCAGAAATAGCCGACGATATCATTGTGATGTACAAGGGCAACATCGTTGAACAAGGCAGCGTGCAACAGATCTTTGAAGATCCGAAGCATCCGTACACGAAAGGTCTCCTCGCATGCCGTCCGCGCCTTGACAAGAAGCTGCGCATTCTGCCGACCGTGAAGGATTTTATGGATGAGAAGGAGGACGGCACTATTGTCGAGCGGGCACGCATCAGCGTGAGCGACAAGATTGAAGAAGTCGAAATTCTTCCCGCCGAAATTGAAGCACGCAATGCCCAGTTCGCCAAGGAACAACCACTACTCAAGGTCGATAACCTGGAAGTACACTTCCCCATTCGTACCGGTTTGTTTTCACGCACCACCGGTTGGGTTAAAGCCGTCGACAGCATCAGCTTCGACGTGAAGCAAGGTGAAACTCTGGGCTTGGTTGGTGAAAGCGGTTGCGGAAAGACAACAACAGGCCGAGCAATTCTCCGCCTTATCGAGCCAACCAACGGAAGTGTCGTCTTCGACGGAAAGGACGTCCGTGCTCTTGGCAACGACGCACTCAAAGAACTGCGCAGAGATTTTCAAATCATCTTTCAAGATCCCTACTCCTCGCTGAATCCGCGGTTGTCCGTCGGCAGTGCCATCATGGAAGTGATGCGCGTTCACAACGTGCACAACAACGAGAAAGAACGCAAGGAACATGTGCTGTATCTACTCGATAAGGTGCACATGGAGTCACGACATTTCCACAACTACCCGCACGAGTTTAGTGGCGGACAACGTCAGCGCATCTGTATCGCCCGCGCTTTGGCACTACAGCCCAAGTTCTTAATCTGCGACGAGTCCGTGAGTGCTCTCGACGTATCGATTCAAGCCCAAGTGCTGAACTTGCTCGTGTCACTCAGAGAAGAGTTCAAACTCACCTACATTTTCATCTCGCACGACCTGAGTGTGGTGAAGTTTATTTCCGACCGCATTGCCGTTATGAGCAAAGGCAAGATCGTGGAGATCGATTCGGCGCAAGAGATTTATGCGTCGCCAAAGGAACAATACACGCGCGATCTCATCAACGCTATTCCGACGGGATCGCTCGAGCTTATTCGCAAGCGCCACAAAGCTGCATAGCAGACAACGCTGGGCGACTAATCGCGCGAAAGACAAACGACAAGAGGGCATCGATGATGCCCTCTTGTCGTTTTCGGTGATTGCGATCGCAGAGTTTAGAAAATAACGGTGCCGCTAATGGCTTTGCTATCTAAAGGATTGGTTGAGCTTAGCAGATTGACGTTGTTAAAGGTAGCCGAACGATGACCGTCGGAGGTGGCTGCGACACTCACGGTGCCGGCAACGGACACATAGCTCTGCAGCGTGCCGGTTGCATTTGAAGTAAAATTAATCACGCAGTTTCCGGTGCTAGTGGGTGCAACACCATAGTTCCCATTCGCCGGATTCCCTGTTGCAAAAGTCAGCGTTAAGGCCGTGTTTGTGCTTGCCAGCGGTGAAGCGCTAATAATAAAAGGTTTTGTGCCCGATGCGAGCACGGTCAGCCCGCTGTAGTTCTGTCCGTTAAAACTAAAGGTCGAGCTCGAGATCAATTGAGCATTCGCGCCTGTCTTGCACGCATGGAGTAAACCAATACTCGCGGCGATGAGTAAAATGACGAACACTGAGCTTAGGATACGCTTCATAGAATCAAACGACATAATGATGAATAAGAGACGAAGAACGCAAAATTAGAACGAAGCTCAATGCCGGAAGATCTCTTAACATCCACACAAGCGTGTAGGTCGGACAATTTCTCAGGCGGCGAGATGCCGATGTTCGTCAACATGACGATTGAACACATGCTGAGAATCAGCGCGAAGCGCGTACGTATTAAAAGACACCTCAACGACACTTGAACTTCACTCGAACTTCACTTGAACGACACTTGAACGACACTTGAATGACACTCGTCCGTGTTATTCGTCATTCTGTGTTTTGCTTCGCGGGTTTCTGAGAATGAGTCTCGCACCGGGCTGGTAACTAATGTAATACCAGAGCCATTCCATCATGACCGAAAAACGGTTGCGGAACTTAATGAGTGATACCACGTGAATGAGCGCCCACATTGCCCAAGCCATGAATCCCCAGAGGCGCAGGCCGTGATTGAGATCGGCGATTGCTTTGGCGCGACCAATGGTGGCCATGTTGCCGCGATCGCGATAGTGGAAAGGAGGACGTTTGTCGTGTGAAACTCTTTCGGCACAAAGTGCGGCAACATACCGACCTTGTTGCATCGCCACTTGCGCTACGCCGGGGAGAGCCCTTCCCTGTTCATCGTTGAAGTGCGCAGCATCACCGATGACAAAGACATCGGGATGCTGCGGAATGGAGCAGTCGTCATTCACCAACACGCGTCCCATGGCATCCAGAGGAACCTGTAAGTCGCGCAAGAGTGACGGAGCTTGGTTTCCGGCAGCCCAGAGAACATTTGTTGTCTCGATGCGAGCACCGTTGATTATCACATGATCCGCAGCCACAGATTCGACACGAGAACGCTCCATGATTTCAACGCCCAGTTGCTCCAAGGCCAAGCGAGCTTTGGCCGAAAGTATGGGCGCGAACGCTGAGAGAATGCGATCGCCGGCTTCAACCAGCAGCACACGGATGTCGGAGGATTTGATGTCAGGAAAGTCGAGTGACATAGTGTGTCGACCAATTTCGGCGAGCGCTCCCGCAAGTTCAACGCCGGTGGGACCGCCACCAACGACGACGAAGGTGGTGTATTGCACGGCATCGGATGTTCCGAGGTGGTGTTCGGCTTGCTCGTAGGCTAGTAGAATTTTACGCCGCATTTCCAGCGCGTCGTCAAGCGATTTAATTCCCGGGGCAAACTGTTCCCACTCAGGATGGGCGAAGTAGGAGTGACGTGTTCCCGGTGCGATGACGAGATAGTCGTACGCAAGCTCGCCCTCAATTTTACGTCGAATGGTTTTACGCTCCGGATCGATGGCTTCCACCTCATCCATCTGCACGTGGATGTTGGAAGCACCGCGAAAAATGGAACGCAGCGGCGCCGCGATGTCGGCTGGTGAGAGGGCAGCCGTTGCCACTTGATAGAGCAAGGGCTGAAATAAATGATGATTATTACGGTCAATCAGACTGACCTGCAGCCCTGACGAAGCCAAGGCTTTGGCGCACTCTAAACCACCAAAGCCTGCTCCGATGATAACCACGTGGGGACGGGTTTCGAGCAATGCTTGACCCTCTGTATGCATCATATTCAATAGTTCAGTGCCGCTTATTGCCTTTTGGAACGAGCAACGAAGGGACTCGTCCTCTATTTTTGACAAAACTACGTCGGACGACTCTCATGAAACGCCAATCCTCCGCGAAGATTGTTCTCTATGTACTGCTCACTGTTTGTACAGTTCTCACGCTGTTTTTTACACTACAGACATGGATCTTTCTCAACAATGCAGAGCTCATCACGGGTCGGGTAGTGAGTGTTCGACTGGAGCCGCCGGCTCAGTACTATCCGAGTGTACAGTATCGTACGGCTGATGCATCGACACACGTGGTAGAAAGTATGGTTGCCGCCAATGCCGCACAGTACCACATTGGCGATGAGGTACAGATCTACGTCGATCGCCGAGATCCCGCGAACGCTCGTTTTCCATCCTTCGCTGAACAATGGCTTGTTGCTCTGGTATGCGCCGTATTTGCACTCACTGTGGTTGTGATTCTACTGTTCCTCCGTCGTTCAGAACGTTCTTGGAAGCAGAACACGGAAGGCTCCCCCGGTCGTTTTTCTTCTCACTTTACTCGATGGGAATCCGGACAAGACAAAGGCCATGCGCATCAGAGCTCAGAGTCAAACGACATTCGTCAGCTCGTGCGTGCGCGTTCTCTGGCGAACAACATGGTGATGCTGCGGGTCACATGGGTCTTCATCGGTGTCGGCGTACTTCTTTTGATGGCGGGTTCTTACACGGGCTACCGGGAATGGACTTACGCGAACTCGCATCCCACGTACAGCGCATGGATCGTCGACGTTGTACAACGCGGGAGCTATCAATATCCAGTCTATGCGTTTGTGGACGCGCATGGTGACACTTTACAGTGCTATTCGCAGCTTGGAAGTCGTGGATTCGACTACGAAATCGGTTCTACCCATCCGGTCATTTTCAACGAGCGAGACCACACCGTCACAGAAACTACCTTTTTCTCGCAGTATTTTTTGAGTCTCGTTCTGTGCGTCATTGGAGTAGCATTTAGTGGAATGGGTTTGCTTTTCCGTTTCCTTCTTCGCCGGGATATCGTGGACGGATAAACTGCCGGACTTCGATGCCATTGGGCAAGATCTGTTTGATGGAGAAGCATGCAGACTATGCATGCAGACTATGCCGTCCACTCGGACCTCGTGGCGTATTTTTGTTCGTCACTTCTGCGCATGTCATGATCGAACTCCGTCACCTTACGAAATCCTTTGGTTTGAAAAACGTCCTCAACGGCGTATCGCTTACCATTCCTAATGGTCAGACCACCTGCATCATCGGGAAATCCGGAAGTGGCAAGAGCGTTTTGCTCAAGCATATCGTTGGTCTGCTCGAACCCGATGCCGGCGATGTGGCAGTGGACGGAGAAGTGGTGGCCGATATGTCGCGCACCGAGCTTTTCACCATGCGACGTCGTATGGGTTACGTGTTCCAGGGTGCAGCCTTGTTCGATTCGCTCACGGTGTGGGAGAACATTGTCATTAGTCTCTATGAGCACGGCGAACGCAATGAGAAAATTTTGGACGACGAAGCACGACGGGTGCTGTCGGCCGTTGGACTTATTCCGGATCTCAAAGAAAACGGCAGCGCAAATTATGAGCGCGAGTATGCTATCCTGCGCGACAAGAAACCAAGCGATCTCTCGGGCGGCATGAAGAAACGCGTCGGTGTTGCCAGAGCCTTAGTCGGAAGTCCACATTACATTTTCTACGACGAACCCACAACCGGTTTGGATCCGGTTACGTCGGAGCAGATTGATATCCTGATTCGCGATTTGCAGGAGAAGCTCAACGTAACCTCGCTGGTTATTACGCACGACATGTTTTCGGTCTTTCACATTGCGCACCACGTTGCCATGTTACATCAAGGTCACGTTCAATTTGAAGGCTCTGCCGAAGAGCTGCGCAGCAGCAAGGATCATGTGGTTCGCGAGTTCATCGATCGATTTATTTTGAAGTAGTCATGCACTGCTTCACACTTTGTTCCCTCAACCAACAGACACATGGCAACTTCGCTGTACACAAAAACGGGTGATAAAGGAAGTACAGGACTCTTTGGGGGTCAACGCGTACCAAAGGACGATCTGCGCATCACGGCCTACGGCACGGTTGATGAACTCAACGCTGTGCTGGGTTTGGTGCTGTGTCACGACTGTCCGCCCCGCCTCCACGAGCCTCTCGTGCAACTGAGCTCATTGCTCTTTACTCTGGGCAGCGATTTGGCCACGCCACTCGATCCGCCGCCGAGTTTTGACATGCCACGAATTAGGGCATCCCATAGCACATGGCTGGAAGGTTTGATCGACAGCTATGATGCTGAGCTACCGCCGCTGAAAAATTTCATTTTGCCCGGAGGCACACAGGCTGCCGCGTATTTGCACTTGGCGCGTACGGTGTGTCGGCGTGCGGAGCGCCATTGCGTCAGCCTCGCCGCTCGCGAGGACATTGGCTCCGAGGTCGTGGTGTTCCTCAATCGCTGCAGCGACTACCTATTCATAGCGGCTCGTTTGGCCAATCACGATGCCGGTCTTGCCGATGTTGCCTGGCAATCGCCGCGAACGGAGAACTCATAGAGTGGTCCTGTACCCGACCGGATCGTCATCCCTGCTTCAACTTTCTTTGCAGCTTCCTATGCGCACATCAATGCTCGTTTGCCGTATCCATGCTGTGCTGAGTTTCGCGATGGTGTCCGTCTTGATCATGCAGACCGCACAAGCCCAAGACTTTGGCGGTCGCACCGACCGCGGCGTGATCAGCGATGCTGCCGTTGATGAATCCTCCGGCCTGTGCGTTTCGCATCGCAATTCGCGTGTGCTGTGGACGCACAATGATTCGGGAGACAAGGCGCGCATTTTTGCCATGAACGATTCGGCTCGCGTTCTCGGCATCTACTATCTGCGCGGCGCCGCTAATCGCGATTGGGAGGATATGTGTTCGGCACGGATCCACGATACCGCGTGGATTTACGTGGGCGAAATTGGGGACAATAATGCTGCGTACGAGACCAAGACTATTTATTGTGTGGCAGAGCCATCGGTCAGCGCCTCTCAAGGCGAAGTTAGCGATACCTTGTCCGTTGCCCGAAGCATCAGCTTTGCCTATCCGGATGGCAAGCGTGACGCCGAGTGTTTGATGATCGATGCACAAACCGAGGACTTGTATGTTATCTCAAAACGTGAGGATTCTGTGCATGTGTACCGTCTGCCTTACCCGCAGCGTACGGACAGTTTGTGCGCCATTGAACTCGTCGCCATCTTGCCTTACACCTTCATCACTGCCGGAGATATTTCTCCTGACGGTTCCGAGATCTTGATCAAGAATTATACGACGGTGTACCACTTCCACCGAGAAGCCGGCGAAAGTATTGCGCAGTGTCTGCTCCGCACGCCGATTCAAGAACCCTACGAAATGGAACCACAGGGCGAGGCCATCGCTTTCGATCCGGATGGTAGCGGTTATTACACCACCTCCGAAAATTCGGCTGCTAAGATTCCGGCTCACCTGTATTTCTATCCACGTCTCAACGGTTCAAGCGCTCAGACCACGAAGGAAGAGGCAACATTGAGTCTGGATTCACTCCGAGTGGATCAGGAGGCGCGAGTGTTGGATGTGTATGTCCATGCCAAGCTCGCGACGGAGCTGACTTTGCAAATTGTGGACATGAATGGTCGCTCCATGCTCAGCACCCCACACATGGCCTACAACGACGGCGGTCAGCATATTCAGTTGCCGCTAAGGAGTCTGCGCAGTGGTAGTTACGCCCTACGACTATTGGCGCGAAACGTGATGCAAACCAAGCTTTTTCAGTTTAGTCGCTAGGACACCACGCGGCGCGCAGCGCGCGGTTGAAGAAAAATCGGCTGACGAAACATTGAGCCGAGACGTCTGAGGAGTCATTATTCTTGCGCGCCTCCGGCGCTTAAAACGTCAAAAAGCCTTAATATTTGCCAATCTCTGCAAAGTGGCACACTACTTTTCGCTGCTCCATCGTCCATCGGACAGCTATTTTTGTAGCTGCTACTCACCACGCGCTTGTCGCATAGCAGCTCTCAACCATTTGTAGGTTTCGCGTTGGACTACCAGTATTTACACAACATCAACTCGACGGCAGATTTACGCGCATTGCCCGAGGAAGCCTTACCACAGGTGTCGGTTGAGGTGCGCGAGTTCATGGTCGACACCATCACCAAGATCGGCGGACACTTTGGCGCGGGTCTGGGCATGGTGGAATTGACTGTTGCGTTGCACTATGTGTTCAATACGCCGCATGATAAAATCGTAATTGACACCGGGCATCAAGGCTATCCGCACAAGATCCTCACTGGACGTCGCGATCAACTCTCCACCATCCGTCAGTATGGCGGCTTGAGCGGATTCCTCAAGCGTAGCGAAAGTGCCTACGATGTATTTGGCGCGGGTCACGCTACCACCAGTATTTCTGCGGCCTTGGGTATTGCCACGGCGCGGGATCTCAATAATGAAGACTACAAAGTAGCGGCCGTGATTGGCGACGGTGCAATGACCGGCGGCTTGGCCTACGAAGCCATGAACAATTGCGGAATCCAGAAGCGCGACATGTTGGTTGTGTTGAACGACAACAATATGTCCATCGCCCCCAACGTGTGGGCTCTGTCGAATTACTTTACCGAAGTCTTCACCAAGCCCACGGCCATGAAGCTTCGCCGGGAGTTTAAGGAAGCAACGAACCGCATGTCCGGCATTGGCGACCGCATCCGTTTTGCCGTGGGAAAGATTGAGGACGGATTTAAAGCAGTGATTACTCCCGGGATGTTGTTTGAGTCGTTGGGTTTCAAATACTTTGGACCCATCAACGGTCACAACACCCGACAACTCGTCCGCATCCTCAAGCAGATCAAAGATGTGAAGGGTCCTGTCTTACTCCACGTCATGACCCAAAAAGGCAAGGGCTATGTGCATGCGGAAAACGACAAGCAGTTTTTGCATGCCATTGGAAAGATTGACAAGATCACGGGTAAGTCGCTCAGCTCGCCGCCGTCCACGCCGCCTCCGCCGAGTTATCAATCGGTGTTCGGCAAAGCACTCACGGAAATCATGGAGACCAAGCGCAACGTGATTGGCATCACGGCAGCGATGCCGGACGGAACGGGCATCGACATTGTGCAGAAGAAGTTTCCCGATCGTGTGTTTGACGTCGGCATCGCGGAAGGTCATGCTGTGACCTTTGCTGCAGGCATGGCAACGCAGGGCATTGTTCCGGTCTGTGCCATTTACTCATCGTTCTTGCAGCGCGCATTTGACATGGTGGTTCACGATTGTGCCATTCAGCATTTGCACGTGGTCTTTGCTATGGACCGTTCCGGACTTGTAGGAGCAGATGGTCCCACCCATCACGGCGTCCTCGATGTTGGCTACTTGCGTATTATTCAGGGCATGGTCGTGATGGCACCGAAGGATGAGCAGGAGTTGCGCAATATGCTCTACTCGGCCATCAACGACTACACTGCAGGACCGGTAGGAATTCGCTATCCCCGCGGCTCCGCAGTGGGTGTGCCGATGGGACCGATGCAGAGTCTGCCACTCGGCAAATCCGAAACCCTGCGCAGTGGTCGAGACATTGCCATCCTAGCACTTGGCAACATGGTCAACCACGCGATGCAAGCCGCCGAGATTTTATCGGAGGAAGGCATTGAAGCAGAAGTGGTCAACGCCCGCTTTGTCAAACCCCTCGACGGCGAATTACTGCAAGAGCTCTCACAACGCTTCGAGTGTATGATGACCATCGAAGACGGTCAAGTACAAGGCGGCTACGGCTCCGCCGTTGCCGAATACTTAGCAGAGCATGCCGAGCGGGTACCCAAGATGAAGCTGCACGGAATCGGCGATGTGTTTGTGGAACACGGTACGCAAGAGCAACTCTGGCGCGACCTGAAGCTCGACGCAGAGGGCATCGCACAAACAGTGCGCGACTTTTTACTCCAAGAGGAATACGCAGCCTGAACCCGGCGATAAACTGGTGATGAACACAGCAATGAACACAGCGATGAACACAAGCATGAGTGCCGAGTATATCCTTCGATTCATTACGGTGATTCCGGGAGTGGTCTTTGTGCTCACCGGCTTTTTACTCAAGCGTTTCCCGGCCAAGAAACCAAACGCCCTCTACGGCTACCGCACAACCACCTCGATGAAATCGCAAGAAGCCTGGGACGCCGCTCAACAAATCGGCGGAACAGAATCAATGCGACTGGGCATCTACCAAATCGCGATCGGAATCTTGGTCGGCTGGACAGTCGCCACAGAGGTCTTCCCCGTCGCCTACCTCCTCGTCAGCGCCCTGGCCTGCGCCATCACGTTGATCATGCGCACAGAACACAAGCTGCGACAGATGTTCCCTGCAACCGCTCCACAGCAGAAGTCGTAGCACTTTGTGGAAAAGCCTTTGGGCTACACACGACTCCCCTTCTTGCCCAATCCGTCCAAACACCCTATTTTTGCTGTCCTATGGCAGCCAAGCCCCGCTTACCTGCCGATGATCTCGTAGCTCAGTGGTAGAGCATCTGACTTTTAATCAGAGGGTCGTGGGTTCAAGTCCCCCCGAGATCACTGGTATTACCCTGTAACCCGCATCACTACTAGTGTTGCGGGTTTTTTGTTTTCATATTAGGCTATTCGTTAGGCTATTTTCCGAACATTCACTTTCTTCGTTTTTCACCACATTAGCACAGAAAATGCCCCCTCCAGTCATTTGAATTCTCCGCATCATGCTTCCGACAATCGAACCAAGCCACTCAAAAAAATCGAAGGAATGGAACTTCTACCCCAAAACTTCCCTCCTCCATACAGACATTCTAAGCACTCTTCACCCGACAATTCTTTCACCTCGTAAAACTCGATTCAGATCCTTGGTGTCAATCCTGGCTTTACTATCTTGAATTCAATTGAATCGCCACAAACATCCGTCAACAACCAGTGAAAGCTAGAGTAACGTAGCGTACTTGAGCCACATTCAGCTAAGCTATGAGCACACCTTCGGTACATTCGCTGCAGAAACAATATGAGAACGCCAAGTCAAGGAAGATAGACTTGTTTATCGATGAACTAAACAGCTTGCTTGGGGCGACGAGTGCCCTCAGTGTTACGGTTCGTTTGGCTGGTCTTTCCACTGAGATCAAGGCTATGCGCAGTGCGCTGCGAACCACGCCAAACGAGACGATGTCCACGGCGATGCAGAAATTCTATGATTCCGTAGACCAAATACCAGAGCACTTCAACCCAGAAATGAATCCCATTGGCCATTTCATCCGTTCGGAGACTTACTGTTTACAATTGATCCGGGAGGTTGGAGTTGACGTCATGAAAGGCTTCATTATGCGTGATGGCGAACGAATATTCGAAGTTGCAATCGCAAAGACCATTGGATACTACAATGCCTATAATCTCAGCCTTGAACTTATTGAACTAGTACTACAAGAGCTTCGATTTGTTGATTTTTTCAGAGAACTACTAGAAAAAGGTAGCTCATTCAAATCTAGGATTCAAGATGATTTCGGTTTCAGAACCCCAGGTGAAAAACAGCTACTATTGGCGTCTATTGAGGACGAGCTGAGAACAGTCAATGCCTTGATACAAAGATTCAGGAAATGGATTGACAATGTCCAGAGGCTTGAATTATATGACAATTTGTGTCAAATCTTGGTGCACAGAACACTCCTTAGCGATATTGGCCTGGTTGAGGAGCTCAAAGACGACATTAGGTCACTTTACGACGAGGCAGAAGCTCTTTCCGCAACCAACGGTAATTGCATACGAGTGTGCGAGGGAGTCAACAAGACAGATGTATTGAGAGTCTTTCACGCATTGATTGATTCAAGAATGATCCACAAAGTGTCGGGCACTACTTTGTCGACAATAGTCGAAGGTGTAACGACTAGTAACTGGGATAACCTCAAGAGTCGAATAGTACATGATCCGAAGTTGGTAGAGTCCGACGCTCTTATGCATTTCTTAAGGTCTTTATTAGCACAAACTTCCAACTCTTTTGTTGAGTCTTTGGTCGAGAAGTTAAAAGTCAGGATCAGTTAATCGTATGTGACGGATTCCACTTAGGAACCCCTGCCACTACCGCAGCCATGCAGACCAGGCAATGCAAGAAAGGACACACACTCTATGTAACACTGCGCTACGGTATACTGCTCAATTGGTGATCGTTGTTTCGCGGAATAAACATTTAATTTTGTCCTCAGGTTAGGGGCATCCGGCTACCCGATTTATATACGTCGCTGGGCTCAGTATATAAAGCACAGCTCGCAGTGCACGGACTCTCCAGGCCACGACATTGAAACGACGCAAGAGCTTCCTACCCACGTTACATCTCATGCGACTGGATACAACGAACAATTTCCCACTTGGAAAAGACGAATTGTCCAAAGGTATGCTGCTGATAGCATCTGCACTCTTCAGATCCTTACAACGCACAAAAACGAGGTGTCAAAGCAAGCCTCGACACCCCAAGTGCGGATCCTTCAATTATCGAACAATGAACTTTGCTGAAGATTTTGCAGCAGACGCGTTGCGATCACTAAGATCTAATAAATACACATTGTACATACCAGGCGTAAACATCGTCGTAGAAAGCTTCAGCGTCTCTCCACCTTTTGTTTCAATTCTCATGAGAACATCGCCGTTGACGTTTGTCACCAGAACTTGCAAAATGTTTGACATAAGCTCGTTTTGATGCGATTGATGACGTACCGCAATGAAGACATCATCATCTGCGGGAACTGGATAGACACACAACTTCTTGCTCTCGCTTAAGCCAGATACCTCACCAAGATCAACTTCGTATTTACGCCTCATCTCCTCTACTGGGGCCGATTTACCGTAATACGGCAGGCGGTTATCGATATAAACATTCTCTATATACCTAGCAGTTGTATCACGTTTCGTAAGTAGAATCTTGTACTCGTCTCCACCGCCGTTCAGTACATCAAATTGTCCTGTATACACCTCTCGAGATGAATCTATTACAATTTGGTTTAGGTCGACGTATGCACTCATACCGGTTCTTTTGTTTTGTAAATACATTTCGGCAATATCGGTATAGTTTCCATTCATGACAAAATGTAGTGTCTTTTTATCACTTACAGCAAACCAGTCGCTATAAACAGTGTCGCTTGGAGCATATCGTCGTTGACTAACACAGGGAAACAATGCACGCATTGTTGCTGTTCGCCCATCATCAATCAAATCACAAAGAGTGAATGAGCCGCTACTGTTTTCAAATCCTACCAGCGGGTAAGCAGTATAAGGTAATTCATTCGCAGACACCTTAAATAGACCCTTCACAGTCGAGGTTATAGTGGGATTTACCATCCCATTTGGTAAGTTATACAGACGCCGTTGTTGTTTCCACTGCGTGTTATTCCCAACAATAGGTTGTGCAGACAGATGTGGATTCGTCCCACCTACAATGAGATTCACCGGTGCTGTAAATGACCAATATTTCTTCGCATAGTTAAAAATCATATCTGTACTATAGTAAAAACTGTCTGCTGGACATGTAAAATCAAAAACAACGTCAGAATCGTGTGTAAATGACTTAGACCAGGTCAACGAAGGCTTGTTGAGTCCGACAGAGCAACTCCAGATAGAATGATTACCTACGCAAAATATCGAATCATGATCTGTCCACATGGGTAGAAGAAATGCTCTGACCCCCAATAAACTGGACCGATATTCTATTTCTTGTTGTTGAGTTTTTCAAGGCATCCGATGAAGTTGG
>JBDHXF010000052.1:0-26815 GCA_039810585.1 Chlorobiota bacterium
GCAACTCCTATAGCCTATTGCGACACACCGACGATGTACACAGTAGAAGTTGTAAACGACGCGGGATGCTCAAGTCAGGTGCACATGTGGCTTGTGCCAAGAGAGTACACGATTTTGATGCCGGCGGCACAGTGCATAAGTGCCGTAAAAGGAGATAGCCTCCGTCTTCTTCTGACGGTCGATAGTAGCAATCGTGATGTTTCTGTTCCTGAAGGGGAATGGCGGATCAAGGCTACCGGCCTCATACTTCCCAGCCAAAATTATGATGGTAGCACTGATGAATATGTGTTTCCGACAGGATCCACGTTAATGGGCGACGGAAAAACTGGTGTGCTTTCGATCTGTGGCCAAGTGCGTTTCGATGCTCCTGACGCTATCTCGTGCCGATACATTCTCCATTCAAGCACAGAACAAGCTCAATGCTTGCAATTCAGCCATCAGAGTTGGGACATCCCTCTCGCGGATGCCCGACTCGCCTCAGAACCAATGAAGATTCTGGCTAGCACTGTTCAAGCATCGTCAAATTCTGTTGCATTGCAGGTTGTGACGACGGAAGTCGGAGACTTTTGTCTCAACATTTATAACGAGCTCGGAGTGCTCGTCCATACATTGCCGTTTTCGAATACAAGTACTGGAACAACGTCACATCTTCCATTTGATATTCCCATTGAAAAATGTCCGTCCGGGTGGTATCTAGCTGAAGTGCGAAGCGCCACACAGCAGTGTACAAAGTCATTCGTGGTCGAGCATCAGTGAGTACGAATTCATCAAGCCTTTTCTCGTCGCATTAATTCAGATCACATAGTATTGACGAACGCAGAGGCGGGCACAGGTTTCTGTAGCCTTTCATCCCTTTTCCACTCTTTTTCCAAATTGCCCGAATCGGTTTTCGATCAATTTCTTCGTAAGCTATCGTCTTTTTACCAGTGATATGATCTGACTGCATACTCTCGCGAGACATTTTAGTACGGGTGCCCTGCGGGCGCCCGAATAAATTTTTTATTCTTGTCAAGCCAAGAATACTCGAAGCCTATAATGCCGGGAGACCGGAAAAATCTAAGCGCTACCGCACTACCCGAAAGGGATGTGTAGCCAGACGATTGTCAAAGCCCACTCGCGCGTAATAGGCACCGGACGGAAGTGTGCTTATATCAAGATCTGAAGGAGCCGCTTGTTGATATGCAGTTGCCAACACTTGAAGACCCTGTTCGTTAAACACACGGATAACACTGCGTGGATCTGCATTCACGTGTAGAACGGAGCAGTCGGCATTAGGGAACACAGTCGCGAAGAGTTCCGAAGGAGGTTTCGTGTCCTCATGTACGCCTGTGGAGACTTGTGTGAAGTCGTAATCGAGAAGGACAAAATCGTTGGAAGCGATGAGCGCTTCGGTAGGAGAGACAAATACAATGTCTCTGCAAAAGAGCGGACGTCCCCACATGGAGAGGCAAGAAGTATCGGCGTGGAACGAGCGTGCAGAGTCGGTGCTCACAGCAAAACTTTCGTAACTGCCACTAATACCGTATGGACCGCAAACTGAAGCTCGGTGCCAAGCATATGGCGTATAAAAGGCCGATCCTTGATCATAGGCACTTGTGGAGCGAAGGCTCCAAGTGTATCCTTGATCCACTGAGGTGAATACAGAGTCGACGCTTTGCCGGCTCTGGGCGTCGATATTGCTTGTAGCCATTGTCCAGGTTCCATCGAGCGATTTCATAGGCCAGTCACGCTGTCCTGGATAGGCACCTGCCCCAACATCGTCCCAGTGCGCTGCCGCGTCGGTTGTTCGTAACACGGTGTACTTCTTTGTGACAGTATCGTATGCACCAATGTCGAAAGACTGCGGAGATCGTGACGAAATGAATCCCGAGTAAACGAAATCGGATGGAAAGTTATAGGGTACACTATCCCACGTTGCACCTCCGTCATGCGTGCGCAGGTAATTGCGGCCCCAATAGTAAAGTGCCCCTTCATGTTCATCGAACATCTGCAGTATCTCTTTACTCGACTGGAACGTAGATCCATCCGGAATGGAGATTCTAGACCATGTGGCTCCATAATCAGAACTACGAGCCAGTCGGGAGTGAAAACTGGTCGACCAAGTCGAAGGATTGATTTGAGTTGTAATGCTGGAATCCGCTACAGCAATAAATGTACCCGGCATTGGTGAAGCAACCTGTGCCACTGTCAGGCCATACTGTAGGTAAAAAGGAAGGCTAAATTGCCAAGTCTTAGCTCGATCGTCAGACCACGCGATAGCTGTCGTTCCGCTAAATGAGGCTCCAAGACCAAAGCGTGAATCATCGAAACGCTGTACCGTTTGAATCGTGGGTGTGGAACCTCCAGTAAAAGAGTATAGGAAAGTTGTCGCGTTTGTGCCAGAAACAAATGATATTCGACCTAATGAACCAAAGGCAACGAATTCAGAGTCAGAGTAAAAACTGTATTTCGTGTATCCGTCCGCCGGAGCAGCGAGAATATCGTTTCTGAGATTATCCCAGTCATCACCGCCGTTACGGGTAAATAAAGCAACAGTGGGGCGAGTCCAATCAATCAGAGAATAACTTTGGTAGACGCCAATCTGTGCGTTATCTCCCATTGCAAATCCGTAACATCCCATTTGAGAATTGCGGTCTGCATATACACTAAATATTGGGAAGACATTCCACGTTTTACCGAAATCTGTTGAACGCTCCACGAGCCAATCGTCACCCGCTACAAAGATTTCGGGTTGAAGACCGTCGTGAAGATGACAGACCTCTATACAGCGCATGGCAGGACTTCGGTTAACAGAATCTGCAAACTCAACCCAACTTGATGCGTTGCGAGAAACGTACACTCGCGTAACCCTGTCGCTGCTCTTGCCCACAGCAATGAAAACAGAATCTCCTATACTTCTGATGCAGAGCAATGAATCTGCCACATGTTCAGACGCGATTTCCCAGTTTAGACCCTTGTCACTACTCCGTAGGACTTGTCCCGCTGAGCTTAAGGCCACACCACTGGATCCTGCAAAACTCATTGAGATTATCGATGACATGCTCTGTGTCTGAATTTCAGACCATGCTTTTCCATAGTCAACCGATCGAAAAACTGTGCCACCATCTGCGCCAACCACTATGGTGTCCGCTCCTATGAGCTGTACGGAGTATAACGACTTGTCCGTATTAATACGATGGGTTTTCCATATGTATCCCACAGGAACCTGTTTAGGGTTGAAACCCTCGACAGTGTGAAATACGCCGTACAGACCAACACTGACTCCCTGGCCCGTTTGTTCATTAAGGGTAACGTCAAATAAATCGTAACTGTCCGGAAAAACGTGTCGAAGAGTCCACGGCGAGCCGGCATTTGTCGAGCTAGAAACAAAGCACAGCAAAATCGCACCGATTATTGCCTTGATCATAATGCGCACCTTAGAAGAATTTATGAAATCGCCTGATTGCGAACATGAAAACAGGCGCGCGTCAAAATACTCTGATTATGACCAACTACAAAGGCACAAGGCGCAAAACACAACCCGTATGATTACTTCGAGGAAAGAGTCCAATTTGCGCTACTATGTAAGTAGCAAGATAGAGACAGACTTAAAGTGCTTTTAGCATTTGAATATCTAACCAAGTCTCTCTACACACTAAAACGAAACAATCATTACTGCAGGGGCAGAAAATTTTCTGTTCCTACACACAAACTTCATTACAATTGCACGTTAACAATAAACGAAACAATCATTGCCCGTAGGGACAGAAAAATTTCTGTCCCTACACACGCACGTCATCGCAAACCAAATCAATCATTAACCAAAACGAAACAATCATTGCCCGTAGGGACAGAAAATTTTCTGTCCCTACACGCGAACGTCATCACAATCGCACGTCAACCAAAACGACATAATCATTGCCCGTAGGGACAGAAAATCTTCTGTCCCACACACGAACGTCATCACAATCGCACGTCAACCAAAGCGACCTAATCATTGCCTGTGGGGACAGAATATTTTCTGTCCCACACGCGAACGTCATCACAATCGCACGTCAACCAAAACGACATAATCATTGCCCGTAGGGACAGAAAATCTTCTGTCCCACACACGAACGTCATCACAATCGCACGTCAACCAAAACGACATAATCATTGCCCGTAGGGACAGAAAATTTTCTGTCCCTACACACGAACGTCATCACAAACACAGGTCAACCCGAATCCATCTCGACCCGAAACGACACAATCATTACCTACAACGACAGAAAAATTACTTGTTCGACACACTTCTACCTCTGCACCACCACACGTCCATACACCACCCTCGGCCCACTTCGCAGTTCAAGTTGATAACAACCATTTGCCAGCTGCTGCACGTCGATCGTTCCGTTTTGATTGAGTGTGCTCAACACCGGAAGACCAAGAGTGTTGAATAATCTGACCTCGTATCCAGCATACTCATCGCCAAGATGAATCGAGGATGTGGTGCAAGGGTTGGGAAAGACAGTGAGATATGGTTGACTCGACGGATGATTGTCGCTAACATTTGAGTTAATGCTGTCATCTTCAAAGTGCCAGACAAACAGGGAACCTTTCCGTGACTGTGCAGCGAAGGTTCCCTTGCCGGGCGTGGACCAGTCTTTAATTGAGGCACCCACTTGCCACGTGTTCGTTGCAAAAAGTGCTTCAGGATAGCTTCGTACATGATGAACATCACGAGCACGATCGTCCACGCGCCAGGTCTTTGTGTTTGTATCAATCGAAAAGACCAGTCCGTGTGCAGATGCACAATAGACTGTGAGAGCGTCTGTGTCTCTAATAAAAAAGGACGTAGAGAGGTCCATTCGGTAACTCGTCTCGGCGGCAGCATAGTAGAGCGAATCGAGATCATCGCATTCACGCAGAGCGAGGGGTGTCCTAAAGCCTGATACGACTGTCTCGAGACCGCTACTTCTCTCGATACTGCTATGGTCGGTCAAGATGTATCGCTCTGTAGAACTATAGCTCAATGCTGAATACTTATTCCATGCTGAGTGGGTAATAACCTTCTCCTGTGCGGCTGGAATACTGTATTCCAACAGAGATGATAAACCGCTGTCGAACAGAAGGACCTTTGACGCAGAGGCATTGAAGCATGCGACAGATACTGATGAATGCAATCCAAGATTCGCCACTACCACATCATTGTCGATCTGTTTCACAAGTACTGTTCCACTTGTGTCGCGTACCAACGCCAAACGTCCATCCTGACTCATACAGATGAGTTGAGCAATGTATGTGTGCCATGGGATCGGTGTGTTTGTCAGGGTGTTTAAATTCAGCCGGCTCAAGGAGTACGCTCCACTTGACGACGGACTGAACTGAATGAGCTGTCCGGAGTTAACCGTGAATCGATACGTGCTCGGATCGAAATCCCAGGATGCGAGCACTTGTTGCGGACTGAGGCGGCCGTCTACTATTCTGACCGCGTACGATGAACCGCGATCTACAAGCAGGTTCTGTGAGTTAAGAATTCGGAATTCACTCATGTTGTTCCAAAAAGCATTTCGAGGAACGGTTGTGTACTCCTGCGACGTATCCGGATTGACTATGGTGCACAGTCCATCCGAATTCATAATTCTGTACAGACCTTTCTCGTCAAGAGACAGCGTCGCTATGGCGGCAACTGAGACGACGATCGGACGCTTGTACACAATGATGTGGTGCATCGTTGCCACGGCAAACCAGAAACTATCCTTTGCCGACGAGCTTGTAAACGCTGTAGAAGCCGAGTCGAGGATATACGTGGTATAACGTGCTGTCTGATCGGTTGTGAATGAATAATCAGTTCGCAGCCGACTGTTGTACCAATACTCGACCAATCCGTTGGGGCTCATACATGCTAGCTTTTCCGGTACGTTGGTTCTGATCATTGAGCCGGGGAGTGCATGCACGCTGAGCAAGACGGAGTCATTCTGCAAATCATAGATGCGGATGGTATTGGCTGTGTCAAGTACCGTGAGGGTGTGCGAAGAAGAAGAAAACCACAGGTTGCGGTGCTCCTTTGGGATCGGAACCGACTCGGTAGCCGACGTGCGGAAGTTGTAACACACGATCGTGTCAACAGTGGTTCCAAGGCGAATCGTGCTGGCCATGAAAGGGTCGTTGTACACCCCGAACTTAGCAAGCTCAGTGCGCGAGAGAACGCTGTCGGTGCGCGAGTCCACTAGACTAAATATAGATGTATTCAGCGTATCGAGCTTGAAGACGGCACGTTCTTCGGCCGCTGAGACCAGTCTTCCCAAGGGCTGCAGCCGGTGAATGCGGGTCGTGTCGAGATACTGAAAAGACCGTAAATCATACCAGGCTAGACAATCCATTCCAAGTGTCAGGTGCGTGCTGTCGATTTCCAGAGTCGCTCCCGTGGGCGGGTGAATGCTCCGCACGGAGCAATGCGGATGCAACTCCTGTAATGCAAGCGAGTCGCGGGTAGTGTATAGGACATAGCAACTATCGCCAGAGCGAAACAGTGCAACGAATGGCATGAGTGTACCGGACATGCTTGCACTCATTTGCCAGGTCGAATCAACATCTCTCTGACCGTCATATCGCACAATCGCAAAGTCCACATAGCGAATAGGACCTTCATTTTGATAGCCCCCGATAAATAAACTGAAATGCCAAAAGTCAGGGCTATGGACCTGTTTGTAAAAATGATAGTCTGATGGGAGACTTGGATAGCTAATGGGGTTAAACGTGTAGACCGTGTCGATTGCGTGACTCGACCTCGCCAATAGTCCATACTGACAGAAACTTAGAATCAGCCCGACTGCGAGCAACACTTGTACGCAAAACCCGAAACCCTTTGGCTTCATCTCGACTCCCTATATCGTCAATAAAACTGCCGTCACGAGATTATGAATACGCAGCTGCGCTGCAGTATATCTCAATGACGAAACTAAATGAAGAAGTGAGAATATGAAATGTCAATATCGCGTAAATGTGTGTCGGTAATAAAACCATCCCGCACCTCCACGACCGCGAAGCGGGCGTGAATAATGAGTATTTGCTGCGATATAGCTAAGCAGAGGAGTGTCAAAAGCGACGGTGATGTGTCGCATCACACCGTACGCACGACATAACCAGCCAATGGTGCGATTGTAATCTGATTTAGCTATTGTGACTAAACGAGATGACCGAGCAGTGCTCATACTAATGCATCATTCCACCGCCCATGCCGCGTCCTCCGCCTCTGCCTCCGTGATGGTTGCCTTGGCTTTGGCCGCGGTGTTGCGAGGCATCGCGTTGGGTGTAGACTTCGTCGGTGGCGTCGCCTTTGTCGTCGAGGACGGTGATTTTCTCGGAGCTGAAGTCGTAATGTCGTGTATCGAGCTGACACGTATCAATGGCATAGACCGGTGGTCGGTTGACTCGGGGGAGGACGGAGTGAAAGACAAGATTATGTCCCTGCACAGAGTACCGTCCGCTATCCAAACAACTCGTACTCTCGTCAATGCGGTGCATGAAATGATAACTGGAGTCAGTGTAGAAACTCATGACCGCGATACCATGAAAGTCTCGATGCACGTAGTCCGTACGCACGGTATCAGGCTTGAGCAAAGGAGTGGTGGAGCAAGATGCGAGGAATAGCAGCGCGCCGCTCATGAGCACACTGCAAAGCAATGGCGTGTTCTGACATCTCATTGAGGATTCTTTCACGATGACTTGAGATGCTCAAAACTATGAGTTGAGGGCGTTGCCGCGAAGGTGATTAACTGTGGGAGATGTTAAACAAAAAGGGACACAAAATCATGTGTCCCTTTGAATCTCTCTATCAACGAATGCATCGCTCCATCCACTTACTCATCGCGTCAACTTGCGATAGGTTATGCGGTGTGGGCGGTCGGCGCTGGTTCCCATGCGTTTATGGAAATCTTCAGAGTACTCAGAATAATTTCCGTCGAAGAAGCGCACTTGCGAATCGCCTTCGAACGCTAAGATGTGTGTGGCGATGCGGTCGAGGAACCAACGATCGTGACTAATCACCACAGCGCAGCCGGCAAAGTTTTCGAGTGCTTCTTCAAGAGCGCGAAGGGTGTTGACGTCGAGGTCGTTGGTCGGCTCATCGAGCAAGAGCACGTTGGCACCTTCTTTGAGCATCTTCGCCAAGTGCACGCGGTTGCGCTCACCGCCGGAGAGCATGGTCACCTTCTTTTGTTGATCGCTACCGCTGAAGTTAAAGCTGCCCACGTAGGCACGGGAATTCATTTCGCGGTTGCCAACCATGATCAGGTCTTGGCCGCCGCTGATTTCTTCCCACACGCTCTTCTCGGCATCGAGGGGACGGTTTTGGTCAATGTATCCGAGCTTCACGGTATCGCCCACGCGGAAGGTTCCGCTATCGGGCTGCAAGTCGCCGGTGATCATCTTGAACATCGTACTCTTACCGGCACCGTTGGGTCCGATAACACCAATAATACCGCCGGGCGGCAAGGAGAAGTTTACGTGTTCGTACAGCAGACGATCGCCAAAGCCTTTGGAGATGTCGTTCGCTTCAATCACCACATCGCCCAGACGCGGACCGGGCGGAATGAAGATCTCAATTTCCTCATTGCGTTTCGTTTGCTGCTCTTCGAGCATGCGCTCATAGCTGGTGATACGCGCTTTGCTCTTGGCGTGACGTCCCTTCGGATTCATCCGTACCCATTCCAACTCACGCTTGAGAACTTTCTGACGTGCACTCTCGCTCTTCTCTTCTTGCGCCAGTCTCTTCGATTTTAAATCCAACCACGTCGAATAGTTTCCTTCGAAGGGGATACCTTCGCCGCGATCCAATTCCAGAATCCAACCGGCAACGTTGTCGAGGAAGTAACGATCGTGGGTGACGGCGATGACGGTGCCCGCATACTGAGCCAAGTGTTGCTCGAGCCATGCGATGGACTCTGCATCAAGGTGGTTGGTGGGCTCGTCGAGCAGGAGCACATCCGGTTGTTGGAGCAGTAAGCGCACCAGAGCTACGCGACGTTTTTCACCGCCGGAGATGATGTTGACGGGAGTGTCGGGCGGAGGACAGCGCAGGGCATCCATTGCCATTTCCAACTTTGAGTCCAGATCCCAGGCATTGGTGGCGTCTATGCGGTCTTGCAGCTTCGCCTGCTTTTCCATCAACGCCTCAAAGTCGGCATCGGGTTCGGCAAATGCAGCGGAGATGGCTTCGTAGTCGCGCAATAAGTTCACGGTTTCTTGAGCGCCTTCTTCCACCACTTGACGCACCGTCTTCTCCGGATCTAGCTCCGGTTCTTGTGGCAAGTAGCCAAAAGTGATACCGTCGTTCTTGGTGATTTTGCCGATGTAATCGTCGTCAATGCCTGCAATGATGCGCAACAGGGTTGACTTACCGGCACCGTTCAGACCAAGGACCCCAATCTTTGCCCCGTAGTAAAACGAGAGGTAGATGTCCTTAAGGACTTGCTTATTGGGCTTGTGGACTTTGCCCACTCCCACCATTGAAAAGATGATTTTGTTATCCGCCATTATGGATGTGATGCTGTTGTGAAGTGAATGTGAGCTGAATGTGGATTGCAAGAGCGCTGCAAAAATACAGCGAACGAAAGACAAAGGGGGTTTCCCGGTGGAAGCTGCCTTCGTGATTGAGGAGCGACTCGTACAAACCAATAACCCACAGGGTTATGCACATTTAGGAGTCAATTCACGCGAAGCGTGAGACTCTCAGTCTTTGTCACGTTATCCACATTTTGAGGAAAATCTCGTCAATCTGTGAGAAAACGAAGCCTGCATTGTGTATAACTCAACACATACTTGCTGATGTGCTATCGGGTCGGAGCCAGCCATAAAAACAAAACGGGCTGAATGTCCTGCATTCAACCCGTTGATAAAAGGTATGGAAGCGGATGCTTACATCGCCCGCAATGAATCGATAATCTTCATCCGCGACGCCCCGAAGGCTGGCAGGAAGCCACCGAAGATTCCCATAGCGGCTGCAAAAACCAGTGCCGAGATAACAATGGCAGGTGAAAGCGCGAATGAGAACGATAAATCGGAAAAGGTGCTGAAGTTGATAGTCGATATAGAGAAGAACTGCATAAACGATGCGAAGAATATACCAATACCTCCGCCGAGCAAAGAAAGTAGTAACGATTCGCTGAGGAAGGACACCATAATGGAGGACCTCCGAAATCCCAGGGCACGCAGTGTACCAATTTCGGAGGTGCGGTTCGCAACCGACGAATACATGGTAATCATTGCGCCGATCATGGCTCCTACGCTGGAGATAATGGTAATCACCAGACCCAAGATTTTCAAAAAGGTTGAGAGTGCTTCCGATTGTTTTTCAAAGAAGTCTTGCTCAATCTCGATTTCCATTTTATTCAATCGTGGATCTGTTGCCATTGTCGCTTTCATGTTTTCCAAGTCCTGACGACTCGTAAAACGAAAGGTGACGCTTGAGTACGCGCTTCGGTTATTGGCTTGCATCAGCTGTTCGCAGTCGGCCCAGAGCTCTGAGTCGAAGGCACTGCCACCGCAATCCATGATGCCGACAATAGTCCAATCGTCACCGCTGAACTTGATCTTATCGCCAATGTTGGCACCACTGAAGCGTTTCGGAACGGCGCTACCTACCACCAGTTCACGAGCGCCAAAGTTGAACATACGACCTTCTTTCAGGTTTATGCCCTTTCGCAATTGAAAGGTTTCTGCCCCGACTCCGCGAACAGAGATGTTGCTCATGCCGCCGCCAATTTTTTCGAGGTTGATGACCGTGGCAACTTCTGCTGATACCAGGGGTTTGCCGTCAGCACCTTTAGCGATTCCCGGCAGGGCTTCCAGGTTTCGTGCGGATTCACGCTCGATGATACTTGAGATTTCGTTTGATGCACCCTTACGAACCATGATGGCGTTTTCTTGTGAGCCTGTGGCCACAAGAGCTTTTTGTACGCCATGAGCCATCATGAGTACAACAGCAAAGGCAAACACAACCAGGCCGACGAGTGCTACGGTAATGCTGGCAGAAAGTCTACGCGCGTAGAAATTCTTAACGATATACATGTACGGTATTTGCATGATAATCTCCTATCCTATAAAGCGTAAGCCATCGACGATCTTCATCTTTCGAGTGCGGACGATGGGTTGAATGGATGCCAGTAAACCAACAACTATTGCTGAGAGCGCTGCGGTAATAATGGTACTCTTCGCCACAAAGAAAATGGGGAAGAATTGTTTCGGTACCAATTCACCGACAACGTACACCATGCCGAATAAGAGGACCGTGCCAACCACGGAACCAAGGAGTGACATCACAATAGCCTCCCCTGCGATAAACCAACTGAGTTGCATGCCAGAGAAGCCAAGCGTCTTCAGCATCGCAAACTCCCGTGTGCGCTCACGTGCACTCATGATCATGGTATTTCCAAGCACGAAAAGGATAATAATGACGATGATGTAGGACATTGCGCGTATCGCCGTGAAAATGGCTCCATAGGCAGACACAAAACTCTGGTTGAATGCCCGCTCCGTTTCCGACTTTGTTTCGGCCGGAGAATTCCGGAATTGAGAATCAATGGCCTCCGAAACGGTTGCTGCATTGGCGCCTGGCTTCAGCTTGGAAACGATCCAACCAATTTCGTTGGCGCGGTCGGGCGACTCTTGAAGCAATCGTTCATTCAAATACTGCCAGTTGAAGAACATCTGAGTGCCGTCGGTGTTTTTATCACGACGCTTGTAAATCGCGCATATCTTGAAATCCCACGTGCCTGGGAAAATATCGCCCTCCACTTGCATCACATCGCCCACTTTAAATCCGAACTGCTGTGCTATGCTTTCGCCAACAACGCAAGCATTACGCTCTTTTTTAAATGTCTCCAATTCATTTTTGGTGATTTGATACTCGGGGTAGACGTCGAAAATGGTCTCGGGCTCACAGGCCATTCGGGGGAAGAAATTCTTAGGATCCTTGTACACACCTCCGAACCAATTGAGAGCACATATTTCTTGCACACCTTCGGTGTGCGCTACTTTGTCACGATACGAAAGGGGTAGCGGAAAAATGAAGGATATGGCCTGACGTGTGATGAGGCGATCCACCGAAGCGGCTTCCATTCCGGCATCCCAGCTTGTGAGCACCGTAGCCAACAACCCAAAAGCCGACACTGCGATAGCAATGCCAAGCATCGTGAGTGTATTGCGAAGCGGATGCCGAAAGAGATTCTTGAAAATGATCTTAATGATTTCCATGACGTTCCTCCGATGCTAAGAGATCGCCCTTTTCCAGGTGACGAACCACGGAAGCATGATGGGCAGCAGTGGGATCGTGTGTCACCATCACGATGGTTTTATGAAACTCTTGATTGAGTCGCTCAAGCAAGGTCATGATTTCCTGCGCAGAATTTTTATCCAAGTCACCTGTGGGCTCATCCGCTACAATCAAAGCCGGATCGGTAGCGATGGCGCGTGCAATAGCCACACGTTGCTGTTGACCACCGGAGAGTTGATTCGGTGTGTGATCCATACGATCTGCCAAGCCTACAATGCTCAGTGCTGTTTCCACCTGACGGCGTCGCTCTGCTCTGCTGAGCTTCGTGAGCAGCAAGGGTAGTTCCACATTGTCGAAGGCGCTGAGAACCGGAATGAGGTTGTAGAATTGGAAGATGAATCCCACCGTGTTAGCGCGCCAGCGCGCAAGCATTGTCTCATTCAAGCCGGCGATGTCCTGTCCCAACACGGTCACCGAACCTGTAGTGGGTCTGTCAATGCCCGCAATCAGATTTAGGAGCGTAGTCTTGCCGGATCCTGAGGGACCCATCAACGCCATAAATTCGCCCTCTTCAATAGAGAGGTTGACCGTGTTTAAAACCGGTATCGTCAAGCGGTCGCGCGTGTAAGCCTTAGATACGTTCGAGAGTTGTATAGCTGTTGCCATAGTGATTTCCTGTAAAACACATAAAATTCAATTGTCGATGTGGGAGCGCTCCGCCCTACAGTTCCGTCGTGATACGCTGCCGAGAAGTTGTCGTGAATGTCTGCCGTGACGTTTTGTCGTGAAGTGTTACGGGGATGACGAAGAAAGCGTGAGCTGATACCAATCATCAGCAGCTGATCTTTGCCTTCCGGAATTCAGCACGATAGTGCACCGCAATCCCCATCGCAATCGTCGCTGTTCCTTCCACAGCGATGATTAGCATCCACTCCTTCTCACGCAATTTGCCGTACCGTTGTAGCTGAGTTCTACTTTCGGAGCTGAACCTTGTCGCCGTTCTTCAAGGTTTCAGGCGGACTCAAAATCACCTTGTCACCGGCGCTGATTCCGCTTCGAATTTCTGTCAGTCCGTTAGAGCTCGTGCCCGTTTGAACTTCCGTTTCTTTCGCATGTTCGCCCGCAAACACCAAGACGTAATGCTTGGAATCGCGGGTAAGAATAGCCGAGCTTGGTACCATCAATTTCGGACTCTCGTTTGCAGCACCCGCTTGCGAACTATCTTTCATAAAGAATACTTTCGCTCCCATTTCAGGGAGCACTCTAGCGTCACGATTCTGAAAACGGATTTTCACTTGCACTGTTGCCTTTGCTCTATCTGCAGTAGGGATGATCTTGCCAACGTATGCTTCATATTGCTTTTCAGGATAGGCATCCAACACCACATTACACAGTTGTTGCGGATGAATGCGTTCGATGTTCGATTCGGAAACGTCCGCTTCCACTTCCAGCGAGTTCATGTCTGCCAATGTGACCACCGCTCCGCGAGAGCCGGCAGCAGCACCCATCACGGTAATAACTTCGCCTACGTTAGCGTTTTTGGTCAGCACGGTACCGTCGAAAGGTGCGCGAAGTACGGTATTTTCAACTTGCACTTCTGCGTTCTTCACGTTTGCTGCGGCCATATCCACATTTGCCTTTCGGGAGGCGAGCGCTGCTTGGTCACGTCGAAAACGCGCCTGAGCCGCATCATAGTCTGCTTGCGTTCCGGCGCCCGATTTTAACAGTCCTTGCTTACGATTGAAATCGATGGTTGCATCATCAAGCTCGGCTTGAGCCGCAGCCTGATCGGCTTTAGCCATTTCTAGACCGGCGCGTAATTGAGTACGTGTTGCTTCTACGTCGGCGCTTTCAATGCGACCTAAAATCTGACCCTTCTTCACCTCGTCGCCTTCAATCACGTTTAAGGCAACCAGTCGTCCTGCCACTTTGGATGAGACCGCCGCTTTGACTTGTGCGACCACATAGCCGCTTGCTGTGAGTACGGAGTTGGAGCGCGAGGCGGACACCATCGAAGCGTCTGCTACATCCACTTCCGTTGCGCCGGCCAGACTGGATTGAAGTACCTTCCACCCCCCAAACAAGAGGGCAAGAATGACCACCACAATGAGGACGGGCTTCCACGGAAAACCGGATGACGATTGCTGCTGGACCGGAGTGCGTTGAATACGAAGAGATGATAAATCGGCGTTACGAACTTCTGACATGATAAGCCTGAGGTGAAAATGCGTCAACAAAAGTACATAAAATGCTATCGAGCTGCGTACGTCGTGTGGCCCGGAAGGTTGCGACAGTTATGAACACTTCAGGCTCTGCGATATTTGGTGAATGATGTCAAGAGATCAAGTTCTCTTCTGTATTGTGCGGAATTTGTTAAAAAGAGAGCATCTGCTCGCACGCGCAGCAAGTCTGTGCAGTGCGTGGAGTCACGCCTGATGTCGCTCTAACCCCCGTCAATTGTCTGAGCTCCACCTTCGCACGACCTCAAAAACAAATTTTTTGTGTTGATGGTGCCTTTTTTATTTTCGCGCGCACCAACACCCGAAGGCTCCACACGCTTCTTATTCCTGTACGACGATTCTGCTACGGGAAGTGCCTTTTGGATTATGAACTTTACAACGGGAGACCTATGTTTTGGACACCTGAGCTGGCTCAATTTTTGGAAGACGCACCGTGGCCGGCAACCAAGGAGGAGTTACTTGATTATGCAAACCGTACCGGCGCACCACAGCAGGTACTGGATAACTTATCGGAATTAGACGATACAGAAGAACAGTACGAAAACATTGAAGATTTGTGGCCTGAATACGAAAACGAAACGGACTCGTTGTTCTATAATGACGACGACGACGACGATTTATACTAGCTCGTAAACGCCTGTAAACAGCCGATTGCTTCTCGTGATCGGCTGTTTTTGTTTCTGCCCTTACACTTCTCCAACTCCACGGCCTCAACTCAGCGTAGTAGCTGTGTAGCGAGCCAACGTTCAGTGAAACCAAACACTCTTTCCGGACTCACTCACCATGTCGCTCTTTGAACACAAAAGTCAGGCGGTAATTCCGCTCTCCGAGTTTCGGCTGCGTATGCTGCGCTTCGGTCTGTTCAGCGCTGCCTTACTTGCCGGTGCCCTGGGAATTGGAATTTTAGGATATCGGTGGACTGAACAGCTCTCGTGGATTGACTCCCTGCTCAATGCTTCCATGATCCTCTCCGGCATGGGTCCCGCTAACACTATGGTGAGCGACAGCGGGAAGATTTTCGCTTCCGTCTATGCCCTCTTTAGTGGCATCGTGTTTATCAGCAGCGCCGGCATTATGGTGAGTCCGGTCTTCCATCGCATCATTCACCGTCTCCATGCAGAGGTTCGCGATGAAGATGGTGAGTGAATCTGCGGCGGAAATTTAGACTGTCGTGAGTGGTGTACAAGGGGAGGTCGCTCCGGCGTCCTCTTCTTCATAGCGCTGCGCAAAGCGCAGCGCTAGCGTTCGACACCATCATGTGCAGTGTGAGTCTGGATGGCTTCGGCGTTTTACTGTGTACTTCCGGGTTTGTCTTCTCTAAACGACGTGATATACCATCGATCGCCAATTTTTATGCAGAACGCGTTGTAGTGGTAATAATAGTTGTACTCCACCATGACCGTGCAATGGTCTTCATGACGATCCACCTCGCCGATTTTATTAATGGTGGCGTTGCCTAATACTCGTTGGAGACGGGCTATCTCATCTCGCATCTCGTACTTTTCCAACACGACATATAAGCGACCTGACGGATGCGCCATGTAGTCCAATGCGCCGTCGATGTTGTTGGTATCGAGACACATGGTGAATTGGATAACCGTGGCCCGTGGACTCAATTGCAACATGTTCGGTTTGACAGGTGCACTGCCACAGTCAGTTATGAACACCACAGCGCTCGTCACGAGCAGACCCATGATGATTCCCGACGCTAGGTTAGATAACCTGCGCATTATCCATTGGTACTGTTGTGCAATGCTGCGATGAGCGGACATACCTTGATGAAGTGACCTTAGAATACCATCGGCTGAAGTGCAAAACTACGGCAGGTTTGTTGTATGGCAGCCTTCAGACATTCCGTCGGCTCCTCGCACGGGTCTTCGCAGTTGAACTGATGGTTGCATCGGGGAAGAATAGTACAAGTCGATTCAACGTCGGCTCGGAGCGACATGAGCTGCATCGCCTCACGCGGCCCTGTTACCATATCCTGAGCACCCACTACAATATGCACGTTGATGGTTAGATCTTTCGCGGCTGCCAATAAATCAAAGTCTTCGGCATGTGCTTCCAAGTCTTGCAAGAATGTCAGGTTTAAATGGTACGCCTGACCGGAAGAGCTCTGTGCAATACGAAGTACGCCATCGTGTCTCCATCGCTCCTTTTGCCGCTCGGTGCTGCGATCAAAACGCGAGATAGGTGACCACAGTACGATCGAAGAAATCTGCGGGAATCGCCTCGCTGCAAGCAGTGCAAGTCCGGCTCCGCGCGAATGTCCGAGCAAGCAAATCCTTCCATCCCAATTCGCTTGCGGTGGGAGCACGGAGTGCGCAAGAATTACATCAAGTATGGACGATACATCCTGCAGCTCGGCGCTGATGGTGTTTTGTGCAAAGATGTCTTCATCGAAACTCAGGGTGCCGCATTCGTCACGCCGATATCCGTTGAAGCGGGGATTGAGCCGTATGGTGTGAGCGCCGGCTTTGACAAGTTCTCGTGCAACCACGGGAAAGAATCCCCACTCCATGTGCGTACGAAAGCCGTGAAGGATGAGGACAATCGGCCGTGGTTCGGTGTGTGGCTGACAGATTAATTCAGCTTCGGCCCTAAGCTCAGAGTCAGAGGGGATTTCAATGGTTTTTGTGCGATAACTGATCGACCAATCCATGGTATTATCTGCTTCCCTCGCGCATGATCATGATCGGAATGCTGTGTGCTTCTTGTGCACCTACTACACTTACTGTAATGGTCTGCGACGCACAGTCGGTCATCACGTTCAACGGCAATGCAATGACATTTGCACCTTGGTGCACAGTCATGGTACGACTGAACAGAAGTTGTCCCAGTAAGCTATAAGCCTTCACGCTCACCGACTCGTTAGTGCGCGAGCTGTAGCGAAGCTCCACGTGATCCTGAGCCGGATTTGGGACGGCAAGAAGAGCTTCATCGTAGTGAACGGACTCCTCAACAGCAGAGCTGAGGGCTGGGCTTGTGTAGAAAAAAAACGACGGATTAGGCTGGCTATTCGAAATGGAAACGGAGGTCACCGTTGTGTCGCCGGCAGAGTACATGGGCCCACCATCGTTAATGTTGAGATCAAACATCGGGTAATCGGCGGTACTTATTAAAAGTCCCACTCGATGCCCGGGTAAGAAAGTCTGGGCAACATCCTGAAAATGAACACGCACATCTTCGGGGGAATTTGGACTCATTAAGGTTTCTTGCGAGAGTGAGTTTCGAAGTCGCAAACGTTGCGCTGCTTGCGTGAGAATAATCCATCGACCATCCGGATACACGTCGCAAAGTCTGGCGCAGATATCTGCATCGAGAGTCGAGACGCTGAGCCGCAAGTGCAGACCGGAGTTGCCTCGAATGACTAGGGGAGCCTGCAGCGTGTCGCTCAGGTAATACCACTGATCAGCCCGGCTAGTCAATGATGCAATATCCTGTGGTCCTGTAAGAATGGTTTTGTCCGTTGGGTCAAATCGAGAGCCACCAATAGTCGGCATGGGCTTTCGTGGATCTGCGCTGAATGTATCGGGTCTGGCCACGCGCTTGTTGTAATCCGGAGCGATTGCCGTCATCCGGTTTAGCTCATGGAAGAATAAGGTGTCGATCTCCGTTCCGCCGACCGGCCAGGAAGGACTGTCGTGCCAAGCGTTTTCACCCATCTGATAGTATCGAACGGCGGGCAATGTGTCCCACCCGTTGTCGAGTTGTCGTAGGTAGTGATCGAAGAACTTCATTCCGAGTTCGGTAGGAACGCCCTCAACATCCGGATAGCTAAGCACGCCTTGTTGTGCCTGCCCAATTTCCGAATGCTGGAAGGGGCCAAACATGAGTTTGTGCTGAGATCGTACAGCAGGATCAGACTGCGTTTGCAAATCGCGAAAGGCACGGAGCACATCGTTGGGATAATGGTCGAACCAACCGCTGCATAAGAACATCGGTACAGCGTAGGCAGACGCTGTGCTACTTTGATTTTCGATGAAGGTCCAGGTATTGTCGTAGAGCGGATGACTCAGCACGGCATTCACCGTGGTGAAGCCAAGTGTTTGCAGCGATGTGACTTGCTCACGCCGAAAGTCACCGCCGTAGTAGTAGTCCTCATACTTCGTCTCGAAGTCTTTTATAAACGGAGCACAACACACTAAGTGCGGCGGATGTTGCGCAGCTGTTTGAAACTGAATAAAACCGAGCGCGGATCCACCCCAGGTGCCAACGCGACCGTTGCTCCAGGATTGATGAGCTATCCATTCAACGATGTCATAACCATCTAGTCCGCGGTCGTAGGGTGTGATGGACACATTCTTGTTTGCATAATAGCCGCGCCAGTCAACAATTACGTAGTTATAGTGCGCTGTATCGTAAGGAACCGACGCGCCACTTTTATTTAAGACCGAATTCAAGGCTAAGCGGTAGTACACCTTATTGTATGGCGTTTGGATGAGAATAACAGGTTTGGCTACCGAGGAATCGTTCACATAAATATCCGCGAGCAAATTGCTATTGGGAGCTGCTGCTCTGGTAGGTATAGACACTTCACGCCATATCGGCGCCGCGCCGAGAGTGCAGCTTAGGAACACAAAAACCGTCAGCAGTTTGCTTGGGATGGACATAGCGATAGGTGTACATGGATGATAGTTGAACTGTCCGACTCCGGAGCCGTAGCTCCGGTTTAATGCGGCGCTGATCACCAATTCGCTCATGTTCAGCTTTTCCTTCCTGCACTCATGTGTGTTGCGAGTAGCAAAATCGGCACTCATTAACGAAGAACACGCAGGAAGCCATGGTAGATTCGTCGAGCATCGTGCGTGCGAACCAGCACGGTGTATGCTCCGGGAGCTATTGTCGAGAGATTGATGCTTGTATTTGCGTCGGCCACGGTTTCGAATACCACCGAGCCGACGTCGTTCAGCAGTTGTACGAAACATTGTCCGGTTTCCGGTGCTACGCGGACGTGTACGAAATCTGTGGCTGGGTTGGGCTGCAGGAAGAGCGAGCTCTTAGCATCATCAGTCACTTTGTCGGCTACGGGCGAATCCGACGCAAAGTACAGGTTTCCGTACTTGTCTGCCGCCAGAAAACCGTCGGCATTCGCATCGTTGGAGATCCAACTTTGGCTCCATGAGGAGCCATTGTAATGCCATACTACCACATTGCTGTTGGCATCAACCTCCGAAAGGTACATGGAATGCGAGCTCAGTACGACCAGATTTTCGAAGTAGGAAATGCCGCTAAAGTGATCGGCTGTTCCCACCTCAGCCCAGTGCTGACCATCCCACTTGGCTATATAGAGATTGCCATGCGCATTCATGAATTCGGAATCGCAATAGATGTTGTCCTGCTCATCAACCGAAATCTCAAAACTCCCGTTTCCGGCATTTGGCGCAATGGCTGTCATGCTAAACGTTCCGTCGAAACCTATAGATGACCATTTCGACCCATCCCATTTCATCACGCCGATGGGTGCGGTTGAGTCGCTTCGAAACCCACTGATCAAAATGTTGTTGTGCGAGTCTGACACCATGCACTCAATGCTGGAGTAGATGTCGATCCCCGAACTAGGAATGGTATCCCAGCTCGTTCCGTTGTAGCGGAATAAGGCATGCCGATCCTTCCCGAAAAAGTTATTGACCTCGATATACAGCGTATTCTTTCGGTCGCAACAGATTTGTCCACTCACCGTTGAACGTGCGTTCGCATTGTATGGGTTGGTCTGGAGTGGCGTACCGACCACCTGCCACGAACTTCCATTCCAACGAAGTACCGCCATGTTGGTTCTCCAGTTTAACGAGTTGGCATCAGAAGTGTCGCTAAAGGTTGATGCTGAGTAGACGTTGTTGAGACTATCCAAACACAACAAGCCGAAGTAGCCATTGCCAAACTTGTACGGCGCTGCGTCTGCCATCCGCCAATCACTGCCGGTCCATTCGTAAGGCACAAAGGGCAGGTACGCTCCACCTGCAAAAATTCGACCATCGCTGTCGATCACCATTGCATTGAGCGAACCACCACCTTGAATGCCGTGAGCACCACGCGCATACGGCGTCCACTGTGATCCATTCCACTTCGAGAATTGCAGAAAGTCCTGAGTGTAGGCTGTAGTGGTGGCGAGCATGAGACACAAGGCAAGTACAGTTCGCATATGCAGAGCTCCACAGTGAGGAATACCGTCACGTCGGATTGTGGCAAGGTTCCAGATCCTTGTCGCGGGGTAGGGAAAATTAAAGCAGGCTGCTCTTCCAACCATGATCCCGTACGTTAAAATCACGGGTACCAAGAGCGCTATAAGTAGGTGAGGTGTTAATGTGTGACGCAGAAACGGTACACCAGAGGTTCGGATTCACTTTCTACGTACACTTTCAGACCATAACTTCCTCCGGGCAGGTTGCGGGTGTCCAGCAGGAGACGTCCGGCAGACATATTCCACGTATACCGGCCCACAACCTCTCCCAGAGAATTGTAAACTTCAAGCCGACGAACATCACCGTTGTTCGGCATCTGTACATAGCAATACGCGTCGCAGGGCTGCGGAGCAACGGTGCGACGAGATGGTGGTGTTTCGAGCACTGGCGACGATTGATCCAAGACAGCCGGAACGTACACCATTCCAAAACGGTCGATTGCCAGTTTCGTGTCGGTTGCATCTGTGGAGAGCCAGTCATCGCCCCACTGCAATCCGTCGAATTCACAAACCAGCGATCCGCCAAACTGGTTGCGACCGGACACGTACACATGGTGTGCATCGTAGACCTTCAGATCCTTGATGAACGAGTACTGACTAAAGTGATTGAAACCAAGTTCCGTCCACTGCGTGCCATTCCATAGAGCTACATACCAGCTTCCCGATAAATTCTTGAAATATCCTGTCACATACACCTGATCAAGCTCATCAACAGCCATGCACTCAATGCCGCGGTAGTAGGTGGTGTCGCTGTACGGCACCAGTCCGTCCGTAAAACCAATCTCGGTCCAGGCCATACCATCCCAGCGATACACACCCATCGGCTGTGTTCGTTGTGTAAGGATGGCGCTGAGATACAATCTGTTCCTATGATCCGTGCACAAGGCAGTAGGGTACTTCACCGCAGACAACGCGCTGACATCGATTGTGCTCCAAGTGCCTTTGCTGTACTGCATGAGACCCCATCGATCGTACCCGGTGCCGCTTTGATTGGGAATAGCATAGGAGGCAAAGAGCGTGTTGTGTGCGTCGGAGCAGAGGTGGCTGATGCGGGCGTCGGGTCCGGTAGTTGGGCTGACATAGCTCTCGCTCACAAGCGGATCTCCCACGTATTGCCATTGCTGGCCATTCCAGCGCAGAACGCTCGAGAGTTTCTTCCACTCGGCGTGGTTGGCACTGGACGTGTCGTCGTAGGTCGAAGCACAAAACACCGTATTGGTGGAATCGATGCAGAGGGCAAGCGGACGGTGTCTTCCCAACATCGGAACCGCGGCATCGCAGCTTCGCCAGTCACTGCCATCCCACTCAAAAATCTCCCACGGAAGAAAGCCACCACCGCCAAATATTCTGCCTGAGCTGTCGACCTCTAACACGTTAAACCAGCCGGAGCCGGTGATTCCGTGTTGACCTACTGCATAGGCGCTCCACTGTTGACCGTTCCATCGAGAGAACTTCACCACCTCATCAGGTTGAGCATGCAAGCTACATGCAGCAAGGAGCAAAAGAACGTAAAACGTGCCTCTCATATCAACCCCCTAGACGTTGGTCGCACCTGTGTCTAACGACGAATCAAATCTACATGAGAGGGCATAGCTTCGCTATGATTCCGATCATTACAATGCCTGATTCAAGGCAGAAATCACTGCAGAAATCGAGGCAAAAATCACGGCAGACGTCATGACGGTAATCGCTGCAGAAGTAACGACCGAATGTCGGTGGGAAGTCGTTGGGGAAAGGGGAAGGTGTTGATGATTCGTGCGCCGCAAGCGGCTTGGGCAAGCCACTTGTGGCGCACGTAAGAAAAATCTTCTACTTCGATCCTTGTGGACGTGACTGTCGAAGGCCTTCACGAATGCGGGTGAGCATTGGATCCGGGACTACATCGCCTTTGGCTTGAATGCGCTGCGCGTAGTCCCATGCTGAGGCGAAATCTTTTCTATCCACGCACACCATGAGCAGGTTGTTGATGCCTTGAGAATCGTGTGGATTGAGTTCCCAATGACGAAGAAGGTACTGCTGACCTAAGGCAAAATCTTTGCGCTCGATAGCGCAGCGAGCCAAGCGGAAGTAGAGTTCCGCCCAGCCCGGGTTGTGTTTGAGCTCTCGCTGCAGCATGGGCTCCGCATCGAGAACTTGGTCATGATTCCAAAGAACCAAGGCCATGTAGTAGTTCACGTACTTCTCGGTCGAGTCCATGTGGTAGGCCTTGCGAATGAGGGCTTCTCCATCGCTCACACGCGGATGTTGTTTGTCGAGCAAATAACGAGCACCTAGCATCATGGTGCAGTAGGCCGACTCGGGAGCTGTGCTGACAGCGCTTTCCCAGAAATTGAGGCGATTGGCAAAGAGATCACTACGCAGATACGATTGCGTGCCGAGCAGCGCAACCAACAGCGCAGCGACGATGAGGACTCGTTGCTCGGTGAAGCGACGAATGAGGTCAGACTGAGCAAGGATCAACAGAATGCCGATCAGCGGAATGTAGAGGCGATGCTCGTAGATTTCTCTGTTGAGTTCCTTTGGTACAACCAAAACCGGTAAGAGGAATACCAGATACCACACGATGCCCGTGATAATAAGGATCCAATTGCGCTGACGTGTCCACCAGACAATGGCAACAAGGATGCCGAGTGCAAGCACTCCGAACCAAATAGTTGTCTGCTCTTGATACGGTACCACAGCCAGATTGACAGGGAGTAAAATTTTACCCAAGTATTGGAGTACCACCGGAAGTCGCTCAATAAAGGTCGCAAGAATTTGTCCGACCCCCAACCCCTCATTCTTCACGGTAGCCTCCGAGCGCAGCAGCCACCAAAGTCCAATCGGTACAATCCAAGCGGCAATCATCAGCCAGAGCGTTCGGTCTGTCCACGAGCGCTTTGCTGTATAGAACAACAGAAACATGGCAAACGGTGCAGCGATGAGAGCGGTTTCCTTTGTGAGTAATGCAAGAAACAAACTCAGGACTTGCAGAGGGATTAGCCACCATCGGAAGCGTTGTGCAGCGGAGAGACTCGTGAGAAAAAAGGCGAAGGTGAAGACGGCGAGCATGCTGTCGTTGCGACCGGGAATCCAGCACACCGCTTGTGTGAGCACCGGGTGAACGGCAAAGATTAGGCTCAGGACAAAAGAGGTGTTGTCGCTCAGCGCCAACATCCTCAGCAGAAAAAAGAGCAGCAGAACAGCCGCTAAGTGCAGGATGATGTTCGTCCAGTGATAGCGCGATATGCTATCGCTCGCATTGTTTTCGTAGTGCAGGGTCGTGCCCAGCTTCGATTCGAGATGACGGTCGAACACGAAGGAGTTGAGAAGGAGAGGACGGTAATAGGTGTCGTTTGTATCGTTAAACACACCACGCTGAAAAGACCTCGCATAGGATGAGTCTTGTCGGTTGTACTGCTCAAACTCCCTGATAAAGATGGAGTCGTCGAGCTCCGTGTACGTGTACGCGGCGCTATGCCAGTACAGAGCCAGCGGGATGGCAAAAAGGATCAGCGTGTACATCCACAGGGGAAGAAGAGATCGAGTCGATCGGGATTGTTGTTGTGTAGCCATGGTATGCAGCGCTGAACGGGTTATCAATCATCAAAAGTATCACGCGAGGCACTGTCGCACAAACGAAGATGTTACCAAGGTGTAACACGTCAAAAGTTGGGAAATTTGACCGCATTGATGGAGATGCCGCCAAATGCTCGCTGTTTTACCAAAACGTAACACCCTCGGAGTTCGCCTTGCGTATGCCCATCCATAATTTTGTACGTCAGATTTATCGTATTACTCACAATCGTCCGCTTCAATGAAAGCAATCATTACCCTCGGTCTTTGTTTTGTTGCACTGACCATGTTCGGTGCACCGGCTATTGCGCAATTGCAATTGAACGGTGCCGGGGCAACATTCCCCTATGTGCTGTACTCCAAGTGGTTTGAAGTCTACAAAAACAAAACCGGCGTACAGTTTAATTATCAATCCATCGGCTCGGGTGGAGGAATTAAGCAGATCACCGAAGGTACCGTCGATTTCGGTGCGTCGGACGGTCCGATGAAAGACGAACAAATTGCCGACGCCAAAGCCAAACAAGGCAGCGACATCCTACACATCCCGATGACCATGGGTGCTGTGGTGATCACCTACAACCTGCCCGGCGTTACACAACAGTTGAAACTCACCCCGTCGGTTATTCCTGACATCTTCCAACGTGTCATCACCAAGTGGAACGACCCACGCATTGCCAAGAGCAACCCGGGCGTGAACCTTCCGGATATGGACATCGTGGTTGTACACCGTAGCGACGGATCCGGAACCACCGCCATCTTCACCGACTATCTCTGCAAAGTCTCCAACTTCTGGAAAGAAAAGGCAGGCAAAGGAACATCCGTCAACTGGCCTGACGGCACACTGGGCGCTAAAGGAAACGAAGGCGTGTCCGGTCAAGTCAAGCAAAGCCAAGGCTCCATCGGTTATGTGGAACTTGCCTATGCTATCCAAAACCACCTGCAATACGCTCAAATCCAGAACAAAGCCGGTCAATGGACCAACCCCAGCCTCGAATCCGTCACCGAAGCCGCCGAAGGCGCTCTGAAGAGCATCCCCTCAGACTTGCGTGCGTCGATTACCGATCCTGACAAGGGTGGCTATCCTATTTCCGGTATGACTTGGTTGTTGGTGTACACGCAACAAAAGGACAGCCAAAAAGGCAAAGCCCTGGTTCAATTCCTGAAATGGGCTATTAAGGACGGTCAATCCTACTGCAAGGATTTGTACTACGCTCCTCTGCCTCGCAAGGTTGTCGATCTCTGCGAAAAGCAAATCGAGAAGATTAAAAGCTAAGGTGTAGTCCTAGCGCTACGGTGCCTGGAAAACAATCTAAACGGAAGTCTTGTGCGAGGCTTCCGTTTTTTTGTTTTTTATACGTACGCCCTGCGGGCTGACGGTCGAATGAGTTGATGAGAATCGAAGGATAGCGCAAAGTCCAGTCACTTTTTACTCCTATGGTCTGTTAGCGCTTCAGAGATAGCAAATGAGGAAATGCCTGCACTGCCAACGGCTCAACAGTATAGAGTGGTAGCATGTTGTTTCTGCTCAACGTATATTAAAACCTAGTCAATTCATTGATGTTTGTAATGCAACAAACAACATGAATTGTAAGCCATACACAGCCCGCAGTGAGTGATGATACTCACATAGAGATTGAGAGCTTCATTGTCGGAATTTTTCTCGACCCTTCATTCAAACAACCATGAAAAACGATGTAAAAAGCCGTGGGATACTGGAGAAATATAAATCTCATCAATCGATTGTGCAGTTTGACATGACGATCGCTGGCGAGGACGAGATTGTGAGCGGTTTTGTCATAGGATTGTCGCCAGAATTTGTTTTCATTCGAGTCGTCGACGATTTTTCTCTCGATGGATTTGCCATATTCAACAAGGACGCGATTAACTCTGCACGTAGTAATCGGAGTGATAAGACGTTTTGGAGGATACTCCGAAGTGAGGGACTGCTGAACGAAGGGATTGATTGTCCTTTTCCATTGAAGCTAACAAGTTGGAGTGACATCTTCAAGACTCTGAAAAAGAATGATTACCATGTAAGCGTGCAATATGAAGACGAAGAGTTTGTCGGTTTTGTCATCGGAGCAATCGTTAGTGTTCGACAGAAAAGCGTCTCTATTCACAACTACGACGTTAATGGTAAACTCAATGAGTCGCCAACGAAACGCTCCTACGACTCCATAGATATCGTGAAGTTTGGCGATCGGTACTCGACCATCTTTCGAAAATATCTGAAGAAGTAGTCGGACCTTCGATGGGCTTTCCGATAATATGAGATAGTTCATTTCATTTCCGGATATGGAAGCATGGCTCGCCAGAATGAGCAGTTGTTCGTGCTACTTATGGAATTGGACAAGCGGCTGTTTCTTATGGGTCGGATTGAGACACTCTCTTGTGTACAGAGCGAATGCCTGTAGGGATTTGTGGCAGAAATCCTACGTGTGTATACCCGCGGTGCGAGGCGCCGTCACACACACACGAATGTCATCGGGAATGCAACTACGCCACACACGTTACCCTCGCCGATTTTCCAAATCCCGTAGAGGCCTGAAAGGCCGACATACGACGTGTGCCGGGCATGTATCAATTCTAAGGAGTGAGAGAATGTAA
>JBDHXF010000053.1:0-24769 GCA_039810585.1 Chlorobiota bacterium
CTTATTGCTCACCTGGCGGGAAATCTGCTTATATATGCCGGTCCTGCGTCTTTCAACAAGTATGCTCAGGGTCTGCGCGATTTAGGAGCGCTGCTCTGGATCATGCGAATCGGAATGATTGTGGCTTTTGCGGCACATATTGTGCTCACCATCCGTCTCAAAATGCGGAATGCGGCGGCTCGGCCGCAGGGATACACCGCTTTGCAAGCTCAAAATTCAACCATGTACTCTCGTTCTATGGTGTTGAGTGGTTTGACTATCCTCACTTTCGTTCTGTTCCATCTTCTGCATTTTACCTGGGGTAAAATTCAACCGGAATTTGCGCATGATACTTGGATGCTGGCAGACGGGCGATTGGTACATAATGCATATACGATGACGGTTGCAGGATTCAAGGTGGTGTGGATAAGCGTGGTGTATATCATTGCCGTCACGGTGGTGTTCCTTCATTTGCTGCATGCTATTCAAAGCGCTTTTCAAACATTAGGGTTCAATCACCCGCGGTATCGACCCTTAGTGATGAAGATCAGTTCAGCCTTAGCATTTGTTTTGTGGGCTGGATTCATTTCGATTCCGTTTAGTGTACTGCTCGGACGAGTTCAATAGAAGAGGGAAAGAGACTATGAAGCTTGATTCAAAAATTCCAACAGGCCCAATACAAGAGAAGTGGGATCGGCATCGCCAGGAAATCAAACTGGTTAATCCGGCAAACAAAAGAAAGTACAAAGTCATCGTGGTTGGTACAGGGTTGGCCGGATCGTCGGCAGCTGCCACACTTGCTGAGCTAGGCTATCACGTGGAAGCGTTTACGTTTCATGACAGCCCCCGACGTGCGCATTCCATTGCTGCTCAAGGTGGGATCAACGCGGCTAAGAATTACCAGAATGACGGTGACAGCATCTATCGACTCTTTTACGATACGGTAAAAGGTGGAGACTTCCGTGCTCGTGAAGCAAACGTGTATCGTTTGTCGCAAGTGAGCGTCAACATTATCGATCAATGTGTGGCTCAAGGCGTGCCTTTCGCGCGCGAATACGGCGGACTGCTTGACAATCGCTCGTTTGGTGGAGCTCAAGTGTCGCGGACGTTCTATGCTCGTGGCCAAACAGGTCAGCAACTACTCATTGGCGCTTACCAGGCTTTGATGAAAAATGTGGGGCAGGGCAAAGCGAAGTTGTGGACCCGGGAAGAAATGCTCGATGTGGTACTTGTCGATGGACACGCAAAAGGGATCATTTCACGCAATTTGGTGACCGGAGCCATTACCAGGCACGCCGCCGACGCAGTGATCCTTGCCACCGGTGGTTATGGTAACGTTTTTTACTTGTCTACCAATGCCAAGAATTGCAACGTGACCGCGACCTATCGCGCATACAAGAAGGGCGCTGCGTTTGCAAATCCGTGCTATACACAGATCCACCCAACCTGCATTCCTGTTAGCGGAGATCATCAATCAAAGCTGACCCTGATGTCTGAGTCACTTCGCAATGACGGTCGTATTTGGGTGCCAAAATCCAAGGGTGACACGCGCAAACCGGGAGAGATACCGGAAGACGAGCGTGACTACTATCTCGAACGCAAATACCCAAGTTTCGGCAACCTATCGCCTCGCGACATCGCTTCACGTGCAGCGAAACAAGTGTGCGATGAAGGTCGTGGCGTTGGACCGGGTGGTCTCGGCGTGTATCTCGATTTCGCTGATGCGATAAAGCGACTCGGCAAAGAGGTGGTAGAAGCACGCTACGGGAATTTGTTTGAAATGTACCAGCGGATTACGGATGAGAACCCCTACGAAGTGCCGATGAGAATTTATCCTGCCGTGCACTATACAATGGGCGGCTTATGGGTTGATTACAATCTTATGAGTAGTATTCCAGGTTTGCACGTGTTAGGTGAAGCGAACTTTTCGGATCACGGTGCGAATCGTTTGGGAGCCAGTGCGTTGATGCAAGGCCTTGCCGACGGATACTTTGTGATTCCCTATACGATCGGACACTACTTTGCCTCCAATCCGGGAGCTCGCCCAAGTACTGACCATCCGGCTTTTGCCGAAGTTGAGAAAGCAGTTCAGGATAAACTCAGCAAACTTCTGAATGTAAAAGGTCAACGCAGTGTCACATCCTTCCATCGTGAGTTAGGGAAGATCATGTGGGACTATTGCGGTATGTCTCGCACGGCGGAAGGACTTCAAAAGGCACTCGAACTGATCCCGCCGCTTCGGGAGGAATTCTGGAAGAATGTTCGTATTCCGGGTTCAGGTGAAGAGCTCAATCAGAACTTGGAACATGCCGGACGAGTGGCGGATTTCTTGGAGTTCGCGGAACTCATGTGTATCGACGCTCTGCATCGCAATGAGTCATGCGGTGGACACTTCCGTGAGGAATTTCAGACACCCGACGGCGAGGCAAAGCGCAATGATGATGAATACACCTATGTTGCTGCGTGGGAGTTTCAAGGTGATGGCGCGGCTCCACAGCTCCACAAGGAAAGTCTTGAATTTGAAAACGTCCATCTTGCTGTTCGGAGTTACAAGTAAACAGCAGCGTTAGTACAGAGTAGTGAAGTTCTGTTAGGTTAGACCAATGCTCATTGAAGGAAAAGGCTATGAAGTTGAAGCTTAATATTTGGAGACAAAAACACACAGGCGCAAAAGGCGGAATGGTTGCTTATGATCTGGATCATGTGAGTCCGGACATGAGTTTCCTTGAGATGCTCGATGTGTTAAACGAAAAACTCATCGAGCGTGGTGAGGAACCCGTTGCGTTTGAGCACGACTGTCGCGAGGGTATTTGCGGATGCTGCGGCATGATGATAAATGGTATGGCACACGGTCCGGAAAAACTGACCACTACCTGTCAGCTTCACATGCGGAAGTTCAGCGATGGTGATGAAATCACCATTGAACCATGGCGCGCAAAAGCATTCCCTGTCATTCGCGACCTCGTGGTCGATCGCTCTGCCTTTGATACGATTATTGCATCGGGTGGATTCGTGTCGGTCAACACCGGCGGTGTGCCGGACGCCAACGCAATTCCGGTTCCAAAAGAAAAGGCAGATATGGCCTTCGATGCTGCGGCATGTATCGGATGCGCAGCATGTGTAGCGGCATGTCCCAATGCGTCTGCTATGCTGTTCACTTCTGCAAAAGTGATGCACCTGGCAAACTTGCCTCAAGGACAAGCTGAACGACAACGCAGAGTGCTCAGCATGGTTACAACTATGGATGAGCTTGGCTTTGGTGGATGCACCAATCATTACGAATGTGAAGCAGCTTGCCCGAAGGGCATCAGTGTTGAGAACATCGCGAAGATGAATAAGGACTTGCTCTCGGCATCACTACTGCACCGCGATTCCTAAGGCATTGCCGGTTCGTTCACGGTGCATCTATGAGAAGAAGCTTTTTTTATAGGCAATGCTGACGCATTGCCTTTTTTTTTTAAGGTCACACTTCCTGCCGACTCGAGACAATCACCACTTTTTACAGGGGATCTATGAAAAACTCACCATGCCAACTGAGTTCTGTTCTACGAAGTAGAATATTGATAATAACCACCGTTATACTGCTGGTACTCATGGCTAAGTCGCTGAAGACCCAGCCACTGGATTGGCAAGGTAACGTCGGCCCATATGACGGCGCCATTAATGCAGCTGCTGCCCGATGGCCATCGTTGTATCTGGGAGGTAGCTACGGATTGCTCTCCAGCACTGATGCCGGAGCGCACTGGAACTTTCAACCGATGAGTCATTCCAGTGTTCAATCGATAACCCTACTGGGTGACACACTTGTGGTTTGCAGTACCGGAGGAGGTGTGCAATTGTCGACCGATAAAGGATTGAGTTGGTCCTCTCGAAATGTCGGCATGGGGAGTTTAGTGGCATGGACCTTTACCGCCGTTGGATCACAATGGTACTGCGGGTCGTCCGGAGGCGTGTACACAAGCTCTAATCACGGATTGCAATGGCAAGCAGACACCGCCGGCTGCGGTGTCACCACTGTCAATGCTATTCTTCAACTCGATTCAATTCTCATTCTGGGCACCACGACTGGTATTTACCGTCGCGGTGTGTCGGGACAATGGCAGAAGAGCGACAGTGGGTTCTCAACCCCAGTGATTAAGTGTTTGGCTGCTCAAAATCATGTACTGTATTTAGGTGGCAACGGCGGCGTGTATGTATCAACCGATGCAGGATTATCATGGACGCAACGGGGGATCGAGCTTGCTTCGATGTCCGTTCGCGCTCTTCAGTCAAACTCTAATTTTCTGTATGCTACGACCAATCACGGAGTCTGGAAAAGTAGTAATGGTGGACTGAGCTGGCTTGCTATTCCTTTGAGTACAACCGATTCCAATTGCACAGCACTGGCGGTTGAGGGCTCGAACTGTATTGCTGGAACCATTGCCAATGGCGCTTTCGTGTCATCCAATGGTGGTACCAGTTGGGTCCATCTCAATGCAGCAGCCAGTGTTTGCCGAGCCATACTCTCTACAGCCAACGTCAGCTATTGTTCAAGTTTTAATGGTGTATGGCTCTCGACTGACCAGGGGCTGACGTGGAACCTTAGTAGTCTGAACGGACGAAGTGTCATTGCCTTTGCAGCATCGAAGGGAACTGTCTTTGCTGCAACACCTTCCAATGGAGTGTTTCGCTCGCTCGATAACGGGCTACAGTGGACTCAAAACAATGCGGGCTTGGCAGACACGAGTGTACGATCAATGGTTGCTGACTCACTTGGCGCAATCGTTGGAACCCGCAGCGGCGTTTATCTGTCGACAAATGACGGTGCTTCTTGGGAGAAACGGAATACGGGAATTGAAACGCTGACGATATCGGCACTCACCCGATACGGATATACGATCGTAGCAGGCACCAGCACGATGGGTGTATATCGAAGCACAGACAACGGTATAAGCTGGGAACATTCTGACTTGTCCGGCGCGGACAGTTCTGTTCTCAGTGTTGTTCATGATGGTTCGGTGTATGTGATGAGCACCACTGCAAGAATGTATAGAAGCGTTGATGGGTTGCACTGGCTCTCTGTGCCTTTTACACCCAAAGGTAGCATTGCGCGTTCTCTGCACGCGGCCAATGGTGTGCTTTATCTTGCAGTCGATTCAGCCGGTGTTTGGCAAAGCTCGGATCATGGACAAACCTGGTCGTCGTGCGGACTAGCTGATCAGTCTATCTATGCGCTGACGCATGACACGTCATTCGTCTATGCTGCGTCTAACGGTGGTGGTGTATTTAGGGCTCGTCGAGACGGTAGTGCAGATGTCTTGTATTCGAGTGCAGTTCAGACCCGGCCTGACGTCAGTGTCTACCAACGATCTTCAACGCTCGTCGTTGAGTCAAGACGAAGGGAGTTTGACGTCGTCGAGCTCTATGATGTGGTAGGACATCTGCTTGTTACACAGCGTTGTGAACCACGATACTCAACAGAGATCGACCTTGGTGTATTGACCCCAGGTAGCTACATTGTACGCGTTCTCATGCATTCCTCGGTTCTGTCGTGTATTACACTAGCGATCGAGTAGATGGACGATAATCGTCAGGACCTAGTGAGATACTCGAACTAAACGAACGGAATGACCTCCTCGAGGACTCTCTGATCGCGCTATGTACACGCCTGAAGTACAGATGTCTCCGGCGTCGCTTCGGCCGTCCCATGTCACTTCTACGGTGCTCAAACTCTTTGGCTGAGCTACGAGATGACGAATCGGAATACCCTGCACAGAGTAGATAACAACCTCCGGCGAGCTCATATCATTGGGTAGCTGTATTTGGGTGTAGGTATCAAAAGGGTTGGGAAATGCGAGAGAGGGAATTCCGCTCGTCGCAACTGGCTCAGTTGGAGCGTCAGCAATAATTTGTTGCAAATCACGATAGAACATTCCGCCACCGGCTGTTCCAACAAAGAGAGTCGTGTTGGTTGATGCAAAGGCACGAACATCTGTAAAGACCAAACCTTGGTTTGCATCATACCAGTTTTCACCATTATCGTACGTTTTGTACACGCCACCGCCGTCCGTGCCGACGAACACAATGTCGTTACTGACAGTCATTGCATTGATAGTACGATTGGCAAGTCCGGTATTCTTTGCGTGCCACGTTAGGCCACCGTCAGTCGAAACAAACGCACCTTCTGTGGATCCGGCAACGATCACTGTCCCATTCAGGCCAAAGCAACTAATCGACGTTGCTGCCGGTCCAATATCCGTTGCTACCGGAAGCCAATCAACGCCCTGATCGGTCGAAACGAAGACACCGGATTGTGTTGCCGCCAAAATATTTCCGTTCATCGCCGCAACAGCGTTGACAAGTACCGAGGGAAGACTGCTACCGGCAACCAGCCAGCTCGTTCCGTTGTCCTTTGACACATAAACACCGGTTGCTGTTCCCGCAACGAGAAGAGAATTATTCGAGGCTAACGAGGTCACTCGGGTTTCCGTTAGTCCATTGTTAATCGCGGTCCACGTGCTGCCGTCGTTGTTTGTCACGAATACTCCACCCCCAAAGGTTCCGGCATACATTGAACTTCCATTGCCGGCTACGGCAAACGCGCGAAGATTTTGCAAGCCATTGTTGGATTCGTTGAGACTGAGGCCATTATCTTTTGATACAAACACTCCGTTGGTACTTGTACCCGCAAAGATGATGCTTCCGTTGAGAGCCAATGACTTTATTGTCAATCCACTGATCGAACAATTGGACTGCTTCCATTGCGCATTGGCATTGTGCATTCCGACGAGCATGAATGCCAAGATGAGGAAACGAATGGCAGTTCGTTGAAGGTTGATGGTTGACATAGTGTATTCCTGATCTTGTGTTACAAGTCGCAAAAAGCTAAAAGCCGCATATCGCACGATTCGAATGACATCTCATCCGTCTCATGTTCCACAGTGTTCGTGTGTGAACCAAAGATAGACCGATGGGAAAAAGCAATGCACTCCGTAGAAATACCGAACCTCTGGGCATACATGATGATTTCAAGGAGTGTAGCACCGAAAAACTACGGATCCCGCCGGTCTGAGTGTTGGACGCGTGCTGAGAAAAACCTTGTTATCGCCCGAGCATTGGTACTAATGTTCCCGTGACGCCACGCATGTCATCGCTACTCAAGGCTACGATGAGCTCTGCGCATTCGCGAAGATCAACCCAATGCTTCTCCTGACCCTCGCTTGCCCATTCACGGTTTGCCTTGGTGTTGAGAATTCCCGGAATGACAACGTTGACACGCATACCTGATGCGCGGGTTTCTTCAGCGGCGGACAGGCAAAGCGAAATGACAGCCGCTTTCGACGCTGCATAGGCTCCCTTAAACCCTGTCGCTTGCACAGCTGCTTGCGCGCCAATGGCCACAAAACTGCCTGCTGTCTGCTTCAGGATTGGGATACTATGACTCAAGGCGTTAAACGTGCTCAGCGTGTTAAGTGCATACATATGCTCCATGATGCTGAGATCGTCGTCCTCAATAGCCTTTCCGGCTTGAATACCGCCAACCAGGTGAATGAATGCGTTGAAGACCGGGAGTGAAGCTATTACTTGAGCAAGGGCTTGAGGGTTCCCAACATCGCAGGTCCATTCACGGTACCGTTCGTCGGAGGGTATTGATGATGAACCTGGTCGACGAACCAAACCATGCACCGACCAACCGTGATGTCGAAACGTCTGGATTACGCTGGTTGCCAGCTCTCCGGCTGCTCCGGTTACGACCGCTGTCTTCATCTTAATACACCAATAAAGTTTGAGCACTCCATCCGCCGAGAGAGCGAAGCTCGATCGTATAAAGACCAGGCAAAAATCCACTACTCCCAAGAATTACAGTGCCGTTGTGTTCCTGCGTTGTACTCATAAGTCTTCCAACGGCATCAAAACAACGGAGTGTCGATCCCTCGGGACAATGTTCGATACGGATCTGTGGAGTTCCGACAGCAATAGCAGTTGGAAGAAGAATGGGGGAGTCGGTAATCTCACTAACCGAGCTCGGGAAGTCGTCGGCATTCATCCCACAGGGCAGTTGTGCATCCCCCACGTGAAGGGACGCAAATCCGGCAGAGGGAACGCGGCGTACACGATTGGCATCTCGCACAGTGAGATAGTAATACAGAACGGTATCTCCTGTAGCTGACCAGCGATACACAAATTGGCCGGGGTGCGTTCCGTTTTGCATCATATACTCATCAAAATGCTGACCGTCGGAAGACAACGAAAGTTGTGCGGTATTAATGGGACTATTGCTACGAATGTCGTAGACAAACAACTGTTCAGAGGGTCCGGCATAGCTAATTAAGGGCGAGACGACAATGCCATAGTCAGTTGCAAGTTCCATGAAGTTTACGAGCCCGTATCCGCTGATAGAGTCGGGATTGAGTGCGCGTGAGCCGTGTTTGTAGAGCAGTTGTCGCACTTGCCAAGGAGTGAGATCGGGGAACTGACTGACGAGTAGTGCGACCGCTCCTGCAAGTGCCGGTGTGGCAAACGACGTTCCCTTACCTGCAGCAATATCACTCCGTCCGGTGAGCGAGGCAATAGCAACGTCCTGCCCAAGGGTTGCGACATCCGGCTTAAGAATATTACGAGCATTGGGACCCTTCGACGTCCAATCCGGTATATGCAACGAGTCATCCGCATAGGCTCCCACGGTAATTGCGGAATCAGCATCGCCGGGGGTAATGAGAGTGCGCGAGCTTCCACCCTCGTTCCCTGCAGCCGTGCAGCAGATTACTCCAAGATACGTTGCTCTGTTGATCGCTCTATCACAGATCGTACTTTGCCCGTCAAGCATAGAGTAGTCATAAGACTGTTGCGTCGAGTCGAGGTTGCGATACCCAACGGACGAGGAGGTGACATCTACGCCGGCCGCTTCTAACCACTCCATGGCGGCTGCAAAATTGTCTTCTTCAATATGTCCCTCCGATCGCATATCCTCTGTCTTCGCCAACATTACTTCAATTCCGGGTGCGATGCCGATGAGACTATCCTGCAAAAAACCGGCAAGGACAGAGAGCGTACTCGTTCCGTGCCCGTCTTGACTTGGAACATCGAGCGAGTCGTTTGCTGTAAGTGAATCCTGATTGATGAAATCATACTCAGCGCGTACTTGCAATTGGTTAAAGCAATCGTGGTCGCGATAGCGGAATCCGTTGTCGAGGATGCCAACGAAAGCGTTGGATCCAATCTCTCCCAAGGCATGGAGTGAGTCGGCACCAAGCATGTGGTTCTGCAGGTACGAACGGCCATAGCGAAAACTGCCACAGGCGCTATCGCTCAAAGCCTTGCCAAGAAAAGCGCGGTGCGCGGAGTCCGCGTTCGGCATAGATTGCAGTTGAAGAAACTCACCGGTTGAGGTCACTCGCGAGACGTAGGACTTGTTTCTCAACGCCAGGGCCACGGATGAATCGCAGGATACCACGACGTAGTTGTTCCATCGAAGACGAAGGAGGATCTTGGCACCGCTAGACACGATGTCGTTCAGGTACGGATCATACAGCGGTGCATCAACGATGCTAAAGAGACTGTCTGCCGGCAACACTTTGGCACGTCGATGCAGACATCGATCTGTCAGCAAAGACTGTGTTTGCATGTACAGGTCGCTCCCTTTTACAAAAGGAGAGATTCCTTTGTTTCTCAGATAGACCCGAAACGTGTCCGCATGACTGACACCTCCGACGCACGCCATGAGCAGCAGAATAATGATGGTGCGATGCCAAAGGCTTAGAGGTGTGGAGGAGCTACGCAGAGTCCGGTGTATCACAGTTCGTCGTGTAAATTGCCGTTGTGTTTAAGACAAATTAATCAAATCATGGAAACAGAATCACCCGCTTCGGCCTACGAAGCGGCTTTAACACGAAGTGCGTGGATTCAACGTAGCGATCTCGCGTTCTTTCGTATGGCTGGCACAGAGGTACTCGATTTTCTTCATCGAGTAAGCACGAATGATGTGCGAGAACTTGGAGCGCTCAGAACTCAGTCTAGCGCGGTGTTGAGCGACAAGGGGCGCATGGTTGACCTTGTCCACATCCTTACCTTGGAGAGTGCGACATGGGGTGTATCGTCACGTCAGGCGTTACCGCAATTGCTGAAGCATCTCCGGAGCTATGTCATCATGGACGATGTGCGATTTCAAGAAACTCCCGACGCGTTCGCCATCCTTGAGTTCCACGGCCCGCAGTCTTTGGATGCCATCTCCTTCCTGCTGTCGTCAACACAGCACTATCCTCTCGCAGGCCACATAGACGTTTCACAGTTTCAATCATCACACTTCTATCTCATGCGTTCTCCGTTTCAAGGAGATGAAGCTCTTTGGCTCATCGTTCCGAATGCGGACTTTGAGGGTGGATCGGAGTTACGTGAGCGATTGGAGTCGTCAGTTCACAAACTCAAGGCCGAAGAAGCACTGGCGTTGAGGGTGGAGCAGGGGATTGGTCATAATCCTGAAGAGTGGAACGAAAAAGTCAATCCGCTGGAAGGTGGATTGTTACATGTGATTTCGTTTCGCAAGGGATGTTATATAGGCCAAGAAGTGATCGCGAGATTAGACTCGTACAACAAGGTTCAGCGTCGACTGGTGGTATTGACATCCGGTGAGACCCTGCAGAGCGGAGCGCTTATTGAGGTAGATGGTAGTGAATGCGGATGGATTTGCAGCACAACACTCTCTCCACGATTTGGCAACTGTGCCCTTGGTTATATTCGTACAGAACAGGCACATGAGGGACAGCACTGCATGGTGCAGCAGCAGCGTCAACAGGTACAGGCTACTATTCACTTCGCACCGCTTACAACCGGAGATCAGCAACGATGAATCCAAACGAAGAAATACCTGAACACTTGGAGAGAGCTCCGAAGGCATACGATAATCGGGAGTTCTTACACTCACCACGTGCGCGCATCATTCGCATGCTGGCGGAGTATCAACATCCTGACATGCATTTTCGATCGAATGATATTCATAGTACGGTGATCTTCTTTGGATCCGCACGTATCAAGTCGCCGGAACAGCATCACGAAGAACGTGAAGCCTTGAGATTGCACAGTGAAAACAGTGTGGGAGAGGAAAAGGCTCGCGCAGAACGAAAATTGGAGAGAATGTCTCGTCACCAAGAGATGAGTGAGTACTACAGCGATGCTGTAGAGCTTGCACGTTTGGTGACAGATTGGTCCCTGAAACTACCGGACGGATCGGAGTTTGTGATCTGTACAGGTGGAGGTCCCGGGATCATGGAAGCAGGCAACAAGGGTGCTCATCTTGCGGGAGGAAAATCGGTGGGATTGAATATCTCACTGCCGTTTGAGCAGTATCCCAACCCCTACATCACTCCAGACCTCAATTTTGAGTTCCACTACTTTTTTATGAGGAAGTACTGGTTTATCTACTTAGCGAAGGCTCTTGTCGTGTTTCCGGGAGGATTTGGTACCCTAGACGAGTTGATGGAAGTGCTGACTTTAGTGCAAACGCGGAAGATTCGCAAAAAGATGCCGATATGTATCTATGGTGAGAAGTTTTGGAAAAACCTCATCAATTTCGACTTTTTGGCAGATATGAACATGATTGATCCTGACGACGTGAAGCTCTTCCGCTTCGTGAATTCGCCACAGGAGGCATTTGAATATTTGCGTACAGAGTTGACGAAAATTCATGGATTGCCTGATATCGTCTAAGCCCTATGCCCGGAATCGATTTATCCGATGAACAGTTGCGAACGGAAATCAGACCGTTATTGTCGCTCCTCGACGACACGGACACCACCGTTACGACCGCCGTTCAGCAAAAACTTCTCTCCTATGCGCATCTCGCCGTTCCTTTTCTTCGCGACTTGATCCGACAGGAATATGAGCTAGGCGCGAGCGATGAAAATCCGGTGATCGAAAATGCTCGCGCGTGCATACGAGCCCTGCAGACAGGAGCACTCTCACGATTGCTCAACTTGGTGATCGACATGCATTTTGACGGAACCGAGTTGAGCCTTGAGCAGACAGCGTTTCTTCTTTCGGTGTTTGGATACCCAGAAGTTGACGAGCAGCATTTTTTCTCGACGCTAGATGCCATTGCGCTGAAGGTGCATGATATCTTCATCAACATGAAGAACGCCTCAGACCTGAGCTTGTTGATGAGCTTGAACACCGTGTTCTTCGAGCAAGAAGATTTTCGCGGAGCGACCAAGAATTATTATGCCCCTGAGAATTCCTACATTTCCTGTCTGCTCGACTCAAAGAGGGGAATACCGATTTCCATTTCGGTTGTCTACATGCTCGTTGCTGAACGAGTTGGAATAGAGCTACACGGCATTGGGATGCCGTTGCACTTTTTGGTCTATCATCCGGGTTTGAATGTATTCATCGACACCTTTAACCATGGTGCCTTCATTTCCAGATCGGACTGCGAACACTTCATTCGTCAAAGTGGCTTTGCGTATAGCGACAAGATGTTGCAACGCTCCACGAACGTGAACATTTGCGCCAGAATGATGCGCAACCTGATCTACGCTCATTCGAAATACGATCAAAAGTGGGAAGCTGAAACTTTGCAAGAGACGCTGGACGAAATCCTGCGCCTGAGTGACGAGAAGAGCTAAGCCATCGTACGGCACATCAACGATTGGCAGAAACAACAGATACAGTGCTTACGCGTTGTCGAATGCCGTGAGTTTGTCGCGCAAATCATTACATACCTGAGTATGAATTTGACAGATACGACTTTCCGTGAGGGAAAGCAGCGCGCCAATTTCTTTGAAGGTTAGGTTTTCGTAATAGTAGAGAGTGACTACCAATCGCTTGCGCTCCGGCAGATTTTTCAAGTAGCGCATGAGAAAGGCCATGCGTTCCTCGTCCGCCATACGCGTCAGCGGATTTTCATAGTCCATATCCGGAATTTCCTGTAGCAAATCGCGTTCGTCACCATCGTCTGACAAGCCGAGAGAGGACTTCGACTCATTCATGGAAAGTGAGGCAACTGCAGCAGCAGCAGCACTAAGGTAGGTTTGGTATTCCTCCAGGCTGACGTTCAAGCGCTTGCGGATTTCCTCTTCGGACACCTCGCGACCGGTTTCTTTTCTCAGTTGGTCGGATACGGCTACCAGTTCGTGAGCCTTTTTGCGAGCCGTTCGTGAGAGCCAGTCAAGCCGACGCATCTCGTCCAGCACTGTTCCACGCACGCGGGGCATGGCAAAGGTTTCGAACTTTATTCCTCGTTCAGCTTCGAAGCGGTCGATAGCCTCGCTCAAACCAAGTATCCCAACATGAAGAAAATCTTCGTCACCCAGGATAGCGTTCGTAGGCAGCGACATGGTGTGTAGCGTATAGCGGACGAGCCACATATAGTGCATCATCAGCTTTTTCTTTGCTTCAGCCCGCTTCGCGGCTGTACTGCGCTTTGCGTGATATTCCTTCCATGCAGCGCGAACCGCTGTATCGTCGGCTCCCGGGGCCGGTTTCGTGATGACTGCTTCCTGCTCTAGTAGCATAGGGTACTCCTCAGCGATTCGATTGTTGTTCGTTTGTAAAAAAACCGACTACCTTTAGGCACTGTGCGACTCTTGCGAGCTTTGTGCCATACGGTGTTGGGACTCTATCACTTGTTGTTCCGCAAGTTGCTCTTCATACATCTGGCGGATACGTTCTTCCGCTTCATGCATTTTTACTCTGTGAAGGACGCTCACGATGGTAACCATCACAACCCCCAGACAGAATGTTACACCGACAAATACCACGAGAGCTCTATACATGGCGGTCGTAAAATCCATGCGACCACTAATGCTAAAGATCAAGTACGCCACACAGGCCGACAATGTGCTGATTTGAAAGAGCAGACCAATGGGATAGCGTGCGCGCTTCTCCAGATCGGCATCCTGTGTTTTCTTTCCGTTTTTCTTTGATGCTGCCATACGTTAAGATTTCATTAAGTACGCTCATTCCATAATGTCTGCGCCAATGCACAGCAGTTGGCATGTGCTTGCTATTTCAAGACTGCTCCTACAAGTCGTTCCGGCGTTGCCGCTTTAATGGATTGAGGGATACTTTGTCCATCTGTGATAAAGGCAACCGGCAACTGAGTAGTTGTGAGAAGTTCCAGCGTCGACCCCGGTAGCGCATGGCAATCCAATTGACTAAGCACAACGGCCGCATGCTCAAGTGATGATCCAAGCTGAATCCATGCCTCCTGTATGGCAGGGTGATGAGCGGAAGAAACACAACAGAGCACGACAGAGGCGCGTGTTGCCAGAATTGCACGTTGAATGTCTTCGTTGGTTTGTTTACTCACAGACGGAATTGCCATCTCGACGAACTCGAAGTCAATATTCGAAGATTGCTCACACACTCCATCGACCGCTTCGAAGGTATCGTACTCACGGCATTCCAGGCCGGTCACACTCCGCAGTGGATACGGACTGTGAGTAGGATTCAACACAAGAGATCGTGCATTTAACGTAAGGGCAAAGCTCGTGGCAAGCTTCGCCAGTAAGGTGCTTTTGCCGGAGCCAGGAGCACCAATCACTAAAACACGGACTGCTTGTTGAGAGGGACGGAGTGGATTAGCGCAACGCAAACCTGACATGAGTTCTTCTCTAATAAGGCGAAGCATCTCTTCCTTATCGTGCGTCGCTCCGCTTTGAAACAATCCTTCCAATAGTCGCCGGCTATGGTTTGCACTGAAGCCAACAGCATTGAGGGTTTCCTGAATGTCAAGCAAGGATGACGGAATAAATGTCGGTGTTTGGGGTTGGTGCTGCCGAAGTTCTCGTACCGCCTCTTTCAGTGCGCGGATTTCACTCATCAATGTGTCCGTCGACGCACTCTGGGCTATGCGAGGAGAAGGCTGAGGGTGTTGGAGCTCTACGTTTGCATCGCGGATGACGCGAGGAGAATACAGTTCCGGACGTTTCTCGCCAGCCGCGTGGACAATAGCACTGGGCACGCGTTGACGTTGTCGATGAAACTCGAGTTCTTCGGGTTCTATCCCGGCAACCACTTCCGTAATGGGGAAATTTCCCGGCTCATGGATTTCTCGGGAGGAGAGGATTATAGCCTCATCACCCAACTCTCGACGCATCTGTTCCAGACTGTCGCGCATGTTTCGTCCATGAAACTTTTTTATACGCATATCATTCTCCGGTGCTCAATCGCTTTGTGTTGAAAACACTGTAATAATTGTGCCAAGAACCCATTCTTAACGCGAAAAATCTTGAATTCAGGCACTCAGAGAAGGTCAAACACGATCTTGCGTACAGCCAAATGTAAAAAAGGCTGTCCTTTTCAGACAGCCCTCTCTGTATTCCAAGCAATTCCGACGTGCCAGTGTGTGGCGCACCTGGCACCCCAAAAGATGGGTTTCTAGAGCACCGAGGCTTTGAGTTTGAACCGAAGTGTTACTGTGCCTTGCATCGACGTGATGGTTCCGTTGCCGGAGGACAGGGTGTAGGTAGAATACACGCTAAACTTGGGTCGATCGGCTAGTTTGTCGAGAACGGAATTCAAGTCTGCATTCACTACATCAAAAGATTTCTCTTCACTCATAAAAGAAGCTGCGCTCAGATTGGTGAATTCGCCGATTGTGTACGTCGTGTTATCGCCGTAGCTCGGATCGAATTTCAAGGTGTAGCTGATATGACTGAAGACCGCATTGGCTGCTACCGGTGTACCGCTGTAGTTCGTTAGGATCATCGAAACACTCGCGAGATCCACTCCTTTAAGGTTAGCCTTGTTATCGTTAAACGTTGAGTTTGTCGAAACGTCAACTGTATTTGTCTGCGTGTTCGGCAGCGTCGTATAGTTAGCGTTGATTGGAATGCTAACAGGCATATTCACGGTGATTTCGCTTGCTTTCGTCAGAGCATCGCAGCTCTGAAATGTCATCACGGCACCGATGACCAAAATGGCAATGATTGATAACTTTTTCATGACTCCTCAACCCAGTGTGGAACAGTATTGTGAGAGAATCACGTATCTCTCAACGGCAACATAGAGTGTAGTCAATCGGTGAGTTATGACATTGGTCATATCGGCAGCTATTTGTGGACAGTTTGTAGCCCCACAGCTGATGCCAAACTCATAGCGACATTCTCATGCGTTTTTTAGTGGTCAACGCAAACACGAAGGCGTTGTTCTCCATCCGATTATCATGAGGCAAGATGTGACTCGAGAGCTACGTCGTGAAATCGATGCTACGGATGGTCGATCTAACAACGATGGTATGAATACAAATGAATACGGCCGAGCGAAGCTCAGCCGTATTACTATTCAAAATGGAGAGGATTCTACTTTGCAATGACCAGCGGACTGGTATAAAGGTGACCGGCAGAGCGCATTCTCACTCGATAGACGCCCGAGCTAAGAGCACGAACATCCGCTAAGAAAGTATATGCACCGGCCTTCAATACTTGATCGTTCAGGGTAGAAACTACTCGTCCGGATTCATCAACGATATCCAAACTCGTGGAAGTCTCGAATCCCACCGAGTATTGAATATTCACAAAGCCGCCTTGAGCTGGTTGAGGCGAAACAGATTGTAGCATGAACGGAGTATCACTCACTCTGATGAAACGGCCATCCATGTAACAACCCGATATGCTTGTTGAATCGTTTCCATAGGTCAACACAACGCAGTTGGTTCTCCCATATGGAACGAGGTCGACCACCGATGCTTGAAACTGAGTTGTCTTCATCGAATCGATCAATAACTGATAGCGGAAGGTGAAAAACGTTCCGGACGATTGGACGGCCGTATTTCCACTTGCGCTAATATGAAGCTCAATCATGTCCGGAGTAGTGCCATCCACAACTTGCACGGAGTCGATGCGCCACGTGTTGTCGAACATACTGCCAAGTTGAACGCTATTGGCAATGTAGCTAAGATCGAAACGATTGTATTGAACCGCGATCGTGAAGGCTTTCAGTTGAACACCGCCCCATTGTCCGGCGTTAACGTTGACACTTGCATTGGTAAGTGGACCGGACGTACTCAAGTCGATATTGGATTGACCGAACTTGATGCTTGCGTTTACCGATGCGATGGTCACATTCGCCATCACAGAGTCCATGAGCTGACGACCGTCTGAGAAGTGAACATGGACATACACTTTGTAGCTACGCTGAACAAGAGCTATCGGCGCAAAGTTTATGGGCACCGTAACAAAGGTATCCGGCTTGATAATCAATTTCGCGGTCGAGCTTGGTGGATTTACCAACGTGAAGTTGGCGCCATCGGCGCCGCTTACCCACATTGAATCGACAATTTGATCAGAATTGACCGAGCCTGCACTCGCGCTATTTCCGACGATAAAACCACCGGTAGGATTGTCACACGCCGTCACTGTTCCAAAGTCATATCCCTTCACATACGGTGGATTGAGGACAAAACTGTGAGCGGTAATCAAAACGGTGTCGCGCCACATGCCGGTTGGATTGGCAGTGATGGGTTCTGCGTTATGCTCAATAACGACATGAGCGTGCTCAACACCCGGAAGTGAGGCAGTAAATGTAAACGGGATTTGCAATGTGGGATCGCCGATTGCCAGGACAGTGTCGGTGATTGTCCGCAGACTAAAGTCCTTCGAATAGATTCGATTAGCCGCATCGTCCGGCTCACTCAAGAGATAGATCTTATGTATCGTCAGCCAACGAGAATTGCTTGTATTCTGTATCGTAACGAATTCACCGGCACTCTGCGAAGTGACCGAGTTTCCGGCTAACTGTGGAGTGACGATTTCTGCTCCAAGGGCTTTGATCTTTTCCAAGTAGCCATAACCGAGAATGAAGGCGTGCTTCTCACTGGTCTCCTCAAACTTTGCAACAATTTCCGGACCCTTTGGTCCTTCCGTCGTCGGTGTAAAGGCAACGTCCACTTGAACCGAATCATTATTCGGGAAAAGCTGGAAGCTGACCTGTCTGTAAATACGGGTTATTCTGAATTGACCATTTGTGCCACTCATGGTGTCGACTCCTGTGCAGTTTACACTGGAGGTGCCACTGTTGCCAACGTAGCAGGGAAGCGTCTTTGTTACACCAAGGCGAACAGAGTCCCAATCGTTGCCATGGATATAAGGACCGGGCTGATTGGACGAACCCGTCCATGTTGAAACCGGATCATCCTTTGGTGTAGTAGGGGCGTCTGAAAGGAAGGTCACATCAATGCGCCAATTGCTTTCATCAGTTGGACTGAAGCATATTGTTCGGAACACCACACTCTTCCCGGGAGCGATTGTAAAGGGGAATGCCGGTGTCGTGGGATTCGATAACGTGAAAGGTGGTGTAATGGACGACATATCAATACCGGTGACGTGTAGAGTATCGGTACCGGTATTTTGGATGAGCAGGTTATTCTGCATCGTGGAGTTACAAACGGTACTCCCTACCGTAACAGCTCCGGCGTTGAAGTCGCCTACGACAATATGAGGCATTACTCCACGGCCACGAACAAGAAATTTAAAGCGAGCACAATCGTCGGCAACAATGAGCGAATCTTTGTCGAAGGACGACGCATCCTTGGCTTCTGTCGTTGGAGAATAACTAATTGTGACAAGAAGCGAGTCACGAGGGTTGATACGTAAGCCAAGAGTATCGATAGAGTCGTGAGCAACAGTAAAGAGACTTCCGTCCTTCATCGCAATCTGCTTGATATACTCGAGAGTGTCGTTGTCGTTATGAATCCACACTGTCTTGGTGCTCGTTGTTCCCACCCGCACGTTGCCAAAATCTACGGGGTCTGGACTCAGCTTGATTTTTGGTGCAAAGTAGTACACAGAGTCTATGGCAACATTGAGAGCACGGTCTTGCACAAAGAATTTCGCATAAGCGTTTTGCGATTTATCAATAACCTCTAAGCGCCAGGTCACTTGAAAATTGCTATTTGCAGCAGGAATTTTCGTGTCCGTTATGTTTTTTCCATCGGACGTGAGGAGCACTATCTGATAATTAAAACTCTTGGCAATGGCAGTATCCACAAAGTCAATGTCACGAATGCCGGTGTCCACTTGACTTAATGTGTCGTTAATCTTAAAGTTTCGCAGTTCCGTACCCAGGTAGGTATAGTCACCGCAATCAACAGACCGGGTAAGCACCGGGGCCAAGGTATCAAATTTGCTCAAGTCTTTAAATGCCGTCGCTGCTGGCCATCCATAGGAGTCGAAGGCACCATACCCATACACTTCTCCTCCAAAAGGCGTATCGCCATAAATATTATGCGATCCGTTAGCCAGAGGAATACGAGCATAATACAAATTCGTACCGGGAATATGATTGCCTAAGAAACTCGGATAAATAGCAAAGAGGTATTTGCCGTCTAACACAATTGACTTTAAAAGTTTCGCACTGGGATCTGCTGTATCACCAACCGCTATAATATTAAAGAAGTGATTGGTATAGCGGGAGTTTTGTGGGCACTGAAATATAGTGGCTTTCGTGTATTGTTCTTGAGCTATACAATACACGGTAAAGGGGTCGTAATTGTTATCGTTATCCCAATCCGCAGAACAGCACTCGTGCATGAGCTGGAAAGGTTTATTCGAACGGAAAATGGCCATTCCTTGAATTCCGTGCGATTTCTCTGTGGACGATCCCGCTCCTCCGGAAGGTTCTTCTGGTGATTTTGGGAGCGATCGTACTTCACCGGCTTTCATATTAAAAACCGGAGTTGGACCGTTAATGCGATTGCCGGTTTTAAAGTCGAAGCTCTCCCACGTGATATTTGTACCGTCTTCTTTTGCGATGGCTCTGTAGAGATCGCCCAATCCACCTCTCAGATATTCCACTGCTACATAGGTTTTACCCCATTGGGTCGTGGGTGGCACCATTTCACAGATATAATCTCGACCACCGCCAAGATTAAAGGTGGGAATCATGGTTCTCTGGTGAAAATCGATAAAGCCAATTGGCTTTGTTGCCACCACTCGAGATCCGCTTAGGTCAAACGTTCCGCGCGTTGTTCCGTCACCCCAAACGATGTACGCCTGGCCACGATTCAAACTCACTTGCCAGTGATCGCCGTATTTGTGTCCGCCGTCCGTTCTGGTGTTCAATCCGCTAGCCGCATACTCACCAACTGTTCTGGAGCGCAAATAAATATCGACCTGCGTGCCGTCTTCTGCCGCGAAAAAGCAAAATCCGCCTTTCCAATTGCGAGCTTCATTAAAGTCAGGATAGGTTAAGGCATAGTACTCTTTGCCCCACGAATCAACCGGAATGGCGAGGTATCCGTCGGACGATACGTCTTTTCCATTATACACATACACAGAAACATTGTCGTCTGAACGAATGGAGAAACACATGTCCGATACTTTCTCACTTTCATTGATTTCATCCATAGGGAAACTTGAAAAATCCAGGACTGACACGACATTCGCCTGCACAGCAACCCGCTTCTTAAAACCGACGGCGGGAACTTCATAGTCAATGAGCGTGTTTTTGGAACAAGCAACGTAGATCTGACGTGCGGTTACAAAGCAATTCGGACAGTCATTCATCGGCAAGCAAAACACAAACTCCTTGCCCTGCGATCCGTTATTGAGCATCCACTGAGCAGTCGGCTTCGACTGTGGGTGAGTTGCCTTCGAAAGTTGTGCAACAATAGATTGTGTACTAAATAGTCCGATAAGCACGACCGCTCCGATCCAAAACCTCGCCGTTTTCATAGAAATCCCCATAAATACTAGTTAGTCAGTTGACCATTTTCTTAACTTTTTGTAACAAAATACACAAACGAAGTTCAAAAGCAACAGGCGTGGAAAGTTTTTTTTCCGGTGTCTTGTTGTAGACCTCAAGGTCGTCTTTGACGATCCGGGATTCTTGCATCCCTCAGGTCGAAAACGCATTGTAAACTCCGAGCATATTCGCGTAAAACGGCTCAGATTCGGTATATTTGTGCATTATTCAAGTTTGGGGAATAACTATGGCCGGTGAATTTGCAGTTGAGTTCGATTCCAATACCTATGGCAATGGCGGACATGATGCTTCAGGTTATGCCAGGATTGCAACGAACATTCGAAGAGATATTATAAAGGAGCTTGTTTTGGCGGGGAGTGGTCACTCCGGAGGCCCTCTGGGCTCGGCTGACATCTTTGCTGTGCTCTATTTTGGTGGTTTCATGCGCTACAATACAGCCGATTGGTTTGGCGCATCGCATGACCGCTTTGTGTTAAGCGCCGGACATATGTGTCCTGTTCTTTACTCGACTCTGGCAAACGCCGGTGCATTTCCTAAGTCAGAACTTGCTACTCTGCGCAAGTATGGCACCCGTCTGCAAGGGCACCCAGGGCGCGACATGGGACTTCCGGGAATCGAAAGTTCGACCGGTTCGCTTGGTCAGGGTCTGTCCATCGCAGTTGGCATGGCTATGTCAGACCACTTGCTAGACAACAACGACCGACGTGTCTACTCACTCAGCGGCGATGGAGAATTGCAAGAGGGAAGTATCTGGGAGGCGGCTATGTCAGCCTCGCACTTCAAGCTCGACAACTTCTGCTGGATCATTGATAACAACGATTGTCAAATCGACGGCCGTGTGCCAGATGTGATGAACGTCTACCCGATTGCGGACAAATGTCGCAGCTTTGGATTCGATGTCATTGAATGTAATGGTCACGATCACATGGCTCTCGACGCTGCCTTTAAACAGTTCATCACGAACTCGACAAACAAGACCGGTCGTCCAACAGCCATCATCGCCCGCACGTATATGGGTCATCCCATCTCGTTTATGAACGACAAGTATGAGTGGCACGGCAAGCCACCAAGCTGGGAACAAGCCAAAATTGCATTGGATGAGTTGGTCCTTCAATAACTGGCGGTGCTGATACGGTAGTGATTCATGAATAACGAACAACGACTGACTATGCAAGACTATCAAAAACTTGGAATGAAACCCACTCGCTTCGGATTCGGCGAAGCTCTGGTGGTGCTCGGCGAACGCAATCCAAATGTTGTGGTACTGGGCGGTGACATCACCGGCTCCGTGATGACGAGCTACTTTAAAGAAAAATTCCCGGAACGCTTCTTTTCCATCGGCATCGCTGAGCAAAATGCAACAACGATTGCAGCAGGCTTAGCACTGAGCGGAAAGGTGCCGTTCTTTGCTTCGTACGGTGCATTCTGCGCCTTGCGTAATGCCGATCAACTTCGCATCAGCGTGTGTTACAATGAGGCGAACGTTAAGATTGGTGGTGGACACGCCGGTATTAGCGTTGGTCCGGATGGTGCAACCCATCAAGTACTTGAGGAGGTAGCGTATCTGCGCACTCTTCCGCACATGACGATGATTGTTCCGGCAGATTATCTGGAGGCTAAGAAAGCCACCATCGCCGCCGGCGAAATGGTTGGTCCTGCGTACATCCGCTTTGGTCGCTCACCGGTGCCTCTGTTTACCACAGAAGAAACGCCGTACGTGATTGGCAAGGCTATCCAACTTCAGGACGGCAGCGATGTGGCACTGATCGCCAATGGCGCCATGGTGTGGGAAGCACTCACGGCAGCAACGGAACTCGCCAAGAAGGGCATCAAAGCGACCGTGCTCAATGTCCACACAGTAAAACCGATTGACGTTGAAGCAATTACCAACGCAGCGCGTCAATGCGGTTGTGTGGTCACCGCTGAAGAACATCAAGTGCACGGCGGCCTAGGCTCCGCCGTTGCCGAGGTGATCGTAAAGAATGCGCCGGTTCCGATGGAATTTGTTGGCGTGAAGGACAGCTTTGGAGGCAGCGGTGAACCCGAAGAACTCATGGAGAAGTTCGGTTTAACCTGGAAAGAAATCTATGCCTCAGCTCTCGTTGCCATGGAACGTCGCGACAAAGGCTCTGCCGGTTTCCGTAAACTGAGCGACGTGGCGGTGTACACTGCCTAAGATGAGACGAAAAAAGACAGCAGTCACGAAGACCACTCAACCTGGGTGGTTTTCGTGTTTTAGACCGAAGGTCGGCGTGCGTGCTACAGATAGTGATACAAGTATTAAACGTGAACGAACAGCACATCATCTTGGCAATTGAGTCGTCGTGCGACGACACCTCCGCATCCGTCATGCGAAAAGGCGAGGTGCTGAGTAATGTCATTTCATCGCAGGCTTTCCACGCCACGTGGGGAGGTGTGATTCCCGAGCTTGCCTCGAGAGCGCATCTAGAAAACATCGCACCGGTCATACAGCAAGCTCTCAATGACGCCAATATCGAAATGCAGGATGTCAGCGCGCTTGCGTGCACCACGCAACCCGGCCTGCTCGGCGCTCTCTTAGTTGGCGCTAACTACGCAAAAGGCTTGGCTCTGCGCTTCAATCTACCTTGTGTTCCGGTGCATCACATTGAGGCGCATCTGTATTCAGCATTTCTTGAGGACGAGACCATTCAGTTTCCGTACCTGTGTTTGGTGGTGAGTGGAGGACACACCTCGTTGTTTTACGTGACGAGTTTTCACGATTACCAAATCCTTGGCTCAACGCGCGACGACGCTGCAGGTGAGGCCTTCGACAAGACTGCCAAGCTCCTCGGTCTTGGCTACCCCGGTGGTGCACTGATCGACAAGCGTGCACGTCGTGCAGACAAGGATATCATTGCCTTTCCCCGCGCTTTGTTGCACGACGATACCTACGAGTTTAGTTTTAGTGGCATGAAGACTGCTGTTCGAAACTACCTGCATCAACATCATCCGGAAGGTATTGATGACGCGCAGCGTAACGTTCTCTGTGCCTCTATTCAGGAGGCAATCGTCGACGTCTTAGCGACGAAAACCCTGCGCGCAGCGCGCGAGTATAAAGTCAACCATGTGGTGATTGCAGGCGGTGTCTCTGCCAATTCACGACTGAGAGAACTCATGACGGAAGCCGCTCAGAGAGATCATTATTCGTTCGTCGCTCCGCGACTCTCGTACTCATTAGATAACGCCGCAATGATCGCCTTCGTCGCATCACGCAAACTCGCGGAACAAGGCTCGGAAGCCTTTCGATCGCTCGACTTCGCCGTCAGTTCAAAAGCATTGCGCATGCACCGTCACGGCAATGCTAATGGCGGATGATGAGGGGTTGAGCAAAGGTTGAATCTGAGCGCTGCCCGGACAACACATACAGCCCGTTGGCAAATTCAGATATGTCGTAGGATTGTCCTTCCCGAACATTTTCCAGAGTGCATACCACCGAGCCAATAGCGTCGCGTATTGAAATAGAAGTGAAGTCGTGTTGGAAAATCAGGAAACTGCTAGCGGGGTTTGGAACGGAAATGCAATAAGTGTGGACAGACGGCGAAGTGGCAACAGCAGTTGTTTTGACAAGGCTGTCCATTTGAAATGCACCGGAGGTTGCGACATCGTGCGCAAATCGACGCGGAGTTATGCGATACAGCTCGTCACCCAGGAGAAGGATTTCGTCAGTCTTTGGGTTAACAGACGAAGCATACACCGCTCTGAAGTTCCCCCCAAATTTAGGACAGGTAGTTAAGCTATCATTCACCTAAATTTACACCCATGAGACAGAGAAGAAAATTTACATCTGAGTTCAAGACCAAAGTGGTTTTAGAGACCCTCAGCGAGCGCAAGTCACTTGCAGAGATTGCCAAGAAACATTCAATTCTACCAGTGCAGATTAGCTCATGGAGAAAGCAGTTCTTGGACACATGCTCTATGGTTTTTGATAACGAACAGTCAGCCACTCATGAAGATCGATCAGAAGAGATCAGAGGCTTGTATGAGGTCATCGGCAAGCAGCAAGTTCAATTGGATTATTTAAAAAAACAGACATGTTTTGCAAACACAAAGAGGGATGAAAACTGAGTAGGTTTGAACTCATCAATTTACAGGA
>JBDHXF010000054.1:0-23927 GCA_039810585.1 Chlorobiota bacterium
TGTTCTCCCGATATGTGTGGATAAAACTAAGGTCTGTCACCTTATTTTCACCTCCACTTTTTCGGGTCAACTCCATACTGCCTGAGTTCAAGACTGCTGGCTCCTACACTATCTGAGGTGCGGACGCTGTTCATGACAAGCATACGCACCGGTTGAGTGGAGTCATTTTTCACATACAGTCGACCACTATCGATGAAGGTCATTCGACAATTCGATTGGCTAAAGTCATCCAGCAAAGCCGCCTCTTTTAACAGGCCTGTTATCTCCGACTTGTCGTCAGCTTTTGCGTTGTTATTAAAATAACAGACGCCATGGATTGGTGTGCTAAGAGCAGCGGATACCTTGAGACACGTTTTCTTGAGACCCGAGGAAATGAAAGTGCACGCAACACTCTCTACATTGCTTCTGTCGCCCTCGTGGCGGCATGCCGTGAGTAGAATTAATGCTGGTAACATAATACGAATCAACACGGCTGTACGACATGTATTAACAAAAGACCACTGCTCACACAGGGCCTGCCAGACACCAAGTAATACTCACTCTCATGTGAGATAAATCGTAACTGAAAAGCTACACTAACTACAGTTGTGGACGGTAGCGGGAACACGGAATACATTCGATCTCAAATTAATATTGTCGGAAAGAAAATAATTTTACCTCAATTTGCCTGACCGCACTAGCGTTTCGATTGTAAATGACTCTAATGAAAGGTGTAAACTACTCATTGATTGCAGTTCTAAAACAGCTATGTCTGATGTATTATACTTATTAGATTTAACAGTGCAATAATATGTTATATCTCTGTGTTTTTCATAATCAAAAAGAGTAATAGGTATATCTTCTTCATTCTTGAAGGTAGCACTCACCTCGTCTACTATCAAGTTTATTTGCGGTGTCAATCGAAGTCCATAACCCAAATATTTTATGGCAGACAAGATCCGAACAAAAACGTCATGTTTTTGCTTAATACTTAAATTCACCAATGATATATCTACGTTAATCGCACATAATTTGTCGTTTATAAAGTAGAAATCTGTGGCAGCAGTAATTGGTGGATCGAAAACAATGCAATGATTCTCGCAAAAATACTTTGATCGCATGCACAAAGTATCACTAGGTCCATCGTCGATCCATACCTTATCAAGTTTAAGTGAATCTGAGCTACACGAGGTCGCTATTATTTCCTTTATTTGAGATGAAAAAGCTCCAAATCCATAACGCATAAGTCCGCGCAAAGGAATATCTACATTCGCATTATTCTGACAACGAGTAATACAGGTGAATGTAACGATCAACAAGAGAAGCGGAAGTATTTTCACATTGGGCCTCTATCCATTAATCAACTATCAACATCGTTGTTACTAAGAAATTTATTTATACTTATAAATTTATAATAGTGACTAATCACTGTTGATGCAATATAATATTCCGCAAAACACTACACATCCGAGTAACATACGCCTCTCAATTGTATTTCTAATCTATTTACTGGTGCTTACAATTTCAAAGCAATGATGCGCTGATATCAATAGCCGCTTAATGTTTTCAGCGCCCTCAATACAGCCACCTCTGAAACCCCCGAAACACCCTCCCTACCTCCTCAGCCGGCCCCAAATCCCTCAAAGCATCATCAATAGAATCGTGGTATCGCAACTTCAGCAAAGGTACCAGTTTCGCAGTTTCCAACTCATCTACACCCTGTTCCACATAATGCGAAAGTACAAAATCAAGGAAGTCTTGTTGCTTCTTGTCGAACTCGGATTGAATGAACAGTCTGGCGTTGTCTGCGCGTGCTTTACGTGGTATTGGTGCCTTCGCGTAGGCCACGTGCACTAACACGTCAAAGATGTCGCTGTTTTCAGCTTCAATCAGGTGTTGCATTTGCAGGAGCTGTTCCCTACCGAAACCTTTCTCGGCCAAGCTGATGAGCAGTTTGGCGCGCGTTGTTGGGTCAGACCAGAGTTGTCGTAGCTCTTCTTCATTCTTGAACAATTCCGGCAGACGACCAAACAGTTGCTCCATAAATTGTTTAGCCGACATAAGCCGACCACTCGTATCCCAAAAGGTTGTTGAGCTCATATGCTGGATGCTACGCTCCTTGCCGTCGCTAAGCTTGACTTTCACTCGCTTGCGTTCGCTGTAGCCTTCTTTTGGTTCACGGATGGTCTTTGGCATAGGAGCTTCATCTTGACCGAATGCGCTCGGATCTTCTGTACCGGAGTCTAGCGGCTCACCATCCCATTCCGGATCGCTGAAATGATGATGGGCTTTGACGAAATCGTAGATAGTAAAGTAGTCTTTGCCACTGAACACACGCGTGCCGCGACCGATGATCTGTTTGAATTCGATCATGGAGTTGACAGGACGCATAAGGACGATGTTGCGGACGTTGCGGGCGTCCACACCGGTCGATAGCTTCTGCGAAGTCGTCAGAATCGTCGGAATGGTTCGCTCGTTGTCTTGGAACTGACGAAGGTATTCGTCTCCCAATGTTCCGTCTTCCGCTGTTACACGCTGACAGTAGTTCGGGTCTTTCGACGTTTTCATCTGGTTGATCAGATCACGAACGAGGAGTGCGTGTTTTTGCGTCGCACAGAAAACCAGTGTCTTTTCGTTCTGGTTGATGCTCTTCATGAAGATCTCGACACGCTTTTGCTCGCGAGCTTTGATTTCGATGGTGTAATTGAAGTCTGACTCCTTATACACCTTCCCTGCTTCGATCTCACCTTCGACCACCGTGTCGTCCGCTGTGAAGGTGTACTCGTCGAGCGTCGTCTGGATTTGCTTTACGCGGAACGGCGTCAAGAAACCGTCGTTGATGCCTTCTTTGAGTGAATAGGTATAGACAGGCGCCCCGAAGTACTTGTAGGTGTCTGCGTTTTCTTGGCGTTTAGGCGTCGCCGTCAGACCTAACTGCACAGCCGGAGCGAAGTACTCCAGAATGTCGCGCCAAGTGCTTTCGTCATTCGCTCCACCACGGTGACACTCATCAATGATAATAAGGTCGAAGAAGTCTGGTGGGTATTCGCCGAAGTAGGGAGAGGGTTTGCCGTCCTTTTCCGGACCCGACATAAAGGTCTGGAAAATGGTAAAAAAGATGCTGCCGTTCTTAGGTACAGCCCCCTTTTTACGAATCTGATCCGGACTGATGCGCACCATTGCATCTTCCGGAAAAGCCATAAAGGCGCCGAAGTCTCCTTGCGCTTGGGTTGCGAGAGAATTGCGGTCGGCAAGAAAGAGAATGCGGGGGCGTCGCGTTGGAGTCTCAGGACTATCCCACTCGCGAAGGTTCCAACGCGCTTGAAACAGTTTCCAGGCAATTTGGAAGGCAATGGAAGTTTTCCCTGTACCCGTAGCCAACGTCAGAAGCATGCGTGATTGCTTCTCAACGATCTTCTCGAGTACACGACTGACTGCAATTTCTTGGTAGAAGCGCAGGTTCCAGGTGCCACTCTTATCAGGAGTCGTGACCTGCGCAAAACGTTCTCGCCAGTTGTCTGTTGTATCGTGAAGTCGCAACCAGAGTTCATCCGGTGTTGGATAGCCGGAAATCTCACCTTCCACTCCCGTATGCATATCTACCGCGTAGATACCACGTCCGTTGGTAGCATAGGCAAAACGCAGCGACATCTTCTCTGCATAGTTCTTTGCCTGCCCCAAGCCCTCACTCACTTCGCGGTCGTAAGCTTTAGCCTCGACTACAGCTACCTTTGTGTTGCGGTACTCGAGGATATAATCTGCAATGAGCTGAGGGGCGCGACGGCCTTGGCCTTCCAAACGACCGTCTGTAATAAGATGTTCACGTCGAATACGGCTGCCCTCGACCACACCCCAACCTGCTGATCTGAGCAGAGGGTCGATGTGTTCGGCACGTGTTTCAGCTTCGTTCATGTGGACACAATACTACTTATTTTTTGTAAGGGCTTCTTGAATTTCCTTTAAGGTCCGACCTTGTTTGTCCTTCCATTTTTCCCGACCGTTAACACCACGACCCAAAACGATACCCGCTGACAAAGAAGGAGAATTGAAAACGTAATCTTGGGTGAAACGATATTTACCTTCATCTTCAACAAGGACTTGATTCGCAATGAGTTCTTTTTTCACTCTCGAACACGCTACTGCATTTGCTTCAAATCCAGGTGTACTCTCTCTTGCCGCAAGCGAGTCCTTGAAAACAATGAATCCTTGGGCTGTATCTGCCCCGGTTGCCTTGCCCCCACGTCCCTCACAATAGAGAATTGTCTCGTCGCTCGCCGTTCGCTGTGTACTTCGTTCAAAGGCATGAATACCGAGAATTGGCAAAATCCCTAGCAGATTCGAGAGAAACACGTCCATATCTGCCAGGTCTGCCTCGGAAAGACTGGGCGGATTTGGCTTGTTACTATTATCAAGAGGCAGGCGCTTCGTCTCGTTAGCAATCTGGATGAGACGAGATTCTATGTATTGCACATGAGCCTTATTCAGATTTCCGGCACCTGCAGTAATAAAGACAGCCCATGTCCAAAAATCCTTGTGACCATAATGTGAATCCAATCTCGGTCCCACCGGATCGCCTTCCCCAATATAGATCATGTCTGAACCAGATTGCTCGTGTGGACCGATGAGTATGTAGACCCCAGTCTGCTTGTATTCGTCTCGAGTACGAGCTTGGGCAAAAAGGGAACGTGGGAAGACAATTGCCTTGCCTGTCCAGTTCGAACGCTCGATAATGCGTAATCCATCAGGATCGCCATTGACGACAAAAATGCGAAGGGAGAAAGGGGCGGAAGAATTTGCAGCCATATTTTACTGAATTCGATATTTACTCATTCAACGTTGCGTCTCACGTAATCTGCGCAGTCAAAAACGAAACGTATCTGTTGCTACCGAGACGCTCCTACCGAACAATCTTGAAGCTCAACTGATATCGAAAGAACGTGACACTTGGCACCATCGACAACGCTCTTCGAATGCGCTGATCGTCCTCGTGAGCGATGATGACACCTTTCACCTGTTGATCTTTTTCTGCAAGCTCTTCCTGAACATAACTCATGTAGCGGAGAGTCTGACCGACCACAGCATCACTGGCGCGACCTTTTTTGAGCTCAATGACAAGCAGAGTTTTCTTGTCCTTGCTTAATGCTAAAATGTCCAGCGGCCCGGTATCCGTTTGGTATTGTCGTGCTTTGACTCCATCTTCCTCGTAGATGTCGTACTCTCGACCCAGTTCTGTATGCTCCCAGTTCTTAATCAGGAAATCTTCCAGGTGCTCCTCGAGTGCAAACGAAGACGGATCTTCCACGGACTGATCCGTGGAAATGAGACGCGGTGCACTGATATTGCCGATCAGTCGTTCTATCTCCTCGGCATGTTTGCCAATATTACTTGCCGTTCCGATTGATCCAGTGGACGCACGGAGAGCGTCGCTCATAGCCGCTCTGTCGATGACGACATTTAGCCACGACACGGGGCGCCGATGAAAGAGTATCTGACCTGGAGCAAAGTAGTAATCTCCGCTGACTTCACCGACGTGATAGCTACCTCCTCCATCAGGACAAAGGACAAAAGCCCCCTTCTGCAAACCCTTTGAGACAGTCCATAATGCGCCACAAGCCAGCCCGGCTCCTATTTTTGTCTTACCAGGATTCTTGGACAACCATAGAGGTATGAACTCTTTATTGAATTCTCGCCACTCATCCGGTAGCTTGTCCTTCAGGTCAATGTCGATATTAAAATCGGTACCTATAAAGTTTCCTGCGAAACAGTCAGCAGCATAACGGCTCTTCTCGCCTAACATTATTCTGTAATATTGTTTCACCTTTAGAGATCTCCTTGAAAAGCTTGATGTAACAGGGCTTTTTTCAATGAATCCATGGTATCGAGTTTACGTTTGTAAAGACCGGCAAAGAATCTGGTTTGATCGTGAAGCTTATCGATTTCTTCAACGATAGCATGTTGGTGAGCAAGTGGAGGCAAGTGGAAGGCAAGATTGCCTAGATCCGTATTGCTCAGATTGGGCATAACTGCTCCGCCGGCGATTTTCTCTAACTTCGCCTTGCATTCTTCTGATCTTAAAAATCTTACAAGGTAGCGAGAATTGCACATACTTGAAGACTTAATAAAGAAACTTCCAGTTCCACAGACCCAGCCGTCTTCTGCTGCCGTCACCAACGCACAACGTCCCATTTCTCCCCGTCTACCTATGACGATATCCCCCTCGTGCATGATGTAGTTTTTGAGGCGCAATGCTGTTGCCTTGGAAACCGTTTTTCTCCAATCAGGCTCAATTCCAACCTCCGAAATGTGAGCTGGATTCACTAGTGGAATCTGATCCGAAACATAGTCGCTTTTGTGCAGGAGAGAGCCAAACGGGCCAGTGAATACGCCCTCAGTTGCTCGATTTAAGGTTGTCTCCACCCAACCCTCACCCTTCCTCGTAAACACCTCATTCAAGTAACTCTCAAACAACTCCTTTGCATTTTGTAGATTCTTCTCGGCGTTGGCTTTGGCAATGTCGATGGCAACAAATGCTTCGTCGAGGATGGCGACGATGCGTTGTTGTTCTTGCAATGAATCCGGATACGCTACAGAAACTGCTCTTATGTCACGTTGATTTACACTTGCTTGATTCACCGACTGCTTACATATTTTTCGCCAATAGCCGCCTTCAAAGAGAGAACGCAGAATGTATGCTAGAAATTGACTTAGAACCTTGTCATTCGGACGGAGAAGCAACAAATTGATTCCCTGGTAAACGTCTTCCTCAGCGTCGAACACCGCTATTTTCCCGACGTGAGGCGGACTATTTATGTGACTAAACAGTATATCACCTTTTTGCAATCTGAATTTCTGACGATCTAACGAAGATAATTCTGCGAATCCAACACGATTGGTGTCAAATACTCCAGTTGCGATGCTCTCAATCCTTGAAAGTCGTACGCCTTTGCCATCTTTTGTTTGATCGCAATTAACTCCATTCCGCAGAGTTTCAAGCACCTCACCCAATGTAGTCCTGCTCCATCCCTTCTTCATAACATCGCCTTTATCTTAGCCAACACCTTTGCACTCTCCGCATCCAATTCCCCAATCTCTTTCAAGATGTCCTTCGGGCTACGATGCACCACTTCTTCCCCGCTATTGGGATTCTTGACAGATAAATCACAAGTCTCCAAGTCGATGTCTGCCGCATCCACACTCCAGCTCTTCGGCGAATCAGCAAAGGTCTTCTGCAATTCAATGAACTCTGCCAAGTCGGCATCGTTTAGCGGGTTGGTTTTACCCATGTTCCGGCCTGGGTCCAGTTGGTAGTACCAAATGCCATGCGTTTGAGAGCCTTTCTCGAAGAAAAGAACTACCGTTTTGACACCGGCGCCTTGAAAGGTACCGCCGGGACAATCCAAGATCGTGTGCAGGTTGCAGGTCTCGAGCAACATCTTGCGCAGACTGACGGAGGCGTTGTCAGTGTTCGAGAGAAAGGTATTCTTGATCACGATACCAGCACGTCCACCTGCTTTCAGCATCTTGATGAAGTGCTGAAGGAACAAGAATGCAGTTTCGCCGGTGCGGATGGGAAAGTTCTGCTGGACTTCCGGACGTTCCTTACCACCAAAGGGAGGATTGGCGAGAATGATGTCGTAGCGGTCTTTCTCCTGGATGTCGGCAAGATTCTCCGACAGCGTATTGGTATGAATGATGTTCGGCGCCTCGATGCCATGCAGGATCATGTTCATGATGGCAATAACGTACGCCAGCGACTTCTTTTCCTTGCCGTAGAATGTTCTGGTTTGCAGGGTATTAAGGTCTTTAGTCGTGAGCTTGCCTTTGCTTGTCATATACACAAAGGACTCGCACAAGAATCCGGCGGAGCCGCAGGCGCCGTCGTAAATACGTTGACCAATTTGTGGGTCGACAACTTCAATGATGGCCCGGATCAGCGGACGCGGCGTATAGTACTCGCCGCCGTTACGTCCGGCATTACCCATGTTCTTGATCTTCGCCTCGTAGAGATGCGAAAGCTCATGCTTCTCGGTCTGCGAGCGGAAACGCAGTTCGTCGATGTGGTCAATGATCTCACGCAGGTTATAGCCGCTTTGGATCTTGTTCTTGATCTCGCCAAAGATCTCACCGATTTTGTATTCGATGGTATCGGGTCCGGTGGCGCGCTGCTTGAAACCGTTTAAGTAAGGAAAGAGCTTGAGATTGACGAAATCGCGCAGGTCATCACCTGTCAGGGTATTGTTGTGATCAATCTTCCCTTGCTTGTCCTTGGGCGCCGCCCACGTTTCCCAGCGATAGGCTTTGTCGAGGATGTAGTTGTACTTGGCACCACTCAGTGCGGCTTCCGCCGCCTTGTCCTGCTCCAAGCCATCTAAGTACTTTAAAAACAAAAGCCAAGAGGATTGCTCGGTATAGTCCAGCTCGGTGGTGCAGCCTGCTTCTTTTCGGAGAATGTCGTCGATGTTTTTGAATGCTTGTTCGAACATAGTAACGCTAGTATTTACGGGTGCAGTAATTATTATTCGTAACAATTACGAAGATTATACTAAAACAATAAGAAACACACGTACAACTTCATATGCAACAAGCTGTTTAGACTATAGCAATGGCTATATACATATCCTAACATCAATAAAGATGACAATGTTATTTCATCGCAAAGAGTCATGTACGTTAAAGATGCTGACCAGAGTAGCAACATCATCGATAATAGTGCTTCAGTGATATCGATAAATACAATTTGAATCAATCGACTTCCACCACTCCCGATCAGCTCATGTCACGTTTCTCGATGCCTTCAATCTTGTTTGAAGGTAATGATTCATAAATTCCGCTTACCTTCTTTGGCAAAGCAATCATGTACTCGACAACAATATTCACCAAGTCAAAGAGCTGCTTTACAGTCTGTTGATTATCAGTGTCGATCAGTCCAGGATGGACGGCATCGTTTCCAGTGACTCTAACAATGTCAAGTGACTGTTGTACAATTAGAGGCAATCCTTTCTTGACAAGATTGCCGATGTCAATATTTATGTTCTGACCGCTTTCTCCAAGTTCTTTGCACAATACTTGGATCGCGAGACGCAATAGCGCTGCTGCTCCACGCGGCGATTTCGAACTGATTGCAGCTGCTTCTGCATAGTACTTCTTTACCTCAACTGGCATTTCAGAGTTAGGGAACGGAGCACTACCTGAGTCCGGATAATACATCACCTCATCCACCCACAGAGTGTTTTGTTTGCAATGGTGACAAGTTCCAATCCTAAGTGGATGCAATTCTGGCAAGACACTCACAATGTTCCCTAACCAATTTCTCATATACCAATCTTGTTTCGAAATTGCACCGCAATGAGGGCATGTAAAAGATTGCTGGAATACTTTAGGTGGTATGTACGTCATAATAACAAGATTAGAATTTCTTCATGACTCGAACGGTTTTGTCTACTGGGTACCACAACTTGTAATTTTGAATTACAGAAACTCCTCCGATCCAGTCCATGAGATTTGATATAAAGAACGAGAATGACAAATCATCTACTTGATATAGATAGTGCGGCTCTCTCTGCTCTGCATACTCAAGTTCCCAATATTTATAAAAGATATTCTTATCTAGAGCAATGTGATTGACCGAAAACTTCTCGTGAAATCGAGTATTCTTTATTGCATTCCAATTTCGCAAAATGTGAGATGCGATAGTGTGATACTTTTGCACGTCAGATTCGAAGGAAAATATACCATTAAATATTGCTTTAGTTTTGTCAAGTCTTCCTTCAAAAATAAACCTACCGGTTTCACTTGCCTTCTTAACAACTGCCTGCAAGTTTTGATTCATCGCATTTGCCTTTACCTCGATAATGCCCACTACGGAGTCCGGCGTGAGAATAACAAAGTCATTTTCTTTAAAAAGTACAGGATAGCAAGTATCGTATATTAACAAATCAATTTGCGTCGACGATTCGTGACTTCCACGATCGTCAGATTGCCTTACTACGAACCCGCTTCCTACTCTGAATTTCTCCGGCAGAAATCTTTGAATCATTGTTTTTAATACCGCCTCCTGGTGACGCCCATCCTCACCCCAATGATCGACTAGATTGCGCACTCGATCTTTTATCGCGAGTAGCTCTTTAGTTGTTGACATATGAAAGTCAATAGTATTCATACGAACGCAATACTGTATTAATCATTAATTCAATTCAGCGATAAACGCGAATCGCTAATCTCAAGACTCAACAAGCTCTAGTCATCACGCTTGAGAATATTTTTTGGTGAACGTGACATCGCTACAGTCTAAACGCGCTCACTTAAAATCACGAGGATTGCTACCCAAGATAGTAAATAGAGTTGTGCTAACTGTGCCATTTTAATTTTAATTATTCGAACCACAAATGCGTGACGACTTTGATTGACAATGCTCTAGTTCAAGTCAAGACTATTGGTGTCCGTCTGCTCGTTGCGAAAGTTATTGAACGGTGATAGTCAAAACTCAAGAATCTTCTCTCATGCTCTTTCCGCATGTGTCGAGACTTTATGAAATCCATGATCATCGATTCTAATTTGATGGTCGCAATGCCAACGTTTGAACGAACAACTACATTCCTTCTGTCAGGCCGATTCATTGCTACTGTTGCAGTTCTTACATTGGTCAACTCGCTGATTCTTCAAATAAGTCACATAGGGGAAGCAAGTCAATTCGTTGTATAAGTCATTGGCATTTCTTTGAAATTTAAGCTTGTAAGCATAATATAGTATCAATTGCTTCAAATCCAATTAGCCGATATGCAACAATCAATTCTGCTAACGCTAAGTTACGATGACTTGAAAGTCCTCGTAGAACAAGCCTGTGAAAAGGCTATCCATGCCCGTTTCCCGACGGACGAGGACATCAACCGAAACGTTGCCAGTGAGCCATTGATTACCTACAAAGAACTCTCTGAAGAGATATTTGGAGGCCGTATCTCGCTTGTAACCCTCATTAAGTGGACACAAATGGGACTGATTCCCCATATCAGAATGGGCCGAAGAGTGTTTTTCAAGCGGCACGAGGTGGAGAAGGCAATGGCAAAAAGCTCTAGGCTTTCCAGCAGGCGGTGATAGCCCGCCGAGCCTAGATTATCCGCTTAGCGGAAAGATGTTGTGATCGCGCAGATCGAGCAGACCAGACGTCGTTTGGTTTCTGTCCATACCTGTAGGAATTGATACGAAGCAGCGCAGACTGCCAATCTAAGCCTGTATCTTGCGTTTTAGTGTACAACCAAGTGTACAACATCCTCAAACACAAATGCCAAGTCCTTACATATAAGGTACTTGGCATTTTTGTTGTGGAGATGCCGGGAGTCGAACCCGGGTCCGAAGTGCAGATCGCGTAGCGTACTCCATGCGTAGTTTATCTAGGGAATTTCACGTTGACCTTCACCGATAAACAGGTCCATCCAACGCTATCGTTCAGAAGTTTCATCCTGTTGGTGGAACGCCACACCGAAGGACAAACCATCAAAATTCGTCACCGACGTTGCACCCTGATGGTGAAATGCAGGTCGATGGAAAACGGAGCTAGGCTCGACATTTTCAACTATAGGTGCTTAAATATTAAGCAGCCATAGCGTAAGAGAAGGTGTTGCCTTCTATTGGTTCGCCGGTTGTATTTACGAGCTCCACCAGCGTAGCTCGGCATGCATCTACGTCAGTCTTCCACCCCGTCGAGACCATTTCATCCCCAATCGGTGTGTAGAGTGTGAGTGTTGTTCAGCTCTACCTTTCGTTATCGTTCTAAAAAATACTCCGCAAACTCTTCTATTTCTTTGCGCTCTTCCTCTACGAATGACTCGAACAATTTGTCCCCAACCTTTGATCTCATTGTCGAATTGCCTGTGTCAATGAGTCGAAAACCGTCCGCAGTTAGAAGCACATTGTCATATTCTTCTCCGCCTCGCGCCGCCCAGCGCCGGATGTGTCTATGGACGAAGCCGGCATCGTGCAATTGCAAGCAGCGTTCTCGAAATGCGTCAATCCACGATTGTCGCTGAGACACTGTATGACTTCTGAAATCAAAGCCAAAGAGACGTTCCATCACGAGCAGACAATTGCCTGCGTTCGAGCCCTCATCTATTCGAATGAAGCGTACGACAAGCGAATTAATGGAATTTGCATATCGCATTTTCTCTGCTTCCGCGCCGATGTCGGTGCGTGAATGATCGTCGAAGACCTTTGCCGCTTCCGTGTCAGACAATGCAACAACTTCGTTCCAGTCGCCGGACGATAATCGGTTGGGTCGCTTTGCAGCACCGTGATCCAAAACCCTACTCAAAAGCCGAAATACCGGTAATATCTTGTCCCAAAATCAAGGTATGTATATCATGCGTTCCCTCGTATGTCTTTACCGATTCGAGGTTATTGGCATGACGCATGATAGGATACTCGCTCAAGATTCCGTTCGCGCCGTGGATGTCGCGCGCGACGCGCGCAATATCCAATGCCAGAGCGACGTTATTGCGCTTGGCGAGTGACACGTGCTGCGGGCGCATCGTTTTTGCATCCTTGAGTTTGGCCAATCGCCAGTTCAAGAGTTGTCCTTTGGTGATTTCCGTTAGCATCCACGCCAGTTTCTCTTGCACGAGTTGGAAGCCGCCAATGGGCTTGCCGAATTGTATGCGACTCTTTGCATAATTCACGCTGGACTCGTAGGTAGCCATTGCAGAGCCGATGGCTCCCCAGGAAATGCCGTAGCGGGCTTGGGTGAGACAAGACAAGGGACCCTTGAGACCCTTAATATTCAACAGATTGCCTTCCGGAATTTCCACATCCTGAAATATCAACTCGCTCGTTACCGATGCTCGGAGCGAATGCTTATTCTTCATCTCCGGTGCACTGAATCCCTTCATGCCTTTTTCGACCACGAAGCCGTGCACTTCACCGTCGAGCTTTGCCCACACCACCGCTACATCAGCCAGCGATCCATTGGTGATCCACATCTTGGCGCCATTCAAGAGGAAACCGCCGTCGATGCGCTTGGCATTGGTAATCATACCTGCCGGGTTGGAACCGTAATCGGGTTCGGTCAAGCCGAAGCAACCAATGGCTTGTCCGGCTGCCAGACGCGGAAGCCAGGTGCGACGTATCTCTTCCGATCCGTAGGTGTACAAGGGGTACATCACCAGTGAGCTCTGCACAGAGGCGAACGAGCGCACACCGGAATCTCCGCGCTCAAGTTCTTGCATCGCTATGCCGTAGCACATGTTGTTCATGCCGGCACAACCGTATTCTTGAGGAAGAGTCATTCCGAAGACGCCGAGTTCGCCCATTTTGGCAACCAAGTCCATCGGGAAATAGGCGCCTTGGTAGGCTTCTTCGATGACGGGCATGACTTCGTTGTCGACAAAGTCGCGGACCGTTTGACGGACTAATTTCTCGTCATCACTTAAGAATTCGTCAATGTTGTAATAGTCTACACCCTGAAATGCCATAGTCGTCTCTGCGGAATGGTACAAATACTTCGATTACAAAAATACGGAGCTTTGGCTGAGCGACGGAATGAAGGGCTGACTTTGGAGTGGGATCGCTGTGATTAGCGTGGAATCGCTTTGATGGCGGTATTGAGCACCCGGAAATTGATATCCCCTTTTTGCACTTTCAAGTGCTCGAGTATTACAATTGCGCGTGCTGCGCGCAGATCCGGTCGTTTGACGTTGGCTGCCAAATACAATAAGGTGCGCTGCCTACCAGGACTGAGTTTAGCAAAGATATCCGCCGCTTCCTTGTCCATCTGCATCGCCACCTTCATCTCTTCGGTGAGCGGAAGACCATACTCGCTGTCGTCGGGCGCAAGCTGCACATGCAACTCATCACCAAACACGACACCAAGCTTCTTGCGAATCGTGGCGTTCACAGTGATCACGAACTTGCTTTTCACGCCTCGCAATATCCCGCACTGATAGGATTCCACACCGTTTAAGGTGCACACGGCGCGCTTCGCACTGTCCTTTTGATAATGGACGGCAATCTCAGGCGGAACCTCAAAATGTGCTCCCCAGAGCTTGTTGTCAGACGAATGCAGAATTGCCCGAAAACTGTGTGTGTCTAGTTTCTTCTTTGCCATAGTAGTTGATGAAATTCGCGGATCTGACAAAGAATGTAGGATCGACGACCCTTATACGTGCCGCTCCGCATGATACGAGCTGCGCACCAAGGGGGCAGATTCCACGTGGTCGAATCCCATGTGCAGGCCAATGTGACGGTACTCGGCGAATTCGTCGGGGTGCACAAAGCGGTGCACCGGCAGGTGGTTTTTGGTCGGTTGCAGGTATTGTCCCAAGGTCAGAATATCACATCCCACACCGACCAGATCCTTCATCACCTCCAACACTTCTTCCTTGGTTTCGCCCAGACCAAGCATGATACCTGTCTTCGTGCGCATACCCCGTGCTTTGGCTTCGCGCAGGAGTTGCAGGGTCCATGCGTAGCGACCCTGAGGACGTACGCGACGGTACAGCCGAGGGACCGTTTCGGTGTTGTGGTTGAGGATATCGGGAGCTGCATCGACAACAGTTTGGAGGGCGTCCAAGTTGCCCTTGAAGTCAGGAATGAGCACCTCAATACTGGTCTTCGGACTCTTAGCGCGCACCGCTCTGATGGTCTGCGCCCAGATCTCGGCACCGCCGTCAGCGAGTTCGTCGCGGTTGACGGAGGTGATGACGCAATGTACCAAGTTCATTTTCTGAGCCGCGTCAGCAACGCGGTTTGGTTCGTCCCAATCGAGCGGGAGTGGTCGTCCGGTCTTCACGGCGCAGAATCCGCAGGAGCGCGTACAGGTATCGCCATTGATCATGAAAGTGGCCGTTCCTGCGTTCCAACATTCGGCAATGTTCGGACATCGCGCTTCCTCACACACGGTGTGCAAGGCCTTGGATCGCATCATGGTTTTGAGTTGACTAAAACTCTCTCCTCCGGGGGCTTTGACCTTCAGCCACTCAGGACGTCGTTGTTCGGTTTCGGAGGTAGGACTTTGAATGACGGGAAGCTCAAATGATTCCATGATGGTCTCTGTGTTGTTTTCTCAGTGTGCTGGTCTTGGCTTCGCGATGAGTGCTGCGCTTAAACCAAAACAAATATACCGCGTGCTGAAATGGAGACGGTGGTCTGAATGACGAATTCCTTCGTGTCGCTTTCTGATTCACGCCAAGCTTCGCTTGAGTTGTTTGGTATTGTAGCCACGATCGCCGTAGGGTTGTAGTTCTTCTTTCATCATTTCTTCCAACTCTCGCACATCGTCTTGCGTGGGGGCGGTGTCGTTAACGTAGTCAAGTTCCGACAGCACCTCGTAGCGAAAGGCCGATTCTCCCTGAGCGTTCCACTCCTCTTGCAAGGCTACACACACAAAGGATCCGTTATTGAGCTGCAGACGAATGCGGTTCCACATCGCCGGCAGGTTTACCGAGCTTCCTACGTAGATCTTTCCGTTGTTTGTGTTCCGGACTTGGAACACTCCGGCGGGAATTTTTCGTTGCTTGAATTCTTCTTTTAGTTCCTGACGTGTTTTCATTATTTCTCCATGAAAGTGTCGCGCAGAGTCGCAGAGTTCGAGCTATTCTGACGAGGCGCAGTGCTCAGCGATTCCTTTGACCTTAGCGTCTCTGCAAGAACATGAGATTTGTCGCGTATAGCCGCAGATGTTGTGCTTTACTAACGAGTCGCTGAGCGAGTGATTTCACACTCTGCACAGTGACGACGTAGAGTTCGATACTTTCGTCTGTGTGTCTAAAAAAGAAAAGCCTTCAACACGCTAGCGTTAAAGGCCAATTTTCTTGGTACCGAGGGAGGGAATTGAACCCCCGACACACGGATTATGATTCCGTTGCTCTAACCAGCTGAGCTACCCCGGCGCAAAACAAGACTACAAATATACGAGCATCGCACAAACCAGTGTTTAGTTTTCGTCGCCGAGCTTTTGGATTTCATCTCGCAACTGTGCAGCCGTCTCGTAGTCTTCCTTCTTGATTGCTCTCACCAGGAGAATCGACAATTGCTTTCGTCGAGGCAAGGCGGACAATTCTTCATCGGTTGTCTCCTCCTCCTCTTTCGTTTCCTCAGTTGCAAAATGTGTCTTCAGCAGTTGGTTCAGGTCGCTCTCTTCCTCTTCGCCCTCAGCTTCCGTCTCGCTCGAATCGTCTGCATCGGAGTCTTGTCCTACTTCTTTGAGGATTGACTCCAGAACATAGATTGGCGCATTAAAGCGAACAGCCAAGGCAATAGCATCGCTCGGCCGGGCATCGATTTCCGCTCCTACCGTATCGATGACAATCGAAGCATAGAATGTGCCGTCACGTAAATCCACGATGCAGACTTCCGACACACCGGCATTGAGCTGCTCGATGATATTCTTCATCAGGTCGTGGGTCATCGGTCGCTGGGCTTTGATCCCCTCGAGCTCAATGGCAATCGCTTGGGCTTCGTTAGCTCCGATGACGATGGGCAAACGACGTGTGCCGTTCGATTCCTTGAGAATCAATGCGTAGGCACCACTGTTGCCCTGAGAAGCGGTCAAACCGAGAATTTCTAACTGAATTTTTGACATAGAGTTTTCATCTTCATCCCGGCGCCGCTTTGCGGCTCGGGGCGTTCGATGTTTCGGTACGACGAACGGTTTACAATAACAAAAACTTAGTGAGCACCACCCAGATGGGCAATGCGTTCTGTCAATTTCGGCAGAACGTCGAAGACATCACCGACGATGCCATAGTCGGCAACTTTAAATATCGGTGCATCTTTGTCCTTGTTGATCGCAACAATAACCTTAGATGACGACATACCGGCTAAATGTTGTACAGCTCCGCTAATGGCACAGGCCACGTAGAGTTTCGGCGAAACGGTCTTTCCGGTCTGCCCCACTTGTTCCGAATGCGGTCTCCAGCCGGCATCCACCACGGCGCGTGAGGCGCCGACAGCGCCGCCCATAGAAGCAGCCAATTTTTCGATGAGCTCAAAATGTTCGGGTCCTTTCAAGCCACGACCTCCCGATACGACGATATCGGCTTCCAAGACGTCGAGTTTGCCCTCATTGCGGACCACATTTTTCACCACCACCTTTGCATCCGACGCGCTGAGCGTTGATTGCTGTACTCGTTCAGAGCAACTTCCTGCACTGGCCGACTTCTTGGCGGTAAAGACGTTTGGTCGCAAGCTGACAACGGTGTTTGCTGTCAGTGAACGCAGACTGTCATGAGCTTTGCCGGCAAAGATGGGACGAGTTATCTGCACGGAACCGTCTTGCGCATGCATTTCCACGGCATCGCACAGTAGCGCAGCTTCCATGCGAATGGCCACTCGCGGAGCCAGCTCCCGTCCGCTGGAATTCGCAGAGAAGACCACCACGTCGCATCCTTCGGCTGTTGCCGTATCAGCAATGGCGCGTGCGGCAAGCTGACTGGAGTATGATCTAAAGGCGTCGCCTTCCACACGGATCAAATCTGTCAATCCATATTCCGCCGCCTGGGTGGCAAGCGAGGTGGCACCGAGGCTGAGGCCCACAACCGGGACGCCTAAGGACTGTGCTGCCACGAGACATTCCGCTGAAGTGCGTTTTAAGCTTCCGTTCTTTTCTTCGAGATAAACGAGAATTTTCTTCATAAGAGTAAATGATTTCGTCTTGAGTTCAGATGAGTTGTAAGGTTTTAGATCTAAGCCGTAGCATCAAATCTTTGGGATCGAACGATGAGCGGCGCATTGCGCCGCACGAATAAAAAGTCCTCCTTAGATCACCTTGGCTTCTTCATGAAGCAGGCGAACAAATTCTGCGATGTCTGCATCCTCGGCGCCAAGGATCTTGCCGACGCGTTGGGTGGACGGCAGACTGATGCCGACGGTTTGCTGACGCTTGTCGACGGCGACGGAAGGACGTTCTTCGATGGGTTTGGACTTGGCTTTCATGATATCCGGTAGCTTAGGATAGCGCGGATCATTAATGCCCTTTTGCACACTGATCACACAGGGAAGACTTGCTTCAAGTTGTTCCTTGCCGCCTTCGATATCACGCTCAGCTTTAAGTGCGCTGCCGTCGATGCTAAGTGAGGAGACCATGGAGATACCGGGGAGCGACAACAACTCAGCCAAACTTGGAGCCAGTTGGAATGAATCGTAGTCGATGCTCTGACGACCCAGCAGAATCAGATCGGGCTTCATCTCCTGCGCGTACGCAGCGATATTATGCGCGACGCCAAAGGAGTCATCGCGCTTATCGTCCTTTATCAACACTGCCTTGTCAACACCCATAGCCAATGCCGTCCGCAGGATTTCCTTGGCGGTGTCCGGTCCCATCGTAATCGCTGTTACACTGCCAGTGTGCTTCTCGCGCAGGCGCAGACCCTCTTCGATGGCATATTCATCGTAGGGATTGAGGATGTATTTCAGACCGGTTTTTTCTACGGCATCACCGGAAGCGGCGACCGAGATTTTCGACGTTGTGTCGGGTACTTGTGAAAGGCAAACCAAGATGTTCATGATGGTGAAGGTTGGTGACGAAACACTATTCATGCCTGCGAAGCAGGAAAGTAAGGAGCAAGAAAAAGCCTCGAAAACTCGAAAAATGAGTCCCTCGACGCTCTGCTACAGCCACAAATCTACGGAATTTCGGGGAAAAGACAGGTGTGTCTCTTAGCATGGCGGGTCGCAGCCCTCAGGATGATGATTCCGCCAAATGTTTCATAACTGCCTGAGTTCTCTCAAGTTCCTTGTGCAGGTATTGTCCCGTGTACGACTCTTTCACCTTGCACACCTGCTCCGGAGTCCCCTCGGCCACTATACGTCCACCGAACTTACCACCTTCAGGCCCCAAATCCACAATCCAGTCCGCGCATTTGATCACGTCCAGATTGTGCTCAATCACTACAATAGTGTTCCCCTTGTCGCGCAGGCGTTGGAGCAACGAAAGCAGAATTCGTATATCCTCGAAGTGCAATCCCGTCGTCGGCTCATCCAGTACATACAAGGTATTGCCGGTACTGACTTTACTGAGCTCGGTGGCAAGTTTCACACGCTGTGCTTCTCCTCCGCTCAAGGTGGGAGCTTGCTGCCCAAGTGTGACGTAGCTCAGTCCCACATCAAACAAAGTTTGAAGCTTAGACCGAATCTTTGGGATCTCGCTGAAGAATCCGAGTGACTCCTCCACCGTCATGTCCAATACATCCGAGATGGACTTGCCCTTGTAGTGAACTTGCAGGGTCTCCTCGTTATAACGCTTGCCACCGCACACATCGCACTGCACATACACGTCAGGCAGAAAGTTCATTTCAATTTTTTTGATGCCTGCGCCTTCGCATTCCTCGCAGCGACCACCTTTGACGTTGAAGGAGAAACGTCCCGCCTTGTAACCGCGGACTTTGGCCTCCGTCATCAGCGTAAAGTGATCGCGGATGAGGGTGAACAGTCCCGTGTACGTTGCCGGGTTCGACCGCGGTGTACGTCCAATGGGCGATTGATCGATCTCGATTACTTTGTCTACGTGCTCTAAGCCCTCAACGCGATCATAGCGAAGTGGTTTGCTTTCGGCGTTGAAGAAGTGTCGGTTTAAAATGGGGTAGAGCGTGTGGTTGACGAGCGACGATTTCCCACTGCCGCTCATGCCTGTAATACACACAAAACAACCTAGCGGAATATGGAGATCTACATTTTGCAGGTTATTACCGGTCGCTCCATATAACACCATTTCTTTTCCGTTACCGGCCACACGATGCTCCGGCAACTCAATCTCACGCATGGAAGTGAGATACTGCGCGGTCTTCGATTTCTTTCGAACGTTCAGCGGCAGGTCGGGCAGCTTGGCCGGCTCGGACGACATCACCACTTCCCCGCCATGCACGCCGGCTCCCGGTCCGATGTCTACTAAAATATCCGCCTCTTCAATCATCTCTCGATCGTGTTCCACCACAACCACCGTGTTCCCAAGGTCACGCAACTCTTTCAGTGAGCGGATGAGCTTATTGTTGTCGTGCTGGTGCAAGCCAATGCTCGGCTCATCAAGCACATACATCACACCCACAAGCTGCGATCCGATTTGCGAGGCCAGACGAATGCGCTGGGTTTCACCGCCGGAAAGTGTTCGAGCAGAGCGGTTGAGTGAGAGGTACGACAATCCGACGTTATTAAGAAACTGCAGACGGGTGGTAATCTCCTTCAGAATTAAAAAGGCGATTCGATTGTCACGAGCATTCAACTGTTCCGGCAAATGCAGATAGTAGTCGTAGGCATCAGGACAATCAAAGGCTGTGACTTCCTTGATATTCTTGCCCGCAATGCGCACAGCTAAGTTGGCGGCTTTGAGACGTCCCCCATGACACTTCGGACACGGTACTTCGGCCATAAACGACTCGAGCCAGGTTCGAATTTTGGTGGAACTGGAATTCTCGTATTGGTGCTTGAAACTCGGGATGATGCCAATAAACTTCTGACTGTAACTCATGCCCTGCTTCTTGCCGGGAAGAATCTCGATGTCCACCGAGATATTATCCGTCCCAAATAACAGCGAATCCAGCTGCTTGGCACTCAGCGCCGATACGGGCACATCGGTTGGAATCTTCAGCTTCAGCGCGGCGGATTTGAGTTGCTGCCAGAGCCAGGTCTGACGTTCCTTCCCGAGAATACTAAAGGCGCCGTCGTCAATCGACAGAGTGTTGTCCGGTATAATACGCGAGATGTCGAAGTCACGCAATTCTCCCAGACCGTCACAGTAATCGCACGCGCCGAAAGGCGAGTTGAAGGAAAACATATTCGGCGCCAAACGGTCGTACGAGCGACCACAATTCGGACACGAGTACTCCGTGCTGTAGAGCAGCTCTTGCCAATTCCCTTCAGCATCCTGATGCAACAACATGGCAGTATTCTCACCGGTGGTGAGTGCCAGTTCCACCGCCTGCGTGATGCGCGATTGATGCTCTGTTGACACCACCAAACGGTCAATCACCAGTTCCACGTTGTGAATCTTATAGCGATCGAGCGTCATACCCGCTTCCAAATCGCGCAGCTCTCCGTCCACGCGAACTCGACTAAAGCCCTGCTTGATCAAGGTTTCAAAGAGTTCGCGATAATGTCCTTTACGTCCCCTCACCACCGGCGCTAAAATCTGCACTTTCGTGCCTTCCGGTCGGTCAAGAATACTGTCGACGATTTGATCCAAACTCTGCGACTGCACCGCCACATCACAATCCACGCAGTACTGCACCCCAATCTTAGCGTAGAGCAAACGGATGTAGTCATAAATCTCGGTCACGGTGCCAACAGTGGAGCGCGGACTGTATCCCACAGATTTCTGCTCAATCGAAATCGCCGGCGAAATGCCCTCCACCACGTCGATATCCGGTTTCTTCATCATGCCAAGAAACTGGCGGGCATAGGGCGACAAACATTCTACATAGCGTCGCTGTCCTTCCGCATACAACGTATCAAACGCCAGCGATGACTTACCGGATCCGGAAATACCGGTCACCACTACCAGGGCATCACGCGGAATGGTAAGACTCACATTCTTAAGATTATGCTCACGAGCTCCGCGAATACTAATCCAACGTTGTTCATCGTCTATATCGACACTGTCCAACGATGTGTCGGGCGCAGTGCTCACGCGTTCACGACGACGACTCGCGGAACGACCTTTGGCGGAATCTGTAGACTTCGGTGCGGAACGCTCAGACATGGGTTATTGCGGTATGGCGAAGAGAGCGATCACGAAAATAGTCAAGAGCAAAACCATGGCAGATGAGAGTTATGCACAGTTGAATTATTCTTAGGCACCTTCGGTGCATGTGTCTGCGCTCAGGTTCATCGACAGTCCTGCTAAAGTTTTGTTAAGTCATCAAACCCTTTGGCACGCGTCGCAGTCTACCGTATGTTGAAAGCTCAAAGTTAACTACGCTGTTGTTCGACGCGTGTTAAGGATGTTCTTCCGGAGAATTACCATGAAAAAGTCCATCACACTGTTCCGCGCCCGTATGCTCGTTTCAGTTGGCAATCGCATCCTGCTTGGGCTTACTTGTACTGCGCTTTTTGCACTGTCGTCTTGCGCCGGTACGTCTTCTCGGAGTGACGACTATTACAGTTACTCCAATTCCGGAGCCGCCAAACGCGCTCCTAGCCGGAGCTACCACAGAAATTTCATTCCGGAAGAGTCGTACACCGCGTCTACAACGCAAGTCGCACCGGAAACGAATGATTCGACCGAGCACGCTATGGACGACAGTCTCTCCACTCAAGACGCCGTCAACCAGTACTATGCCAGTCCCTACACTCCGGTTATTACACCCTGGTGGAACAGTTATTATGCAGCCTGGCCGAGCTATCGACAGGGTTTGTCGATTGGTGTTGGATTTGGCTATTCACCGTGGACTTCGTGGTCGTCGTGGTACGACCCTTACGCCCCGGCTCCGTATTTCAGCTGGGGATGGAATTGGTACACTCCCTGGTACAGTTGCAATCCCTACTACGGTTTTGGTTACGATCCCTTCTTCAGTTTTGGCTATGGCTATGGTCGGCGTTATGCCGGGTGGTATAGTCCCTGGTATGTTCCGCACAGCTATCCCGAACACTGGCCTGGATGGGGTCATTCTTCGTGGGATCGCCCTCGGTCCTGGACAACGCTTCATGGAGCAGCTCCCGGTGGTCGCAGTGGACCTCGTTCGATGACCGGTGGACAAAACCGTCCTCCATTTCAGACCACTCAAGGCACGTCGCAGAATAATCAGCGCAGCACGTTCAATCGCCCCGGTGGCTCGGTATTCACGAATCCTACCACACATGTTCAGCAGATTCGTGGGAATGGCGGTGATTCGCGATCGTACAGAACATATTCCGGCGAACGCAGCGTGCAAAGGTCGTCGATCGGTACACCGAGCGGGTCCGGAACTGCTTCATTTCGTTCCTACACACCTGCAACGCCACGCGCAAGTTTCGGAGGTGGATCACGCTCCGGTGGAACAGGATCTTCCGCTCCGCGGGGATCATCATTTTCTTCACACGCATCAGGAGGACATCGACGATGAACAGATTGCCGATGTGTATAGCACTGGTAGGTACTATTGTGCTTTGTCACTATTCACTTCATGCGCAGACTCTTGATGATATGCTGCGCATCAGCTCAACAAATTCGATAACAGGAGCTCGAGGCGGCGCTTTGGGTACAGGGTTCATGGGACTGGCTGATGATGCGTCAGCCGCCGAATTGAATCCTGCCGGACTGAGTCTGCTTAAGCATCACGAGGTCAACCTTGGCCTCGGCATGTACCGTCGCACATCGGACGCTTCCTACCTCGGGACGACCGAATCAAACTCCGACCATGAGGTGATGCCCTCCTACCTGAGCTATGCAAGTCCCTTCCGCATGGGTCGGCACAATGCCGGATACTCCTTGCTGCTGAATTACGATGAGAGTCTGCGCTCTACCTATTCGTTTGGTGGGTTCAATCCCTTGTCTTCCATCGTGCCGTCCATGCTAACGGATAACAGCGACGTGCTTACGGATAACCTGTTGTATCAAACATATGTTGCCGATACGCTGGGCGGACTCTTGTATTCGCCGGTAGTGGACAGTATGCAGCAACATGGTATTGTAACGCAAACCGGTGGACGAGGAAGTTTCGTGTTGGGATTGGGATTCGACATCAGTCCGGATATTTCTATCGGTCTTAGTGCCGGCTCACGTTGGTCTGATTTCAGTTACGCTCGAGCATACACCGAAACCGACGTAGCGAACAAGTACAACAGTTACGACACCACAGGAATCCCAAGGAAAAACATCGACCTGCAGAGTCTTACGGTGACTGACCATCTCCATCAGACTGCATCGGCCTTTTTCTTTCGCTTTTCGGTGATGGGTCGTCTCGATGACTGGGGCAGATTGTCCTTCAGTTTTGCTCCACCTTTAAGCTACACCGTTCATGAAGATTATTCCCGAAGTGCAACGGCAGTGTATG
>JBDHXF010000055.1:0-22778 GCA_039810585.1 Chlorobiota bacterium
GATGGCATAGTAGTGCGGACGCTGCACCATATCGGCAGGATCGCTCACCATGTTATCACGCAAATAATCGAAGCCGAACTCGTTGTTGGTTCCGTAGGTGATGTCGGAATTGTACTGCGTCACGCGATCCTGCGGATCCATGTTGGATTGGATACAGCCGATGCTGATGCCGAGAAAATCGAAGACCGGTTTCATCCACTCCGAGTCGCGCTTTGCCAGGTAGTCATTCACCGTCACCAAGTGCACGCCGTATCCGGTGAGAGCATTGAGGTACATGGGTGCTACGGCAACGAGGGTCTTTCCTTCACCGGTTGCCATTTCGGAAATCTTTCCGGAATGCAACACCATGCCGCCCATCAACTGCACATCGTAGGGAATCATCGCCCAGGTTTGCAGGTGGTCGGACACATAGTAACTGTGTTTGCGTTCCGTAAGACGACGGCAGACGTCCTTCACAATAGCAAAGGCTTCCGGCATGATCTCGTTCAGGATATCGGCAACTTCCTTGTATTCCGCCTTCTCGCTTTCTTCGAGGTTGGTGTAGACGTCCTGACGTTCTGCATGGTCAATCTCGCCCGACAGCAGTTTCTCCCGCATGGAATCGCGATCGCTGATGTACTCGCTCTTGGCGGTGGCAATGCGCTCGCGCAGAGCATCGCTCTTTGCACGAAGTTCTTCATCCGAAAGAGAGTGGAGTGCTGCGTAGAGCTCGTTGATATGCTCAACAACGGGGAGCATTTCTTTAACGTCGCGGTCGTGTTTCGTACCGAAGACTTTTTTTAGGACACCAAACATGGAAGTGGCGATAATGGAGAATAAACGAATGCTGTGCATGACGGATCAGGTGGGATCCTATTTGCCCTGCGTGCAAGCAAGCAAGATAGCCAGAAGGGCAGTGTTGGACAACGATGAGAGGCGGGAAACAGCGAATTCGTTAAAAATTGACCGTTTATCATGCCCGCTTGCGAGCTCTACTCTGCATCGAAAAACACGAGTGCTGCTCCGTGATGAACGTGGATATGAATGAGCGAGGCCACGGCTCGGTTACGAGCACCTTCCCGAACTCCCATTTCAAGGGTTTCATCGCGCAGCTCCCACTGTAAGCCTCGGGTGGTGAGGCGTGCAAGAGGCTGCGGAATGATGGAGATAAGTTCGTTGTCCTTGGTTTGCAGTTGAAACACGTCAAGCACCGGAACGGCAATCCTTCCGGCATCGTACACACCCAGTTTGTGGGTCCACGCATAGCGCATGAGCACACTCCAATTGTTGAGGGTGTGCTCGAGTTCACCACCGTGCATTCCAACAATGAGAAGTGAGTGGAGTCCGCGTTCGTGCGTGTACACCATGATCTTCTCGAAGTCATTCGAGTCCTGATCCGGCATCCACACAAAATCAGCTCCCTCAAACTCGCCGTTGTGAGCCCGCAGGGCGAACGAATCCATATCTCCTACAATCGCTTGCGGAATAATACCCCGCTCATGAAGCTTCCATGCGGCTCCATCGGCAGCGATGACAGGGCAAGCAGCAAGTCGAAAAAAATCGCCCGACGGAATGTCTCCGTTCAGGCACACGATGGCATCAAATGAAAATCTCATGGTATTGATCATGATTCGCTGGCGCTTCGCGCAGCAAGAAAGAAAATTACGATGAGGAGCACAATTGCTTGGCACAGGATCTCGAGCTCAATTGGGTTTCGTCGGTAAAACAAGCCTGCACATCGCAATCTTGATTCTCGAACTCTGCCACACAGGTCAGGTATGGAGAATGTGTTCAGAAATTGATGTCGACTCATGGCGCAGACGTTCTGCATGGTCACACTTGCGACTAAAAAAACGAATAAGGCGATTGAACGACCGCAGCGGTGCGAGCGATTATCCGAGCAGAGTTGAATCGAATATGGAGTGCTATTCCGCGAACAGTTGAGCAGCTCTTAGGAACCTAGGCACAGGCACGTTTTATATGGTGGGCGATTGCTCGATGGCGAGAGTGTACAACGCATGTTCAATGAACACCACAAAAAAAGCCCTTTCTCGATCGAGAAAGGGCTTTTTTGTCTGCGGAGAGGGCGGGATTCGAACCCGCGGTAGCGTTATAAACACTACGACGGTTTAGCAAACCGTTGATTTCAGCCACTCATCCACCTCTCCGTGGGGCTGAAAAAACAAGACGCGAAGATACGCCAAATCGCGATGGCGACGAAATTCTGACGAAATTTTTTCCCTCTGAAAGTGTCCTCTACGAGGCGATCTTGATTCGCGGATCTAACCACGCATACACGAGGTCGCTCAGGAAATTCACGGCCACAAAAATGACAGCCGAAAACAACACCGCACCCTGAATCATAGGGTAGTCCAATTTGTCGACTGCATCAATGGATACTTTACCCAGACCCGGCCAATTGAACATGTATTCGATAAAGTAGGCTCCGGCTAACAATCCTGCGAACCAACTTCCGATGGTGGTCACCACAGGATTTAAGGCGTTGCGTAAGGTATGCCGTATAATAACTCTGGTTTCGCTTAGGCCTTTGGCCTTCGCCGTTCGCACAAAGTCCTGCCCCATCACATCCAACATACTCGACCTCGTGACGCGCGCAATAATGGCTAGCGGCCTGATACCCAGGGTTATTGCGGGGAGCGTGAGATAAACAGAAAAACCTGAGGCATAGCCGGAGATGGGAAACCAATCCAGCCAAACGCCAAATATCATCATGAAGAGAGCCGCCATCACAATGGAAGGTAGCGAGATTCCAAACTGAGCAAAGCCCATGATAACAGTGTCGGCCCAACTGTTGTTCTTCAGAGCAGACAGAGTTCCCAAGGCAATGCCAAGAATAGTGGCGATCACCATCGACACACCCGCCAGCATTGCTGTGGCACCAAGACGCTCGATGATGACATCTAACACCGGACGATTGGAAGAGATGGATCGGCCTAAGTCTCCTTGTATCAGGTGCTGCATATAGCGCAAGTACTGCACAGGAAGGGGAAGATCCAAACCAAACTGTTCCTGCAAAGCCTTTACGGTTGCCGCATCCGCATGCTGACCTACCATTACGCGAATGGGGTCGCCATTGCCAAAGGAATGCACGAGAAAAAACGACACCGTCACCACTCCAAGCAGCGTCAATGCCGTGCTCAAAAACTTGCGAAAAATAAAGGCGCTCATCCTCGTCCCTCCATTCTATTGCGGAAATGCAGGAGTCAAAATAGCGAAAAACAGTCTGGGAAGAGGACTTTGTGCCAGCGTCGGGCATTTTGGCAAGATCCTTGCTCCGTCAGCGCTACTGCACGGATGCAGTTCCTCGTCGTGCGTACGTACTGCACACGGGAAATACCATTGCTCACACAAAGGAATGTCATGAATTCAATCCAACGCACCTTTTTCGGAGTAGGGCTCACATTGGCGATGGCTGCTTGCAGCCACACACCGGTCGACCCCATTGTCCCGGTTGTGGTTCATCGCGATACAAACATTGTTGCCAATCAGGTGACCTTTACCGTCGCAACAGCCTCGTCCGAATATTCCGTTCTGCAGCGTCAAACCTTGCACATTGACGCCAATGTTGTTGTGCATCGCGACCCTATGGCGGCAGACAGTGCTGTTCGCAATTATGTGCTACGTGATTCCTCCATTCACTGGAGTGTAATGAGCGGCCCCGGATCGATGAGCTCCGACGGGACCTACACTGCGCCGACAAAACTCAACGATGCGCAAGCCGACGTACAGGTTATGGCAAGTCCGGGTGTAGATCCGCGACGCTACGAAATCATTCATATCCTTGTTCGCAAACCCAACTATGCCCCCGTTGGAAACGGTGCCTACTGGGTGCGCGTTCATACACCCATCGATAGTAGCAGCGGGCTGCCGGACAACTCGAAGAGCACACGAGATTCCATGGTTGTGGTGGGGAATGCCATGCCGGGAGGCCGCCAGGCAACAGCCATTGTACGGTATGTCGGTTCCACCGCCGTTGATACTTCCTATGTCGTCAACGACCGGAACACTATCTACCAGCTCGTTACGTTGAATGATCAACTGAACATTGCCGGACTCGCTCCTCAATGGATCAAAATCATCGATCCGAACGAAAGCAGTTGGGTGGCCTTCGACACAACGTTCTCAAATGTCAACACGGTGTTCAATTCCCAAGCAGCGCTATTGAATGGTTCGATCAGTGTGCGTAATACCTTGGTTGACAACGACAGTATTTCGGTCATGGGTCAGTACCTAGCCGTACAGAAAGTGGTGAGCGTGTGGACAGTTGACCTTCGCGTTCTGGTTAACGGACTCGTTCTGCCAATCAGCTACACACGCACAAACACCGAGTGGCTGAGCGATAATATTGGTTCGGTTCAATCCACCACAGAACACGTACAATCGTACAGTCTGTCGTGTCAGTGTTGCCTGCGTAGTACGGAACAATCTGTTCTCGCTGCCACGAATCAGACGAAATAGTACAGAGTTCTTGACCCAGCTTCCTTTGTAGACAACACCGAGTATGCCACTCTTGGCATACTCGGTTTGTTTTTTTGGAAAATGGCTCCGCGATTTCTGTACTTCTAAGCCGTTGGCACCGCCTATTTTTGCCCGCTATTATCTCTGCACTCACATCGTATGATCGAAGCCATAGGATACGTTGCTGCATTCTTCACAACCTTCGCCATGCTGCCACAGGCACTTCATGTGTTCAGAACTGGTGAGGTACAACAGCTTTCACTGCGCACTTTTGCCATGGCAACGATTGGCGCCGTGATCTGGATTGTGTACGGATTGTTCATCAACAACATGGTGATCATCGCAGCCAACTTGGTGGGATTTTGCTTGGTGGGCTACATTTTGATGAAGAAAATTCAGGGACGTTCTGCCGCGTCACAGGTTCGGTAATTAACTCTTCACAAGACTTTTTATACGTGCGCTGCATGCAGCGCACGTATAAAAAGTCTCCTGCGAACCACTTTAACGACTGGAGGAGCGAGCAGCAATAACGTGCTGGTATAGCGCGTACAAGCCATAGGCACTAAGGGGAAGAAACGCAATCTTCATCATTGTTTGGTACCGAGGAATGGCGAAGAAGAGAACACTGCTGAACGTGTACTGTGCCAACCATAGATACAAGGGTGCGTTGTATGGATGCGACGACTTTCGCAGGTGCCACCAACCATAGAAACCCAGAATAAGACTACAAAGCCACGGAATGAGAGCAAGAGGATGTCGAGCCCTTGGATCCCCCATATTACCAATCCACAGGTGAAAGAACTTAAGAACGCTTAGCCACGCTTGTCGAGCAGGTTCTTGCCGAATGGTCTGCCAGGCTTTAGCCTTATAGATGCTGTCGATTTGAAGTTCGAGTCGTGACGTGTTTGGCAGATGATTGATTTGGTATCTCAGCGCACTGTCCCCGCGATCCAGGATCGCATCGGGATTGTGTCCCATATAAAAGTTGAGTCCACCGGTAGTGCTGAGCAGCACCGGGGACGAGAACACGATGCTGTTACGAATCGCCCACGGTACCAGTACCGAAAGAACGGCGAGGCTAATGGTTAACGCTAACGCACGTTGCGATCCAAACCATGCGAGCACGGTCAGTGCAGCCAGGAACAGCAGTACTTCGGCTCTCATGGAAATCAACACAGCAGTTGCTATAAAGGTCACACTGTATCTCTGCCATGGTCTTGACTTCGATATCCACATCCACGCAAGAGCCACACAACTAAGATGAGCAAAAATGGTTGGGGTGTAACTATTGGCTGCATACACACAATCGGGACTAGCAGCGTAGAACGATGCAGCAATAAGAGCGATGAGCCTTGCATTATCCGTCCACCGGAAGAGTTGAAGACAAAGCTGGTACAGCATCCAACAGCAGAGCGTAGCGAGCAGCCACTGCGTGCAGAGTATGCATGCCGATTGCAATGTCGGATCCGGGATTGACAGAAAGGGATAGAGGAACAGCGGATATCCGGGAAGCATGAAAGCCGACGGCTGTTTGTGCTCGTCGACGCTGAAGTCTTCGTTAAGGCTGCCATGCGCCGAGCTGTAGAAAGAGTACTCGCCAAACTGCTTGAGATTGCGAGCGATTTTTCCATACTCCCAATAGTCGTCCGCGTGGAATGCATGGGTACCAATGGCAAACAGTGCGCGAGCCACAAAACAGGCGATCAGCACACACAACAAACTTCCCGATAGGTGTTGCTTCATGGTACGAAGATACAAGCGGATCTAACGGTGACATCAACCTTGATTCTAAAGTAGTCAACGCTTCGTAAAACAATCCATTTCTCAGTGTGACGATCGTGTAGCGATGACACGACAACGAATGTGAACCTGCATCATGCATGCGTTAAGCACCGGCATCTTTCTACTCATTTGGCCGCTACTTTTTCCCTTGCGCATTGCGTTCTTTCCGCGTAACTTCTTTTGAAGACCGCATATGGGGCGGAGCCTGACAAATACCTGTTTTTACACTGCTTTGCTGGGGTGCGCGTGAAAAATGTTGCTCTATGGATCATTGTGCCGTTGGCGATGGCTTTTGCCGTGTCGTCGTCGGCGCAGTCATGGCAAAAGTGCACTCTTCCCGCAGGCTTTGTTCCTGTCAGTACCGGCTCGACCTACCTTGATGTATTCTTTCTTCCTTCCAACCCACAGTATGGATGGGTATGTGGCTTCAACGGGTTTACGCTTCGTACCACCGATGGTGGAAACACCTGGCAAGGCTCCGTGGTTCCGTATGGAGGACGCAATAGCGGACACCTTGAGAGTATTCAATTTCAGACGACAACCACTGGCTACTGCTCCGGTCCGGCCGGCGTATTCAAGAGCACCGATGGGGGAGCAAGTTGGGCGGATCTGACTGCAGCCTTTCCGAACGGTTCGGTGTTTTGGGGTCTTTACTTTTTGAACGACAGTACCGGGTGCGTCATAGGCGGCGGCTGTGTTGGCTTTCAGGAGTTCTTTAGAACCTCCAACGGCGGCCAAACGTGGTCCACCTTTTCCATAAATGCTGGATCGGCCGGGCTGACGGACTTGATATTGTACCCCAATGGAAAGGGAATAGCAGTGGGAAGCGGTCAGCTCTTCAAGAGTCTCGACAGCGGTCGTACGTGGGCAGTCTGGCAGCCGTCTTTTCAAACGATATGGGACGAGGAGCTGTGCATTTCCGGTAATTCGATTCTCCTTCCTTATGCCGGATCCGACTGTCAAGGAAGTGGCTTCGATACCGGTGGAGCACATTTTAGTACCGACAGCGGTGCTACGTGGCAGGATTACATTACCGGCAACAGAATGTATGGAGCCTTTCTCCAGAATCCCACCACCGGATGGGTCTGTGGAAGCAATCGCGCCATGTGGCGTACCACGAACAGTGGATCGAGTTGGGAATTGAAGAATTGCGGTGTAGATGGGGATTTGGACGATTGCTGGTTCATCAACGACTCGACAGCTTTTGTTGTTGGCAATGCCGTGTACAAAATGGTACCGGCTGCACGAACGTTGAGCAAGACCACCATCGATTTTGGAACGACCTGTTTCCCGGTCACCAAATACGATACGCTGTGGGTTCGAAACCGATCGTATAATGGCATTGGCGCCACGTGGACCGTTGCGGGGACCGACGTTTCCCAGTTTAGCATTCTCCAACCGGCTGCCTCTAGCTTCGGAATTGCTTCCTGTGATTCCGCTATGGTTGTAGTGCGTTTTCAGCCCACGTCAGTAGGACAAAAGAACATGTCCTTCACCGTCACGTTTCCCGATGGCGCGCAACTTAGCGCAACGGTGAAAGGTGCGTCCGGTGGTATTAAATCCTCACCGACCGACACCCTTATCACGTTGGCGAACGTAAGCTGCGGTCAAACGCTTCGTTTTACCATCCCCTTCATCAATGGCGGAACGCAGGACGATCAAATCTTGCAACTCAGTCGTCTGAGTGGCAGCACTGTGTTTGTGCCGGACGCAAACTTACCGGTACCTATTCCTATTAGTGGCGGATCGTTGAGCATGTCGGTGATGTTGGCCGATACCGGCTGGCAAACAGCTCGCTTTCAAGTTCGTTTGGGACCATGTATTCATGACACGGTGTTCACTGTTCGTGCGTACGGAGTGTCGCCTATAGTCAACGCACCCTTACAACGCAGTTACACGTCGGCTTGCTTAGCAAGCGTGAGAGACAGCATTCCTGTACGGAATACAGGCAATGCTGATTTGGTGATTTCGAACGCCTTCATCTCCTCCGGCTCATCTGATTTTCAAGTGGTGAGTTGGCAGGGTGGGCAGCCTTCCCCGATGACGATTCCCCCGGGGAATACGAAGTACCTGATTATTCGCTATGCGCCCTCAGGCAGCGGTTCCGCCAGTGCGGTATTGCGACTGACCACGAACGATGTTACGACCGCGCGTGGCAATAAGACTTTCGTGGATATCGCTCTCTCTGGTACGTCATCCGGAATTGATGTGTCACTGTCTACTACCGCTATCGATATTGGGAGCTTCTGTCCGGGTACCTACCCCACACGTCGCGAAGTACTGAGAAACACGGGGAACTCAAACGTCACGGTTGATACGCTTCACGCGCCGTCCGGCTCCTTTTTGTGTAGCATCTCACGAAGTCTTCCCTGCTCGCTTGCTCCGGGTGACTCGATAGTCTTCACCGTTCAGTTCCTCAGCGATGCCCTTGGTTTTCATCGCGACTCGCTGGAACTGACGTACAAGCCCTGTGAAACTACCGACCAAGTGATTCCAATAACTGCCAGTAGAGTCGATACGAAAATTGATGTCAACCCCTTAGCGATCGACACCACAGTGGATGTTGGCAATACGCAACACTTTGTGTTTACCGTTCGCAATTCGTCGACGACAGACGAGACTATCGACACTCTCATCCTATCGCCCGGTCGAAGCAATTGGAGAATTAGTAAGGCACCAAGCTTGCCCATTCACTTGGCGATAGGTGCGTCGTTTCAGGTGGAAGTTGAAGCCGACGTTCAAACGGAGACCAATTTTCAAGGAAACCTGACCGTGTCTGTTACCCAGCCATGCTCTACAACGGTCACTCTGCCCATCCATGTTCAATCGGCGAAGAACTTTATTCAATTCTCGAAATTGAGTATGTCGTTTCCGGCGCAGATATGTAATTCAAACGTTCTGTACGATACATTGGAATACAAGCATATTGGATTTCTACAGGACACCCTTCTTAGTGTCTCGATCGATCCCAATGCCGCTTCCGTGTTTAGCATAGTCGGTATGCCGTCGCTGCCGCAAACTCTTGCTGATACCGTCACTCACCGACTTATCATTCGATGTCAACAACAAAGCGAAGGTGTTGAACTGGACTCCCTACACTTGCGTTTTGCCCAATACTCCGGCGGACAACCAATAGCCTTCCCGCTTCGTTCTGAGTTTCGTCGCAGTATCGTGTCGGTCGACAGTTCGGCATTGCATTTCCGCACTGCCCAGCCGTGCGACGGCACGCAAACCATTCGTGTTCCCATTCACAATCGTGGCACATTGGATGAAGATTTTCACTGCACACTTCGCACGAACGACATTGCTCTCAGCATTTCTTCGAGTGATTTCCGCATCGCCGGTGGGGACAGCGCCTATGTGGATGTCGTCTTTGATCCATCGCAGGGAGCTGAACGATTTATCTACGACACGCTGCTGGTGAGCTCGCAAACCTGTCCGCAAACGGCTGTCGTCACGATAGATGCACGCATCGTGGTGCCGTACTTGCAATACAGTCCCAATTCCTTCAACTTCGGCTCTGTTTGGAGAGGAGATTCGACCGATGTAGAGCTGATAGTGAGCAACCCCAGCTCAGCAGCGAGAATTTTATTGTCAATTGGCGGATCGGCAAGCCCCAATCGCTTGCAGTGTTTGGATGCGGCACTATTGCCGAAGACTATTCAACCGGGCGATAGCCTGCGTGTACATGTACGATACTACGCAGATACAAGTGGGACATGGAATGGTATTCTTCGATGCGTCGATTCCTCGTCATGTATCGACACCACGTCATTGCCGTGGACCGCGATCACACAGATGGAAATTTATCGCGCGATTATTCGTGCTGATCGCAAAGAACAGGTGTATGTTGGACAGGAGCTGGATTATTACATCACCGTACACACCGACGACAGTTCGCGCGAAGCTTTGTTCCGCGCCCGTCCTACTTCCTTACATCTGAGCATGCAGTTTGACGATTCTCTCATGAACATCATGAATGTGTACGGGGTACGCGGTACGGATCGCGTGGTTATTCCTTTCACCGAAAACAAGGGGGTTGCTCACATCGATATACCTGCCGATGCGGTTCGACAGCTTGGTGCCTCAGATTCGCTGCTGATGCTACGCGTACGTGCGCTGCAGCACGTCCCCAGTGAAACAAGCGTGCATCTCTTTGGAATCGGTACCGATGTTGATACGTTCAAAGATGTGAGAATCACCACCGACGATGGAATATTCTCAGTTCAAGGGTGCATGCTTTGGGTCGGCATCCAATTGTCGGCTCCGCTGACGGTACAGATACTCTCGCAGCCGGTTTCGGATGAGCTCCAACTCAATGTGCTCAGTAGTGCCGATCCGGATGTGCATTGTGAACTGCGCTCACTACTTGGTCAGTCCGTTTTGTCTCACTTCCGTCACCTTGACCCCAGTTCCGGTAGCATCACCATACCGGTATCCTCCCTTGCCAGCGGAGTGTATTTCCTGCAAGTATCGAACTCCTCCGGACAGGTGTTTAGCAAGAGTGTCGTGATACAACATTAAGCTAGCTCCGTTTCAAAGCGCTCTCAAGAAACCCGCTGAAGCGCATGGGGCCAATACTCGAATATGTTCACCAATGGTGAACCCTGCTGATCGGTCTGGTAGTGCTTAACGATAGGACTGCATGTTTCCCCTGGGTGCGGTACGCGTTGTAAATTGCGGTCGAACGGGACGAAATGTATGAAGACCTATGTTGCTATCGACGGTGGCGGAAGCGGAACCCGCTGCGCTATCGCCGACGAATCTACCATCCTTGCGCAGTGTGAAGCGCCGGTTGCCAAGCCGTTGCTAGTTGGCACCCAGCAGTCCGCCAAAGTACTGTTCGATGTAATTCTGCAGTGCTGTGCACTTGCCGATGTTCCGTACAACAGAATCCGTTCGATGGTGATCGGCATGGCTGGAGTATGGGAAGCGCACGAAGTGAAAGAGCTCGGTGATCAGTTGTACGCGGTGGCCAATGCACAGATGTATGCTCTGCCCCGACTTCTTATTACAAGCGATGTAGACATCGCTCACCACGGGGTGTTTGGTTCGCAGCCGGGCATTTTGGTTGTAGCCGGAACCGGTTCAATGGCGGTATTTCGAGATCGTGACAACAAGCTTCTACGTTGCGGGGGCTACGGACCGATTGTCGGTGACGAGGGAAGTGGCACGTGGATTAGCCAGCGAGCCCTTACCTACGTGCTGCGGTGCTGTGACGGACGAGAAAGACCCGGTCCTTTGTTCGATCTTGTTCGCAGTACACTTGCTTTAGATCTGCCGTCGCAGGCCCGAGACTTGGCGCTCCTTATCCAACGTCAGGAGTTGCGTGTTGCGGAAATTGCCCCCTTAGTTTTTCAAGCTGCCATCGATCGCGATCGTGTAGCCCTCGACATTCTCCACCAGGCCTCCATCGCTCTTGTTGAACTCGCGGAAGCACTGGCTCGCACGATCAACGTGCGTTCTGTGCCGGTGAGTTTTGTGGGGAGTATAGCGGAGCAACCAAGCATGCGCCGTCGCCTGCTTCGCCGTCTTGATGAGGTGCGTATCCTTCGTTGGATGGATTCCGATGCCACGGCTCTTGATGGTGCCATTGACAAAGCACGCAGCTTAGCCGGGTCCAAAGACGCCGTGTCTACAGCAGCGTGATCGTCGGTGACAAATTCCTCTGTCGCTCGTCACCTTTATAATAGATGTGTTCCAAGAACAACCCGGACGGACTCGCTGTGTAGCGCCGTGTCTCGTCGCTCTCGGTTTTCAACAGACGCTCGATGTCCCTCGAGTCCATATTTCGCCGTCCAACTTCTACAAGACTGCCCACTACTTGCCGCACCATATTCCACAGAAAGTGCGACGCTGTGAGCCGAATCAAGATCATCTCGCCAACTTTTTCCATCCGTACTTCCTCCATCAACACTTTGGTCGATTTCTGCGAGGGCTCGTCCCGCGTGAACGAACGAAAATCTTGCATCCCTTCAAACAACACCGCTGCTCTCTGCATGGCATGAAGATCGAGACTATCCTTTATCCACCACACAAATCGCTTGGCAAAAGCACTGCGTCGCGTTGCGATTTGGTAGACGTACGAACGTGCGACCGCATCATGCCTGGCGTGAAATGTTGCCGATGTGTTCTCCACTCGCAGAATATTAATATCGGCAGGTAAGAGGTCGTTGATCTGCCTTTGCAATTGTATGGGAGCCACCTTTCGATCAACATCCAAATGCGCTACCTGGTGCAAGGCATGCACACCGGCATCCGTTCGTCCGGCACCCATGAGCTCGAAGCGGTCGTGACCAAACACGGTCTTTGCCGCACCAATGAGCTCACCTTGCACGGTGCGAGCATTCTTTTGTACTTGCCATCCGCTGTATCGCGTTCCTTCGTATTCGATGCTGAGTTTGTAGCGAGGCATGTTCAGGTTTGGTTGTGAGGGTGTACGACGTCGGCTCAGAAGCTGTGGCTTCGGGTGCGCCAAGGGCGCAGCCGAAGGCGCAAGAATTATTCGTCACTTGATGGTGAAGTAACGAGCCTCAGGGTGGTGACAAATAATCGCACTGGTTGATTGCTCGGGAACAAGTTGAAACTCTTCCGTGAGCTGAATGTCTAGGCGTTCAGGTCTGAGCAGTTCAAATAACTTGCTCTGATCGTCCAAGTGCGGACATGCCGGATATCCAAAGCTATAGCGCGAACCCTGATATCCCTGGGCAAAGAGCTCGCGAATGTTCGAAGCATCCGCTGCGGCGATTCCCAGTTCCGCCCGTATGATTTTGTGCCAATACTCTGCCAGTGCTTCCGCTGCTTCCACGCTGAGGCCGTGAAAGTAGAGGTAATCACGAAACTCGCCACGTTCGAAGAGTTCATGGGCATAAGCGGATGCGCGTTGACCAACGGTGACCACGTGAAAGGCCACAACATCAAAGACATCGCTTTCAAGGGGACGGAAAAAGTCGGAAAGACAAAGATGGCGTCCCTCGCTCTGTCGCGGAAAGTGAAAGCGCATCCACTCCTTCATCAGCGATTGGTTGACCGTTTCGGGGCTTACACTACTCCATACTTCATTCAAGGATGTCTCGTCCGTCGGCCTGTAGATCACTAAGTCCTGACCATCCGCCTTACACGGAAAATATCCGTAGGCTACGGCCGGGACAAGGAGGTTCTCGCGTTTGCAGAGAAGTTTCAGTGCATCGAGAGCAGGGTAAGCTTCAGACTGCAAGTTCTTGTTGAATTCCTCCTCGCTCAGTTTGCCCCGTCGGAATTGCCATTGACCGCGAATTAACGCCACCTCATTGATGTACTCATACACCTTGTCGATGGGAATATTGCGCACGAGCTTTGTTCCAAAAAAGGGAGCATGTGGCACGGGCTGAGTTCGCGATACGTCTGATTGCAGCTCCATGATCCTCTGGTGCGAACCATCATCGTGCACATGCACCACCGGAGCACGTGTATTTGGCTCCGACGAATCTCCTTCAAGGCGTTGCGCAATATCGGCTGCCAGCGATCCCGGCCGTTGCGCCGCGTCGTACACATCGCGAGCGGCTTGTTCCTCCATCGAGAGTGCCGCCTCAATCTTAGCTTCCATTCCAAGTGCAACAGTCTCGGCTGCTGGGCCATGTGAATGTTTTTCGCCGTGCATCACTTCCTGCATGAAGTGCAGTCCATCGAAGGCATCTTGCGCATAGTTCAGTTTTGCGGTGTACACTCCGCGAAGATCTTTCTCCACAAAGCGTCGATTTAACGCTGCACCACCGAGAACCACGGGAATGTGCAAGCCTCTGGCTTGCATCAGCTCCAAATTTTCTTTCATGATTGCGGTCGACTTCACCAGTAATCCACTCATGCCCAGAGCATCCGCTCGGTGTTCTTCCACCGCATGAACCATCGTTTCGATGGGCACTTTAATCCCAAGATTGACGACTCTGTAGCCATTGTTACTGAGAATGATATCGACAAGGTTCTTGCCGATATCATGCACATCACCTTTCACGGTGGCGAGCACCATGGTTCCTTTGCTGCTCACGTCCTCGAGTTTTTCCATGTAGGGCTCCAGCAATGCCACAGCGGCCTTCATGGTTTCGGCAGATTGGAGAACAAAAGGCAACTGCATTTGTCCAGATCCAAAGAGTTCACCGACAACCTTCATGCCCTCGAGTAAGATGTCGTTTATTATTGTGAGCGCGTCATACTTCTCACGAGCGGATTGCAGATCGGCATCGAGCCCGAGTCGGTCGCCGTTGATAATGCGATGCTTGAGCGTTTCTTCAATACTGAGTTGCTCCCTGCTTTGTTGAACAGTGCTCGTTTGGGCATCTGCATAGTATGCCATGAGCTCGTGCAAGGGGTCGTAAACGCAGCGTCGTTCCATAGAGGAGGGGAGGTGCTAAAAGACAAAGACTGCAATTTACGATGAAGCGACCTACATTTCGGGACCCACCTTCTCAGTTCAATCCTCGTAGAGCATGGCGTACTGTCGATGTACCACTACGATCTCCCTTTGACGGCTTTGGATTTTGGTCGTACAGGTTTCATTAATACCTGCGGCCTAAAGGCCGCAGGAAGTAAAAGAGTGGGGGTGCTGAGGGCATAGGGGAAACGCTTTGCCATGAGTAGAAGCGGGATATCAGGACAGTATTCGACCAGCAATTGACGGCAAGCACCACATGGACAAATCGGCTGTTCGGTTGACGCATCCACTGCCAGAGCAAGAAAGTTGCGATGTCCTTGCGAAAGAGCAGAGACAAGGGCGGAGCGTTCGGCGCAGATAGTGAGCCCATAGCTGGCAGATTCAACATTTACTCCACTTACAATTGTGCCATCCTCACACAGCAGCGCCGCTCCGACTCGGAAACGAGAGTATGGGGCTTGAGAATGTCGTCGAACATTGCGAGCCTCTCGGCAAAGAGCAGTGAGCAGAGGCAGGGTTTTAAGGTTAGCCGAGCTCAACAGGGCGGGTGCTGCGCCGTTGGAGTTCCGTGGGTCGTGTTTCCCGAGAAGATCGATGGCTCGTTTTACTTCTGTCACGGCTGCTTTAGCCGCGGTACCGGAGGGAATTTTGAAGCCTGTTTGTCGTGCCATAAAAACTCGGAAGTTGTGAAGGAAAAGGGGAATGCGCCAATATTTAGTGCTCAGCTGTGTTCTGTGTGCACATCGGAGCCGGAAGTCTGATCGTCGTTCATGAAACCTCTTTCCAAAGCTTGGTTTATTCCGAATGTGTACGAAGCTGCACGGTGTATATTTGCTCCATACGAAGTAACGATTTACTACCCTATGAACGCTTTTCGCTTTTTTCTCGTTACGCTGTGCGTAATGATCGCGGTGACTGTTGGTTCTGTGGCCGACAACGCAAAACTGTATGTCCCGGGCACTATTATTCTGAAATTCAAGCAGAATTCGGAGCAATATCAGCAGTGGCTGCAATCCGGCCGCAGCTCCGAAATTAATGAACTCGTTCCCTTTATCGGAGCGCACAGCACTGAAGCGTACCTGAGCGATGCCACGTTGCACCTCATGGCGCAGCGCTACACCTTTAAAGCTCGGATTATGTCGCCGGTCGACCCCATTAGCCAACTTCGACAAATAGCCGTGATTCATACGTCGAAAGCGGTGGATTTGGGTCTGCTTGTCAATAAAATGAAAGGATTGGCTTTTGTTGAATATGTGGAACAAATGCCGGAGCGCCATCTCTGTTTCACACCCAACGATACACTTTACAGTGATATCGGAGAGTACTTTGTTAAGAACACCCGCGCCATGGATGCCTGGGATTTACTGCCCGACTCCACCACCGTTAAAATTGCAATCGTTGATACCGGTGTCGATTACACCCATGAAGATTTGAAGGACGTGATCGCCACCAATGAGGGCGAGATGGGACTGGACGCTTCCGGTCACGACAAGCGCACGAACGGAATTGATGATGATAACAATGGCTTTGTGGACGATTGGATTGGTTGGGATTTTGCCGGAGCATTTGCCGGTGCTCCTGAAGATAATGACCCTGCTCCCGGATACATACACGGTACCCACTGTGCAGGGATAGCCGGAGCCACGGTAAACAACCACGTAGGTATTGCCGGAACATGCAATCACGCTCGCATTTTAGCGGTCAAAATTGGAACGGACAACGCTGCATTAATTAAGTCATACGAAGGCATCGCTTATGCAGCCGGCATGGGTGCTCCGGTGATCAGTTGTAGTTGGGGCGGCGGAGCAAGCTCGTTAGCTGAGCAAGATGTGGTCAACGCAGCCACCGAGTTGGGATCGCTCATCGTAGTTGCCGGTGGAAACGACGGCGCAGAAGAAACCTTCTATCCTGCCGGATACAAAAATGTACTGGCAGTTGCCGCTGTGGGGCGCAACGATTCAAAAGCGTCGTTTTCGAATTATGGAACTAACATTGGCGTCAGTGCGCCTGGTGTGCATATACTGTCAACTCTGCCGGGTGGATTTTACGATTACATGGACGGAACATCGATGGCTACTCCTTGCGCTGCAGGAGTGTGCGGTTTGGTTTGCCTGAAGTATCCTCAATACAGTCCGCTCCAAGTTTCTGCTCTCGTGCGCGCCACGGCAGATAACATCGATACCAAGTTGGGCAATAACGGACAGCCTTGGATGCATAAGATAGGCTCCGGTCGCGTCAATGCCTACAACGCTCTGACCGTGACCAGTGCCAAACTTGCTCAGGTGATTTCCGTTGAAACCACCGATAGCGATGGAGACGGAGCATTTGATGCCGGAAATACCGTCAACATGGTAGTACATATCCAAAATCTATTGGCTCCGTTAACGAATGCTCAAGTGATGGTGGTTCCTTCACCTTCTTCTCAATGGGTGGCATTAAGCGATACCATACAGGGCATTGGACCAATGATTCAGAGTCAGAGTTCCACGCCGTCCAATTCCTACCACTTTGTGGTTCCGGCCAATTTGCCCGAGAACTCGACATTGAGTTTCGATGTGACCGTTCTTGACGAGAATGCTGTGGTTTGTCGTAGTTCATTTACGGTTTTCGTTCGCCCAACCTATCGTACCCTTCGTAACAATAACATTACGATCACAGTGAACAGCCGCGGGAATTTTGCCTATAACGATTACTCGTCCAACTTTCAGGGTGATGGATGTCGCTATAAAAACAGCTCTAGCTTTCTGTTTGAAGGCGGCCTGATGCTTGGAACCCAAACATCGGGAGTGTATGACGTGGTGCGCGGCAACCCGGCGAATAACCAGGATAGCGGTCTGGTAATGGACTCTCCGGCCGTACTGAACGTACCTGGCATTTTGGCCAATACGCAGTGCAGTACCACCTTTCACACCTCAGGCACTGTGGATGGTGCCAGCCGCTTGAATATTACCCAAGATGTTTTACAGAATAGTGGAAATGGACAAGACAATTTTGTCATCAGTCAATACGACATTTCCAATCCATCGACGCTCGACGTCTCCGATCTCTACTGCGGTGTGTATGCCGACTGGGATATTGACGCCTCCGGACAGAATAACATCGGTATGTACGATCCAACCCTAGGTTTCTACTACGTCCAGGCAACAGCCCATAGCGGACTGCCCTGGATTGGTATGCAGCTCCTGAGTCAACAGCCGCTGAATGTGTATATGATGGATAACGACGGTACCACGAGCGATAACATCGGTGTGTACGACAATTACACCGCTGCTGAAAAATGGACCACCCTTTCCAGCGGAATTGCCCGTACACAGACCAATAACACCGATGTGTCTGCCATCATTGGAGCCGGTCCATTCAACCTAAAGGCAGGAAATCACGAAAAAGTGGTGTTTTCCATCTTTGCCGGTATGAATCTGGATGAATTAAAAGCTGCTGCCGATGCAGCAAAAAGCTTTGTTACCGCCGTCCCGGATGCCAATTCAGACCCACACGTCGCCCTTTCGGTCTACCCAAATCCTTTGGGATCCGGCAATGCCTCGGTTCGTTACGTGCTGCCGGAGGCATCACGAGTGAGCTGTGAACTTGTAGACCTCCTCGGTAATACCGTTCAAATTCTCGCAAAAAATGAGTTGCAGAATGCCGGATCGCATATATTTGTACTGAACCCTTTGGGTCGAGGCGAAACCGGAACGGCAATGAGCAGGGGAACATATTTCGTCCGTCTTACAACTCAACAGGGTGTGTTCGTAGAACCTTGTATTGTTTTACCTTAAATGTTGGAGTCTTCATGTCACGTTTTGAGAGCTTGGTCAACCTCGTGCAGAGTTTTGAGGCTGACTTTTCGAAATTCTACGATAAGGGCAACAAAGCAGCGGGAACCCGCGTGCGCAAGCACATGCAGGAACTGCGAAAAGTATGCGCCGATATTCGTAACGAAGTGCAAACGATGAAGGCCTCAGAAGAGGATAGTGCTGCATAAGCCATTCTGAGCGAAAAAGTCGCGAGCCTGTTGGAGTTCTCCGGCAGGCTCTTTTTATATGGCTCCTTTGGGACGTTCTCGTGAGGAACTCCACAAGAGTGTTGAAACCCCACTAAGCTCAGTCGTGTGTACGAGGGCGGATTCCCCCTATTTTTGAACTATGTCGCGTTGGCAATTCGGAATATTTCGTCAAAGTACACCGCAATCGACGGCTATTCTGTCGCTCGTTGCGTGCGTTGTCCTTGCCGCTAGTGGTATCATTCTTGGTTTGAGTCAGGATTCGCTTGCCGTTCGAACCAACGGGATCATTGCCGCTATCGACATCTTGAATTCCATTGTCCTTGTCGCAGCCATAAACCGCTCGATTCGCTCCCCGGATTACATTTTTAACTACGGCTACGGCAAGTACGAGAGTCTGGCTCTGCTTCTCAGCGCCACATTGCTGCTCATCACCTCCGGCTTTACCATTCGCCAATCGTGGGTGGATTACTCGCACGGCGTGGTGACGCACAATTATCCGGCACTTTCGGTGTACTCTGCCTTGTCGTTAGTGTTCGTCAACTTTATCGCGCGCATTCAGTCCCGCCGAGCTAAACGCTACGACATGCCGATGCTGAATTACGATGCCGATGTCTGGCGTACCGACACTCTGATGGAAGCCTTCGTCTTGGCCGGCTTGCTCTGCGGCTGGTTTTTCTTCCACCTCCATCACACAGCCATTGCCCGTATCTGCGATGCACTAAGCGCGCTTGCCGTTCTTGCACTGGCGCTTCGCGTTCCATTGCAGCACGGCCGCGATGCCATCAATCAATTGCTGGATCGTACACTGCCCGATGAAGTCCAGTTCGATATTCTGGCCGTGGTCTCAGAAAATATTAGCTCGTTTTGTGAGTTCAAGGCCGTTCATACTCGGCAGAGTGGAAAGGACATGTTTGTGGAAATCGATGTGGTGATGCCCTTCGACTATAGCTTTGAACAAGCCTATCCGGTTGAGAAAGCAATGCAGGAAGCAATTCGAACCAAGCATGCCAATGCGATCACGCGGATCTATGCTACACCTTGTCCGCGCGATTGTATACGCGACGGAAAATGCTACTGCCCTGTCAAACTCCAGCTCGAACGCGAAGCCGCTCTGTCATCTCCACCTTCAGCTTGAGAACTCACTATGCAGCAACGACAATCAGACATGACAGAGGCGCAGCGTAAGGATGACGACGCGGATATCAGCTTGCGTCCCTCACGTTTTAACGAATTCAGCGGTCAGGCAAAAATTGTCGACAACCTCAACGTCTACATTAGCGCTGCTCTTAAGCGTGGGGAAGCATTGGACCATGTGCTCCTCACCGGTCCGCCGGGCCTGGGAAAAACCACGCTCAGCTACATCATTGCACATGAAATGGGGAGCGAAATCAAGACGACCTCCGGCCCGGTTCTGGAAAAACCGGGTGATCTCGCCGGTTTGCTCACCAATCTGCACGAGGGCGATATCCTGTTTATCGACGAAATCCATCGCCTTAGTCCCGTGGTGGAAGAGTACCTCTACTCGGCCATGGAAGACTTCCGTCTGGATATTATGATCGACAGCGGACCCGCCGCACGCTCCGTCCAACTCAGTGTTCCGCGCTTTACTCTCATCGGAGCTACTACTCGCGCCGGTTCTCTCAGCGCACCTCTTCGATCGCGCTTCGGAGTGACCTGTCGCTTGGACTACTACCAACCCTCCGAACTGTTTCACATCGTCATGCGCTCAGCCGAGCTGCTTGGTGCAGAAATAGAAGACGAAGGCGCTATCGAAATTTCTCGTCGCTCCCGAGGCACCCCTCGTATCGCTAATCGCTTGTTACGGCGTACTCGCGACTTCGCCGACGTAAAAGGTAAAGGGGTCATTACCCGCGAAATTGCTACCATGGCACTCGCTGCTTTGGAAGTTGATGAGTATGGCTTCGACGAAATGGATAAACGGATTCTCCTTTCCATTATCGAGAAGTTTGGCGGCGGTCCCGTTGGCCTTAGCACGCTGGCTGTTTCCGTTGGAGAAGAAAATGGAACAATCGAAGAAGTCTACGAACCCTACCTCATCCAACAAGGGTTCCTGCAGCGGACGCCTCGCGGCCGCGAAGCAACGGAATTAGCCTACAAGCATTTTGGCCTGAAACCACGTCGTACACCCGACATGTTTGGAGAATAACAAACGCCATGAGTCCCTGCGTTTTTTTTGATCGTGACGGAATCGTCAACATTCGTCTTCCGGATGCCTATGTGCGCATTGTCGATGAATTCGTGTTCCGAGACGACTTTTTTCCCTTCTACGAACGTGTTCTCGAACTCAACGTTCTTCGCGTTGTTGTATCCAACCAACAGGGCGTGGGAAAAGGATTGATGTCGCATCAGGACCTCGATTCCGTGCACCACTTCATGCAACAGGAACTCCTCCGGCGCTACCATCGTGCCTTTGATGCGATCTACACCTGCACAGACTTGGCAGCGATGAACAGCCCGAGGCGTAAACCCGAACCCGGTATGCTCCTGGATGCCGCCCGCGATTTGAACATAGACTTAACAAAATCCTGGATGGTGGGCGACTCCCCGAGCGACGTCACCGCCGGCAAACGTGCCGGCTGTCGTACTATCCTCGTCTCCACCCTCAGCACCTGCCCCGATGCTGATATCATCGTGCCCGACCTCAACACCGCCGCTACATTTCTTCACTAAAACCCCGGCTACGCTCACGCACCGGGATTCTCTGTCAAGAGATTCATTATTCGTGCGCGCTTCGCGCGACTCATTTGGGGGCTTTCCTCCAAAGCCGAGGTTCTCGCAGCCATATCCGCATTCCCACACCTCAACGAGAGCTGTGAATATCTCGTCGGCGCGGACACTTCGTTGAGGACTATTTTCGTAGCCTATGGCAAAGGATAAAGAAACGCCGCTCATGCGGCAGTACAATCAGATTAAAGCCAAACACCCCGATACGGTGTTGCTGTTTCGCCTTGGTGATTTCTTCGAAACCTTCGGCGACGATGCCATCACCACCGCTCGCGAGTGTGGCATTACGCTCACCAAACGCAACAACGGAGCAGCGGGGGATTGGCCATTGGCCGGGTTCCCTCATCATCAGCTTGATTCCTACTTGCCCAAGCTCGTCCGTGCCGGTCATCGCGTGGCCGTGTGTGAACAAATGGAAGACCCAAAGTTTGCCCGCGGTATTGTCAAACGAGATGTTGTTGAAGTAGTCACTCCCGGCGTTGCTCTCTACGAGAAACTGCTCGACGCCCGCCGCAACACCTACATTGCTGCTATTCTACTCACCGGCATCAATGAGTCGAGCGATCGCGTGGGTCTTGCCTTTGCCGATGCGTCTACCGCCGAATTCCAATCATGCGAGTTGTCCGCCCACGATCTGCACGCCATCCTCGAAAGCATCGCACCTGCTGAATTGCTGTGTATGAAATCGCAGTCTGCAGACGTGCAGAACATCATCAAAAGCTTGCCGACCCAGCCCGCACTCACTCGATTGGAAGATTGGATTTTTGAAGAGCATTTCGGTCGAGAAACGCTGCTGCGTCAGCTCCGCACTCAAACGCTCAAGGGCTTTGGCGTTGAGGCCTTTCCGCTGGCTATTTCGGCCGCAGGCGCTGTGTTGCACTATATCTCAGAAACGCAGCAAGGACGCATTGCGCACTTTAACGCTTTGAGGCTGTACGATGCCGGCGAGGTGATGCTTCTTGATGCTGCAACGCGGCGAAATCTTGAAATCACATCGTCGATGCAAGAGCAAGATGCATCGCTGGTGAAAGTGCTGGATCACACACAAACGGCGATGGGTGGTCGTTTGCTGCGAAGCTGGCTCATGCGTCCCCTCCGTTCCGCTGAGCGCATTCGCAATCGCAGTATCGTTGTGCAGGAATGCGTGGAGGACGCCACGCTGCGAGACAGCATCCGTGCGATACTGTCAGACATTGCAGACCTAGAACGTTTAATCTCTAAAGTGTGTACTCTTCGCGCCAGCACCCGAGATGTTCAAGCGTTGCGCCGTTCCTTAGCGGTACTGCCACAACTCAAGAGTCTGATCCATGCCGGTCACTCGGAAGGACTTCGCTCGCTTGTGGCCGCTCTGGACACACTGCCGGATCTTGTGAGCAAAATCAC
>JBDHXF010000056.1:0-21668 GCA_039810585.1 Chlorobiota bacterium
ACAGCGAAACTACTGGTTGTGTCCATGATCGATTCTTACCGTTGTTGACCTTTTTTGCAACATAGGAGTGGCTCACGGTTGCTACGCAACGGTGGAAAATCGCTGTATTCACGCTCGAATCGGCATTTGCATGTGGAAAAGCTTTGATGAGTGAGAGTCTCACGGTCGCGTGCTCCGTGTGGAGTTAGGTTTGGGAGAGCGACATAAGGACGGTCATCAGGTCGTTTTGGAACATGCCGAGGGCTTGTTTCATGAAGAGCACCATGATGGGAACGGTGCCCAAGAGTGCCAGCAAACCCACGATGATTTTTGCGTGCATGGACATCGTGAAGATGTTCATTTGCGGTGCCACGCGGGAGAGTAGCGCCAGGCTGATGTTTGTGAGAAAGATGGCCACGAGCAGGGGCGCGGCGATCTTGACGCCGATGATGAGTGTGGTTGTGACGAAGCGTACAAGGATATCGGTGCTGGCATGCGTGAGTACAAAGGCGTCGATGGGAACTACGCGAGCGCTAGCGAAGACGGCTTCTATCAGGGCGTGATGACCGTTCATGAGGAAGAGGAGCATCGTCATCATGAGGGATTGTATTTCCCCGATGAGGGTTGGGGCGCCGGCGCTTGGATCGAAGAGCAGAGCTGTTTGGAAGCCAATTTCAAAGTCAGTCATCCCACCTGCAAAGCGAGCAGCGTTGATCACGAGTGAAGCCGTGAAGCCAAGGATAGATCCCACCATCACTTCCTTGAGTGCCGTGAGAACCAACATTCCGGCGTCGAGGTTGATGTCGGGTTGAAGACCGCTGTACACCATTGTCATGGACAGAGCTACAATGGCAGAGAGGATGGCCTTGACGCTGCCATCGATACCCATACTCGAAAACACCGGCCCTGCGTACATCATAGCCAGCACGCGTATAAATAGCAAACAGCCCACGAGGAATTTCCCCATGAGAGTTTGCAACACATGCGCGTCGGGAAAAACCATAGAGCTCGCTACTTGAGCGTGGGAATCAAGTTAAACAGCGAGATGGTGTAGGTCTTCAGATTGGAAATCATGAAGGGCATTACCAGTACTGTCACGAGAAAGGTGATGATGAGCTTCGGCACATAGGTTAGCGTCTGCTCAGAAATACTCGTGGCAGCTTGAAAGATAGAAATCATCAGACCCACGATGAGCGAGAGCAGGAGTAGAGGACCGCTCACGAGCAACACGTAGTAGAAGGCATCGCGGGCAAGTTGAACGACAAGTGTTTCCGACATTTCTGAATCTCCTGATTTGAAGAAGTTCTGTGTTTTCTCTTATGGCGCCAAATCGATGATTGCGAGTTGGCTGCGTATCAGTGTCTTGTACCGACATCACTACCTACCAACGTTTCACCGCTATGTCATAATCGAACGCATGAGTGAGTCCACAAGCAGGTTCCAGCCATCAACTAGCAGGAAGAGCAGTATCTTCACCGGAAGCGAGATGATTTGCGGGGGAAGCATCATCATACCGAGCGACATCAGAATGGAGCTTATGATCATGTCGATCACCAAGAAGGGTATGAACAAGATGAAGCCAATCTGAAAGGCAATGCGCAGCTCCGAAATGGAGTAAGCCGGAATTACAGTCCAGGTACTGATATCGTTCAGATCGCGGGGTTTGTCGTGACCGCTCAGTTTGACAAACAAGCTCAGGTCTTCTTCGCGCGTGTGCTTGAGCATGAATTCGCGGAAGGGCTGAACCATACGAACAATAGCGGTGTCCTGCGGAATTTCTTGTCGCATATACGGCTGCAAGCCCTCTGTATTCGCTCTGTTGAGCGCAGGCTGCATCACGAAGAAGGTCAGAAACAACGCGAGCGCCGTCAGTAGCTGTGCCGGTGGTTGAGCCTGTGTGCCGAGTGCTTGCTTGAGGAAGTGAAAGACAATGATGATGCGCGTAAAGCAAGTCATCATAATCAAGATCGACGGAGCCAGGGAAAGGATAGTCAGTACTGCCAACACTTGCAGCGTGGTGCTGAAGTCCTTGGCGTTCTGTGCTTGTTCCACACCCAAACTAATTTTCGGCAAACCCAAGCTGATTGGTGCACTGCCTTGCGTACCGGTAGTGTTGCTTGTGGCGCTGCTCGTTGACTGATTTTCAGTACGCACGCCTGCGGCTTGCGTACGCGCGGTGCCGGCGTTCGTTTGAGCGGAAACGGAGGGACTGAGAAAGACTGCTAACACGCCGAATAAAACCGCCACGATGAGGCGACTCGCTCTTGAGGTCGAGGATTGTTCGACGTGTTCCGAAAATAAATTCTTCATGCGGCCTACAGTTTTACGCTACGTGGCCGATAAGCAGCAAGTTTAGTGCCATACTTGAAAAGGATGCGGAAGCGCGTGCCTAGGCAATGTTGGTTGTTGTGCACCCAGCCCAAACCCTTACTATTCAATGACGTTTACCGTCCCAGAGGACCACAAACAGCAACAGCGCCCGAAGGCGCTGTGATTATTCTTCATGGACAGCCGGTTCCTAGTGATTTCCCGAAGCTATCACCGTAGTTCCGCTTCAAAATCTGAGCGGATTAGCTCAAAGTCCGAATTGAGCTTCGTTGCCCAGTCGAACATTGTCTTTGCTTCCACACTTGCCCCTAGGCCTCGGAAGCACATGGCAGCTCCCATGCAGGCGTTGGCATTTTCCGGGTTTTGCTCTAGTGCTTTGGTGTACAACTCGCGTGCTTCCTCGATGGCGCCTGTGGCAAACAGTGCGCGAGCACTATCGCAGAGAAGTATGTCGAGTGTGATATTAAGCATCGTCTCAAATTTGTAGGTCTTCCAGCCGTTAAGCAGCTCAGTGAGAATTTCCAATGCCTCAATCCACTCACCGCGCATTGCATGGTACACGGACTGCGTGTACATCGTATCGGGGTGGTTTTCGTAGAAGGTGCGTGCCTTATCCAAATATTCAAGACAGAGTTCTTGAGCTTCGTCAACCAAGCAGTATCCGGCCATGCGGTGCAGGGCCAGCATTTGATACTTCAGAGGTAGTGCACGACTCTTAAAGCATGCATGGTAGAGCTCTATCGCTTCGTCGATTCGACCACGTTCGTTGTACCATTCGGCTCGGCCAAAAAACACCATTACATCGTCCCTATCTTGTAGGGTTTCTTCTGCAGCGCGAGCAGCGTGAGTGCCGCACATGAGATCGAGACGGGAGAGCATCTTCAAGGTCGCACGATTCCAGGTCCATTTTGTGCGGGCGCGAAGCGACGCACGTATTCCCTTATCAATGCGCGTCTGTGGATTGCTTACCACTTCCTGTAACAAGTCGACCAGTGCATCAACGTCCGGCTTCAACATACTTGCCGGTCCGGTGAGTTCGTGGCCATCGATCGTTGTTCCTAGATTTTCTTCTTTGGTCGGTATAAACCAGCCTACGGTCTCGTCAACAAAATCTTCCGTTGCCCCGCCGGCGCTCACCATCACAGGTATGCCACAGGCCATAGCTTCAAGCGTCGGCATGGAAAAGCCTTCGCCGCGATAGGGCGACACCAATACGTCACACGCGCGGTAGAGCTCGGCCACTTGCTCTTCGGAGATAGCGCTCTTGGAGTATAGGATTTCCGGCGCACTCGGGTTTTCGCGAATCTTGGCGATGATCTGTTCGGCGTTTTGATTTTTATAGTAGCTGTTGCCGCCAATGTCCTTAATCACCAAACACACGTCGTCCTTCGAGGTGAAGGCACGCACATACGCTTCAAGCAACACGTCGATGCCCTTGCGATAAATCGTACCGCCCATGTACAGGAAGCGGAAGCGTTTTTTTGTGGGGAGTTCGGGGACGTTGCCCTTAGGACTAAACACACGCGGATCCACTCCGTTCGGAATCACTTGAACTTTGTTCGGGTCGAGACCGGAGTTAATAAATGCCTCGCGCGAGAAGTTCGACGGAGTCCAGATTTCATCAGCCTGGGCAAAGAAATCGGCGAAGTCTTTACGCAACGCAGTGAATTCCCACGGTTGCATGATTACCCACTTTGCACCCTTGGGCGGGTCCTTCTTTGGCGGCCATTGATGGCGTACCCACACCGTGGGAAGCTTAGGAAGCTTGCGTTCGCCGGAGCGGACATCATGTTTCCACAGCTTTTCGAACTTCGGATTCCCCTCGTAGCCAAACTGATCCGCTTCGAACGGCACAATTTCTACGTTGGCAACTCCTGCATCAATGACATTGGCGCAATGCTCGCGGTTGATGAGAGCTAAAGAAGATGTCACAAACTGTGACCCTTCCCAAATAAGGTTGAATTGCGGGTTGTTGTCGAACGCGTCCATGCGGTTTACCCGTAGGTGAGAAAAAGCTGTTTCCCCCTTGTGTTACAACAATGGTGCCAAATAGCAGTCAATGCTCGAGCTTATGCGCCGTTCGAAGGACATGTAAGGAACACTGAGTCTGTGGGCTGTCTTGATCGAAAATCCTCAAATACCCCAAAGAATCACCGATTATCAAGGAATTTGAGTCGGAATGGTGCCCACTCTCAACGCCGTGCTATTTTTCCGGTCAAGCCTTCTTGGCTAGTAACCGGGCATCCGGCGCACTGCACACTTACTAATACTTTTTGAGCATGAACATCGTTACAGAACGACTGCACCTGCGACCGCTCGAAACGAGCGACCTGTCCGATCTCGTTTCTCTCTATGGCAACGCGACGGTAATGAAGTACTTTCCTGCGCCTCTTAGCGAGGAGCAATGCAAACAACACATAGAGAAGCAGCAGGCACATCAGGCAAAGGAGTCGTTCTCTATGCTGTGCGCCCGAGGGCGCAGCCATGACGAGCTTGTGGGTGTTGTGGGATTGCAACGCGTAGACATGAAGGTGTGGTGCGCACCCTGCGTTGAAATTGGATGGATTCTCCATCAAGACTATTGGCGCAAAGGTCTGGCAACCGAGGCGGCACAGGCGCTCTTAGCTCACGCTTTTCATTCCCTGAAATTGGAAGAGATCTACGCGTTCACGTCGACCTTAAACACACCCTCCGAAGTTCTCATGCAACGTCTTGGAATGGAATACGTGGGAATGTTCGATCATCCGCGAGTAGAGCTTGGTCATTCGTTGAGACCACATGTGGTGTATAGAATTACTGCGGATGAGTTCTGCGAGAGCACCTAGGGACGAAAACCTTTTCGTCCCCTTTGCTTATCGTCGAGTCCTCATGATATACTTTTCCGTCGTCATAATCTACTCATACAACTTTGTCCCAAGCGCTACTCTGAGCGTGTACTCTGCGGCTATGCGATCGATATCGGAGCGAAGAAGGAGCAGTTTAGCTTCCGCCACGTTGGTTTGCGCATCGAGCAACTCCATGTTGGTAATGGCACCGACGTTGAAATTTGTCGTGGCCATACTGTAGGCTTGACTGGCTTGCTCCAATTGGCGTTGAAACTGCTTGTGTTTTTGTAAAGCCGCAGTACGCGCACTCATTGCCTGCACGACGTCGGAACTAATAGTGCGTTGAAGATTGTCGCTCTCAAGTTTATCGATGCTGACTTCCGCTTCTGCAGCGTGAAGTTGACTTTCCTTTCGATAACCGTCGAAGAGTGGTATTTGAAGATTGAAGCCCGCGGCATAGTTAGCCATCATGCGGAACATGTCGGGGAAGAGCCCGTTTTTCAGTCCGCCGTTAAAGAACGCCGACAACGTGGGATTGTCCGTTTTACGCAGCGACGCATAATTCAGTTCCGCTGCGCGGGTTCGTTGTTGTTGCACGTACACCTCGTTGCGTTGCGCATAGGCGAGATGAATGAGCGAGTCGACGGCGGCATCGTTCACGGCAAGCACCTCTTCATCGCTCAACGCATGCTCCGTCGCCACATCCTCACCCAGCAACACATTGAGCGCTGCCAGTTGATTGGCGCGATTGGCCACCAGATCCGTTTTCTGACTCTCGGTATTGGAAATCTTCACGTTGGTTGCGAGAACTTCATAGCTCGTGCCGGAACCGGTGGACTGGCGTTTGGTCACTACATCCAGATGCTCATGCAAGTTCTTCAACTCAGCATCTTTGATGGCGATGGCCTCGTTGAGATAGCGTAGGGTCAAGTAAACATGCACACATTGTGAAGCCAGTTGCTGTTTCACGTTGTTAGCGGTTGCTTTTGTTAGTTCTACGTTTTGTTGTTCGGCATCTACTTTGGACGAGGTGCGACCAAAATCATAGAGCACTTCCTTAGCCTCGATAGCCGCGTTGTAATTGTTGGCGGGATAGAGTTGAAAGTTCTCCGGACCAAACGCTATGCTGGACAGCGGGGCCAGTCGGGTATAACTCACCACAGCATCCACGGTTGGATAATATCCGCTCTTTGCTCCGTCGATACGCGCTTGCGCGGCTCGAATTCGTTCCTCTGCCTGCTCAACCGACGGGTGTTTGGATACAACCGTATGAATGCAGTCCTTCAGACTCAAACTCTGTTGTGCAGTGCAGAGCTGCGGCTCGAGTAAGAGGATCAGTCCAAGACTAACTGCCGCGAGGAGTGTGTTGCGATGCAGACCCATTCTCTGTGTTCTTTTGTTCTGATTGTACTGTTGTTTGCCTATCTGTTTCATTGAATGTCCTCAGTAATCGTTGTCCGTCGTTATTCTAACACCACTGCTTCATGATGTTGAGCTGGCGGACCGCCATGTTTTTTCGAGTGCAGAAAGAGAACAGGGATAACCGCTGCGACGGTGACGACAGCCGCAATCATGAAGTCGTCGTCAATTCCCTGAATAAATGCTTGTCGTCCGATATTCCCCATAATCACGGCCTGACTCTGTTTTACCGCCGTCGCCATTGATGACCCTGCGTTGTGTTGGAACGTGCTGCTTAATGCCGATACAGCATGTTTGAAGCTGGGTGAATACCGTGACACGTCGGCACCGAACATCTGCTGGTGGAAGGCTACGCGCGAGCTCAGAATGGTACCGAGCATCGCCACACCAAAGCTGCCGCCAAGCTGACGTATAGTATTGAAGATTGATGACGCTTGCGCCATCTTCTCATGTGGTATCTCAAGCAAGGCAATGGTCATCATCGGCGTGAAGATCATCGCCAGCGCTACTCCACGGATGTAGAGTGAGATCATGATGTAGGAATGCTCTGTTTGATACGACAACGAGGTGTTGTACCAAAAGCTGATCGTGAAGAGGATGATGCCAACGAGAATCGGCAACTTCCGACTTACTTTATCCGAGATTAATCCTACGAGTGGCGACATCGCGCCCTGTATTATTCCGGCGGGTAAGAACACCGCGCCCGACTGTATTGCCGAGTACCCGAGCGCGTTTTGCAAATAGACCGGAAGTAAAAAAGTGCTGCCGAACATTCCGATGCCGAATACGAACATGGCAAGGTTACTCATCCCGAAGTTGTGGTTCCACAACAAACGGATGTCAATGAGCGGATTCTCCACCGTCATCTCCGTCACAATAAACACGAGGAAGCTGATGATGGCGATGGCAAAGAAGATCATGATATAGGGCGCCGACCAACCTTCCGAATTCGAAGCGGCGTTGCCTTCAGTGAGCGCGTATATCAACACCGGCAGAAACACGCTGATAGAGATGAATCCCACGGAGTCGAACTTCTTCACTGTTGGGTTAATGTATTCCTTTTGAATGATGAACGAGGCGAAGAGTCCCATTATTCCAACCGGCACGTTCACATCGAAGATCAATTGCCAGCTAAAGTTGTCGACCAGGTAACCGCCAATCAACGGACCAAACGAAATAGAGGCAGCTGCGGAGATGGACCAAAAGCCCATGGCAATACCACGCTGCTGCGGCGGAAATTCCTTCATCACAATGGCCATGCCGAGTGGCATGAGCATTCCTGCGCCGAGGCCTTGGATGACGCGGGCAATGATGAGGACGTTTTCCGTCTGCGATACTCCGCAGAAAGCTGAACCGGCTGTAAAGAGCAACAAGCCAAGAAAGTAAATACGCTTGTATCCAAATTTGTCGGCTAGCCAACCGCTGGTGGGCAACATCACCGCCATGGCAAGCATGTAAGCGGTCAGCACCCACTCAATGGTATCCAAACCGACGCCGAAGGCCGCCATAATTTTCGGTAAGCCAACGTTGACAATGGTGGCGTCGAGCACCGCCATAAAGGTTCCAATCATCACGTTGCAGAGCAACCACCACTTGTAGGATTCGTGCCGAGGGTGAAAGCTGGCGTCACGCTTGCGTATACGCGAGCGGAGGGTATGCAGAAGATTTGCTTTGGGCATTCTCGTTCCTTCCGCTTATTGAAGTTTTGGAATCTTGATTTCGGCGGACATCCCGGCGATGAAATGAAAGTCGCGCAAGGGATGTGTCGAGTACGCTGTATCGATGGAAATCTTGAGCGGTACACGCTGCGTGACTTTGGTGAAGTCCCCCGCCGCATTGTTCGGTGGAATCAAGGCAAACTGCGATGCGGCTGCTGAGCTGAGGTACACAACACGTCCGCCAAACTCCACGCCCGGGAAGGCATCAATGTTGAATAAAGCGCGACTTCCAAGGTGAATGCCTTCCATCTTCGTCTCTTCAAGATTAGCCAACACACGCAGTTGGGATGAGGAGCTTAAGCTAAGAATCGCTTGCCCCGGCTGTGCGATCTCTCCCGTCATCAACCAGCGTTTAGCAATAACGCCGGTTGCCGGAGCGTAAATCTTGGTGTTATGGAGTTGGGTTTCGATTTGATGGATCTGCGATTCCGCACTAGCGATTGATGCTTCGCTGCTGCCCAGTTGCGCGTGCGACACATTGAGACTACTCTTGGCGGCATTGAGCTGCGACTGCGCTGCATCGTAAGTGCTTTTTATATGCTCGAACTGTTCTTTGCTAATCACATCACCGGCGAGTTGTTGTTTAGCTCGCTCATAATCGGTGGTTGCTCGCTCTGCCGATATCTCAACGGTCTTAATCGACTGTGTATCGAATTGCAGCTTCGCCTCGGCTTGTGCCCTATTGGCCGCCGCCTGAGCGCGTTGGGCGAGCATATTGTTGCGCTGAGCCAAGAGGTCCTCACTGTCGAGCTCGACAATTAGCTCACCTTCATGGACCGAATCTCCTTCGGCTGCATACTGATGTACGATGCGACCCAACATCTTCGAACTGATCGACACATTGTCAGCATCCACGTAGGCATCATCAGTCTGCACATACTTGCTATACTCTGCATACAGGTACCATGCTCCGCCTATAACAGCCAGAATCACCAGCGAGAGCACGCTATATTTTACAACCGAACTTTTTGAACTCTCTGCCACTGCAGTACTCCTTCCCTTATTGAATTTGTAGTAAAATTTCTCTCATTGTTTGTGCTGCACCTATCAGCGCACTCAAGTCTTGTTTGGAAAGCTGACTGAGCTTCTTCTGCGCATGTTCTCTCAATCGCTTCCGTGCCCACTCCAGCTCCTCTCTTCCTTTCTTGGTCATCGCGATGCGTACGATGCGACGATCCTTTTCGTCCGGTACACGAACCACCAGTTTCGATGCCACGAGCTTGTCTACAAGAGGCGTCACGTTTGGCTTTGATAAATACAGCTCCTTCGATATCTCAGTCATCGTTGCCGATTCTTGCTTGTCCAACATCACCATCAGCAGGTGCGAGTCCTTGCCCAGCTTTGGTAACACGGCATTCATCACTTCTTTATCGATGAATTTCTTGTACAGGAGAGGACGCAACTCCAGAATGGTGTCTGCCATTACGGCAACGCGTTTATCCATGACGTCTTCCTTTCAAGAGTGAAACAGATCCGAGCGAAGTGACTCACCACAGACGGGGAGTCAAAACGGTTATGTTTTATAACTATTGCAAAAATGTAATAGTTTTTTGAATGTAACTATATGCGAGATTTTTATCCAATTTGAGAATTGAGGTGAGTCACGAGCCGGAAGTCACTCAAATGCGCGCACTTAGGTCGTGGGATCGTACAAGTGATTTTTCTTACGCGCCGGACACAGCCCGCCGCTTGCTGCTAGGACTCGAGCCGAACAGCAACGCGGATGCTCGCAATGATGCACGAGGCCGAAAGCCGCGAGAATTGAAGGGATCGTGGACGTGAGTATTGATGCCCCTTTGGGTCAGGTTTGGGTTCGGTTTGGCTCCGCTTTCAGTTTTCAGTCGCCAATCAATATGCGGTGTCCGTCGCAGTCTTCTACCACACATTCTCGGCTCCCGTAGCTGCGTAGGGTGATGTCCTCGACGATACGTGCGCCTCTGCTTCGCAGCTCAGCTACGAAGGCATCGATCTCAGGAACCCAGAGGATGAAGTCGTGACTGATGGATCGATACTCGTGGTTGCGCGGAATATCTGCTCGATCGGACTTCGCAAAGTGCAATTGGAATCCGTCGCGTTGAACCATGGCATACACGGGAGGGTTGCCGACGAGAGCGATAAGACTGCAGCCCAGCACATCACAATACCACGCTGCTGTTTTTTGTACGTCCGGTACAACGAGTTGGGGGGCGCTGGCGATCACGGTTGGTGAGTTCATGGTATTCGGTACGTATTCGGTAGGCATTCTGAAAGCTGAGCAAATCAATTATGACAGACCGGCTACCCTAAGAGTCTTCTTATTCCCCTTCGAATACGGGGTCCAAAAAAGTAGAGAGCTGCTACAATAGCTATACTTTTCGCCATTCGTAAGAACGTTTCGTCAGGTGATCTCGAGTCGGTGATCACAACCACGTAGTCCCAGAGCAACACAATCACGGCAAGGAGTACACGAGCAATCTTCCAGTTGCGCGCTCTCTTTGTCAGCTCAAGGACAAGAGCTTCTTCATCATCCTCTTCTTGCGAACTACCGTCTATCATTCCCATTCGATGGTTGCCGGAGGTTTGGAACTGATATCGTACACGACGCGATTGATGCCTCGCACTTCGTTGATGATGCGATTGGACATGTGCGCCAGAACCTCGTAGGGCATGTGGTACCAATCGGCGGTCATGCCGTCGGTGCTGGTAACGGCGCGCAGGGCCACGACGTTTTCGTAGGTGCGTTCATCGCCCATCACGCCGACACTTTGGATGGGAAGAATGACGGCGAAGGCTTGCCAGATCTCGTTATAGAGACCGGCTTTGCGAATTTCTTCGAGGTAGATTTCGTCGGCGCGGCGCAGCAGATCCAGCAACTGCGGTGTGATGGCGCCAAGCACGCGAATGGCAAGACCGGGACCGGGAAAGGGGTGTCGCTCAATAAACCACTCCGGGATCCCCAGCTCACGTCCCACCGCCCGCACTTCATCCTTGAATAACTCCCTGAAGGGTTCGATGAGTTTGAGGTGCATTTTCTCCGGCAGACCGCCCACATTGTGGTGGGTCTTGATGGTTTGGGAGGGACCCTTCACGCTCACCGACTCGATCACGTCCGGATACAGCGTCCCCTGCACCAGCCACTGCGCATCGTTGAATTTGCGGGCTTCCGGCTCAAAGAGTTCGATGAAGGTATTGCCGATGATCTTGCGTTTCTTTTCCGGGTCATGCACATCCTGCAGACGGGAGAGAAAGGTCTGCGACGCATCAAGCACATCAATACTCATCGAAAAATGTTCGCGGAAGAGTCGTTCAATCGTGGCGCTCTCATTCATCCGCATCAACCCCGAGTCGACGTGGATGCAGTGAAGTTGATCGCCAATTGCCTTGTGCATGAGCACGGCAGCGACGGTGGAGTCAACGCCACCCGACAGCGCACAGATGGCGCTTTGCGTTCCCACACGCTCGCGGATTTCGGCGATTTCACGTTCGATGAAGCTGCCTGCATTCCAGTCACTCGCGCATCCGCAGATGCCAACCACGAAGTTGCGCAGCATCTGCACGCCATCGGTGGAGTGGTAGACTTCAGGGTGGAATTGCAGACCCCAAATACGACGCTGAGCATTGCGCAGCGCGCAGATTGGCGCGTTTGCGGTGTTGGCAATGACCTCAAAGCCATCGGGAATCTTTGTTAACGAATCGCCATGACTCATCCACACTTGCGAATGTTCGGGCACGTCGCGAAACAGATCCGAGTGGTCGTTGATATGCAACTTCGCCCGACCAAACTCCCGCTTGGCCGAAGGATCCACCGATCCGCCGAGTTGATAGGCAATGAGTTGCAAGCCGTAACAGATACCTAGCACAGGTACGCCGAGATCGAACACCTCGAGTGAGCTGTGCGGAGCGCCGTCGGCATACACGCTGGCAGGACCACCGGACAGAATAATACCCTTGGGATTCATCGCTCTCAGCGCATCGATGGGGATGAAATAGGGGTGGATTTCTGCATACACGCCCGCTTCGCGGACTTTACGAGCAATGAGTTGCGTGACTTGGGAACCGAAATCAAGAATGACAATGTGGCCGGAATGGGTCATAAAACAGCAAAAGGTGTCGAAGGAGTCTGCAAAAATAGAGAGTGTCCGGAGAATGCTTGAAAGAAGCCTGTAGTACCCAACCACGTGCCGCTCCATTCTTTCGTCGTTGCGTTCATTTTCCGCATGCGGGCTGAAGCCCTACGAATCGTGGGCACGAGCGTCTGATGTATGCACAGTACAAACACTACAGAACCTCTTCCTTTGCATGGAGAATTGCTTTCCTACATGTCTGTACAAGCGAAGCTTGTACGAATAAAAATTCGTTTATTGACGTAAAAAGCCATGGTAAAGGTCTTTTTCGGGACACTCCCTGTCTGTATCTCCGTTCTGTTAACCACCACTACAAAACCACTACGGAGTGCGAACGATGTGTGGCATGTCCCTATGTTTGCATACAGAACGGCAACGGGGACAATCAACCCCAATTCATCCATTTTTAAGGAAACAAGCATGAAGAGAGCTCTACTCTTAGTTGGTGTATGGTTGACAGTGGTGTGCGCGACGATGGATGCGCAGTCGCCTTTGGTGTTGGACAGTGCGTCGCAAATCGTTCATCCGAATACCGTGAATGTGTATGGCTTTGCATTCCCGGATTTTCAACTTCAGTTGGGTGACAATGTCTATTACGACTTTGGAGCAGCACTTCAGCTATCGTCGACCGATCAACCATTTACCACGAATTCTTTTTTCCAGAGTACGAACGTCAATTTTCCGAACGCTCTGTACTACAAGGACGGATTTATCAACATCAACCAGAACTACGGCTTTTATGCCGACGGGTATATGCGTCAAACCGGTACCGGGTTCTACGAAGTGGGGATGAATAAGGACGTCACCGATCGATTTGGTCTTGGCGCCATGAGCGGCAACGAAGCTGATTCGTTGATTGTACCGGCACAAGTGATCGCCTATAGTACACCGCGAACCATCCTTCCTTATCCCTGCACTATGGGAACCAGTTGGACGACCAATTACCGCTCAGTCGCTAACGCAAATATCACGGTCAATGCTTTTGGCCTGCACAATGTGCCGCTCACTGTTGTGACCAATTGGTGGATCAAGGATAGTGTGGTTGCGTGGGGTGAGGCAACTGTTCCTATTGTCGGAAATCAGAGTAGTAAGGCGTATCCTATTTTGGTAAGTCAGCGTTCTTCGGTACGACAGGACAGTTTGTACCTCGGTGGTCAGCCTGCGCCGGATGCCTTTGTGACTGCTTTTGGTGGTTCGCAAGGAGAACTCACCAAGACCTATCGCTATTGGTCCTTCCGTGCCGATGAGCCGAATTACCTCTTCGTGTTCAACTATGCTTCGGACTCCACCTACACGGCCACGCCGAGTTTCTTTGTGTCGGATCGTGTTGACATTGCAAACGGCGTGAACGACGAACCGAGCACCATTGCATCATCTGCCAATCCAAACCCGGCAACGAATGATGTGCGTTTGCACTTCCAAAAGCCGAACGATGCACCATGGTCACTCGAGATTTACTCAACTCTTGGCGAGCGCGTCCATACCCAGATGATTTCCGCCGGCTATGGCGACGTTGATTGTCCGGTCTCCGTTGCCGGCTTCAACTCCGGTGCGTACATGGCAGTTGTTCGCGATCAAAACCAACGTGTTGTGAGCAAAAGTTCGTTTGTGGTGAGCCACTAAGGCAGGAGCTTTCTCGGCTCAATGAACATGCGACGATGTGTGGGGGCTTTGTCCGGTGGCAAAGCCCCCAGTGTTTTTCAGGGCGCTGAGCCAGCTAATGAGGTTCGTTTCGTTCGAGAGTTTCATTTTTTGTCGGATGCGAGTGCGATACACCTCTACCGACTTTGCAGTCACACTAAGAATGGATGCGATCTCCTTAGAACTCATGTGCAGCAGTAAGAGTGCGCACACACGCAGCTCTACCGGACTCAACGCCGGATAACGTGCCGCAAGCATGATGGTAAAGTCACCGTGCGTGGCGCGAAACTTCTCCTCAAAATTTTGCCACCCGTTGTTGCTACGAAGCGCACCGTTTATGGATCGCTCCATGGTAGCAACGATAGATGCCTCGTCCTTTCCCTGCTGCATCATCTCATCAAGTTGTTTGCGTAGCTTTTGCAGCATCTGATTATTCTGTGATACGCTCAATGCCATGGCGCTGAGTTCCCGGTTCTTCGCTTCCAAATTTTCTTGCAGACGCGCTGCGCGCATCCTCTCCATTTCCGCATTATGCTGAGCCTGGGTGAGCTGCAGCTCGGCCGAGATTTGTGCAAAACGCAAACGCCCCTCCTCCACCTGCATCTCCAGATCGATCTGATGCGACGTACGCAGATGATGTAATGCCATGGAAAGTTCGCCTATGGATTCGTACACTTCGGCAAAGTGATCGTGAAGATCCCGGCAGTGTTGCTTCAAGCCATGGTGCTCTGCAAAGTCTAGAGCTTTGCGGGCGGAGATGAGGCCTTGCTCCACCTCGCCTCGTCGGTGCTGTAAGAAGGCGATGAGGTTGTACGCAAGCGACAATGAGATCACGTCGCCATGGCGTTCCTTAATCTCAATCGACGGCAGTAGGTACTTCAATGAAGCTTCGTAATCGCCAAGGTGGAAGTAGCACGTGGCAAGACTGTGCTGCGTCATCGCGATGCTGTTCTCACGATCGGGGAAGCGTTGTTTGAGCGCGAGTGATTTCTGTGTGTACTCCAGAGCTTGTTCGTAGTGTGCACTATAGTAATAGGCCAAACCCAGGCCGTGAAAGGTCACTGCTACGCCCCACTCGTCACCTTCCGCTTGCCGCAGTGCAATACTCTCTTCATACGACGCCACTGCTTTTTCAAGATCGAGCATGCGAGCATAACAGTAGCCGATAGCACCCATGGTGTACGCGAGTGACAAAGGGTCGTCGAGATTTTTCTTAATCTCGTAACTCTTGCGATGCAACTCCAACGCCTCCGCATACGAGCCTCGATCGGAGAGAAAGCTGGCGCGCAGGGCTAACATCTTCGCTTCTCCGAGAAGGAAATTGTGTGCTCTCGACACTTCTTCAGCCCGATGCACATCGATCATAGCCTCGGCAAAGTGATCTGTTTTCTCGAGCGCTTGTGCGCGGACACGGAGGGCATCTACTTCGGCGGTGTAATCATGTTCAGTTTGAGCAATGGCTATGACTTCCGTGGCGCACTCTATGCATTCGTGATGTTTCCACGAGGCGGAGATTTCGCGTAGACGTTCCAAGGCCTCGCGCAAGACAGGGCTCCGCTGTTGAGATTCGGGTTCTGGTTGGTCTGCATTCATGATGTGCCGTTTATCGTCAAGAAAATTACAGCGCGGGGCGAACACAGAGAGGCTATTCTTAAAACAGCCGGCTCATGGCCTTGCTGAGTAATGCTCAGTCGGGGTGCTATATTTGTAGCAACACCACCCCGAAAACGGCATGAATCCTGTCCTCAAGGCTCTCGAAAAACGAGTGCTTCTCTTTGACGGTGCCACAGGCACCAATCTTCAATCTCAAAACCTGAGTGCTGACGACTTTGGCGGCAAGCACTTTGAAGGTTGTAACGAGATGCTCTGTATCACCAATCAGGCGGCCGTGCGTCGTGTGCATGAGGACTTCCTTCAAGCCGGTGCGGATATTATTGAGACCAATTCCTTCGGCTCGACGTCGATCGTCCTAGCCGAGTACGACATTGCTGATCGTTCCTACGAACTCTCGCGTCTCTCCGCCGAGATAGCTCGCGAGTGTGCCTTGGAACACAGCACGCCCGAGCGTCCCCGTTTCGTAGCCGGCTCATTGGGGCCGGGAACCAAACTCCCCTCGCTCAACCACATCGACTTTCAGGGTGTGGAGGAAGCCTACTATGTGTCGGCCAAGGGTCTCATCGACGGCGGTTCGGATTTGCTCTGCATCGAGACGTGTCAGGACATGCTGCAGCTCAAAGCTGCCATCAGCGGTGCGGAGCGCGCCATTGCGGAATGGAAAGCAGCGGGTGTGAAGGACTGGCGCGAGGGCGAGATTCCCATCATAGCCAGCGTGACAATTGAGACAACGGGTACGATGCTCATGGGCACCGAAATAGCAGCGGCGCTCACCTCACTCGAGCCCTACGACTCGGTGAAAGTGATCGGGATGAACTGTGCTACGGGTCCGAAGGAAATGGAGGAGAATGTTCGCTTCCTCAGTCAAAACTCCCCCAAGCCCGTCTTCGTCATGCCCAATGCAGGACTACCTGAAAACATTGGTGGCGTTGCTCACTACCACCTCTCGCCTGAGGAGATGCAAAAATGGATGAAGCGATACGTGGAGGAATTTGATGTACGCGTCATCGGCGGGTGCTGCGGAACCACACACGAACACATCCGCGCTCTGCGTGAGTATCTGGACACTCATGAAGCGGAGCAGGCTGCGCAGCAGCGCACGAATCATCATTCCGCTGTGAGTTTTGTCCCCAGTGTCTCCAGTTTGTTCTCCACCATCACCATGCGCGTGGATCCCGCGCCCTTGCTTGTGGGTGAGCGCTGCAATGCCAATGGATCGAAGAAATTTCGCGAGCTGTTGTTAGCGGAAGATTACGATGCGATGGTGAACATGGCCAAGGAACAAATCCGCGAAGGTGCGCATGTGCTGGATGTGTGTGTGGCCTATGTGGGACGTGATGAAGTGCGTGATATGACGGAGGTAATTCGTCGTTTCAACACATCAGTCACCATTCCATTAATGATTGACTCCACGGAAGTGCCTGTCATTGAAGCGGCATTGAAATTATATGGCGGACGAGCCATTATTAATTCCATCAACTTCGAGGATGGCACCGCCAAAGCGGATAAGATTTTGCATTTGGCCAAGAAGTACGGTGCGGCAGTGGTTGCGTTATCGATTGACGAGGAGGGACAAGCCTACAGTTTCGAAAAGAAAATATCTATCGCCAAACGCATACGCGATCATGCAGTAACTGTGCACGGTATGCGCGAGGATGATTTAATATTTGATGCCTTGACCTTTCCGCTGGGGAGTGGACAAGAGGACTTGCGGGACAGTGGCATGAATACGATTAATGCTATTCGGGAAATTAAGCGCATTATGCCGCGAGCTAAAACGATACTGGGGTTAAGTAATGCGAGCTTTGGATTAAAGCCGCATATACGACACATTTTAAATTCTGTCTTCTTGCATTACGCCATTGAGGCGGGGCTTGATATGGCAATCGTGCATGCGTCGAAGATCATGCCGCTGTATAAAATCGATGAGCAAGGACGGGAGCTGTGTCGTCAATTAATATTTGACGAACGCAAATGGGAAGAAGTGGCAGGCTAAGCTACGTCCCTAGCGGCTTAAGCGGTGATGAAGCAAATGAAAAAGTCCGGATTGCATGAATCCGGACTTTTTGTTTTCTCTCCAAAGGCTTTTATACAGAACTATGTGGCAACGAGCTGAAGATCGCAGCGCCGATCGTAGCAAAAAAGATGATACCGAGAACGATAGCGACGGCAATCCAAATCAGCATTGCTTTGGCATAATTCGATTTGTTCGGATTCTGTCCCGAACCAAAGGCCCACACAAAGAGCATGATGATACCAATAAGCGGCAAGCCGGCAACGAGAGTCATGAGCAGCCACTCCCCAACCGAAACCACCTTGCTTTCTTCCTGCCCCATAGGTGCAGATTGAATCTCTTGCATTTCCATAGCACTCCCCTACAATTGTGAAAAGAAACGGACTGTGATCATTCTTTGCACATGAGCCAAAGTTCTCCCCAAAACGGCTCAATACCGGTCGATCTGGCAACCTCTTTATTTCCTCGCAACTTAGGAGCCTTTAGTCTCAAAAACAAGGCATTTGTGTGCATAACTCGTGAACGACTGAGAGTCTCACGCAGCCTTCGGCTGCGTGGAAAACGTGAAAACGAGGTGTTTTAGGGGTCTTCGAACTCTCATCACCTGACATCGGCTATTTTTGCTCTGAAGAACAACGAACGATCGACATTCGACGATATACTCAACTCGTACGCGGTGCTGAACCACGATACCGATAGCTACGATCTACTATTAGAAAGCATGGCTACACACAAGAAGACCTTGGAAGACTACTTCCGCCCATTTCGAAATAACGTGATCGGGCAGGGTCAGTGTTTTACCGGCCCATACGGAGAGCATGAGATTCTCTATGCCGACTGGGTAGCGAGTGGTCGTTTATACGCCCCAATTGAGCGCGCGATGATGGACGATTTTGGTCCCTACGTTGCCAACACCCACTCCTCCAGCACGGTAACGGCCGATTTAATGACGATGGCCTATCATGAGGCCAAGCACATCATCAAGCAGCACGTGGGAGCAAGCTACAGCGACGTGATTATCCCGTGCGGTCCGGGTATGACGTCGGCAGTAAACAAGCTGCAACGCATTCTGGGATTGCGCGTTCCAGAGCGTTTATCCTCATCGTTGTGTCTGGAGCAATACCAGCGGCCGGTCATTTTCATCACGCACATGGAGCATCACTCCAACCAGACCTCATGGCTTGAAACAATAGGAGAGGTGGAGATTATCAATCCGGATGAGCAGGGCAACGTGGATCTCAATCATCTGGAGCAGCTTTTGAAAAAACACGCGAAGCGTCCCTACAAGATTGCCTCTGTCACTGCTTGCTCTAACGTTACCGGAATCATAACGCCGTATCACGCCGTCGCACGTTTGATGCACAAGGCTGGTGGTTATTGTTTTGTGGACTTTGCGGCTTCTGCGCCCTATGTGAACATGAACATGCATCCGGCAAAGGAGTCAGAGCGACTCGATGCCATCTTCTTTTCACCGCACAAATTCCTTGGCGGACCGGGCTCGGCCGGCATTTTGATATTCGATTCGCATCTCTATCACAATCGCATTCCCGATCATCCGGGCGGTGGAACCGTAACGTGGACTAACCCCTGGGGTGGTCACCGCTATGTATCGGTGATCGAAGAACGCGAAGACGGCGGAACACCTGCGTTTCTGCAGACCATCCGCGCCGCGCTCAGCATTCGACTCAAAGAGGAGATGGGGGTCAAGAACATCCTGGCTCGAGAAAAAGAATGCATGAATATTCTCTTCAACCGTATGGCCTCGCTCAAGGGTGTGGTGATTTTAGAGGAGCGTCATCGAGAGCGACTGGGTATGATCAGCTTTCATGTGGAGGGACTCTATCATCAGCTTGCCGTCAAAATGCTCAACGACCGTTACGGCATACAAATGCGCGGAGGATGCGACTGTGCCGGAACCTATGGTCACTACTTACTGAATATAAGTCCCGAAAAATCACGTCGTATCACATCCAAAATCGACAAACAACCCACCTACCTCAAGCCCGGCTGGGTGCGCCTGTCGGTCCACCCCGTGATGTCTGACGACGAAATGCACCGCATCGCCGATGCGGTAGAAGAACTCAGTCGTAAACACTCAAGCTGGAAACGTGACTACGTCCTCGATAAAGTTCACGGCGAATACCACAACACCAAAGCCGCTCCCTTTGCAAAGAAATTGCTGCAATCGTGGTTTTGAGGATAGATGGTGCAGCTACGTGGTTGGCACCCCAAGCTGAGGCGTGTCACCCCAAGCTGAGTGCGCGTCACCCCGAGCTGAGTGCGCGTCACCCCGAGCTGAGTGCGCGTCACCCCAAGCTGAGTGCGCGTCACCCCAAGCCGATGCTCGTCACCCCAAGCTGAAGCGCGTCACCCCAAGCTGATGCGCGTCACCCCAAGCTGATGCGTGTCACCCCGAGCTGAGTGCTCGTAACCCCAAGCTGAGTGCTCGTCACCCCGAGCTGAGTGCGCGTCACCCCGAGCTGAGTGCGCGTCACCCCAAGCTGAAGCGCGTCACCCCAAGCTGAGTGCGCGTCACCCCAAGCTGAGTGCGCGTCACCCCAAGCTGAGTGCGCGTCACCCCAAGCTGAAGCGTGTCACCCCAAGCTGAAGCGCGTCACCCCAAGCTGAAGCTTGGGGTTGTGATTGTGAGGACTGCATTCGGAAGCGGCGGCGACAGCTAAAGCTGCGCCTGCCTTACTACATCTACCTTCGTACGAAGTTCATGGACCAACCCAGTCATTGCGAGCGAAGCGAAGCAATCTCGTCAACGACGGTAGGACTCGAACGATTCACCCACAACATTCGCGCACGAGAGCTACAATCGACGTCGAGCCCTGAAGGGGCGATTCATATCAGGGCGGTGCGAAGCGCCGTCGTACACACGAACGATTGGACAATGTCGTGACTTGCAGGTATTCGAATGACGGACGACAATTTTTCATTCCAACGCTCCCGGCGCTGACACGAACGACGTAGGCCGACACTATCGAACTCATTTTACCACACGCGAGAACGCGTCATGGAAACAATGCGTCTCACCTATTTCAGCCCTGCCTTCAACTCTTGCACTTTGGCCAACAAGCGTTCGCCGGATTGTGGATCGCCGCCGAATTCCCAGACGACTGTTTTGCCTTTGCGATCGAGGATGACGTGCATGGGATAACCTTGGATGCCAACTTTCTCACAGATGTCGTTACCGAGAGCAACGACGGGAAAGACCGGGTCTTCGGAATGCAGGTATTGTTTGAGCGTTGTGGCGTCATTGAGTGCGATACCGAGTAGTGCGACGGTGGTGTCGCTCTTCATCTGCTCAGCAAAGGCGTCGAGGCTCTTACGTTCCACGGCGCAGCCGGGGCAACCGACAAACCAGAAGTCAAGAACAACAATTTTACCACGCAAGTCACGGAGATGACCGCGGTGTCCGGCTGTGGTGTAGTATTCAAAATCCGTGACTGTGGGCAGTTCTTCCGTAGGGAGAATGGTTTGTTCAATGCGGGCAATGTATTGTTCACACGACTCCTCTTTTTGAGCGCGAGCGTGATAAAGCGCTTGCCCAGCGGTTGTTCCCGTATCACGTCCAGCATGGGAAGCAGGCCGTGGTGCAATCCGCGCTTCTGCAAATCGGTCACGCAGGCCAGCGCATGGCCGGACAGCAGTAATTTCAGCATTTCATCGAACAGCCGCGAGGGCGGCACATGCAGTAACAGGGGGGCCAGTTCGCTGATAGGTGCTGCCGTATCGGGATCGATTTTCATGTCGAGCTTGGCGCCCAGCCGTACCACCCGCAGCATCCGCACAGGATCTTCGCGATATCTGCGTACCGCATCCCCGATGATACGCAGACGCCGTGCCTTCAAGTCCTCATAGCCGTTCAGATAGTCCCAGATTTCCTCGTGGACGGGATCGAAGAACAGCGCATTCACGGTGAAGTCCCGCCGTCTCGCGTCCTCCTCCTGACTGCCGAATACGTTATCGCGCAAGAGGCGCCCATGCTCGTCCGCATGCTCATCAGCACTCAGCCCGCCTG
>JBDHXF010000057.1:0-21601 GCA_039810585.1 Chlorobiota bacterium
TAATCATTCGGAGCGGATGGTAATGGTGTGCTGTACACCACGGCGTGTGCTGTACCCGTTGCCGAGGTCACACCGTCTGTGCCGCTTGTTACGCGACTGATCGGACTGTTGTATTCGTTCCAGTCGGTTGACGGATTCGGATCATATGGTCCGGCTACCCAGCCTGCATCTTCAAAGCCTTGGAAGTAACCGAAGTCTGTTGCCGTGCTCGTGAAGTTCACTACCGCACCGCAGACATCGGCATCGTTTGATACCGTGATGTTGGCTGGGCAGGTGATGCTCGGGCTTGTGACATCCGTCACCGTAATGGTTTGACTGCACGTGGCAGTCAATCCGCAACCGCCTGTGGCGGTCCAAGTACGAACGATGGTGCCGGTCGCATTGCAACTATTTAGAGTGCTGCGATCGTCGTCATAGGTAACAGTAGCAGAACCACCGCAGTATGTAGCGGTTGCGTAGCCTGTATTCCATGGATCGTACGATTGTGTTTGATTGACCGTAACGTCTACCGGACATGACAATACCGGAGCCGTCGCCGGTGTCACCGAAAAGGTGGCTGAGCAAGCAGCGCTTGGTCCGCATGCTTCCTGCGCGAAATAATTCACCGTAACAGAGCCACCGCAAGCACTTGGTGCGGAATAGATTGAAGCCAAAGGTGTTGGTGTTACAATGCAACCGCCGCTGTAAGTGAAGCCTGCGAGGAATGATGCGAATTCGGCGTTTACGCTGGTTTGTGACTGACAACTTGCAACAGTCGTATTTGAGGGGCAAGTCACCGTCAGTGTTGGCGGTGAAATTGTGATGATTTGGGTAACCTGTGAGGTATTTGCGCAAGCGTCACCGACGTACCAGTGACGTGTAAGCTGAATCGGACAAGCAGAGCTTGTAATCTCATCCCAATAGCTCACACTTGTGATACCACAGGGATCTGTTCCGGAATTGCCGTTCGCAGCAAACACAGCATACGATGATGGTTCTTCTGTAAATGCAAAGCTTGGATTGGTAACGACGAAGAGATAACAGCCGGCATAAGATTGATTTGGTCCGGCTGTTAAGGTTGGAGCAGTTGTATTCGAAATCGAGATGACTTGTGAACACGTTGCCGTATTGCCACATTGATCGCTCACGCGCCATGTGCGCGTCACGATTGTTGGGCAGGTGCCGGAAGCATTATCCTTGTAGTCAACAGTGGTAACTGTACAATTGTCCGTGGCAGATCCACCATTTGCTACCGACGTGAACTCAGCGAGGGATGACGATGTCCACGAAGTATTATACGCAGGACTGGTCAACGCATCGGTACCGCAACCATTAAGATTACGGGAGGGTGTTACACTCACTGTTGGTGGGGTGATGTCTTGAACCGTAATGGTCTGCTGACAGCTTGAGCTTAAACCGCAAGCGTCGCTCACGACCCAAGTACGAGTAACTACAATTGGGCACGTTCCGTTTTGTGTGTCGCTGTATTGAGCACTAATGTTTCCGCCGCATGCTGCTGATGCGCTTCCACCTGCTCCGAGAAAATCTCCGGATACCGGTGTGGACGAATACGAAGGTGACACTGCACTCACCGAGCAACCATCAACCGTCGCAGCACTTGGACATGAGCTGATTGACGGAGGGGTCGTGTTTAACACCGTAATGACTTGGGCACAGGTCACTGTGTTTCCACACGCATCGGTTGCCTTATAAATACGCTGGATGCTAAAGTTATCTTCACAGCTAAAGCTTGTCGTCACGTCTTCAACAAAGGTAATTGTCGGCGCATCTCCTGAGCAGAAGGATGTTCCGGTCGCATCTCCTGGTGCGGGAGACGGTACTGCCGAAGCGCAACTCACTGTTAACGGCGCGGGGCATGTAATGGTCGGAGGAACGTTGTCGATTACTTCAATAGTCTGAGTACAGGTTGCGGAATTTCCGCATGGGTCGGTTGCTTTATAGGTTCTTGTGACCGTGTATGTATTAGCACACGATCCGGATGTAGTAACGTCACTCACGAAGACCACAGTGGCAGTTCCGGCGCAGGCATCTGTGACATTCACAGCACCCACCGATGGACTCGGGATAGATGTGGAGCAGTTTACAGTGACAGACGCAGGACAGGTGATCGCCGGCGGATCGTTGTCAACTACGACAATACTTTGACTACAGGTCGAGGTATTGAAGCAGGCGTCAGTTCCCATGTACGTGCGAGTGACGGTGTAATTATTGGCACACGAACCGGTGCTCGTCACGTCGCTCACCCATGTTACCGTTACAGCGCCACCGCAATTATCGGATGTTGTTACAGAGCCAACAGACGGAGCCGGAATGGCAGACGGACAACTCACCACAACAGAGCTCGGACAGCTAACAGTTGGCGGAATATTGTCGGTGAGGGTAATCAGTTGTGCACAGGTCGCGCTGTTACCGCAATCGTCTGTTGCCTTGTACACGCGGGTCATCACGTAACTCATGGCGCAACCGGAGCTGGTTGTATTATCCGATACCCACGATACTGTTACGGATCCTGAGCAATTGTCAGACGTTGTAACAGACGCTGTATTTGGTGCCGGAATCGAACCTGCGCAATTAAACGTCAGGCTTGCGGGACAAATAATAGTCGGCGGTGTATGGTCTGCGATGTACACTATTTGCTGACAGGTACTGAAGTTTCCGCACGCGTCAGACGCAACCCACTTCCGTGGGAAGTGATAGCTGTTGGTACATCCATCGCTCACTTTACACGGCAAGCAGTCCGCCTTTGTAATGCTGATCACCGAGCTACAAGCATCGGTTGCTGTGGCACGTGCCAGCGAGAGGTTTGTGGATGGGTTAATATCATCAGTACAGCCCAAGGTCACGTCTGCCGGACAGGTAATGCTTGGTCCCACGCGATCGCGAACCGTAATAACCTGTGTACAGGTGGCGGTATTGCCGGAAGCATCAGTTGCCTTCCACGTACGATTGAAGTGATACTTCATCGCACAACCACCGTCGTTCACGTTCGCCCCGTCGGCATAGGTAAACGTAATGGTACCAGTACAATTGTCAACCGCTGTTGCTGTGCCGGTCGTAGCCGGAAGCTGAGACGATGTACACTCAATGGTGACAGCCGCCGGGCAGGTGATGGTTGGAGCAACGTTGTCGTAAACGGTGACCGTCTGTGCGCAGGTGGCAGTGTTGCCGAAATTGTCGGTCACTGTCCATACCACCGTTGTTGTGCCCTTTGAAAACGCCGTCGGCGCATTATTGCTCGTCGTCAACGTTGTGCCGGAACAACTGGATCCGGTGGACGGCGATCCCAATGATACACCGGTGGCGGTGCAACCGCTATTAGTATATGCAGTCACATTTGCCGGACACACGATGGTGGGGCTACAAGGACCACCTACGGAGAAGTCGCTAAACGACGAAAAACCAGATCCCTTGGAACTGGTTGCGGTGGGGTTGGTCGATCCGCCTGCAGGAGCACTCCAATTTGGAGCGTCGTACTTGCGCACGAAGAACGCGCTTTGCGTTCCACCGTTGATTTCAGTTACATCATAACTAAAGGTTGCATTGTACGTGGTAAACGCTATGGTACCTGCTCCGCCCGGATTATTGCTAAAGCTCCAATACCGAGTGACGCTCTTGGCGGGGTCGATACCGGATCCGGGGCTGAGTGAGGGATGATTTCCGTCCGCTGTCGTTCCGAGTAAGTACCCGGTAGATGAAATACTGGCGAAAGCAATAGTGGCAGGGGCATAGGCCGAGGCATCGCCGATGGCATAGTCATGAGTCAGCGCCGAAGAGCTGAACTGCCAAATCAAATTTCCGTTGACCCAACCATTGCTGGCCGAAGCACCACTTATCGATGATGCCGTTTGGAGCGTCACCGAATTGGATGATGTATTCAGTTTTGCACCGGTTCCGAATGCAAGTGTACCGCTAACGGTGACGCTTGAACCCAGGTTCACATTTCCGCTGGTCGGTAGGATACTCAGGTTGTGGAGTGTGGATGGCAGACCGTTGCCGGTCGCCTGTGTTGCGCTACCGTTATAAATTAGGTTGGTGTTATTTGCGCTGTTATAGGTTCTTGTTGCTGTCTGAATGTTTCCACCCGTTGCGCCGGTACCGGAAGTCGTGATACCGAAGGTAGAACGAATTCCTAAGGTCGCGCCGGATGACAAGGTGAAGCTGGAACCAATTCCACCACTGAGGATGGTAGAGGCTGCTGCCATTTGCAGGGTAGCACCACTCGCAACGGTCCAATCAAGATCAACGGCATCAATAGTTCCGCCATCGGTGAAGACTTGTGTGCCGGATCCGTTGAACAAGATGGAGCCGCTGCTCATGCCGCTCACGGTGAACAAACCTCCGGTCACGCTGAAGTCCGAACCAACATCGACAGAACCAACGGCAGTACCATCACCGAGATCGAAGGTACCTCCTGAAAGTGTAAATGATCCTGCCACACTCAGTGTACGAGCGGTACCGGACGCTACACGGAAACTTCCACTGCTCATGAGGAAGTCGCCGCTCACATTCAGCGGTGTTTGCACCATACGAAGAATTGCCGATCCGGTGTTTTGAATGGTCAGCGATCCAGCAACCGACATACCCGACGAGGCGAGGTTTCGATTACCGGTCATTCCGGAACAATTCACCACAAAGTTTCCAAAGCTCTGATCCATCCCTGCCGGATCCGTGCTCGTAATACCGCTAAGGGTACACGTTGACGATGCGTTCCAGCTTGCTGTCGGGATAGTGCCTCCATCTTGTGCATGCTGATAACTACCGGTTGAGCCAAAACTCAAGGTTCCGGTCGGAGTGACCGTACCGGAGTTGATAAGGCTGCCGTTCATCGTGAGAGCATTCGATCCATCAATCGTCAAGGATTTCGATGCATTCACTGTGATGCTGGCTCCGGAGTTAACCACATACGTTGAACCTATATCAAGGTGCGCTTGAAATGTTCCTCCGTCGATGACGATGCCGTTGCCGGCGGTCAATGGGTTGGGAGGCATTGCACTTCCCGACCAGTTAGCCGCATTGTTCCAACTGGAACTCGAGCCACCGGTGAAGGTATAGGTTGTGGCGTTTGCACCTACTGTAAGTGCCAACAAAAAGGAAAGACACAGACAACAGCGCAGACCGAGTTGTCGTGATGTGAAGATTGAGCGATTCTTCATAACAAGGATGTAGAGTGTGTGTATCGTATGTAGTAGCCGACCCTATGCTTTTTCCGCCAGGAAAAAGCGCCAGTTCACCTTTGAGGTGTTTGTCGAGTTGCCGAGACAGGACGGCAACTGTCAATTCCTAGCCATCCGGCCTACCTATCCCGTGTAGGACAACAGATGACTCCTTCGTTGCGTGTATCCTAACAATTCTCCTGCCAGTATCCGTAGTGTACCGACCGGATGCGCATCCTGCGCGCACTTCCATCACGTCGTGATGTCCAGTATCGAAGAGCAAACGACCAGTGTTTACTCAAAACGATGTTCATGTCCGCACTACAAAAAGCAACGACCCTCCATTCTCTGTGTTCAGAGTGTCAGGATCATGAGCATGTGAACTCCCAGTTCACCTTAGGCTGCAGTTTGTTATGGTTCCGTTATAAGCGGAATCAACCACAGACCTGCGGACTTTTTTATATGTCAAAAACTGAATTGAATGAGCTATACATTCCCGAGCTCAATGGTGAGTTGAGTGCGACGAATTCATACGTCGCACAGAAGAGATGAAAAGAAAAGAATCAATGTGGGTCTCTAACACCCTGGACCTTCGCTTCTCGCACACACCTACGTGTGGCGGCCACCAAGAAATTCGTCTGACACACAACTTATGCTGTGTTCACCAGTCAGAATGAAATGAAAAAGGTCTGCTCATACGTCGCGCATCCTGCGTCCCTATGAGCTCTTCTTTTCCACCTTGAATGTCTTTGATTTTCGCGAACCAAAAATCCGACCTCCACGTCTTGCGGACAATACGTAGATGTACCGAAAATTTGCTATCGATGTTGGTAGAGATTACCCCCCGGCTTTCCCTATTTCATCACGTTTGGGTAGGCAGACTTCATCGAGGTGATGCCCATGCATCTGTGAAATCCTTGTGAAGAAACACTTCCTTGTTGCTGCTTTCCCTTCCTCTGCTGTCTTCAAATTAGACAGTTTTTCGTAGCTAAACAATATCTTTTTCAAGGACTTTAGCGAATCGTAATGCTCACATCATTCATAACGAACCAGACATTCCGGGCTCATTCCCGAAATGAGTATTGGTTTAAGTGACTAGGGTTTCATCGCTTAACGCACAATAGAAACTGCCTAAACCTAGGGCCGGATTAGTGAGGGCGGTATGAAAAAAGGCAATGTTGTTAACGTAGTAATACGGAGTCTGTAATCCGCATTCAACAAGGTACTCGGCGTTTTGGAGCGCCTTTCATATGATCGAAGTCAATAATTAGCGAATAGTAGCGAACCGAGCGAGCCATCCCACGGTTCACATTGACAGATGGTTTTGGGGAGTGCGCAAAGAACGACGATGCCAACTTCGCCTACTCTCAATGGTACCAATTCATCGCTGTCAAACTTGTTAAGCGGGCGTCGGTACAGCTTCCGTTACAAGTTCATGGAGTTCTGACAGGAGATCGAGAAAATGTTGTAATTCCCTTTGGATCGTTGGAAGGTTTTGTCGGAAATGGTCTGACAACGAAGGGAAGAGAGTGCTGTAATATTGTATCCCGTTGAGGATGTTTGTTCTGAATGTCTTGAAATAGTTCCGCTGGGCGTCGCTCATCTCATCGGCGCACTCTCGAATTTTGTTTTGCAGATAGTCGACATACAACGAGAGCTCTTTGATAAACATATTGGGTCGGTCTGTACGTGAGATGATTGAGATCCTACCATAAATGTGATCGATCATTTCACGCAGCGATACCACATGGTCGAAATAAGCCATGTTCGGTCCGGGACAAACAGCCACGCCTTGTGAACCGGCATAGGTCTTGAGATTGTATAATTTCAATGCAGCATTCCCAAGACCGACGCACAGACACGTCTTCTGCGTAACGTCATCAAATTTTTGCGAAAGCGGCGCCTCGGCTCCCAACTCCTCGTGAATGTCAGCCAATTTGTGTTTCTGATACTGTATCGATGCCGTACAAATTGGCTTGCTCGTGTATTCAGGCGTAGAAATCAAGTGCTTCTTTAGGCAAGCTGCACCGGGTTTGCCAATGGACAGACGTTGAAGTAACTCTGTTTCTGCAGAGCTGCCGCGCACGGAATTGAAGGGTACTCCCAAAGGAGAAATCTTTGAGAGGTATAGATCCTTCTCCGTTGCATTCACGAGCAATTGCATCGTTTCCTCGTCGATGCTAACGGCTTCCGGTACTAAGAGAAAAGGTGTTCCCCAGCCAATAGAATCAACATGAAAATGACTCAGCAGAAAATCCTGCTCTTCAGCTGTACCAACGCCGCCTTGCACGGTCAGCCGTTGGTGAGGTAGCGCATCGGGCACAACACGATTGGCATTGCGCAGACCCTGCTGAACCATAGCAAAAAGTTCCTGCGTTAACTGCTCCCGCTGATCTTGAAACTCTTGAAGGATAGGTCCGAGCAAGTATCCGTCGCTCGCAAACGCATGACCACCGCAATTCAGTCCGGACTCAATTCGGAATTCCGAAACCCAGAGTCCCTTCTTCGTCAAGAATTTCCCTTGTATCAAAGCCGAGCGGTAATCGCTAACCTTCAACACAATCTTCTTCTTGATCTCACCGTGTTCATCCGGAAAGAAATCTTCAAAACTTGCGATGTAAGAGTAGAGCCGTGGGTTCATCCCGGCACTAAAAATGAGCGAAGACTGTAATCGTGAATTGGCATAGCCGCGAAGTGAAGCGTGAGCATCGTTGTACTCAGTACTCAGCGCTCGACCATCTCTCGTGTACGAAGTGGAATCCACCTTGGTCATGATATTACCGTCGATGCTGCCCGGCCTCATGAGGGCACGAAGATTGTTTTCTTCTTCCGTGCGCTCTGTTCCTTGCATCTGCAACATCCGATCGTAGCGTTGCCGAAGCGGCGAAGCTCCACTGAGTAGCTCAAAGTATGTGGTGATTTCAGATCCTGGAACGAAGGGAGAGTTCTTCAGCGCCTCAAAGCGTATGTCTACGATATCGGCAACTAAGTTGAGGTAGGCTGTAATGCGACGAGCCTTGGCATCTTCCGCCCACTCGTCAATTGGCTCAAAAGGAAGTCCAAATACTGCGGCATGATGCTCTCGAATCTGTTCGATGAGACGATGGTCGATCAACGACATCACGGACGAAATGCCAAGGTGTGCCACACGAATGGGCGTGTCGATGGTATAACTCGTCCCCATGACAGGGATGTGAAACTGATGTATGGATTGTTCCACGTCTCTGGACTCCTTTGTGATAGTACAACAGATAGCGTGACCTGTTTTGTCGTAGCATGAAGAGCACAATTCCACGATCTCCGTCGCTTCCTTGAACTCCTCCGTCAAATAAATTTAGCTCTTTTTGTCTCGAAGCTCAAAAGCTCTCTACAGATATTCCAATTTTGCCGTAAAGTGCCTCAGCAAAGGGGTTTCATAGGTCAAGCGCATACCTCGCAGTTCGTGGCGCATCTTGAAGACCTCTACAACAACCTCGATACTGTAGTCGATGTGACTCTGCGTATAAGCTCTACGGGGAATTGCCATTCTGACCAATTCCATCGGCGGCGCCTGGTGCTCACCATTGGGTCCATAGGTCCCAAACATAAGCGATCCGATTTCAACACTACGTATGCCGCCCTTGCGATATAAGGCACAGACGATTGACTGCCCCGGGAAGTGCGCCGCCTCGATGTGCGGAGCAAAATTCTTTGCATCCAAATACACTGCGTGTCCTCCCGTTGGCCGCAATATCGGCACCCCCGCCTCTATGAGCTTCTCTCCAAAATACTGCGTGGAACGAATGCGGTAATGCAGATAGTTCTCGTCCACCACTTCTTTTAATCCTTGGGCGATTGCCTCCAGATCCCTTCGGGCTAACCCGCCATAGGTCGTAAAACCTTCCGTGATGATCAGGACGTTTCTTGCATTGGCTGCCCAGGTGTCATCGTTCAATGCCAGCCATCCGCCGGTATTGACCAACGCATCCTTCTTGGCGCTCATCGTGCATCCATCGGCGTAACTGAACATTTCGCGGACGATATCGACGACCGGCGTGTATGCAAACTCAGGTTCTCGAAGCTTGATGAAGTAAGCGTTTTCGGCAAAACGACACGCGTCGAGAAACAGTGGGATGCCATAGCGTCGACAAACAGCCTTCACGTCGCGGATGTTCTGCATCGACACCGGCTGCCCACCACCACTATTGTTTGTCACCGTGATCATCACCACCGGAATATGCTCAGCACCTACGTCGCGAATGAGTGTCTCTAGCGCCTCTACGTCCATGTTTCCCTTAAAGTCTGCCTCCTGCTCCGGATGCTTGCCTACCTCACAAAGTACGTCTACAGCCGTGGCTCCACTATATTCTATGTTGGCGCGCGTGGTGTCGAAGTGCGTATTGTTGGGTATCACCTTGCCTGCGCCACCAATAACGCTAAACAAGATGCGCTCTGCGGCTCTCCCTTGGTGCGTTGGGATGATATGCTTCATACCGGTTAGGTCGCGCACAGCGTCTTCAAACAGGTAATAACTCTTGCTACCCGCATACGCTTCATCGCCATCCATCACACCCGCCCACTGCTTACTGCTCATCGCCGTGGTTCCACTGTCTGTAAGCAGGTCGATCAACACGTCTCGCGAGTGCAGAAAGAACGGATTGTAAAACGCTTCCTGCAACAACGACTCGCGCTGCGCCTCCGTTGTAAAATTGATAGGCTCGACCGACTTGATTTTAAAGGGTTCGATGATAGTTTTCATGCATTGCTCCCTGGGTGAAATACTCGAGAATGATAGCCCGAAGGGCCATCGAATAATGACAAAATACTAAAAAAGATACAAATGTCTTAAATTAAAGTCCGCTCCCCTTCTGCTGCCTATGCCGTACTGTTCACCCGCTCTGCAATAGCCTCGGCTGCCGCCACCGCCGATGCCCAGGCCCATTGAAAATTGTATCCTCCAAGCCAGCCGGTCACATCTACGGCTTCGCCGATGAAGTACAGTCCGGGCTGGGTTTTTGACTCCATGGTTTTAGACGACAAGTCTCTGGTATCTACCCCGCCGGCTGTCACCTCTGCCTTCGCGAATCCCTCCGTCCCTGTCACCGCAATCTCCCAGTCGTGTAGGAGTTTTTCAATTCGTTCCCGCTGCGCGGCATTGATCTGCTTGAGTGGCTTCGTGGGAAATTCCAACTCACACCACGTCTCCGCCAATCGACGCGGTAGGTGCAGAGCCAGGACGTTTTTCAGTTCCATGTTCTGCAGCTCGGGGGTATTCAGAATGGTACCAATCTCTGTGTCGGGCAAGAGGTCAAGATGAATACTGTGTCCCGGTCGCCAGTACGACGAGATTTGTAAAATTGCCGGACCACTCAAGCCTCGATGGGTAAACAACACATGCTCGCGAAAACGGATGGTGCCGCAACGCGCAACAGCAAGCAGCGATACTCCCGAAAGACTCGCAAAATGCTCCCGGCGTCTTGGCTCCACGAGCAATGGCACAAGCGCAGGCCTCGGCTCCACCACCCTCATCCCAAACTGCCGAGCTAAACGATGACCGGCATCGGTCGCTCCCATTTTTGGAATGGAGAGTCCTCCCGTGGCCACTACACAATACCGCGCACGGTAACTGTTCCCTGTGGTATCCACACGAAAGGTAGATAACTGCTCAGCAGCGTTCTCAATCTGTACATGGTTGACATTGACCGATACACGAAGTTGTACGCCCAGCCGGCGAAGCTCACGTCGAAACAGCTCGACAATCTGTTCCGCCGATCCGTCGCAGAACAGTTGGCCTAAAGTTTTTTCGTGATAGCGTATGCCCTCGCTCTCCATCCATTCGACAAAGCGTTGCGGCTTGTAACGAGCTAGTGCGGAGCGACAAAAGTCGGGGTTCTCCGAGAGATAATTCCTCGCCTCCACCGTGCGATTGGTGAAGTTGCACCTGCCCCCACCGGATATCCTAATCTTAGCGCCGATTTCGTCCGATCGCTCCAACAGCAATACTTTAGACCCTCTCAGTGCCGCCTGCCGTGCACACATAAGGCCGGCTGCACCGCCTCCGAGAACCACCAGGTCATAACATTCCGAAATCTGATTCTTGTCCATCACCATATTATCGTCACCCATTCACTCGCGATACGCGCCAAAGATGCAACATAGCGCCTCCGCGGGCATGACAAAGAAGAAAGCCTACGGACCAATTCAACTCTCCGCATCTCTATACGAGTTCACGTTTTGCCGAGTTCAAATGCTCGCTCGTGATGAGTGCGTGGGCATCGCAATCGAGTCAATTTTGGATTAAAATATCCAGTACGCTATTTTGTGACCTGTATGTCACTAAGTGGGATCGGAAAACGAACACCATATAGGAGCCAAGCATGAAAATTCTCGGCGTAAGCCCTCTCCTTTCCATAACTCGCGGTCTCAATCTGCTGTTCATCGTCTTCATCGCAACCTTTGCGTTGGATTCCATCAATAGTTACCGCACGATGCCGGATATGATTGTTGATGTGGGAATGAATCTCATTCCGGCATTCTTGCTCATCTCTGTCTTTGCTCTTTCTATGTGGAGAGAGTGGCTTGGAACCGTTGGGTATGTGCTTCTGGCTCTGCTGTATGCCGCCTTCAACATTCAGCGTTTGTCCTGGATCGCCGTCATCGCCTTTCCGCTTTTGATCCTGGCACTGCTCTATTTTTTGTGCTGGAGCCAACGTCAGAAACTCGAAAGAGAATTCGAGTAAAAATATATTTGGATAATTCTATCTTAATTGGTATTTTTGAACCGAGTCGAGTACCAACTTCTTGCTAGTCTATTCCATATTGCCGTTCTATCCTTCGTTGTTTTCTCAGTCGCGGTTCTTCGGAACTTAGGCGTACGTGCTCAGACAAACAAGGAGTCGACTCACCACCACTCAATAGCCTGCGCCATAGCGACACGATGAACGAGCAGCTCCGTCACAAGCGGAGCTGCTCTTCTCTTTTTAACAGGTACCGCCGTTGAAAAAAGGCTACAACCTACTGTGGGACTGATATCCGTGGATTTGTAGCCAATCACTGTCGTTTGGTACAGAGGCGACGTACGTAGGGAAAGCCCAAGCGCTGACAATGCTCCTCGTGATCCGTGCGCACAGGAATCCACTCGTTATCATGTTCGATGAGCTGAACATCCCATGCTCCACTACTGAGCAGCACTTCCATCTGGTAAGCGTCCACTTCCGGCACGTCCGTCATGAGATACAGTCGGCCATCAGGCTGCAATACGCGATGTAATTCAGCAAGGAAATCCTGCGTGAACGCTCGCCTCTTGAGGTGGCGCTTTTTAAACCACGGATCCGGAAAGAAATAAAAAACCGACTGCACACTTGATGTCGGTATAAAGCCCAAGCCATTAGCGACGCTATACCACAAGGCATGGGCATTGTCGATCTTCTCGCCGGAAATAACTCCATTAATCCATTCGGTGGGAGGTTGACGCGTCTCAATTCCAAGCACATTGCATTCGGGATGTAACTCGGCGTAATTCATCAAGAAACTCCCCCAACCGCAGCCAATGTCAAGCGCGTTTGGCGAATGGTCGCGAGCAAAAAGTTCCGCCCAGGAAATCTGATCGCGTAATGGAGGATAATGAGCGGGTAGCACCTGCAACTGCGAAGCAGGCAAGTAAAACTGAGGATTTGTATGATGTCGCGTCCTCGGCTGAGGATAACGCTTGTAATCTATAACCATGCAACTCTACACTGCTTCAGTATCGATTACACAAAATAATTCGGCGATTCTTTGGTAATGATAACATTATGCGGATGCGATTCCTTTAACGATGCATTGGTAATACGCACAAATTGCGCCTCGGACTTCATCGCTTCAATCGTTCCACAGCCACAATATCCCATCGCAGCTCGTAAACCGCCGGCCATTTGGTAAATGGTGGTGCTCACATCTCCCTTAAATGGCACCCGACCCTCAATACCTTCCGGAACGAGTTTTGCGATTTCGTCTTCCGCGTCTTGAAAGTATCGATCGGCTGAACCGGACATCATCGCGCCCTGCGATCCCATGCCCCGATAAATCTTGAAGGCACGTCCCTCCAGTTGGACTTTCTCTCCCGGTGATTCTTCATGACCGGCAAACATGCCGCCCATCATCACACAGTCTGCACCAGCCGCAATGGCCTTGGCGATGTCGCCGGTTTGTTTAATCCCTCCGTCTGCAATCACTGTCGCTCCGTGCTCCGCGGCCACTTTAGCAACGTCCATAATAGCGGACAGCTGTGGTACGCCAACTCCGGCAATAATGCGCGTGGTACAAATCGATCCCGGACCAATTCCAACTTTTACCCCATCTGCACCAGCCTCGATTAATGCTAAGGCTGCATCAGCCGTGGCAATATTTCCACCGATAACCTGCACGGCTGGATATTGGTTTTTTACCTGACGAACCATGTCGATCACTCCTCGAGAATGACCATGTGCCGTATCGACAATAACAACGTCAACACCTGCCGCAACCAGCGCTGCGACGCGGTCTAGAGTATCGGCACTAATGCCAACAGCAGCCCCAACGCGCAAACGTCCCTGGTCGTCTTTACATGACAGTGGATAGCGCTTCTTCTTTTGAATGTCCTTAAAGGTGATCAATCCCCGAAGAATATTGTCGGCATCAACTACCGGCAACTTCTCAATGCGATGTCGTTGCAGGATGCTCTCCGCATCTTCCAGTGTGGTGCCCAGCGGAGCTGTAATGAGATTCTCCTTCGTCATGATTGCCGAAACCAGTTCGCGAGGATCGTTGACAAAGCGCAAATCTCGATTAGTCAGAATACCGATTAAGCGGTGTTTGTCGTCGATCACCGGAATTCCCGCAATGCGGTACTTACTCATCAGCGCTCGCGCATCGTGAATGGTCTGCTCTGCACGAAGCGTTATCGGGTTTCGGATCATGCCACTCTCGCTGCGTTTGACCCTGTCCACCTCTTCAGCCTGACGCTCAATACTGAGATTCTTGTGGATGATACCTATCCCGCCCTCACGCGCCAATGCAATAGCCATGGCCGCTTCTGTCACCGTGTCCATCGCCGCGCTGATGATGGGAAGGTTGAGCGTAATGCCACGAGAGAGTTTGGTATGGAGACGAACTTCGCGGGGTAACACTTCGGAATAGCGGGGCACCAGAAGTACATCGTCAAATGTAATTCCGTCGTACAAAATTTTGGCGTTCATGAGTGGTGCGTTCGGATGGGTGCTGAAATGCTTTTGCAAAAATACGATGAAGAGGCTAAAAATGACGCTCCGCCACTAGTCCGGCATGATTTGCGAAAGAGGATGTTCTATTCACGCAGCCTTCGGCTACGTTTGACTGCAGACACGAACGACTGCCCAAAAAGCACTGCTCAACGTGAGAGAGTCCACTCCTCGAGTTTCTGAAACAGTTGCCCAGAGCCTGGTTCCGCCTTTGTGTAAAGCGCAAGCGAACGAATGATCAGCTCGCGCTCGGGCGCATGTTGCTCTGCTGCCCACGCTGCAATTCGGTGTTTTTCAGTACGGTTGAGATGCGCCTTCGGACGCCCGATCGTGCAATGCGCTAGTGGCTCACGTTGATCCCGAGGTGCGTGTGCGGCATCGCAAAGTTCGTCCCTCCAACGTCGCTGGATCGTCTGAATCTCATGCGCACCTTCGGTAAAATCCCACGACACAGCGCTGAAATGCTCGGCATTTGGAAGCAAGCGAAGCCCGCGCACGCGACACGAAATGGTACTTGATTGTATCCGCAATGCAACGGCACAAACCTCAGGAATCAGCCGCGCCTCCATGGCACCGAGAAAGGCTATGGTGCAATGGAGATCCTGTTTGTTGAAGAGTCGAAGCGAGGTAGGGACTAGCGACGGAAGGAGCTCCGGATAGTCGTCCAGCACAAAAGCCACGAAATAATTAGCCATCGACGAATAGTGACATCAACAAAGCCGCAGCCGCGGAGTGATCGCAGGACTTCATGGCGACACCGGCTGTGTGACTCTAGTGCATTCGTTTGAATTTGGTGCGGTATTTCTCAGCCAGACGAGTTTGCTTGCTCTGGAGCGATATTGCGCGCCCTTGCACATAGGCCAGGACGAGGTTGTTCCCAAGTTCGTCCAATGCATCACCGGAACTCACAAACAAGGTGGCATCCTTTCCCACTTCCAGAGAACCAACCTTGTCCGACACGCCAAACATCTGGGCCGGATACATCGTCAGCGCTTTCAGCGCATCGTCCTCGGGAATGCCAAAGGCAACCGACGACCCTGCTTGGAAGGGCAGGTTGCGCTGTTGCCACGAGCCACCGTCTGAGTATGCAAAAGGAATAGCATTTTGTGCAAGCAAGCGCGGAAGCTGATAACTCTTATCGTAGCCTTCGTCTACACGACGTGGCAATGAATGCACACGACCAATAATGACTGGAAATCCGGACGCCTTGATGTCACTCAAACAACGCTCTGCATCGTCACAGCCCACCAAGATGGCACGCAGATGAAAATGCTTGGCGAAGTCGATCGCAGCCAGGATTTGCTTGTACTCACCACAATTGATCATCACCGGAAATGCATTGTCGAAAACCGGGCGCATGGCCTCAAACCGAATGTCTTTTGCATTGTCCGCCAATCCATTCTTTGCCGCCTTGGCGTACATCTGCGCAGCAGCAAAGTAATCATACAAATCTTTGATTTGTTTGTCGTTTTCCGTACGCTGCTCATCGGCAGATTTATGGATGTACGGAGCGGTGACTGTGGCGAGTGACGGGAAGTTGACGTTCAGAGCGCAGAGCGACTTCAAGGCGCAGTCTTCACGCGTCCATCCATCCAACATCATGAGTGCAGAGATTCCACTCACGTCTCCACCTTGAGGAACCGAGTTGCAAATCAGAATTCCGTTGGAGCGAACGGTGGGCAGGATCTCGCTGTCCGGGTTGTACGCAATCATCGCTCGTGCATTTGGGTTCTTATCACCCGTCTCAGCCATATCGTTGGTTGGTCGCGCCGCATCAATTTCGGTGAGTCCAAGCGTGGTATAGGGTGCGATAAACGAAGGATAGATACTCTTTCCGGAACAATCGATGCTGGTAGCATTCGACGGTATCGAAACCGATGTCCCAACGGCCGTAATCTTACCATTGTCGAACACGACAGTGGCGTGGTCGAGCACTCCACTCGTTACGGTATATATGCGCGCATTCGTCAGGGCAATGGGACCCTTCTGCTTCTCGCCAGGAATTTCCTGATGGGCGAAGATGGAAGTGCTAATGAACAAGCCTACAGCCAGCAGGCAAAGAACGCGTTGGAGCATAGGATTAGATCGAAGTGAGTCGCAAGATACACAGGAGCGACCATCAAACGCATCGCGAGCTCCAATCACTCCTAAGAAGTGAAATATCAAGCGATTGTTCGTTTTTCGACGAAAAAGACAGTTTTTACAAACAATATTTTTAACAATTGCTCATCTTGTACCGGAATTCAAATTGTTAAAAAACTCGGCTCATCGAAAAATGTCTCGTAGATACCTGCTCTCAATACAGACTTCTCTCTTCCTGAAAGCTCTCATTTTAGTAACCTGCATAATTAGTTCTGGTGGTAGACTCATGGCACAGACCGGCACCGGCACGATCAGTGGCATGGTTGTCAATCAAGTCACTCAAGCGCCTATCCCCGGTGTTACCATTCAAGTGCTAGGAACAAAACTCGGCGCCATTAGCACGCGCGAAGGAAAGTTTAGCGTGCGCAATGTGCCGGTGGGTGTGCACAGTCTTCGTGTGTCGTTCATTGGATTCGAAACACGAATCATCAGCGACGTGGTGGTCAGTACGGCAAAGCTTGCTCAAGTGAGCATCGAGCTGCGAGAAACAGTGCGGACGACAGATGAAGTGAAGGTCTCTGCCGACTATTTTTCCGCCTCCGGCGAAAGCGCTACCAGCAACCATGTCTTAAGTGCCGAAGAAATTCGTCGCGCTCCCGGTGTGCAAGAAGATGTGATTCGATCGGTAGCGTTGTTGCCCGGTGTGGGGGTAACACAAGCAGGTCGCAACGACCTTGTGGTTCGCGGCGGAGCACCCTTCGAGAACTTGTTCGTGGTTGACAACATTGAAGTGCCAAACATCAACCACTTCGGATCGCAAGGCTCTTCCGGAGGTCCGCTCACTCTTGTCAACATCGGCTTTGTTCGCGCCGTGCAATTCAGCGCCGGTGGCTTTGGCGCACAGTATGGAAACCGCGTGAGCTCGTTTACGAACATCAGTCTGCGCGACGGAAATGATGAACACATGAGCGGTGACGCAAATTTTTCGGCAACCGGATTTGGATTGATTCTGGAAGGACCAATCTCGTCCGACGCCACCTACTTGTTCAATATCCGGCGCTCGTTTTTAGATATTCTGTTCAAAGCCTTGGGTCAGAGCTTCATCCCAGACTACTGGGATGCGACATTGAAGACGAGTTGGAAACTTGATCAGAAGAATAGTCTCTCCTTTCTCTTTCTCGGCGCTCTGGACAAAGTCACGGTGAACGACGACTCCCTCGACGATCGCTACAAGAATTCCTCGATTGCGTTCACCGATCAGAATCAGTATTTCAGTGGTTTGACCTGGAAGCACTTGTTTGATGCCGGCTATGTATCAGCCACCCTGGGAAGAACCTACTCGTCGTTTTCTTCACGTCAGCAGGACTCGCTACTCAACACCATTTTTAGCAACAAGTCTGAAGAAGGCATTAACTCACTGAATATACAGTCGGACATTCAGTTGAGCACCAGTACCGACTTGCGTTTGGGTTGGCAGAGCAACTACGCATCCAGACTGCGATATCAAGACACCATCGCCGGTTTTGTTCGAACTGATCAGTTTGGCGCGCCACATCCGCTTCAAGTTGATACGAATTTCACGGCCTGGTCTACCGGTGGCTTTGCATCGCTCAGCACTCCACTCGTCGAAAAAGTGAGCGCCACTGTCGGTGCTCGCATTGACAACTATTCCTACGCCAAGAATGGAACCGTCTTTTCGCCTCGACTTTCTCTCACTCGTCCTCTAGGCGAATCCACCACACTGGACCTTAATATTGGTCGCTACTATCAGGCTCCTTCGTACGTTTGGCTCATCGGCGACCCTAGCAATGGCGGTGCGCTCGAGCCGATTCGTGCCGACCAAATTGTACTCGGTGTAGAGCACAAGTTGAGTGACGAATTGCGATTGCAGGTCGAAGGTTTTTACAAGTGGTATGCGCATTATCCGGCGCGCGTGTATCGTCCGCAAGCCGTACTCTCGCCATCGGGATTTGAAGATGTCACCACCGACATCCCCTTTGGTCTCGAACCCCTCGCCAGCATTGGCACAGGCCACGCGCGCGGTATCGAAATTTTTCTCCAGAAAAAGTTAGGCGATATTCCTTTGTTTGGCTTGATGTCGCTCACACTTCAACAATCGGATTTCATTGGTCTCGATGGCATCGAGCGTCCGGGCGCTTTCGATTCACATTTTATATTCAATCTGGCGCTGGGATATCGTTTGCATGACGACTGGGAGTTTTCCGCAAAGTTCCGTCTTGCTCAAGGCCTCCCTACCACACCCTTTATCACGAGTGGTCCGCTTGAAGGGCGTCTGGATTTCAGTCAATACAACGCCGGAACTCGTCTTCCCCTGTTCAACGCTCTCGACATTCGCGTGGACAAACACTGGTCGTTCAACTCTTGGCAGCTTATCACTTATATCGATGTGCAGAATGTCTATGCACGCCAAAACATCTCCACACAACGTTGGGACTCACGTACACAAAGTATCGCAAAACCAAACGGTGCAGCAATCATCCCAAGTGTCGGCATCAACGTTCTGTTCTAAGCACCGCCTGCTTCGGTGTTTGTCGTAACTGTCGTTTCGTCGTCACGAGATTTCTTATTCGTGCGCACTTCGTGCACACGACATTCATTGCTCTCTAGCCGAGATTGCACCTGAAGCATTTGACCATTCACGAGGAACAGCTGCCGAGTTAACACCCAACGTCGATTGAGTTAAAGCTTAGCATCAGCAATATTCATCCGCACGGTATCGGTGTGTACATACGCGGAACACTCACAGTGTTCGGCCACAGCGGCATCTGAGGTTGTACGCGGTATCTCGTGGGTTCGTACGCACCATCTCGTGGGTTCGTATGCGGAATCTCGTGCGTTCGTATGCAGCATCCATTGTGTTCGAGCGGAGCAATGATTGTGCTCACGTATAACTTCATAAGTGTTCACGTACAACTTCAGAAGCGATCGTGTGCAAACACAAAGGTGTTCATGCACCATGTTCACAGTAAAGTTGTTTATTAAAAACACAAACGCCCGGAGCAGATGCAACGGGCGTTTGTGTTGAAGGCTTGGAAAGCGCTTGAGTGCTTGCTCGAAGAGCAAGCGAATAAAAAATCCTCTTATGGGAAAATACCAAGGGAAGAGTACGACGTCGCAATTTTATCGACGGCAGAGATAAACGCAGCGGTGCGCATATCATTCACCTTCTTGAAATTGCCCCAGACTTCCATGATTTCGTGGTAGGAGCCCACCATGGTGTCCTCGAGACCTGAGTTCACCAGATCTTCTTCCTTGGCGCCGCGTTCGATGAGAGTCTTTTCGGCGTCGGTGAGGGATTGTCCGGTAATGCGCTCAACAGCGTTGACCATTTGCGTATTGGTATTGGCTTCGAAGCGACTATCCATGCGACCGAAGCGAACGTGTGAGAGGTTTTTGAGCCATTCGAAATAACTCACGACTACACCACCCGCATTGAGGAACATATCGGGTAGCGTAAGGATACCCTTCTTGATGATGATTTCTTCGGCATCAGCGGTAACGGGACCGTTGGCACCTTCGGCAATAATCTTGGCTTTGATTCCGGCAGCGTTGTCAGCATTGATTTGCGACTCCAATGCAGCGGGAACCAGGATATCGCAGGGATATTCGAGAACCGAGTTGCCATTCTTGATGGTTTTAGCGCCAGGGAAATTGGTGATGGAACCGGTAGCCTTACGGTGTGCGTCAAGAGCACGAACGTCGATGCCTTTGGGATTCCAAACTGCGCCATCCCACTCGATGATACCGGTGATGGTTGCTCCGCCTTCTTCGAGGAATAGAGCTGCGTGGTATCCCACATTACCAAAACCTTGAACGATAGCGGTTTTGTCACCCAATCCGGTTGTCATTCCCAGCTTCTTCATGAGCGCTACATCATTCACTGCTTCGCGAACACCGAAATAGACACCGCGACCGGTAGCTTCTGTCCGGCCTCGAACTCCGCCCTGCGATACCGGCTTACCGGTCACGCAGCCCAGAGCGTTGATGTCATGCGGCTTGTAGGATTGATAGGTATCAGCAATCCACGCCATTTCGCGCGGACCTGAACCGTAATCCGGAGCGGGAACGTCAACCGACGCACCGATGCAATTTTTGTGGATGAGTTCGACTGCATATCGACGGGTAATGCGCTCCAACTCTTCTACCGACACTTGCTTCGGATTGATTTTGATGGCACCCTTGCCACCACCGAAAGGAACGTTCACTACCGCGCACTTGTAGGTCATGAGCGATGCGAGTGCAATCACTTCATCCTGATCGGCTTCATCACTGTAACGAATACCACCCTTACACGGAAGCTTGTGATGGGAGTGCTCAGCGCGCCATGCGCTCACCACTTGAATTTCACCATTGATGCGAGCCGGAAACTTGACCTGCAGCACAGTATTGCACACACGAATTTGATCAAGTATGCCTTTGGGATGCTTGAGGTGAACTGCTGCTTTGTCGAAATACCGATTGACGGAGGCATTGAAGCCCGCACCCAAACTCTTGTGGGCTGTTGTAGCTTTCGCACTTGCCTTCTGTGCTGCCATAAAAAACTCCGAATGGATTGTGATAGTGTCAAGAGCTCGTTCCCCCCGCTATCGCTGCAACGGTCAATGATGATTTCAGCAGCTCCGCAAAGAAGAATGCATCGCAAAAATAGAAAAGAAAATCAGCGTTTGGAGCAGCCGGATCAAAAAGAAGACATTTTTATCTGAAAAAATTTTGTGCGAATCGGTGCGAGTATGACCGTTTTTTAACAATTGCGGTTGCCAGTTACCGCAATGGGAATGTGTTATTTCGGTTATCCACAAAACGGGGAAAACAGCTCTCAGACTGAGCCTCTCACGATCGTCCACCTTTGGTGGAAAACCTTGGCCGCAACAACATCTGTTCCCTCTTACACTCGATAACGTCTCATTCTGTGTAGAGACCTATGCCCTTTCGAATAAGATGTTTAGAAAGCGTTCAATCTCCATACATCATAGCTGAGCTCGTTAGCGCTTGAATTGTGTGCCAGCGTTTTCCACAGATTTATCCACAAAACCGTGATTTTCAGCGCGACCGTGAGATTCTGTGTTCACAACCAAGCACTTTTTATATTATTTTCCGGAAACCCAAGGCGGCTTACGCCAGCCTGTGAAG
>JBDHXF010000058.1:0-20956 GCA_039810585.1 Chlorobiota bacterium
AGTTAGGAGTTGACTCGGTTACGACAAGAGTATCTTTGCAGCTGTGTTAGTGAACTTGTTCAGAGGTTCCTTAGGATCCACGGAATGAATCTACGGCGACTACTTTCTCGCATCGTTGTCTTTACACTACTTATTTGGTCACAGCATGCGTTTGCGTACCAAAACGGCATCACCGGTCGCACCACAGTTGGCTGCGGCGGAAGCGGCTGCCATGCCGGTACGTCATCGAACACGACGTTGTCTGTAAGCGGTACATCAGTGCTCTCACCCGGACAACAAACCACACTTACCCTCACCATACAGAACTCGTCGCGGCCGCGTAGTGGTTGTGATATCGACTTCATCAACTCGAGTGGAACCAATATTAGTGGCTTAGGAACAATCAGCGGTCAAGGTATGAGTGGAAGCAATGAGCTCACTCATTCCACACCAAAAAACATGAGTGGCGGACAATCAACGTGGCAGTTCCATGTCACCGCACCGAGCACTCCGGGAAACTATACTGTTCGTATTGCCGGTAATGCCACCACAAGCAGCTCGTCGGGCGATTTTAACACGACTACTCAATCGATCGTCGTTAAAGGTTTAACGTTGACCGCGCCCACGGGTTCCCCCACATATTGCGGCGGATCCTCAATCACTGTCCAGTGGACATCATTTGGAGTGAGCAGCGCTAATATTCAATTGTCGACGGATGGTGGATCGACGTACAACACAGTGTCGACCGTAAACTCGAGCGACGGTTCGAATAGTTCAAACTATACCTTGCCAGCTAATACGCCAACGGGCAGTACCTATCGTTTGAGAGTTGTGGATGCATCCGATAATTCGCTAAGCTCGGCGATGTCCGCAAACTTTACGGTAGCTGCCGGCATCTCGATTACTGCGCAGCCGACCCCCGCCACGCAGACCTTGTGTGAGGGCTTGAGCGTGACCTATTCAGTAACGGCCACAGGCTCCGGTCTGACCTACCAGTGGAGAAAAGGCGGACAGAATATTAACGGCGCTACTGCACCTCAATACACCATTTCAAGCCTAACGCCAAATAATGCCGGAACCTACGATTGCCTTGTAACGAGCTCATGCGGCACACCGGCCACCTCAAATCAGGCAGTACTGAACGTCGAACCGGGCGCAAGCATAACAACGCAACCTCAAGGAACCACTATTTGCGAAGGAGCATCGGCGACCTTTACGGTGGCTGCAACCGGGAACGGTTTGACCTACAAGTGGAAGAAAAATGGAACCGTGATTACTGGAGCTACAGCCTCGAGTTATACGGCAACAACGGTTTCGCAATCGGACGCAGGAAATTATACCTGCGACGTGAGCGCTACCTGCGGTTCTCCGCAAACATCACAAGCGGCAAATCTCGTTGTTGTCTCTCCGCCGACATTTACAACACATCCGACAAGTCAAGCTGTTTGTGAAGGAGTGAAAGTCACATTAACGGCTGCACTTGCTAATACCAATGGAATCACCTATGAGTGGGTGAAAGATGGCGTAACCTTGACGGCAAACAATCGCATCAACGGAGTAAACACTGCATCGTTGACGATCAATCCGGTTCAGGCTTCAGATGTTGGTAACTACCAGCTTCGGGCAACAGCCTTGGTGTGTCAAACCAATGCCCTGTCCAATATTGGAATTCTGGGTGTCAACACTGCACCTCCAATCACCGTGCAACCAAAACCTCAAGTATCGTCAGTAGGAGGATCTGTTACCTTTTCCGTTACGGCGACCGGCACCGGTTTAACCTATCAATGGCAGAAGGATTCCAATCCCATCAATGGTGCGACCACCTCGAGTTACACAATCGCCAGCGTTGCCAAGTCCGACGCCGGTGCGTATAAAGTTCTCGTTAGCAACGCCTGTGCAACCACACCGTCGGCAAACGCGAGTTTAACGGTCTCCGACGTACCGCAACCTGCCTTAAGCCTCAGTGCGGCATCGTTAAATCTTGGATCGATTAAGATTGGTGCTCAATCCTCACGAACCTTTGAAGTGTCCAACACAGGTACAGCAGTACTACAAGTAACCGGACTGACCGTAAGCGGAACGGATGCCAAGGACTTCACGGTTGACACGACTCCGTTTTCCTTGGATCCCAACGCAAAGAAAACACTCACCGTCAATTTTAAGGCATCACACCTTGGCGCTGAGACAGCATCGATAGGCATTAGTTCCAATGCTAGCGGAACGAATGGACTCACCCTCAGTGGAAGTGGTCTCGATCGCGCCATCGCTCCGGCACTCGTTCAAATCAGCGATACCATCGCCGTTGGTGCATCAAAAGATACAACCTTCCAATTGTGCAATCTTAGCTCCGAGCGCATCACGGTGAGCGCAGTAAACATTTCCGGCGACATCAGCTCTTTCAGTTTTGTGGGCACGCCAATTACGTCTTCGTTGCCTTTGAGTATCGGTCCGGATACTTGTGTGTCCGTAAGCCTCAGATTTTCGCCCCTCGCTTCCGGTTCGCAAAGACTGAGCCTGGCAATCACCAGTACGCAAGGATCGGATACGACGTCTGTTGTCGGAGTTGGCAATATTCCACAAAGCGTTTTCGACGAGTCGAATTTCACTGCCGTGGTGATTCCGAACCCTGCAGACCATCACCTCACTGTGCAGCTGCCTTCGGCTGGCGGTTATCTGACCCAAGTGCGAATTGTCGACGAATTGGGATGCACTGTCTACTCGACAGAAACTGCACGTGAGCAACTTCAGGTGGATGTACAGCGTTTTGCGCAGGGACGCTACGTGCTCTGTCTTTCTCACGCTAACCAGTATCGCAACGTACCCCTGATCATTATGCACTAATGCACTGATTTGGCGGTTTTTCGGCCCGTTCACCTCCTGTGAGCGGGCTTTTTTTTTGTTGGAAAATTGAGCCCCCGCTTGAACGAGAGAATGCGGAACCCCCGACCGGACAATGCTTGTCCATACAATACCGGATTTTGGCACACCTTATGCAGAGTAGCCATGGATGGCTCCCGACCATGAGAATGGGAGCGCAAAACGATATGTTTTACCACTTCGCATGCGTATGGAAACGCTCGGCGCTTTGATCGACAAACTCAGCATTATTAACCTGAAACTGTGGCATTGTCAGGAGACCCTTTTTAGCGATTCCGCAACACCGTTGCCTGAGGATCAGAAGAAAACTCTGGAGACAAAAAACACGTCATTGCTGGGTCAGCGTTCGCAGCAAATCGCGGAACTCAACACCTGGATGCAACGCGCCTTGGAGGATCCCTCTTCTATGTTGATCCTTAATCCGCAGAACAAGATGTACGGCCGATTTCGAAAGGACGCGTGACATGGAGACGAGAACCAACATCCTGCTTGATGAACTCGAACCCCAAAACTTCGGTGAGTACATCGACGCACTAATTATTACCAACCTTCGCATGTGGCATGCGCAAGAGTTCTTCTATGAACTTGATCTGTTAAAGCAACTCACGAAGGACGAAATGTACGAGAAGCTACGGTATGGTTCGTGGCTCAATCTGCAGCGCAATTTTCAAATGGATGGACTGGACGCCGTTTTCGCTGCGTCACTTGCAACACGTCATCCATCGGTGTTAGAACAGAATGAACATAAGGTTGACCACGAACGCATTTGGGAGAATGTATGAACTACGCCATTCCGGTCTACGAGCCATCGCTCAACGGCAATGAAATGAAATATGTAAGTGACTGCGTCAGCACCGGCTGGATTTCCGGACGAGGTCGTTACGTATCTGAATTTGAACAACAATTCGCACGCACTATTGGTGTGAACAAAGCCACGTCGGTCTCTAACGGGACCGTTGCCTTGCACCTGGCACTCATGGCCTTGGGTATCGGACCGGGAGACGAAGTTATCGTTCCAACCTTTACCTATATCGCGCCTGTCAACGCCATCGTGTATTGTGGAGCCACTCCGGTTTTTGTGGATTCTTTGCCGGACACCTGGCAAGCCGATCCCGAAGATGTGAAACGACATATCACAGCCAAGACGAAGGCGATTATTGCAGTGCATCTCTATGGACATCCGGCAGACATGGATCCGCTGTGCGCCATTGCCCGTGAACATCGGCTCTTCCTTCTTGAAGATTGTGCCGAAGCATTCGGCACGTATTACAAGGGTAAGCACGTGGGAGGATTTGGAGACATTTCCATCTTTTCCTTCTATGGCAATAAAACCATTACGACCGGTGAAGGTGGTATGGTAGTAACCAATGATGAGACTCTTTTTCAACGTGCTGCGCACTTAAAAGGTCAAGGTCTGGCAAAGTATCGCGAGTACTGGCACGATGTAGTTGGTTACAACTACCGCATGACAAACATTTGTGCGGCTATTGGCTTGGCTCAGCTGGAGCAGGCGGAAACCTTTATTCGTCGTAAGCGAGAAATCGCGGACATCTACACACAACTCCTCCGTGGAACTCGCTATGAGCCTCAGCGTGAGTCGGTGGGTATGGTGCATTCGTACTGGATGTATTCGGTATTGACTCCTGAAGTAGAACATCGCGATACGGTTCGAGATCATCTGAAGCAGTGTGCCATCGAAACACGACCAACATTTTATCCCGTCCACACGATGCCCATGTATTCTCAGAAGTATGAACGTCATGCCGTGGCCGAGAATATCGCGTTGCGAGGTATAAATCTGCCGAGTTATCCGGGTCTTAAAGATGAACAAGTGGAGACCGTCTGTAATGCATTGCGAGTTGCCGAAGAAAAATGTCTGGTGATGGACAACGACAAGCGACTCCAGCATTTTGCTCCGGCCAAAGCGGCAGAGTCTGCTGCTCGTTACGTTATCGCCGGAAAAGAGCACACACTCGCACGTCCATAACCCGAACTCGCACCGCGAAGCTCACTCTCCATGGGAGGGGACAGCCACACGGTAGGATAGACAACGCTTCATTGATACACACATAATCATACACACATTCCGACTCAACGATTCAAGGACGATGCGATGACCGATCAACCGGGATATACACTGGCACACACAACACACACAGACGGAACCACCGTGCATGTGAGAGGAGCTCTTGAAGCCGGTCGCTCCGAATATGCTATCTATGTGTTGCAAGCGCTCGGTGATTTAGTAACAACCTCGCATATCGCACGTCAGCTTAAAGCCGACGATCCAAACTGCTATGTTGTTTGGTTCGTGCTCCGCAAAAACGCATTCATTCTTCGCGGCAATCCGTACATCGACGAAATCGTGGAGTTGGAGGGTAACAACAAAGATTTGGATGCACGCGTGGAGGAGTTCAAACTTCTTCGCCCTTGGAAACGCTTCATCGTTCCTCAGCCACACCTGTCCTATGACAAACTCCCGGGAGGTGATCTCACAGAGTTGGTGAAAGCTGCAGCTCAGCTTGACTGGACCGTTCCATACGTGCCGGTTATGCGCTTGTCTGACGAAGAAATCCGTAATGCACGTGCCTACGTGGCATCACTGCCGCCAGGCATAAAGATTATGGTAGAAACGGAGTTTCAGTCCGAGCAGAGTCCCTGGAATGCCACGTATGCAAAACTCATGGTACAGCAGTTACGTCACCTTGAGCCTGTGTTTGTGTTCAGTGCGAAGAACGAGCCTGCCTACCTCAATGAATTACGGCAAGACTATGATCGCATAGCATGGTGTCAGCTTCCGTTCCGCGAAAACGCTGAACTGTACAATCACATGGACGCCTTTATCGGCGTGTCGTCCGGTATAAGCTGTCTTAGCTACACCGATTGGTGTCGCGAAGATGTGCCTCATGTGGAAGTTGTCAACAACACGCACTGGAGTACCTATCACTTTTCAAATCATAAGAGACGGCGCTTGTGTTTTGAAGAGCAGAGTTACAAAGTGTCACTTCAATGGCTTACAAAAGTGCTTGAAGGGAAACTCAGTGGATTCGAGAATCCGCAGATCCGTCGCATGGATTTGTATTCACTCTACAAGGAAAACAAATACACCTATTTCAGTCGCGCCATCATCCCTAATACCTACGCGTTGAAAGAAGATTTACGCTCGATGAGTTTAGCGCTGGACGATTTCCCGGACTTCTACCTTATCTGCGGAAATCTCGATGATGCCATGCTCACCTTATCTCGTGCGTTGGACGAGCACAAGCTCATCAACGTTGTGGTGTGTTCGAAGTACTTTGAGGACCTCAAGCCCTTCTTCGACGAGCATTCTATTATTCGCAATGTTTATGTGATTCCATTTCCGGAGGATCGTACTGAAGCTCAAACCCACCTCATTCTGCGCATGGCATTTCAGAAGAACTGTCTTGGCGTTGGAATTAAGAGCATGGACCCCGGACTGCGGGGACACTTCGAAGAAAATCGTATTGTGGAATTGCTGCACTTTAAGTCGAATCCCAAGTGGGCGACCAGAAATCACCATCGCACCAAGAGTCTGCGCATCGTCATTGAGGCATCCGGGGCACCATCGAATGGTTATCGCTCTGAGCGAGCGATGATCAATCCGCGATGGTGGCGACGTATCATCGAGCAGCTGGTTCGCCAGGGTTTACGACCCGTCATCATTGGCGATGCTGCCTTTTCTACGGTGTACACCGTGGACGATCGATGCGAAGACGTGCGACGGGAAAGTATGAAACGACAAGTCTCGGAGCTTCGCCAGGCCGACATCTTTATCGGATCTGACGGCATGTTCATGACGGTGGCCTCGCTGATGTCTATTCAGTGTTTGCGCTGTGTGCCTCTTCGCGGTTTTGATCTCAGTTTTTACGACGACCCACTTATGCACGGCATGCAATTACAGTGGAAGAACTTGAGTTCGCATTCCACTGTGGAGAGTCTGATGGACACCGTTCAAGAACGTCTTGACACTTTCCGTGGTCACGGTGTTGATGCACAGACTCTGCACAATCTGCCCGCTGTTCATGAGTTGCCGTCCACGCGGAGTCATGACGAAGTGTTTTCCAGTTTCCATTCACGGTACTGGACAAGAGATTACGCGTCGAAAAAGACAGTGCTTTTGCGTTGTTCGACGGCCGTAGGCGACAGTCTGATGACCACTACCGTGGTTCACGACCTCAAACAACGCTATCCACATCTGCACGTTAGCGTCTCCGGTTCCGGTGCTACGATGGAAATATTCAAAGGCAATCCGGATGTAGAAAAAATTCTGCTGCGAAATTCTCCGGAAGAACTCTTGGAAGAATCGACTGCAGACGAAGTAGTGGAATTCAACTCTGTGATTGACCAATTCGCCGAGTACTACAACGGCATTAATTTAGCGGATATCTTAGGAAACATTGCCGGTGTGAGGCTCAGTAGTCGACAGATCTATTACACGCCATCACCGGAGGAACAGCATGTAGCGGCTGCCGCCATGCAGACGGTCTTTGGCACTCCGCAACCATCGTTCGTTATTGGGGTACATCTCTTCACCGAAAAAGATCCGCAGCGTTCGTACCGGCATGCTAACGGACTCATTGAATACCTGAAGCATTTGTATCCGGATGTGGCGATTGTCAACGTAGGGAAAACCGGATTTCGCAAGAGCTATGATAAGCTATTGGATTGCGCACGCTATTCAAACATTGGACTTCGTGAGCAGTTTGCCTTGATTCAACGGTGCCACGTATTTATTGGTATCGACAGTGCCTTCTTCCATGTCGCCCACAACTTGTTCGATAAGCCGACACTTGCAATCCAGAGTGTTGTAAACGAGTTCTTGACCGGTGATCCTGACAAAGGAAACGTGCGCACCATTCGCAACGAAGAACGAGGATGCAAGGGTTGTTACTGGGTGCCCGGTGTGTGTAAATCCGAGTGTCTGCCTAAGCTTCATCCATCCCACGTTGCGGTCGCGTTTGCAAAGATGATTGAAGATTTGCAAGCCAAACGAACTCCCTTTGCCAAACCTGAAGTGGATCATGAAGTGATGGTGGAGTATGATCGCAACGGCAAAAACCTCGCTCGGGTTTTTAAAGCCAACTCAAAAGCCGGAAAGAACATTCGAGTTGTCCTACACCAAGGCGCAGATCCAATGCCAGCCTATGTACACGACTGGAACGGGGTGCGCATAGCGCAACCGAATGAAGAACACTCTGCGAATGCACTTCGCTCCACCGAACTGGAGGCAAGTGCGCACCAAATGGCAACAACACTGTCGTGGAGTTAGAATAGAGTATCGAAAGTCCGGATTCTCTGCGTAGATTTTAGCACAGTTCCAGATCGTAGAGAGAGAGCATGATTTGTTATAGAGTCGTATGTAGTGTCGATGCAGCCCGAGCCGATGAGTGGCGTGCATGGATGATGAGGCATCATATTCCGGCGGTGCTTTCCGGTGGTCTTTTTCTTAGTGCAGAGTTCTTTCAGGACACCATCAATGACGATGCACAACGGGTGATTTTTTGTTCCGAATATCGATGCCGAAGTCTTGAGGAGTATGAAACGTATAAACAGCATCACGCCCCACGGATGCAGCAAGAAGTGAAAGAGCTTTTTGGAGACAGTTTTCGGTGCGAGCGATCGCTGCTCGAGAGAGTGGGGGAAATCTTGCCCTAGGGCTAGGTTTCGCAGAAGAGACGTACCCTTAGCGAAGCTTCCAAAAAGCCCTTTCTCGGCCGTTCTTCCTCCGTATTTTTGTCTTCTTTACTCGCAGACCTCTAGTTTATGGCAGAGTCGCCTCGTCTCCAATCCTTGGATCCCAGGGTTACACGCCTGGGTATTCCACAAAATCCTGAAGAGCAAGAGTATCAGCCCACTCCGGAACGAGAACACTGGGAGACCTTTGAAGTGTTCCATCAGGCGCGCACCGGCGGTCGTCACGTTCACGTTGGCAGCGTGCACGCATCATCCTCCGAGCTTGCCATGCTCTTTGCCAAGGAACAGTTTGGCCGACGCTCAATCACGGCAAATATGTGGGTCGTGCGCTCGTCTGATATCTTAGCTCTGCCTCCGGATGATGCAGAACTCTTTCGCACAGCAGCGGAAAAGGATTTTCGTGAGGCTAGCGGATACAAAGTGATGAAGAAACTGAACGCCTATAAGAAATCGAAAAAGCAAAATCAGGAAGTGTCGCTAAGCGAGGGAGATGACGAATGAATACAAACGCTGTAAAAGATCTCATCTACCGAATGGCGGACGACTCGTTGATCTACGCGTATCGCAATGCCGAGTGGACCGGTCTGGCACCCACACTCGAAGAAGACATTGCGTTCTCGTCGATCGCGCAGGACAAGTTTGGTCATGCACAGGCACTCTACTTGCTGCTCGAGAACCTTGGGGAATCAGATCCCGACACGGTAGCCTTCACGCGCGATGCAAATGCATTTCACTGCTGTCAATTCGTCGAGTTCGAAACCATGGAGTATTCACTAGCCCTTGTTCGTCACTTCTTATTTGATACCGCCGAGCGCTTGCGCTATGAGTTGCTGGAACACTCTTCGTACGAGCCATTGGCAAAGTTTGCTCAAAAAGTGCGTGGAGAAATTCGCTACCATACTTTTCACGCCGATACGTGGATGCAGCTCCTCGGGGCAAAGGGATCGGACGAAAGCGCTCTAAGAATGCAGAAGGCAGTGGAATACTGTCTGCCCTTAGCCTACAGCATGTTTGAATTGACCAAAAGTGAAGACGCGATCATTGCCGAAGGTATTTTTGTTGGTGAGCTTGCGCTTCGTCAGAAGTGGGAAGAACACATTCACACTATCCTGAGTGCGGCAGGGCTCCGGCGACCGGCGCTAGACGAAAACGATGTGCCCTTTGGCGGACGCCGCGGACAGCATACCCCCGCTCTGCAGGACATGATTCGGGAAATGACAGAAGTGTACAGAATTGATCCATCGGCGCAATGGTAGATCTAGATCAGCATATCGACGAGCAAAGTGTACGGTCTCTTCTGAAATCCGTGAAGGATCCTGAAATTCCCTTGCTCTCCATTGTCGATCTGGGGATGCTGAGTTCCGTCGAAGTGAATTCTGATTCGCGCACGCTTCGCGTACACATCACGCCAACCTTTGTAGGCTGTCCCGCTATCGACACGATACAGACAAATGTCCGCGAGTGTCTTTCCACTCTTGATTCTTATACAGTCGAAGTAGTTGTGGATCTTGCCACTCCCTGGAGCTCGAATCGGCTAACCGAAGAGGGAAGGCAGGCTTTAGCTGCACATGGATTGGCGTTACCCCCTCGTTTCGAAGGAGCGTTCGAGCCGGAAATACTTCTTAACGCCGAGTGTCCATTTTGTCACTCCACCAACACCAAACTCGTTTCGCCCTTTGGTCCAACCCTTTGCCGGGCGCTCTATCATTGCAATTCGTGTCTTCAGGGTTTTGAGCAATTCAAAGCTATCTAGCGAATCCTGCTCGGTCACGTTGGAATTTTTTAGGCTGTAGAACTTTTTCCTCATTCTTTCGTTGGAGTGGAATCACAACAACGGTGATAGGTTTTGTTCTCTTTATAACTATTCGGAGGAATAATGTACACAACGGTGAAAACCATGATCGCTGCACTTGGTCTTTGCGCGACTCTCAGTTCCTGCAATGCAAATTTTGTGATCGATGGAATTCGTGGAAACGGTAGCATGAGCAGTGCCGTTCGCACGCTTCCTCCGGTGCACCGCATGGTGGTCGATGGTTCGATTGATGTACATCTGAGCTGCAGTCCCGATTCGGTGCAACGCATCATCGTACATGCAGACGCCAACTTGTTGGATAATATTACGACAGAGAACGACAATGGAACTCTGCACATCAGTTCTAAGAAAGGATATTCCACAAAGCTTCCTATTTACGTGGAGGCATGCATTCCCGGCTGCAGTGGTATTGCCATCGAGGGATCAGCAGATGTGCAAGCGCGCGATGTGAAGACATCGTATATGGAGGTTCAGATCGAGGGCAGCGGAGATGTTGATCTTGCTGGCTCCGCAACCAAGCTGTATGTAAACATTGACGGTTCAGGTGATATCCGAGCCTATACGTTGGATGCCGACTCAGCGGAGGTTCATATCAATGGCTCCGGTGATTGCAACGTTAATGTGAAGAGCTTCCTGGATGTATCGATCAACGGTTCAGGTGATGTCAACTACCGAGGCGATGTACAGAACGTCAAGAAATCCATTAACGGTAGTGGTGATCTCAATCGCCGATAAAACGAGCACCGAGAATTTCCTGCGGGTACGATTCCATCTTTTTTTTCATCGCCAAGTCCGATTGCGGGCTAGGCGATGAATATTTTTGGAGGTTCCATTCATTTCGACAAATATCCATGAGCTATCGCGCGTTTCACTTTTTAGATGGTGCTGAGCTTCAGGCCGGTACATTGTATTGCATAGGCAGAAACTATGCCGCCCACGCCAAGGAGATGAATGCGGTCGTGCCATCGGAACCGCTGGTGTTTCTCAAGGGGCCGAACGCATTGCGCCTATCGGGTGAGGAGCTCCGTATACCGTCGTTCAGTCAGTCCATGCATCACGAGGTGGAGCTCGTGGTAGTGATGGGGAAGGATGCCGACAATGTGAGTACCGAGGAGGCTCTGGATTATGTAGCCGGCTACGCGGTGGGCTTGGATTTGACCCTGCGTGACCGGCAGAGCGAAGCCAAGCAACGTGGAGAGCCATGGGCCTTGAGTAAGGCATTTAAAGGAAGTGCACCGGTGTCGGACGTGGTTCCGGTATCCGAGGTTGAAGACCCAAGCATACTCGAATTACGCCTGGAGGTGAATTCGGAACTGCGACAGCAGGGAAAAGTTCTCCACATGGAACGCAGCGTAGCACAGCTCATAAGCTACCTATCGATAGTCTTTGGGCTTCGCAAGGGGGACGCAATTTTCACGGGAACTCCGGAGGGGGTAGGGGCACTTAAAGCAGGAGACGTAGTGAACGCAAGCCTAAGTAATTATACGCAGTTGCGCTGTATCATCGCATCATAAAGAAGATAAAAATGTCTTGTTTTAAGCGTCCGCCAGAGAGACATACAAGTGCTTTATTTCTCACGACATAGCCAGAGTTTTCCACAGGCAGTCTTGGGTCCACTCACCATCTAATTCACCCTCTTTCATTGTGTAGTTAGTATCTTTTTCGGATATTGCATAGCTTTTACGAGGAGACCTGTGTCAGAATTTGCTTACAGGCAACGAGGTCAGGGGTCTCTCGCCGGTTCTTTGAAAATCTACACGTTGGTTTTCGGTCGAATAGTTTGTTTTTGGCTATTGCTTTGGGCTGTGGGCTGCAAGCCTCAACTCGTTCAAAGTGATGCGCAGTTTTTTCACTACAATGAAGCCAATGGTATAGCTTCGCTGGATCCGGCACTTGCCAGTTATCAGGCGGCGTCGTGGGCAGGGAAGCAGCTCTTTAGTTCTTTGGTTGATCTCGATTCGTCGTTGAAGGTAGTACCCTCGGTAGCGCAGTCCTGGCAGATTTCGCAGGACGGTTTACGGTGGACATTTCATCTACGCACAGACGTACGATTCCATAACGATCGTTGTTTTGCCTCCGGGCAAGGTAGGATACTGAGAGCATCCGACGTTCAGTTTTCCATTGAAAGGGTTTTGCGTGCAAGTACACGCTCGCCCGGACAGTGGGTCTTCCGAGATCGCCTGAAAGGCGCAGCTGCGTTTATTACGCAGTCGCGACTATCGGTTAACGATCATTGTGAGGGTATACAGATTCTGAATGACTCAACCATTGTCTTCACGCTTCAGCAACCATACGCTCCATTTCTGCAGCTGCTTAGCATGCCTTATGCTTGGATTGTGCCGCAGGAAGCACTGAGTTATTACGGACCAGACTTTGGCAGGCATCCGGTGGGCACAGGCCCATTTGTGTTTGATCATTGGACGTCTGATGTGGAGTTGGTATTGAAGCGCAATTCTGAGTATTTCAAAGTTGACGCAGATGGTCATCGGCTTCCGTATTTGGAGGGTATCCATATTTCCTTCATCAAGGACGGTAAGACAGAGTTTCTGGAATTTCGTTCCGGAAATGTTGACATGATTTCATCGCTCGATCCATCCATCGCACCATCGGTGATAGATCCGAGCGGCCATCTTCGCGATGCATTTCACGACTATCAACTACAGCAATGCTGTGCACATTCCATAGAATACTATGGAATCCTTCTTGATACAACTGTGGCGGAAGGACAGCATTCTGTGGTAGCCAGAAATGTCCGCGTTCGTCAAGCGTTGAACTATGCAATTGATAGAGAACGAATAATCCGTTATGTCCTGAACGGCAAGGGGAGAGCCGCTACGTACGGAGTGTTACCGCCCGGTTTCCCGGGATTTTCGGAACACACGATTGGGTACGGTTACGATCCTGAACGGGCACGACAATTATTGGCGGCGGCCGGGTTTCCGGCTGGAAAGGGATTGCCACCATTGGTACTGCAGATGGGCAATAGTGCTCGCACGGTGTCGGTGGCGGAGGCAATACAACAGATGTGGAAGGAGATTGGTGTGCAACTCAGCATTCGCCAAGTCGATTTTCCGCAGCATTTAGAAATGGTCAGTTCTTCGAAACTGCAGCTCTGGCGAACAAGTTGGATTGGGGATTACCCTGATCCGGAAAACTTCTTCGCGCTTTTTTATTCGGGGTTTCGATCACCCATCGGACCCAATACAACGCATTACACAAGCGCTCGAGTGGACAGTCTCTACACCCGAGCATTATCACCTCTGTTACGTGAAGAGGAGCGATTTGAGCTCTATCATCAACTCGAACAAGAGGTGGTATCGGACAGTCCATGGATTTTCCTGTACTATCCCATAATTCAAAGACTGCTGCAACCGAGCATCCGTGGTTTGTCCCTAGACGGGGCTGATCGACTGGTGCTTGAGACTGTTCGTAAGTCTTTAGCGGCTCCTGGGGGAGCTGGATAATGAACGCCTGATTGTTGTGGGTATTCATATTCCACCCTCTTGCCATGAATCGCTTTACCTGTTGTTATGGTTGCCGTAGAGAGATCGCGGCGAACCGGTAACACGTGATGAAAGTGTGATCTTCATGTTTTGCGGCAATACCCCGTCCGCACCCAAGGAAAGCTCACATCGGCCATCGCGACTAAGAACGGGTGTTGTCATGTTTTACTTCATCTCAGGAGGAATGATGGTCCAACGGATGTGTACCTATCCGATCATCGCAGTTCTCTTGATGATAACGACTGTGGCATTTAGCACTCAAGTGGAAGCCAAGTCGAAGAAGTCCGGAGTTCATGCGGTAAAATGTGGTTCAAAGAAGAAAAAGGGACGTCACGCGTCTCGTCACACCCGTTGTAATACGGAGGCCGGTAAGCAACAGGCTATGGATCTGTTGAAGAATGGCCCTGCCGACCTTAAGGCTCTGGCAGGTGTGGATGGAAGCGATGACGGCCAAGATCCTAATGATGGTATCGATGTTTCTGTGCAAAAACAATTGCTTCAGGAAGTCGAAGATCTCAGTGACTTACAGAGTGAAGACGACAGCAGCATTGATGCCGAGGCATTCAAGATGCTGTGGATGTCGTACCTCGATCCAGACGCCACTGATGATAACGCCAATGCATTGGCTTGCGGTATTCTCAAGCAACCGGTGATGAATGCAATTATGAACTGGGTTGGCACTCGGTATCACTTTGGTGGTTCCAGTCGCTCCGGTATTGATTGTTCCGCCTTTGTGAGAGCTGTGTTTGCAACCTCTGCCAATATTGTGTTACCTCGTACGGCACAAAGCCAAATCGAGGTTGGTGAGCGAGTGGGAGCGGTTGACGATCTTCAGTTTGGAGATTTGGTCTTCTTTCACACACGTAATCATACCTACGTTTCACACGTTGGTATTTACCTCGGTAACAAGCTCTTTGCTCATTCCAGTACTCGTTTCGGTGTTACCGTTTCGTCATTGGAGAGCGACTACTATAGCGCCCACCTTATTGGTGCCCGCCGTCTGACTCGTAACGACGTTCAGGCTCTGGCTTCCGATAACGCACTGGCCGCTACCGGTACTCACTAAAGAGCAAGCGCGTTTACACTGTGAACGTGTGAACACACCAACGTTGATTTTCAATTGATGTGAACAAAGAGCTCCGTTGCTAACCATGTGACGGAGCTCTTTGTGTTTAAGCTCTGTGGCGTGCGCTCTATCGAGTGCTGTACACTAGACAGGGGATAACATTCGTTCTGTCAAGTGTACCCACTCCTGGATGGTAGGAGCTTGCGAAATGCAATGCACGGAGACGAAGCCCGAAGGGCGCGCGAATTATTAAACCGGAGGAAGAGTGGCACGGATTGACGTTGAACATTGGGGCATGGTTGAATATGCTGAGGGTGTGGAGCGCCAAGAGCAACTGGTCGAACTCGTCAAGCGCGGTGAACGCCGTAGCACCTTAGTGTTCTGTCAGCACCCGACCGTCATAACCGTCGGTCGAGCCAGTGAGGAAGGACATATCCTTAAACCGGTTGCACAACTTCAACAACTGGGAGTTTGTGTGGTGGAAAATAATCGCGGTGGCGATGTGACCGTACACAATCCCGGGCAACTGGTTGGATACCCTATTTTTCACCTCAGTCAGTTCAAAGAAGATCTTCACTGGTTCCTTCGGGAAATTGAAGAGTGCATCATACAAACGATTGCCGCCTTCGGCATCGTCGGTGGGAGAGTAGATGGATTGACCGGCGTATGGGTAGAGCAGCAGAGGAAAATTTGTGCGATCGGTATCCACTGCTCCCGATGGGTTACTTCTCACGGTTTTGCACTGAATGTGGAAAACGAGTTGAAAGACTTCGATTTCATCGTCCCGTGCGGTATTAGTGACAAAGCTGTAAGCTCGATGGCTGTGGAACGTGGGTGTATAACTCCACTATCGGATGTGGAAAACAAATGCGAAGAGATCTTTCTGCAAAGATTTTAGCGATCGGCAAAAAAATCCATTGTGAATAACCGATTTGCATAGTAGTTTAGCGCTATCAGTATATGCAAGCGGGAGTAGCTCAGTGGTAGAGCGTCACCTTGCCAAGGTGAATGTCGCGAGTTCGACCCTCGTCTCCCGCTCGATGGCGCAAGCCATCACTTCCTCTTTATGCTGCATGCCTTGCTATCAATTCCCCCCGATGGCAGGGCATTTTTATTTTCTTGAAATTCGACGAAATTTCGAAGAATGTACCGTCCATAATTTTGAATCTTCAAACAACTTAGGTCCATGCCTGGGTCTCGCTTTTGTTAGATCGTCGGTCTAAGGATTTGTATGTAAAGATCCTGCGAGTTGTACTTGCAAACGCTAGCAAAGAGCCTCGTTTTTTGGAGTGAGTATGTATTGATTGACGGTAGTGCGCGCGTCCACATACTTTTCGAGTAGCTTTGCAGTAAACCTGTTATCGGACGAGCAGTGTGAGATACTGTGAGCTTAGGCCAACGCTGATACGACAGAACTTGATATACGCGGAATATGGGAACACTATTGATTGTCGACGATGAGCAGAAGCTCCGCTCGCTGCTGAGTCGCCTACTAAAGGAGGAGGGCTTCGAGGTACTGACGGCAGGTGACATGCGATCAGCCATCAAGAAGTTGGAATCTCATGCCGAAATTGATGTCGTGCTTAGCGACGTGAAGCTTCCGGATGGAGACGGAGTGGATTTTATCAGACGGGTAAAGCTTCGCTTTCCCGAGAAAGAGTTGGTGCTCTATACCGCATATGGCACCGTTGCCGATGGTATTCGCGCGATGAAGAATGGTGCCTTTGACTATGTTCTCAAGGGTGACGACGACGAGAAGATTGTCCCCTTACTGATGCGGGCTATGGAGAAAGCTCAGCTGCGTCGCCGGGTCATACAATTGGAACACCGCGTATCACGACTGTACAGCTTTGCGAACATTATTGCCGAATCGCCGGTTATGCGCGCAGCGGTTGAGTTGGCGCAGCGGGTGGCACCAACGGACGCGGGTGTGTTGCTGCTGGGAGAAACAGGATCGGGTAAGGAAGTGTTCGCACAAGCGATTCACGAAGCAAGCACCCGCGCACAACGAAACTTCGTTGCTTTGAATTGCAGTGCCTTTGGAAAAGATCTTCTCGAAAGCGAACTCTTCGGGCACACGACCGGTGCCTTCACCGGTGCAAGTACTGCAAAGAAAGGTATTGTGGAAGAAGCTTCCGGCGGAACACTGTTCTTGGACGAAGTTTCTGAAATGCCTCTTGAGTTACAAGCCAAACTCTTGCGTGTGCTTGAGACGCATGAGTTTTACAAACTTGGTGAGAGCACACCAACACGAGTCGATTTCAGACTTATTGCAGCCTCCAATAGAGATTTGAAAGCAGAGAGTGAAGCGAAGCAATTCAGAGCAGATTTGTACTATAGACTCAATGTCTTTGAAATCGTCCTCCCACCACTTCGGCAGCGACACGCTGATATTCCGATGTTGCTGCGGGATTTCGTGTCGCACTTCTGTCTCAAAACCAACAAGACGCGGCTATCGATTGATGCGTCGTTTATTCAAGCTTTGACGCAGTACCGATGGCCTGGTAACGTTCGAGAGTTGAAAAATGTGGTGGAACGTGCCGTTATTCTTTGTGACAGCGATTGCCTGACCGAGCGCGATTTGCCTGTAGATGTTCGACTTGCTCATGATCGTATTGACGACGTGAAACAGGATTTGGCAACAGTCGAAAAGAATCACATCCTCAAAATTCTTGCGCAATGTAGTGGGAATAAGTCGGAGGCAGCCCGGATTCTTGGTATAGGTTTAACCACTTTGTATCGCAAACTCGAGGAGTTTGCCTGACCCTCCCATTCTGAAAAATCATCCTACCATTTTAGGGGAGCGCTTTGGTTCGAACGGATGGCGTCCGCATCCACACCATGTAGCGCAAGTCGTTCAATTATCAGCTGATATCCACAAAACCCACCCTAGGTTTCTTCCTGTGCTGGCATGACATCTGTACACTACACGGAGTAAATGTGGCAGCTACACACTGCGCAAGTTTCTTCTGAATTACAACGTGTACTCACTCTACGAAAGGAACCCGATGATGGCAGGAATTGCACTCTGCGCACTTGGATGTTTGGGCTTTGCTTTGATGGCCCGATTGGTAGGCATTCTCGAAAGGATCTAGACATGATTGCGCTGTTCATTCTTTCTCTTCTGGTTTTTTGTTATCTGGTGTATGTGCTCCTGAAACCGGAGCGCTTTTAATATGATATCACACTCTGAACTCGTTGGCATTGTAGCCGGTGTTGTGCTCATGTTCGGTGCAGCATACCTGTTGAACAGATACCTATGCCGAGTATATCTGGACCGGAACACTTGGTTAGATCCGGTGTTGAAAACACTGGAGTCGCTTGTGCTTCGCGTCTCTGGTCTCAGCCATGCGGAGGACCTGACCTGGAAGCAAAATCTCCTCGCCTTTCTCAGTATCACGATGTGTTGGTTCGTACTCAGTATGGCAGTACTCATGAATATGAGTTGGTTGCCACTGAATCCGGACGGGCAACCTTCGATGAGCGCCGATCTGGCGTTCAATACCTCAATCAGCTTCGTCTCGAACACCAACCTGCAACACTATAGTGGTGAGACAGGAGTTTCTTTGCTCGGTCAACTCATGCTGATGTTTCTGCAGTTTGTCAGCGCCGGAAGCGGAATGGCCATCGCTGTTCTAGCCATGATGACGATGCGTAGTACACCGTCGGCATTCGTGTCTAACTTCTTTCACGTTTTTGTACGTACGTGTGTGCGCGTACTTCTACCACTTAGTGTGGTTCTTGCAACAGTTCTGGTATTCAGTGGAAGTCCAATGGATTGGCAGGGGCATGCACATATACGAACACTGCGCGGAGCGGACATGCAGCTAAGTCGTGGGCCCGTTGCGGCCTTTGTGGCAATCAAACAGCTGGGAACGAACGGAGGAGGATTCTTTGGAACGAACAGCGCGCATCCTTTCGAGAATCCCACCAGGTTAACCAATGTACTCGAGACGATGTCCATTGCCCTCATACCCATTGCCATGGTGTTCATGTTTGGAGGGCTGATTCAGAAGCCACGACTTGCGTGGATGATGATTGGCGTGATGAGCATCTGCTTTGTGCTACTCGTGGCTCCAACACTCTATGCAGAGTCTGCCGGCAACCCGGCGCTCAATAAACTTGGAGTGCTCCAACCGGCCGGTAATATGGAGGGCAAGGAAGTGCGCATTGGGGCAGAGTGGTCCGCCTTATGGGCAACGCTCACCACATGCACATCCAACGGATCCGTCAATGCGATGCACGATTCGTTGATGCCGTTGAGTGGGCTTAGTGTATTGCTTGGCATGATGGTCAATTGCGTGTTTGGCGGTGTTGGTGTAGGGTTTCTGAACTTCTACATCTTCCTCATTCTTGCAGTGTTCATTTCCGGATTGATGGTGGGCCGGACTCCGGAATTCTTGGGAAAGAAAATTGAGGCTAGGGAAATGAAGATCGCGATGATTGTCGCGCTCCTGCATCCACTCCTCATTTTATCCGGAACGGCACTCTCGTCATGGCTCTATAGTACCAATCCGGCGTCGTATTCCGCCTGGTTAAACAATAGCGGATATCACGGATTTAGTGAAATGATGTACGAGTTCACATCTGCCTCTGCCAACAATGGGAGCGGATTTGAAGGACTGGGCGATAACACGCCATTCTGGAATATTGCCTGCGGACTCGTGATGTTCGTTGCTCGCTACCTGCCTATCATTGGTCCGCTTGCCATCGCAGGTTTGCTGATGGCGAAGAAGACAATTCCCGAGGGTCCGGGAACATTACAGACGGACAGCGTCGTTTTTGCTACGGTTGTTTGTGCTGTGATCGTCATCGTTGCCGCGCTGGCATTTTTTCCTGCCTTAACCCTCGGTCCCATTGCCGAACATTTGTCACTGCTCTAACACTTAACCATGAAAAACAACGGCACACTTGCACTGTTGAGTGCATCGCTGGGGCGACAAGCAATTCGCGATGCCTTCGGCAAACTTGATCCACGAACAATGATCAAGAATCCTGTCATGTTCACGGTGGAGCTTGGTACGGCTGTGATGGGTATTGTCTGCATTGCAGTTGCATGCGGCCTCCAAGGTCAGGGAAGCTTATCCTACAACCTGAGCATTTTCGCTGTTCTGTTTCTTACCGTGCTTTTTGCCAACGCGGCGGAAGCGTTGGCAGAAGCAAGAGGGCGCGCGCAAGCTGAGTCTCTGCGAAGAACTCGTGAGGAAACACCCGCTCAACTCTTTGTGGGTCGTGACGCCAATGGTCAGTCCATCCTAAGTCGGAGAAGTTCAGCTGAGCTGAAACGAGGGGATGTGTTTGTCTGTGTTACCGGTGATATTATTCCGGCAGATGGCGAGATCGTGGAAGGGATGGCGTCTATCGACGAATCCGCTATCACCGGTGAGTCCGCTCCGGTGATCCGCGAAGCCGGAGGAGACAAATCCAGCGTTACCGGAGGAACCCGTGTGCTATCAGACACCATCCACGTCATGGTAAGTGCACAGCCGGGAGAATCGTTTTTGGATCGAATGATAGCATTGGTGGAAGGCGCGTCGCGTCAAAAAACACCAAACGAGATAGCATTGTCAATTCTACTGGCAGCTTTCACTATTGTTTTTCTCGTGGTGTGCGTAACACTCAAACCCTTTGCCGAGTACGCGTCTACGCCCCTTACGATCTCGGCGTTGATCTCTCTATTTGTCTGCCTGATTCCCACCACGATTGGCGGACTACTGTCAGCCATCGGAATTGCCGGTATGGATCGCGCCCTTCGAGCTAACGTGATGACCAAATCCGGTAAGGCGGTGGAAACGGCGGGTGACATCGACGTTCTGCTCCTTGATAAGACAGGGACCATTACCATTGGCAATCGCAAAGCAACGCAGTTTTATGCGGCACCGGGAGTGGCTCATGAACGCTTTGTTCACTGTGCAGTGCTGAGCTCGATGAGCGACGACACGCCGGAAGGAAAGAGTATAGTGGAGCTCGCGAAGATCACTGTCGATTCTTCGCTAGTCGCTG
>JBDHXF010000059.1:0-20591 GCA_039810585.1 Chlorobiota bacterium
ATTTTTCTGTGGCAATCACTCGTGTTGCTCAGTACCATCTCGATGGCATTCTTGGTGCCGATTCATGTGGTGATACCACGACTGGTCGAGTCCTTCTTCAATCAGTTAATGACTGTTATTTGCTTCGTCTATGCAGCAGATCTTCTGCTGTCCGTCTTGCAAACAAAGCGTCAGGGGCCTACGTATTTCCAACGCTACCTGCGTCGTTGGTTTGTTATCGATGCGCTTGCCATAGTTCCGTTTGTCTATCTGAGTGCCTGGACACCACTAGCCTTTGTGCAGTTCATCAAGATTTTACATGTGGCCTTTCGCGTAAAGGAGAATATTCGATTGTCGCCGCGCTATGCAGCAATATTACGCCTGGCTCACTTTGGCTATATCATCCTTACCGTTCTCAATTGGGTGGCGTGCGGACGACTTTTCTTGCATCCATTGACGCAGTACGACGACGCAGGGCAGTATTTACACTCGCTCTACTGGGCAACGACCGCCTTGGCAAACGCTGGTCTGGCCGGTGATGCGCCGGTAACCAATATCGATTTGGTCTTCTCCGTAAGCATGATGCTCCTCGGCCTTGTGATGTACGGTTACCTCATTGGAAATATTGCCTCACTGCTGAACAAGATTGACCCGGCTCGAGTTCACCATGAGGAAACGTTGGAGAAAGTCCATGCCTTCATTCGGTATCGAAATCTACCCATCGATTTAGAACGACGCATTAATGAATACTACGACTACGTGTGGGAGAAACGTCTGGGCTACGATGAGACGAGTGTACTTTCCGCGCTTCCGCCCGGACTAAAAACCGAGGTGTCGCTGTACCTCAAACGCGAAGTTTTAGAGCGTGTCAATATCTTTCGCGATGCAAGTGAGGAGTTCATTCGTGAAATCTCAGTTTTTCTGCATGCTCAGATTGTGATGCCCGGTGACTACGTTTTTAAAGCCGGAGATACTGCTCGTTCAATGTACTTTATCTCCAAGGGTGCCGTGGAAGTGGTGAGCGCAGACGGCTCGGTAGTTACCGTGCTAAAGGAGGGAGATTTCTTTGGTGAAATGGCGCTGATTCGAAAAAGAAAACGCAACGCATCTGTCAGAGCCCTGGTTCACTCGGATCTCTACGTTTTAGACTTTGCCTCGTTTGAGCGCATCCTCGCCGAACACCCGGATTTCAAGGCCCATATCGAAGATGTTGTGAAAGAGCGAACGAGCTTTTCGTGATGCGGGCGCTCTACCAAACCAAGCGCTTAGTCTTCGTCGCTCAGCACGCAACCGGCGCGGGCGTTTGTTGTTTCGCGCACACGCTCCATAAACACGGGGATGTCTGACAGGAGAACCTTCACCACGAATTCGATGGCATCGCGATAATCACTAGCGGTGTGCACCGAAAATTGATCGATGAGAGGGAGCACCAACTTGAGGTCTTCATAGGTGCAAAACACTTTCACAGTGCCGGTTCGATATACCGGCTTCCGTTCGCAGCCCTCCAATACCAATTCGGCGCTTTTTGCGTAAGCCACTGCCAAACGCTTGAGTCCAAGCTTCGTTCGCCCAAAGTATCGGGTGACCACCACGAGAGTATCGCTTAGGGCGTATCTTTGAATGGCAAAAAGAATAGGTTTTCCTGCACTACCGGACGGTTCTCCATCGTCTACGGCACGAAACGTGAACCCCTCAGGGCCAAGTCTATAGGCAAAGCAGTTGTGGGTGGCGTCAAAGAACTCGTCGTGAAGTTGTTGGACTTCTTCCATTGCTTGATCCTTGGACGCAATGGGGACGGCGGTGGCAATAAACTTTGAACCCAGTTCTTTGTATTCGGAGCGGTGGCGCTGAGCAATGGTGAAATAAATGTCCTTGCTCTCCGCGTCGTGGTCAACCATGAGAAATGATGATGAATATCGGCATAGTTTGTTACCCAACATACGGCGGAAGTGGCGTTGTTGCAACTGAACTCGGAATGGAGTTGGCGCGACGCGGACATCAGGTGCACTTTATTACCTATGCCATGCCATTCCGTCTGGATCGGTTTCAGGAAAATGTGTTTTTCCATGAGGTGGAAATTCCTGCGTATCCCTTGATGGAGCATCAGCTGTACACTCTTGCGCTTGCCGGAAAAATATTGGATGTGATAAAGTACGAGAAGCTCGACGTGCTGCACGTTCACTACGCCATACCGCATGCAGTGAGCGGATTTCTGGCCAAACAGATATCGGAAGGGAAGAACCCTATTAAGCTAGTCACCACGTTGCATGGCACCGATATCACACTGATGGGCTTGGAACCTACGTTTCACCCTCTGATCAAATTCGCGCTGGAACAATCGGACGCCGTTACTGCAGTGTCTGAACATCTGAAGCAGAAGACCATTCAGAGCTTTACTCCGCACAAGGACATCCGGGTGATTTACAACTTTGTCGATTCTCAGATCTTTCGCCCCCAAGAAAACAGATCGGAACAAACGCGGTGTCGCCTTGCCAAACCGGAGCAAAAAATATTGATGCATTGTTCGAACTTCCGGTCGGTGAAGCGGGTGCAAGACTGTGTGCGTATCCTGCATGAAACTCGTACGCACATCGATGCTCGTTTAGTGTTGATTGGAGACGGACCGGAGCGCGCCGACACGGAACGCTTGAGCAGAGAATTAGGAGTATCGGAGCATGTGAGCTTTCTCGGAAAGCAGACAGCTTTAGCCGATATTCTCTCCGCTGCGGATGTATTCTTGCTGCCGTCTCAGTCCGAGAGTTTCGGCCTTTCAGCTCTCGAAGCCATGAGCTGTGGAGTTCCTGTGGTGGCCTCCAACATTGGCGGTATTCCGGAATTGGTCGAGCACGGCGAAAACGGCTATGTGGCTGAACTCGGCGATGTTACGCGCATGGCGAAGTATGTAACGGAGCTGCTGAGCAACCACAAGAGATGGAACACATTTAGTGAAAACGCGCGTTCATCCGCCGGCTCCCATTTCGACGTCAATGTGATCGTTCCTCAATATGAGCAGCTCTACGCGGAAGTTTTAGGGATATAGCGCGCAGACTCGACATCTTTTGAAATGGCGATTTCTAGGGGATCAGGGTGGGTGCCGCCCCGCGGCGCCTGTAAGAAAAATACTCTGACGGTAGCGGTTTGAGGGGAAATGCGGGCAGAGTCTTGCCTGCGGGGAAAAATTACGTGTCTCTACTGAGTTGACACACCAACCAGGCGCATACTTTGAACAAGCAATCGTTCATCGAATGTTTCATCGGGCGTCGCAGGATAGGCGCTTAACTGTTGGAGTGGAATGAAGCAGCTCGTTATCATCGTGGCGCTCGTTGTGAGCGCAGTACTGAGCCCGGCACAAAGCTTACAGGGCAATCTCAACCCTTCTTCGAAGGTCGTTAGCATCAATACGGCATGTGGGTCGGTGACCGTTGGCGACGCCCAGTCGTTTCGAATTGGCGACCGTGTGTTGATTATCCAGATGCAGGGAGCCTCGCTCAATGTTGACAACTCGTCGTCATTTGGCTATCCGACCCAACTCGCGTCGGTTGGCGTTGCGGAACTCAATACCATCTCGTCTATACAGGGTCAGCAAATCGCCTTGACCTATACTCTTCAACAGAATTACGATACTCAAAACGGATCGGTGCAGCTGGTGAAAGTTCTCAGCGGAACGGATCTCCACATCCAATCACTCAAGGCTGATTCTTGGAATGGAACGAATGGCGGAGTTATCGCCATAGAGGCCACGAATTCCGTCACGATCGACGGCGTACTTGATGCAGGCGGTTGTGGATTTCGTGGAGCGCAAAGCGTACTGGGAAGTTATAACTGCGGCGTGCACAGCTACTATGTCCCGGCTAACAGTCCGGACGGAGCCCCAAAGGGTGAGGGAATTTCTCTGAACGCGCTTGGGCTGCGTGGTCGCGGCGCATGGGCCAACGGTGGTGGCGGTGGTAACAATCACAACGCCGGTGGTGGCGGAGGAAGTTTGGCACTTCAAGGCGGCTTTGGCGGATTCGCTTGGGGTAATTGTGCACTCCGAAACGACACAGCGACATGCGGCATTGGAGGGTACTCTTTGGATCTGCGCTCAACTTCTCCTCGCTTCTACCTCGGAGGAGGAGGTGGAGCAGGGCATCGGAACGACAACAATCCATCGAGCGGCATGAACGGCGGCGGTATCGTCATCGTTATCTCTCCAACTCTCATCATGAATGGTGGCTCTATTCTCTGCAACGGCATGAGCGCCCAGCGCTGCGAAATGGATGGTGCCGGGGGCGGAGGAGCAGGGGGAACCGTGGTTCTGGCCTGCGATTCCTATATGGGTCAAATAAACGTAGACATACGTGGCGGCAATGGTGGTGACGCTCGAAACCCGCATGGTCCCGGTGGCGGTGGCAGTGGCGGAGTGTTGTATCTGAAGAATAGCGTGCTTCCCTCAAACTTGCACTGTCTTACACAGGGCGGAAATGCCGGGTCAAACTATGAACTTGGTGGAGCCGCTGTTGGTTTTGTTCCGTCACACTATGGCGCGACCGCCGGTGGCGACGGCATAGTGATGAGTTCTGCTCAGGTATTCAATACGGCACCGGTAGCGAATAGTGTGTTATCGGTGGAGCTTGGTCCGGATCAGGTTCGTTGTCACGGAAACTCCCAGATGCTCCTAGCGGAATGTCGTGGTGGACATGGTCCCTACAGCTATCTGTGGACGCCGGCTTCTGCTGTGGATAATCCAACGTCCGCATCACCTGTTTTCACTGCAACGGAAAGTACTCAATTGCACTGCGTCGTTCGTGATGCTTTAGGGTGTACCACTGCCGACAGTGTTCGCATTGTTGTCACGCCACAGGTACTTTTGGTGATGCCGGACAGTATGTCGCTCTGCGCCGGCAGCCAATGTATGCTCGATCCGCAATTGTTTGGGAGCGACGGACAAGTTCGCGTCCAATGGTCTCCATCCGAAGGCTTACAATCAGCATCCTCTCTACAATCTGTGTGCAGTGCTCAACGCAGTACCACCTATCACGTGCGAGTCACGACTCAACAGGGGTGTGTGATTGAGGACAGCGTGCATGTGGAAGTGTCGACACAAATCCGAGCCCGCATTCATGGCGATACTGTTGTGTGTGCAGGGTCCGAGCAAATCTACTCTGTTGACGTGCCCGCAAATCAAGCGATGTTGTGGTCGGTGCAAGGCTGTGTTTCGCTGACGATCGATCAACACCAACATTCCATCCACGTTGTTTGGGGCAGCGGTTCAAGCGGAGCGATTCAAGTAGCTGCAGAAAGCTCGCAAACCTCATGTATTAACGGAGATGCTATTCGTGTGCGTATTGTACCGCAACCGGCACCGGTTTTTCATAGTGAGGTAAAAACGCTCTGTGAGGGCGAGACGACGATGCTAGATGCCGGAGACTTTGCGCACTACGAATGGAGTACGGGTGACACAACCCGCAGCATACGTGTGTCGACAGCCGGAACCTACAGTGTCGTTGTGCGAAACGTCGCGGGCTGCGAATCGGCATCGAGTTCGACAGTCATTACGATGATGGTTAAACCGACACCGGTTATTCGACAAACAGCGTCCGACAATCCTTGTACCGCAAGCTCCATCACGCTGGATGCGGGTGCATTTGCTAGCTATCGCTGGTCGACCGGTCAAAACACTCGTAGCATTCAGGTACAACAGGATGGTGTGTACTCGGTAGTCGTGTCAAACGAAGCGGGCTGCACATCAGAGTCTGTATCGGTAGACGTTCATGTTGGCCCATCGCGGGTACCGAGTGTTAGTGGTACAACAAGTGTCTGCGCTCATAGCACGCACGTGTACCGTGCGTCGGGTTTGGCGGACAGCTATTTCAGTTGGATGGTAGATGGAGCGGAAGACGTTACCTATATGGGTTCACGCAACGATTCCATAGCAGTGTTGTGGAGTAATCGATCAAACAAAGGTGAAGTAAAGGTTCGCGAGGTGACATCCGCCGGATGTACACTACAACAGAGTGAAGGTGTGGCGATCGAAGTGATCTCGAAGCCATTGTTACAGTGCGATCGCACCGTGATTAACGTCGGCGAAGGCACCGAAGTACAAGGACCAAGCGGCTATGCCGGCTACCTATGGTCAAACGGAGAAACAGGCCGGAGCATTATCGTGACAAAGGAATGTTCCATCACACTCACCGTTGCCAACACCAGAGGGTGCACGGAGCAGTCCGATCCATTGCAAATCCGCATGCGATCGAACACGCAACCGCAGATACTAACAACGACATTGCAAGCGTGCAACGGACAACACATTCGGTTGCAGGCTAATAGTGCAGACGCCACGATCCGCTGGAGTACAGGCGCAGAAAATGCCGGAATTGACGTTGATAAGACGGGTGAGTACTACTACACGGTTGTCTATGCAGACGGCTCCCAACAGAGATCGGACACAGTGTCGGTGCATTTTTGGGACAGACCGGATACCGTGCTTAGCAGGGAGGGACTTCTCTTACGTGCGCCGCAAGCGGCTTCGTATCAGTGGATGCTGAATGGTCAACCGTTAATGGGAGCCAGTAACCAAACGTGCACAATTGAAGCTGAAGGCGTGTACCAAGTCATGTGCACGAACGAGCATGGCTGTTCGAGCTTATCGCAAGCGTATCGTTACCAACAACTCAACCACGTTCATGCATCGGTGCCTACACTGCATGGTGCTGCAGGCAGCACCGGCGACATTCAGGTGGCGGTCTCTCTCGATGGAGCAGATCCATTGAGCATACCTGTGAGCTTTCGACTGGAATGTAGCACAAAGACTTCGCTTGTACACGTGTTAGATCCCAATGCCAACATTCGCTTTAGTTCCGACACCGTGTATTGGACGGTCGATGTCACGTGTGCCTCAGCAACTGTTCTCCGTTTGGCAGTTCAGTTACTGGCAGCAGATACAACACGCGCGGCTATTCACCTCCGCATGGTGAGCAGCATCGATAGTGTCGCCCTAAGTACGGAGGATGGTGAGATAGTTCTGGATGGTGAGTGTTCGCGAAATAGTGCAAAGGCAATTGCCAACTCATCTAATCTGGTGATTGCCAACATCTTTCCGAATCCGTCAACAGAGTACGCGGACGTTGCGTTCAGTCTCACCGAGAGTGGTCCGACCCTCTTGGAATTGTACGATTCGCAAGCGAAACATGCGGCAACGTTGATCGATGGTACCATGGATCGAGGAGAACATCGCATTCGTGTCAATACATCAGTGTTGCACAGCGGCACGTATCTGCTTGTTTTACACTCGCCAAGTCGTACCACCAGACGGTTCTTTAACGTCGTACACTAATCATCGATGGAGCTACCCTTGACCTCGGCAACCCAAGAGGACGAATTCCACGTGAATTCCCGTAGCGACGCAGTTGACGATCGATGGATGAGTAAAGTGCGTTGAAAGACACGTTAAGAGAGGCGGTCTTTATCTCTTTTTATCCAATAGGTGTTCTTTCTGCGATGACCCGGAATTGTACGTCAGTACGTGTACGTGAGATCGGACAGACGTCACGCAGAGAGATGTTATAGGATTGCCGACAAAAATTTTTCCTCCAACAGGGAACCCGCGCGCCGTAGGGATGTGGCAGCGGGTTATTTTTTTTTGGGTTGGGCAACCCATTTTACTCTTCTTTCTGAATCGTTGGAGCCCTTGGTGATATATTAGCGGGTTAACACTCTGCGCAGGGGAAAGCGAATGAAATGGATACAGTTGTCGTGGATGGTACTGATCATGCTATGGATAGCAGGTACCCTACACGTCGATGCACAAAAAGCTCCGGGCGCACTTCCACTCACCACGCGAAACGAAGGATTTGTTGAGAATCGAGGTCAAGTTCGACAGCAGGACATGGGACGTGGCCGAGTCCTCTACGAGTGTCGATCCAACGGATTAGACCTCTACTTTTTTCGCGATGGATACTCCTATGTTTTCAGGGAGTTTAGTGAACCTCGACGGGTAGAAGCCGGGAGGAAGACGGAGCCGCCCACCTTTATTTTGCATCGAGTGGATGTACAATGGTTAGGGTGCTACAGCGGCTGCTCAGTGCAAGGAGATGGTTTGCAGGAGATGACCAGAAACTATTACCAAGCGCACTTGCAGGAGCCACTGCTCAATGTTCCATCGTTCAACGAGTTAGAGTACCGAGATATTTATCCGGGGATAGACGTCCGCTTTCAACTCGTACATGGTCAGCTGAAATATGAGTACCACGTGCAACCCCATGCGGACCTCAGCCGCTTGTTGGTGCATATTTCAAACGCCGATGCTGTGAGAGTTGATGAAGATAGGACATTGGAAATCCTGAAGAGTGGCGCATCGATTAGAGATCATGCACCCTTAAGCTGGCAAGAGGATCGGAACGGAAAGAATCGAACAGAAGTGTCGATGCGATTAACGATACCTTATGCCAACACGCTTCAATTTGAATGTGCCTCAGGTCGAGATGAATCCAAGGAATTGGTTATTGATCCTGCGATAACGTGGAGTACGTACTGGGGTGGGTCGCGCGCTGACGAAATATTTGACGTTTGCGTAGATCACGCAGATAATGTGCTGGTGTGCGGTGGCTCATATTCGGATTTATTTCCCGGCTCAACCGGAATAAACCACGGAGATTATGACATCTTCGTTTCCAAATTTTCGCCGAACCAACTGCCCGTAGGAACCTATTATATGGGTGGCCCTGAATTGGATTTGGCTTATGCCATCGCCGTGGATGCTTCAAACAATTATTTTGTCTGCGGCGAGTCAAAAAGTTCAGATTTAGGATTTAAACCCAATGTATTTCAGTATTTGAATAGTCAGGCGGGAGCAGGGGACGGAATCATCTTCAAGCTCAACTCATCACTTGCGCTTCTTACCGGTTCATTTATTGGAGGTGGCGCTACCGATGAGGCATACGACGTGGCAGTTGATCCTTTTGGAAATGTTGGGGTGGTTGGCTACACCGGTTCAAATAATTTCCCTGTACTAAATGCCCAGTTCCCGACGCGGGCGGGAACAACAACCGATCAGGATGCATTTTTATCAAAGTGGTCCGGAAACTTAACCTTGCTCTGGTCAACATACTATGGTGGATCGTATGCCGATCGAGCGCAGTGTGTAGCGTTTGACGCCAAGGGCAATCTGTACTTTGGAGGCTCGAGTTCTAGCTCGAATCTGCCCAACTTAAATGGCTTTCAGCAAATCAATCGTGGAGTTGGTGATGCATTGATAGGCTGCTTCACAGCACAAGGGGTGCCACTGATGATAAGTTTGTGTGGCGGCCCGGGTGCCGACCAGGTAAGCGGAATGGCAATTTACAACGGCTTGGTTGTGGTCTGCGGTGTGACAGCGAGTGCTCGCGCTTTTCCTTCGGGATTTAACTCGAACGCCTACACCTATACCGGCAATCAATCGGATGGCTTTGTCATGGAGCTCGATACAGCAATTCGAATTAAGTGGTCGTGTCTGTATGGCGGTGAGTTGAATGACTACTTTAATTCCGTCGCCATTAATCAGGATAGTTCTGTGGTCGTTTGCGGATACACAAACAGTCCGGATTTACCGACCGCACGCCCCTTGCAAGCGAACCATCGGGACTCTGTGTCGGATATGTTGTTGTGCAAATTTGGTCCGAAGGGGGCTCGTTTGTGGGCAACTGCGGTGGGAGGTTCCGGCGTGGAATCTGCCAGTGCGTCGGTGGCAGTCGACGATATAGGGAACATGTACTTAGTGGGTGGTTCGAACAGTAGTGACTTCCCGGTACTAAATGCAGATTTTGCAACACAAAATGGAAGTGCTGAAGACGGCGTGGTGATGAAAATTTGTCCCACGACGCCGGTCGTTTCACTCAACGGCGCGGATAGTGTGATTTGTCCTGGTACGGTTGTTCGATTAAGTGCCGACAGTGGTCTGAGCAATATTAAATGGAGTACCGGTCAAACGACGAAGGACATCGACATCAATACCGCTGGATATTATTCGTACAGCGCGACCTCAGCGTATGGATGTACAGCACACTCGGACACCCTCCGTATTCAAACGAAAACGAAAATACCGGCCGGCATTGGCACCAAAGGCAAGTTAAACATCTGCGATGGTGATAGTGTATTGCTCTACTCGAAAGAGAAGTTTGCCGGGTATGGGTGGTTTGACCAAACCAATACGTTGTTCGCATCGACCGATTCCGTGTGGATCAAAAAAGCCGGAACCTATCGACTGCAAGTGGCAGATGCTACCGGTTGCCATGATGACTCTAACCCAGTTGTTATCACGGCATCAACTCGCCCACGCTACATTTATTCTGCAGCGATCGATGGAACACCCGCGATAGATACGGTTACAAAGCCCATTATTGTGTGTCAAGGCCATCGCGTTGAACTTACATTAAACGTGCCCGGTTCAACTCTGGTGGTGTGGTCTAACGGGGCTTTTGGTCCGTCAGTAACGCTCAGCTCCTCACTTTCCATATCCGCCTCGCTCTCAGATTCCACCAACTGCGTTTGGGCATTGGATACGGTGCATGTTGTTGTGCGCCCTACAACGTTACTGAACCTGAAAGGACCGGACAGTTTGTGTGCGGGCGAAGTAGGAACTTTTAAAGTAGTAGCGGGAGATACGTTAAACAGTTATGTATGGAGCGTGGATGGCGCTCAGATTAGCGGCCGATCGGATTCATCGGAAATTCAACTGCAGTGGACCTCGAGTGCAACACATTCTGTCCGAGTGTACAATGCAAACTCGGCGATCTGCAGCGACACGGCTGTCATGAGCTTGAATGTCTCGTCCTCACTCGTGGCTGCCATCGATAAACCCGACGGAGTACTCTTATGCCCGGGGACCAGTCTTCGATTACGCTCCAAGGACACAGCGGTTCACTATTTCTGGAACGGTACTCTTGGATCCCGAGAGCTCGTTGTGCAGGATACCGGTTCGTACACGCTTCGCGTTGACAACGGACGTGGTTGTTTTGGGACCGATACAGTTGTCGTTAGCAACCCCTTGATGTACACGCTGGGGAGTTCCGCTTTAGATTTTGGAGACGTGAAGGTTGGTCAGTCCACGTCGGACTCCGTAACAATCCATAACACATCGAACGTCAGGATGACCCTGCGATCCATACTAGGAGTTTCTCAGTTCTCTATCGACTCGTTAGTACCTGCTGTTGGATCGACTATAGCGCCGGGTGACAGTGCTGTGCTCTACCTTCGTTTTAGTCCGACACAGGAGGGGAGTGCTTTTGATAGTGCTGCGATTCTGATACTGCTTCCATGCAATGACACTCAATTTGTCCGTCTTCGCGGAGTAGGTAAAGATAGTCCTGCTTTGCCGCTCATTCGATTTCACGTGAATGATATCCAAGTTGATCCACAAACACAATCAAACGTGAGTATTCCCATCGAAGCCTGGATCGAGAGCAGTCAGGCACCGGTTCGGTTGGACAGTTTGTTCTTCAGCGTACAGTACCCACCACAGATGCTTCGGGTACGCTCGATAACTTCAGGTACGATGGCATCTGCCTACGATCCGCTGACCCAAAAAACCTTGATTCAGCTTCGAGTTCCGGTTGATAGCCTGCCATATCAACCAACCGTTATTACATCTCTGAAAGCCGACGTTGTGTTAAGCGATCGACTGGTGGATACACTGCACATCGACACGTGTTCCGTGTATCCAAGCATGATCTCGTCCATGAAAAGTGCCATGGCGGAAATCAGATTCATTAATGTCTGCACCCTTGGAGGAGCCAGATTGTTGCACAACGGATCATCTCCGGAATTTCTCATGCTCCCCAATCCTGCCCACGAATACGCTCGCTGCCAGATCCATACCCTTGAAAAGGGGGAGCAGCACCTACAGTTGTATGAAGAAAACGGAGATCTCAAGTGGGAGACAGCGTGGACAGCAGGTGCCGACGAAGATCGAGAGATTCTTCTATCTCTTCTTCCGATGTCGAACGGAATGTATGTCTTTAGATTGCAAGGCCCTACGCAAAGTATTTCGTATCCCTTCCTGATAGTTCGATAAAAATTCATGACTACAATTTAATTATGGCGAGAAACCGCCGATATTAAGGCCAGCAATGGATTGCTATGCCCTTCCTTCATGACGAAGCATAGGTTCTGACCTCAGTCTGCCAAAGGCAGGCACGAATAAGGAACACCGTAGAGAATGAACATGCATTCGTCGCCATCTTCGAATCGAAAACTCCATCCGCACCTGACCTGAAAAAGGTTGGGAGGGAGTGTTGTAGTATGTCCGGTTAGTGCTGCGGAAATCGACTTCGAGTTGCTATCAGATTACATTTCATTTTCCGTTCACAAATCAAAATCTCGCTATCTTTGTGTCGACCCCCGAATATTGAAATATTTCGGCGCGGAGACGACGAATCTGCCGATTGCCGAAAGCACAAAGAACGACGTGTGGCACCACAGTGGGAAGGATTTTGCCGCACGACAGATGCAATGGAATGCAGCATTGATTTGTGTGTTGCCCGGTGACGATGTACCATGAAGTACCTACCGGGAATTACGTAAAGGATGAGGGAAGCGAAGTAACTAAACAACGGTAATTCTACGCATAAGGATGTGTGGACGCCACCGTAAGTTGGGTGCTTCAAATCCGATGCCTTTGTCACACATGTTTTGCATCTGGGTTGCTCCATGAAAATGATGATACGACGTTCGAAATGGCTTAGAGATGTGGTTACGAGTGGTGCAAAGAATCTCGCGATTATTTGTGCTATAGGACTTTGCGCAGCAACATCAGCGTTTGCACAGGTTACTCTGGATGCAGGACCTGATCTGGCAATTTGTCAGGGCTATTCCTCAACGATAAGTGTAAAATTTAGCGGAGCCACCGCGCCGATTCATTTCTCTTGGAGTCCAAGTTTGGGTTTGAGCGATCCAACTGCTCAGAGTCCGATCGTTACCCCGTTTCAGTCGGAGACCCAATACATCGTCACTCTCAGTGATGCAGCCAATCACACGGTTTCGGACACGGTTCAGGTTCATATGAACCCAAAAGTGTTTGCTAATGCTGGCGTTGATTTTACCACCTGCTTTGGAAGCTCGGTGAGTTTGGGTGCTTCTCAAACTGCTTCCGGCGGTACGATGCCCTATACCTATGACTGGCAGTATTTACCCTCGAATGCGAATTCCCATTCAGTTTCCAATCCAGTGTACACAGCTAATCGACTTGGATATAGCCGCTATATTCTCCATGTAGTGGATGCCGTGGGATGTGAAGCGTGGGACACCGTTGTTGTCACTGTCAATCAGCCGCTGAAGCTCAGTGTGGGAACAGGTGCTGAGGGTTGTGCGTTTTCGGTTCACGCGATTGGAGGATTGGGGATAGCCGGCGGTGGAACAGCCCCGTATAAGTATCAATGGTCGCCTGCACGAGGATTGAGTTCCGCAACCATTCCAAATCCAACTGCGTTTCCGGACTCGACCACCAGCTACGTGCTCACGATTACGGATGCCCAAGGATGTACAAGAAGCGATAGTGTACTGATAAAAGTTAAACCGCGTATTCGAACACGGTTGGTTCGAAAGGTGACAGTATGCCCAAATACGACCGTCAATCTGGCAGATAGTGATTTTGTGTATGGAGGAGTTGGTTCGTACAAGTACAAGTGGTCAAATACCGACGGACAGTTTATCAGCAACGATTCGATTGCTAACCCCTACACTATTCCTGTTCGCAAGGCAAATAGCGGGACTGCACTGTATACCGTCGATATCGTTGATGCTCTTGGATGTCAAATTCGAGACACGGTTCTCGTAAACATCACGGAACCTCCCGGAGCAAACTTCCCATTGACCGGAACAGTTTGTCAGAACGACACATTGTTATATGCTGTAAGTGGACAGCAAGGATTTAGCTACAATTGGACGGTAACGGGTGGTGAAATTGTAAATGGAAACGGTACACAAACAGTTCTCATTCGATGGACTACTCCCGGAGTCGGAACTCTCGAACTTTCTGTTTATGATCCTATTACCAATTGCACGTCAAATTCGGGAGCCAATAAGACGTACATCAACCCGCTTCCACAACCTAGTATCGTTGTCCGTGGGAAAACAATTTTGTGTACAGGAAGTGGCGCGACGACGATTCTGGATGCTGGGCCAGGCTTTGCGCTCTATCGTTGGTCGACCGGTGAAAGTAGTCAACGCATAGTTGTTTCACATGGCGGATTGTACACTGTTTGGGTTCAGGACTCGAACGGCTGCCGAAATACGTCTCCGCCTCAACTGATTACTGAAATTGCTCCACCAAAACCGGTTATCAGCGGTCCCTCAAAAATTTGCGGGGGAGTGCCGGTGCAGCTTCATGCCACACCAGGCTTTAAGCAGTATGCGTGGAACACTGGCGAAACCGATTCTGTGATCACCATTAACGGACCCGGAAGTTACAGCGTCTTGGTCGCAGACAGTATCGGTTGCTCGGGTGCATCAGATCCGTACACCGTTGATCCGCGACCTGTGATGATCACAACAAGTGGCGATCCGGATTTTCAGGCTGTAGAAACCGGGTTGATTTATCCGAGTAAAATTGTGTCGTATAAAAACACGACAACTGAGGATGTGATTATTGACAGTCTGTTGTTACGGACAACAAACATCGATTTGGTGATTCAGTCTATTAGCATCGGATCCACCTACTATCAACAATCGCAATTGCATGGTTTGAGGTTAACGCCCGGACAACAACTCGATATTGAGTTGATGTATAATCCCACCATCAAAGATGTGAACGACTACAGCTTGAAGCTGTATGTCGCGGCGCCCTGTGTTGCCGAGTTTGATATTAACGGAAAGTTGGCGTCGTACGATAAAACCATGTGGGCAACCGCTTCGGTGCCCGATCGTTCGGCGAACCCCAACGACCATTTCACGATTCCGTTATACATTCAGTTTGATTCACCGCAAGATTCTGTTGACGATGCCTCGTTGTCCATCGACTTTAAGATAAACGGATATATGATGGATGTGGACGACAATGCCGGTGGGGCGATACAGAGTATTGACACATTGGCAAACTCGTGGAAAATTCTTCACTTGCACTTCGATCATTTGACGATCAAGTATAACGAGCCCTTTTTACTGACAAACATCCATGCATGGGCTTTAGCGTCTACCAAGTTGAAGGACACTATGTTCCTTGACGATCGGTCCATACAATGGGCAAATGTTTTGAAGAAACCTAAAGTGCGGACGCGCAATGGAATATTCACTCTAGGTACCTATTGCTATCCTCACGACTTGGTGTGGACTCCGGTATTGCTCCGGTCGTTAAGAGTAGAACCAAATCCGGTGAGCAATGAACTCATCGTGGAATTGAGCGGAGACGAGGATGCAGATTTGGCAATGAGTATCGTGTCGTCTGATGGTCGCATTGTGGACGAACGTTCTTTGCATCACCGAGTGGGAGATGGGCCGGCACGAGTGGATGTAAGCGCTTTGCCATCGGGCGTCTATATTGTGAAGGTACAGAGTAGCGCAGAACTCAAAACACAAACATTTATCGTCTACCGCTAGCCAAAGCACAGCGTATTCGTTTCTTCTTAAACGTCTATATTTGCACAGCACAGTCCTCCACGGGCTGTGCTGTCTTTTTGTTATGGATAACCCGCTATTGGGGATTTGCATGCGTCGAGTCGTTGTTGCTCTGGGTGTTTTCATAGTATGGGCTAGCTCCCTTGTTCAAGCTCAAACAAAACCAGTGAAGGTATCGAAGGATCCGTGGTTCTGGGTTGGGGCCTATGTTGATTACAATCGCAACATGTTCAATGCTAACTTTTCGAATTTTCCGACGGATTTCCGATGCGACCCTGAGTTTCCGTTCACAGATGGCAGTGGCTCCGGATTTGCGGTCGGTTTGCTCGCAGAATATCCTTTGAGTCCGATGTTTACACTCGAGGGTCGACTGGGCTATACAACTTTAGGTGGTCGCTTAAGTAGAGTGGTGACCATAGGGAACACCGGTATTGTTGGGGGAACACAACCCCTCGATAAAGTGGAGAGCGAACACGCACTAGAAGCAACGCTTCAGGCTTTCAGTTTTGAGCCTGACCTCAATATTCTCCTATTTGGCAAAGTTCGGGCAACGGTCGGTCTGCGAACGGCATTCTTGACCGGTGCTACCTACGTGCAAAACGAAACCTTACTGTCGCCTTCGTACGCAACGTTTGCGAGCGACTCCACTCGAGTACGCAATCAGTTTTCGGGTACTATTCCGAATGCCAACACGGTGCAATTGGCTGCAGTCTTAGGATTGGGTTTCGACTTACCGGTTGGAAAGAACTCAACGCTGACACCGGAAGTTCGGTATAACGCCGGTTTGTCGAAGCTCTCGGACGTGGACTGGAGTGTGTCAACATTGCAGTTCGGGCTTTCCTACCGCTATCTGCTGTTCAAAACGCCGCCACCTCTCATGATTAAGGATACGGTGATTGAGCGAGATACCGTTACCCAAACGAATATCAGCTTTACGGAGAATAGAGTTTATCTCAAGGACAAAGAGTCGTCTAGCGATGAGAAGAGTTCTTTTGACGATGATCAGGAAATCGTCCATCGCACGACGTCTGTGAAAGAACATTACATCCATGAACAACCCAAATTGGCAGAACTCAGTGCCAAAGTTGATGTGTATCCGATGAATGAAACGAACGATACGCTGCCTGTCGGATCGTTTGTGATAGAAGAAACTGAAGTGGAAGAAAATTATCCACTCCTGCCTCAAGTCTTTTTTCCGGAGGGCTCTGCCGATCTTGGGCAGACTCGCATGAAACTTCTCCAGAGTTCGGAAACGGCAAGCTTTTCAGAGTTCCGTTTGCCGCACAACACCCTGGATGTGTACTATAATTTGTTGGACATCGTGGCATCGCGGATGCAGATGCTGAGCAGTGCCAAGCTCACGGTTGTGGGATGTAACAACGGGCTCAATGCCGAAAAGAACAATCGTGAGTTGGCCATGAAACGTGCGGAAATAGTACGTGATTATTTGGTCAACGTTTGGCATATCGAGTCATCTCGCATCCAGGTGAAAGCGCAGAATTTACCGGCATCACCGGCAAACATCAACTCTCCCGAGGGTCAAGAGGAGAATCGCCGCGTCGATTTGTTGGCGAGCGACTTTGAACTCCTGAGACCGGTGGCAATCAAGGATGTGAGCGTGAAGTCCAGTCATTCGCCACTAAGAATTGTCCCTATCGTACAGAGCGAAGCCGGTATCAAAAACTGGAAGGCCGACATCATGCAGGAATCGACAGTCCTGCGAACCATGAAAGGGGAGTCGACTCCTGCGAGTTACGTGTGGAATGTTGCCGATCTGCCATATCCTAAGTCTGAAAAGCCGGTAACGATTAAGTACAGTCTTACAGACAATAGTGGGCAGACCGTCGATGCGGAGAAGCAGCTCACCGTTAAGCAGCTCTCAATACGTCAGAAGCGATTTGAGCAAAAGGATGACAAGAGAATCGACCGATTCTCCTTGATCGTGTTTGACTTCAATAAGTCGGATCTCAACAGCGACAACAAGGCGATTGCTCAGGACGTAAAGTCTCGTATCCACGAAAACTCCACGGTTACCATTGCGGGGTATGCTGACAAGACAGGCGAGCCGGATTACAATCGAGATTTGGCGCGACGACGCTGCGTTGAGGTTCAGAAGTTTGTCGGTTTGACGGACAAGAATTCTGTTCTGCAACCTCTTGGAAGCGACACGTTGTTATTTGACAACAGCACGCCCGAAGGGCGCGCGTATTGTCGTACCGTGCAGATTATCATCGAAACGCCGGTTCATTAAGGCGCTTCGCGCTGTTGATCTTTTGATTCGGGTTGGGAAATTTTTCGAGGCTGGCGGAACGCCGGAACATGTCGTGGATTGACATTTTGTTTAGGCCTCACATTGCGAAGCAAGGCCATTTGTGACACTCGAGCCGATGGTTGAGAAAACTCACCACTTTCGTCAACACACAGTAGCTCGTACCAGTACCGCCGAAGGGGAACGGCCGTAGAATCTTCAAAGTGAGTGCTATTGGCAGAAATCGGTATGGGGCAAAGATTGACAGGAACCTTGGTTGTATCCTCATACCTATTGATAATGTAGCCACTCACTATAGTCTGTGTTGAGGGAAACCACGACAAACTCACCGCGTGCTCTTGAGCCTCACCCACAATGAGATTGGGAGCCACAATACTCTGCATAGAACTGGAAAAGGCTTGTAGGGGATCGGACCAAGAGCTGACATTGCCGCGGAGGTCTACGCTACGTATTTGGTACCAGAGACTTTTTGAACGAAATGCTTGCACAGAGTCGGTGAATTGCACGATGTTCTGCAAGGGCATGATGGGTTCATAGTTCTCAGCTGCTGCTGTAGAACGCTGAATTTCGTATCCCTGAACATCTCGGGCAGAACTTAGCGACCAGCGCAGGTGTACTAAATCTGAACTTCGGCTACACTCGAAGTAATCAGCATTGGCCGGAGGAGTTTGATCGATAACGGGCACTCGGTAGTCGTAGGAGAGTCGACTTTCAAACCCCGAACTATCGATTGTACTGAGAGAGTACGCCAAGTAGTTGTACGGCACGTCACCAATGAAGTCGTTATACGAGCGCATTGTGGCAGAAATTGGGCGGTCGTTAACTCTCACCCGCTGTGGACTTCCCAGTACACCGCGGTATAAGTTGAATCCCAGGATTGAAGGATCTTCCGGGGAATCCCAGTGTATAGTGACCCGGTTTTCGACCACGTCTGTATGGGTAATTCGGGGTGATTTTGAGCTAGCTCGTCGAGCCGATGAGGTGGACGCGCGGAGGACTGCAGAGCGAGGCCCCTCACGGCCAAACACATCAACATAACTTAGGCTGTACTCGTAGGGGACCAAGGGCACCGTGCTACAATCATCAAAAAATGAATAGGTGTAGACTGAATCCGGTCGGAGTAAGCTCATTGCTACTTGAGAGTTAAGGCGAATAAAGTCGTGATCGGGGCTTTCTCGCCGGTAGATATAGCATCCTCGGATTCCCTTAGCAGCCGTCATTTTTGTGCTCCAAACAAAATGAATGCAATTTTGATCCGGTTTTGCCTGGACATAAGCCGGTACCGGCAGCGGTTCAATTGCACTTGGGCGTATAGAAAAGCATTCTGCTACTTTTTGGTCGTTTGAAGTTATGCGATAGTCGTAAGTGCTTGTAGATTTGCAAGTTGTATCTGTGAATGATAGTCCGAGTACAACGGCATACCGTAGGGGGTCCACGAGGGCAAGTGTTCGAAGTCGTTGGAGAGCTTCGTGGCGCTCCAAATCTGTGCATCGTTCACTGGAGCCAGTATTGATAAGCATTCGCAGCGAGTCCTGGACGAAGGGGTAGCGTAGTGTTCTCCATTCAGATTCCTGCAGGCGGCACACGTGCCCAACCACAACATACCGATTTCTGCCGGCAGGGCTACGCAGCACGTCGTAGCTGAATGGTAGGACACCGGAGGTGGGCAGAGTCCAGAGAACGTTCAGGCCATCCGGTGTGGCACATGTCCACAGTGAATTTGCGTCTTTCGGAAGTGTCTGCGCACTACCTGTGAAGCACACCAGAAGTGTTAAAAAACCGAGGAATGCGATGTGGAAAACTCGGCGAAGCATGAGCTGAACTCCGGCCAGTCGAATCTGGAAAGGATTAAGACCGGAAGGTCTCATTAGAATCGTCTCTAAACTACTGAAAATGTTGTTTTTAGTGAACTCTCGGTGAAACAAAAATACTCCACATTTTTTCTTGCCATTAATACATCATCACCTATATTGGCAAACAGGGACTCAGACACTTCAGTACGACGAAATTTATTACAGTTTTCATTCCTCAACATATTCAAGGGAGTAGTATGTATTTGTTGATACGCAGTACAAAACTTGCGGTTTTGGCAATCATTGCAATGGTGATGGTTTCCGGATCAAGCAAGCTTTTGGCTCAGTGCTCACCGAGCTACATGTACGGTGCGATGGGGATTACGAACTTTACCCTCAAGGAAGGTTCGAATACCATCATTTATCGCGATTCGTGGTGCGACATTTCTACCACGGCATGGACCGCAGTTGCGAACGGTGCGTTTAATACGGGGGTTAACGGGAACGTCAATCTCGGCAAGACCTATTCGTATTCGATTTCGGGTTTGAACTACCCAGGGTACAATGGCACGGCCTATTCGTTTGTCTATGCGATCTGGGTTGACTTAAATAACGACGGTAACTTTCAAGCGACAGAGCGCGTGGCTGTGAATTCAAGTGGAGCCACCGCTTATCCTACTGCAACCGGTACCTTCACTCTACCGTGTACTGCAGCTTCCGGTACCTTGAAGATGCGCGTCATGGGGAACTACTACTACAACTACAACACGGGACAAACCGGTTGGCAGCCGGATGATCCATGCGGTAACTACTGGTATGGTGAGTGTGAAGACTACACATTGACGGTACAAGGGGACATGGGAGCAACCTTCCCGAATAGCACATCCCCAACCAATATCCTTGCGCCGGGTAGTGCTCTGACCCCCAATAAACTGGACCGATATTCTATTTCTTGTTGTTGAGTTTTTCAAGGCATCCGATGAAGT
>JBDHXF010000060.1:0-20195 GCA_039810585.1 Chlorobiota bacterium
TTCTTCGCGGGAACTCAGCATTTTGCTTTGATGGGACGCCCAAGCTCCGATGCGCGATTCAACCGGTCGAGTAGCAAAGTACTCCGCCGATTCTTCCCGAGAAACCTTGTGTGCACTGCCGCTAATGCGAACCTGACGACCAAGCTGCACCCAATAAAACAACAGAGAGACTCTCGGGTGATGGTCGATGTCGTGACCTTTATGGCTGTCGTAGTTCGTATAAAACACAAATCCACTGTCATCCATACTCTTGAGGAGAACAACGCGTGACGACGGGTTGCCGTTTGCATCACAGGTGGACAGAACCATTGCATTAGGCTCAGGAATATCGATACGCAACACCTCGTCGAACCACTGCCGAAATTGATCGAAGGGATTGGAAGCCCTCTCTGATTCGCTGAAGGGACGAGTGACGAATGCCGTGCGCAGTTGTTGAAGTTGTTCAGAAGTCATGCGTGGTGTCAAAATGGTGTGGTCGGGCGGCATTGCTCGTGTGACATAAAGTCGGTCAGACAGTATATTCGCACTCAACAACATCGACCCCAAATACCCTAGCAGATGCAGCCTATTCATATCGAGCTGGCAATGGCGATGATTTGCCTTGTCGTCGTACCCTATCTCTTCATCATTTTCAAACGAATGTGGGTCATGCCGGATGACGAAGAGCATCGCGCAGAGCGTCGCAAAATAGGGCGCCGAATTACATGGCTGCTTGGATTTTTGGCCTCGCTTGTATTCATCCTCCCGCTGCTTCTAAAGTACTTTGGATCAACGGGTGCGGACTAAGCTGCGCTACCAACAGTAACTCACCGCCAAGCCGTTCATCGTAGGCGTGTATATCCAACCTGTAGACGATCCGCTGCGCTCTCCATCGTCTTGCAGAGATTGCACCAACGACGACGAAGCAATGGCAATTCCGGCTCCGCTCAACACGTCGCTGAACCAGTGCTTGTTAAAGTACATTCGAGCCATTGCGGTACCCGTAGCTAAACCGTAGAGTCCGATAGTTGCGTACGTGTTATCGATAACTCGTGCAAAAGCCGACGCAATACTGAATGCAACGGTGGTATGTCCGGATGGCATTGAGAAGTGGGCTTCGTTGAACGAAAAAGGATCGAAGCTACGAGCTCCCTCACCCGCATCAGGTCGTGCCCTCCCAATAATTCCTTTGGATACCGTTGTGATAACTCCGGCAATAAGCATCGTTTCCGCAGCATTACGAGCTGCCTTGCGAAGTACAGGCACTCCCCCAATCCATCCGGTAGCATAGGTACCAACTACCACCAGAACACCAACACCGGTGGTTCCAAAATAGTTGGGCGTACTAAACAGAGAACTGTCAGCTGCCGATCGCCATCGAATCATACGGTTTTGGCCCGCCTCGTCAATACCACTGCTCATGATGGCGTAATCCACACCCACGGTTACAAAGCCCTCGGCTAGGGCCGTTCCGTAGCCCTGAAGTGTTGTCGAACCAATGCGGTGAAAGAGCGTGGAGAAATCTTTGAGACCTGCCTTTGTGTCCTCAACAATTGCACAGGTGGAGTCGCTTGCTTGCAACCTGGCTGTGGCGATCAATAGAAGAGATATCGCTCCAATTATCGCTAAAATCGAATGTTTAAGCATGGGGAGTTGCTAAAAAGTAGTCCTTGAAATCAAGGGAAACGCGGTGCGGACGCTTCGGATGTAGTAATTTGCTGTTCTTCGTCACATGTAAAACTACATCGTAGCCTCATGAAAAAACTTGTCATCTTTGGTGCAGTGCTGGCCCTCTGTGGTGTGGCGCTTCGCGCTGACGACACAGAAGCAGTGAAACGTATCGCTGTTGGTGTGCAAGCCGGAATTGTTCGGCCTGCCAATGAATCCGGTTGGGAGGGACATCAAAGCATCAGTCCTAGCTTTGGCATCTTCGCCCTTTTCCGTAACGGTTTGGGTGCCGGCTTGAGTCCGGAGCTCAACATTGCCTCGTCCAAAAACAAATCCGACGATCAACTCAGCTTTTCAGCGTATGAATCCAATGTGATTACCGCCGATGTTCGCTTGCGCTGGTACCCCATGGCGCAAGATGCTGTCTTCTCACCGTACTTGTCCGTTGGTGCCGGAATCCTGATTCCATCGAACACCTTTCCAACGGTTGTGCTCGATCCGACGTTCAAGAAGAACAACGCGGCACTGAGTTTTCCGTTGACCGCCGGTCTCACCCATAACGTGAGTGATAACATTGCTCTCGATCTGAATCTGGGATGGATGCTGTCGACAACGGACGACATCAACCCGGCTCACGATGGTACGAACGACGGCTGGTTTAGCGCCAAGCTGGGTCTAGCTTACAGCTTTGGCCCTATTGAAAAAGATAGTGACGGCGACGGTCTCTCAGATAAACAAGAAGCAATCCTCGGCACTGATCCACTCAACCCCGATACCGACGGCGACGGCTTGAAGGACGGCGACGAAGTGAATATTTATCATACCGATCCGTTGAATGCCGACACTGATGATGGTGGTGTAAGCGACGGCGTGGAAGTGGCTCGTCACACCGACCCACTGAAAACTGACGACGATATTTTCGCTGTGGAAGTTGGAGAAACGATCCAGATTCGCAACATCGAGTTCGAATACAACAAAGCAGAAATCACTCCAAAGTCGGAAGTGATTTTGAACAGCATCTTAGCTGCATTGACACGGAATCCAGATATGGAACTTGAAATTTCCGGTCATACGGACAATGCAGGCTCTCATGATTACAACATGGATCTGTCCAACAGCCGTGCAAAAGCTGTGAAGGATTGGTTGATTGCCAAAGGTATTAATCAATCTCGATTAACGGCTCAGGGATATGGACCGGACAAACCGATTAAAACGAACGACACGCCGGAAGGTCGCCGTCGTAATCGCCGCGTTGAATTCCGTCGCACGAAATAAGTCCCGCTTCACCTGAAGTGTCACAAAGAAAAAGCCGTCCTCTTAATTGGGGACGGCTTTTTGTTTGTTTGATACCGTGCTCGCAGCGCAAATGCGACGAATAAAATATTCTGTCGAACTCCGAGCAAGGCTTAAATCTCAATCATCTCTCGTGGAGCTGTGGTGAGAAGCACGGGGTCTTGATTCGTTACATGCACATCATCCTCCAATCGCATTCCAAATTTTCCAGGAATATAAACGCCAGGCTCGATGGTGATCACCGAATCTTCGGGTACCAAGCCCTTCGTGTTAACGGAGCTGATTCGGGGTTCTTCGTGTACTTCAATTCCGAGACCATGGCCTAAGGAGTGTTTGAAGAAATCTCCATAGCCGGCGTCGCTAATTATTCGACGAGCAATGCCGTCCAAATCCGAAGCACGCATTCCGGCTCGAATGGCATCAATGGAACGACGGTGTGCTTCGCTTACCGCACGCCACGCATTCTTGGCTTCCTGGGGCGCTTTTCCCAAACTGAAGGTGCGCGTCATATCGGAATTAAATCCTTTGTAAATGCAACCGAAATCGAGAGTGACAACGTCACCCTTTTTCAGTTTTCGTTCGCCTGCTCTGCCGTGAACAAATGCACCATGTTCACCGCCGACGAGAATAATTCCAAAGGCATCACCCTCAGAGCCGAGCTTCCGTCCTTGATAACTAATCTCCGCCGCCACTTCGATTTCCCTCATGCCGGGTTTTACGAAGTTGAGCACATAGTCATACACTTGAGCCGCCATATGCGCTGCCTGACGGATGTTACGAATTTCGTCGGCAGATTTTACTACAGTCAGCTCCCGAGCCAGTCCCGGTGCGGCTTTCAAGCTAATACCCTTAAGGTTTTTGCGCATGGCGCTTAAGGCATCGACAGACACAACGTTCGATTCAAATCCAACTTGCTGTCCGCTGCGCAGAATTTTCTTGTCCGCGATATACTTCCACCAATCGCGCTGAATATGCGTGGTGAGCTCCTCAATGGAAAAAAGTTCCGTTTGAATTTGCTCGGTGTAGCGATCATCTGTGAAGAAATGCACCGAGCGCATGGTTACAATAAGGAGTGCATTGGAGCCACTGAAGTTTGTCAAGTAGCGAATTGTGGGCAGGTGATGGACGATATAGGCGCTCAAATTTTTCTTCTTTAAGGAAGAACGCAGTTGAGCCAAACGTTTAGCAGTAGCGTAATGGAAGGCTGGCATAAATGGGGAGCGTTGAAAAAGAGAAATTTACGAAGACGGCGGGATGTAGTTGGTATCGCACTGCGCTTTAACCCACGATACATAGGCGTTACTGACACTGTGGGCAGAGAGAACAACGAATTCGGGAAGCTCGTAGGAGTGTAATTCAAGAAGACGACGCTCAAGCTGCTCTAATCGTTGCTCGAGGGTTTTCATAATACACAGCGCCTCCGGCGTGTGCTCGAGAGCATTATTCCATCGGTAGAGCGAGGTCACCCCCGACACGATACTGAAACAAGCAACCAAGCCCTCAGCTACCAGGACTTCCCCGACCGTGCGCGCCTCGTCCGTTGACGCAAAGGAACTAAGGGCAATGCACAATTCTTGTGTTTTCTGCATAAATTCGTCCCTCTTTGGTTCAACCCAAACACCACCCTCATGATTGATCTGGCCATTTTTTATCTGCACATCGTGGCGGCATCCTATGCCTTCACCCAGCGCTGGCAGCGGGGCGGGATGAAGGACGGCCTTCTGTCGGTGGCGCTGCTTGGTCTCGTCTTCGTGATCGGATGGTCGCTCACATCGTCAATCGCCAATGTTATACTACCCAATGCGTGGCGGACCGAAATGTTCTCGAGCGACACGCTGGCATTGGTGCTCCTAGCCATGCTAGAAACCGTGTTCTTCAAAATGTACTTCCTTAGCTCCGACGAGCAACAAGCTGTCGCTAAGGCTTAGAGTATCGTCTTTGCGGTTCCTGTGCTTCCAAAGCCGCCGTCGGCTCTGGCTGTTGCATCCAGTGCGTGCACCACATTCCACTCCACCTGTTCGTACGCTGCTACCACAAGCTGGGCTATGCGATCGCCCCGTTGAATGATGAAGTCAGCTGACCCCATATTCGAGAGAATTACCTTAATCTCGCCGCGATAGTCGCTGTCAATTGTACCCGGTGCATTGAGACAGAATACGCCGTGCTTAATAGCCAATCCTGAACGAGATCGTACTTGGCATTCAAATCCCCGGGGAAGAGCAATGGCCAGATTGGTTGGAATCAATACCTGCTTCCCCACTGCCAACACGAGCGGCTCATTGATGGCTGCATGCACATCCATTCCGGCACTTCCGGCGGTTGCGTAGTCGGGCAAAGGCAAATCAAGATAGTCATTGCTGAGCCGTTGAATAGAAACCTGAATCATAAGAGATGGATATTACATGAACAAGAATCAGCCGGAGATGGTGCCGGCGCAGTTTTCCGAAGAGCGCATAGCTCGCTTAAGAGGTCGAGGCTGAAAAATCCTCGTCGCAGCCCTGACAATGGTCCTCCTCCTTGAATCCCATCGATTCGAGCTGCAGAGTGGCGTGCTGCAGTCCATATTCATCGCGCAAGTGCTTTCGCAAGTCCCGCAACACTTCATCATGCGGTGTCTCATTTCCAACAACGATATGAGCGCTGAAGGCATGACTGTCTGCGCCTAACTGCCACACATGTAAATCGTGTACGCTAGACACTCCCGGCCGTTGAAGCATGGATGCGTGGATTCTATCCACCTGTAAATGATCGGGAGTCGATTCCATCAAAATGATCGATGCGCGTTTCATCAGGAGATAGGCCGATCGTGTGATGAAGGCAGTAATGATAAACGAGATGATCGGGTCGATTAAATCCCAGCCGGTCAGTCGGATGAGGATGGCACCAAGTATCACACCTACCGAGGAGAGCAAATCGGTCAACACGTGGAGATAGGCGCTCCTCGTGGTCAAATGCGCGGAGTCGCGCAAGAAATACAACGACACTGCATTGGCAAGCAGACCAACGGTGGCAACCACCAGCATTTCGGTGGGCAGCACATGCTCCGGCACACGCAGTCGATCGATGGCCTCCCAAAAAATAAACCCGCACACAATCATCAGGATAATGCCATTCATCAATGCGGCAAGAATTTCCACCCGGCGCCAGCCATAGTTGAATTTGTGCGACTGGGTGCGCTTCCGCGCTAATCGCAAACCAAAAAAAGCAATGAAGAGCGAGGCAAAATCTACCAACATGTGGCCACTGTCGGACATCAGGGCCAACGAGTGTGAAATGAAACTCCCGATAAGCTGTACCACAAAAATGATAGCGGTACAGCACATAGCTATCACTAGTGACCTGGAGTCACGTCGTACATGAATATGATCCATACCTGAGTGATCGTGATGGTCATCATGACTATCGTGCCCGTGCCCGTGCTCATGCCCGTGATGTTCATGCTCGTGTGCATGATGATGCTCGTGGTTATCAGAAGGCTGCGAGACGGTGCTGTTCATTACTGCCTAATTGGAGATGACGGTGCCAAAAAGAGAAATCATCAACTCAAGAGAGCCGGGCACATAGTGTTGTGGATCATACATGCATGCACGTTTGATCTTGCAGAGCAGCTGCAAGACACAACTGACACGAATGTAAGACCATGAAGATCATTAGAACCGAAAGCTCAGTCCTGCGCCAAAGACATTGAACTTTGCCACAGCATAATCAACGCTCAAGGCCACCGGTCCAAATTCTCGCCGTAATCCGAAGGTCCACTTCAGGCTTGAATCGTGAAAATCATTCAGACTTACTTGTATGACGTCATCGGCATAATATCCTTGTTTAGGATCGGTTATTATAGTGCCGGTACTGTCAAGGCCTATCATACCCAGCTTAAACTGAACCTCTCTTGGCAGCACATAGCTATACGACGATCGGATGTGAACCGAAGTATAATCGAACCCGGTGTACACATCAACGATGCCTGGGAAGCTCTTGCTGGCATGAATATTTACGTCGAAGAAATCGGCCGTTGCGGCAAGTTCCGCTTGTGTTACTCCAACTGTGTTTGTCAGTTTCGTCCCTTGGTAGCCTGCTTGGATTGCCACGTTGAACGAGGTGTCGTTCCAATACTGCGACAACGAGTGTTTCAAAGCAACGCCGAAGAACGAGAAGTACCCAACGCTCGTGTCGAATTTGACCGGTGGTATGTACCGCAGCAACAACTCGGTGCCGAATAACGAGCCAATCTCTAACTGTGGCACAGCCGCAAAAACTGAATTCATATTCTGGCCCGGCGGAAGAGTCAACGCATCGGGCAGACCGCGAATAGCGCTCACGATCCGAGCTTTGCTGGTTGAATCCATCAGCGCGTAATAGGTGGCGAACTCGGGATCTGTACTGAGAATTTTCACGAGACCGTCGGTGTTGATGGTCACAACCCCCTGCTTACTCCCGAAGATGGTAGCCGCCTTACTCGGTATCGTGACGGAGCTGTCCTCCAATCCGCGTTTGAACAGGCGTTTAACGATAGCGACAGCTAGCCCTGCGGTATCTGTCACGATCAACTTCTGATGAACGAGATCCAGCGTCACATATTTGGGTAAGATGACAGAGAGCGGATTCTCCTCAACCGGGAGAGCAGGTGTGTACTCGCGTTGGTCGTCGCGCACAAATCCATACATCGCATTGACGCTAAACCGGAAATACGGCTTGTCCACTTTCTTCGGCACATAGGCCTGATCGTAAAATCGTGCATTCGATGCCGCGTTAATCGTCTGAACCAGGGGCTGCATATACGGCACACTATTCAAATCAAAAAGCTGCTTTTCGATTGCACGGGTTATAATGATCGAAGTGGTATCGTAGTGTGGCGTTTGAGCCTTTGTTGTCCCCACAAGGACAAACAACGCAAACAGTATAGAACGGAGTATTTTCATCGAAACACTTTCTTACGAATGATCACATAGACCGGAAATGCTATCACAAGCACCATGATGAGCTTGGTGAGCTCCCACGTCACTTCGAAAACTTTAAACATGAGCCACCACATGGCTCCCAAGAGAAAATACCCAATAACCAGAGCAAGAACGATAGCGATGACGTTTTTCATAGTGTTCAATGGACGGTATGAGACAAATATACAACCGCTCGCACGCACCGGGAATCCTGCCGACATCAGCCTCGTCCGTATCTTCGCAGACGGTTCCTTAGCCGCTATCGGATGCCCAACAAACACAGGAAACAATGCGAGTCGTCCTCCTTTTTCTTCTCCTCAGTACCGTAGCCTGGTCCCAAAACGTCGACAACAACTCCGAACATATGTCGACGGATTTGCTCTTTCTGAGAAGCTTATACGGACAAGGACCGGTCGGACAATACGCGGTGCGTCCATTCACCATGTCGTCTGTCCAGAGCGCTCCTTCGAATAATGACCCCGAACTACTGCGACAGATACAGCAGCACTTGCACCATTACTATGCGCCCCTACTTATCGGCGCATCGGAAGTCGATCACAATGGCACTACCCCAGACTCCTCGGATCTCAACTGGCTACCCAAGACGGACGGACGTTACCATGCTCTTTGGTACGGTGCGCAGGACGCAAAACTCCTCGTGGATGTTTCCGCGATGACCAGAGTAGGCAGCGTATCTCTGGCCGATTCCTCGCACTCCTTTGTGATGGCCAATATGAGTGGCAGAGCCATGGGCTCACTATCGTCTAGCCTCGGCTACATGCTCTACCTGAGCAATGGAAGCCTGTTTAAGGGAGACGCCAACTATGTCAAACTCACTGATCCCGTGCTCTCGCACACGTTGAAATTCGTCGAGCTGGAACAGAAGTTTTTCGATCGCTATATCGGTTACCTGCAATATCAGTCCGAGCACCTGCGGATTCGGTTGGGACGCGAAAATGTATCGTGGGGGTATTCGCCAATCGACAACCTTGTGCACTCAGATTATGCAGCACCCGGCGATGGCGTGTTTCTCGATATTCCTTACAAAGCCATTCGTTTCAGCTCCGTTCATCTAGCCGTTGATGGAATCGATACGAGCGGGAAGGCAATTACAAGCAAGTATATCGCATCGCACCGCCTGCAAGTTGAAGCGGCGTCATGGCTCAGTATCGGGGTGAATGACATGGTGGTGTATTCCGGCCGAGGCATCGATTTGTCATACCTTAATCCGCTAGCATTCTACGTGTCAACCGGCTTGACGACGCGTGACAAGAGCGAGATGGACAATTCCTTGATTGGCGTAGACGCTGCTATTCGTCCCTTTAACAAAACCATTGTGTATGCAGGGCTTTTACTCGACGACCTTTCCTTCTCTTCGTTGAGCGACACGACGGCCTTGGGCAACAACAACAAAAATGCATGGCAGCTCGGAGCAACACATGTGTTCGACGAAACGCCGATCCCTTTCACGTTGTCGGCTGAGTATGTACGAGTATCCCCATTCTGCTACAGTCACCGCGAAATCAACAACGCGTGGACAAACTTGGGTGCACCTCTCGGCTACTCCCAACAACCAAACAGCGATCGATGGGCCGTTCAAAGTAAATGGTGGCTTAACGGAAGAAGCACCTTGCAAATCGACTTCGACTACACGCGCTGGGGAGAGAATGTGTTGGATTCAAACGGACACATCGCGTCCGCCTTCTACATTCCTCAGCCCGGAGATACTCTTGTGGTTGCCGTTGGCAACGTAGGTGGTGATATGACTCGGGGTGACGGCGATTTTCTGCCCGGACAGTACGCAGTTGGCAATAAATTTCTCCGTGGCAACTTGAGTCTTAGCCGTCGCGTCCAAGCCACGCTCTCAACCGAACTCTGGTCGAACGTATTCGTCGACGCACGTTTGCTCTATCAAAATCGCACAGGCGGAAATGCTCCCGGTAGTACGTTTTGGACGACAGTTGAATTACGAATTGGATACTAGACGTTGAGGTTTGATGCCCCTCGAGAGCAGGAGAAATAAGCCCGAGGACGGGAATGCGCAGGTGGTTCATGGCTACGCCGGCTGTGAAACAGCCGGCGTAGCCCTACGAATAATAATCAGGAATGAGAAGTCCTAACGCAGATCAAGCGGATGCCCGTCCGCATTGTGCAGTTTCAATTGAAGTTGCGTAGCGAGTGTTGGAGCCAGGTCTTCCGGATGTGCCGGCTCAGTGCGAACTCCTGGCGTAATTCCATCACCGAAAAACATCAGAGGAACATGCCGATCGTACTCGTACGGCGTTCCGTGCGTGGTTGACTTGGGGCCAAATATCCACCCACGTTGCGGAAATACCACAATATCACCCGACCGTTGCGGATAGATACTGTGTCGAATCAGCTCGAATGTTTGCTCGTCGATGCCTGCAGGGCGATGTCCTGCCAGTACCTGCGCCGTCGGAATAGCAATACCGATTCCATTGATGCTATGGAGGATGGCGCATAAGGTGTCGCAGCCTGCTGCAAAACTCGGAGCAATGCTTTTTACCAGAGCGCTGTCGACGAAGATAAAGGGAGGACTGAACTCGCGCACAAATCCACCGCTCTGCTTCTCTGCCTTTACTCCCTCTCCAAGATCAACCGGAGCAAAGTTCTGATAAGGTCGTTGAAGCTGGTCGGTGAGGGTCTTGGCCAAGATACGGCCGCGACTATGATCCGCATTTCCCATAGGACTCTCAGGTATGTCCGCTACACCGTGATCAGAGCTTATCACGAGTTCGTAGTTGGCTCGACCAACCTCTTTGTCCAGAAAGTCAATAAAATCGCCAAGAGCACGGTCGGAGCTCATGAGTATTTCTTTCATTTCTCGGCTGTCGGGACCAAAGAGATGCCCAACTTCATCCGTTGTCGACACTCCGATACACAGCATATCCGTGTGATCTTCTTTGCCCAAGTGTTCCTTTTCAATGCACGTTTTGGCGGCTTCCATTATCCAATCGATCGACCACGGAGTACACACAAAGGCATCCCAGTACTCTTTGGCACCAAATGATGGCATCGTGTGCGGAAATGCGTTGGTTCCGCCGATACCCGGGAATTTGCCCTCCCAGGGCACGCTATCCATCAACGTGATACGCTGGGATAGGGAAAGAACCGGCAAATCGTGAGCAGGATCCATTGGCGGATTGGCTTTCATCCTTGCTTCCATCTCCTGGGGCGCTGGCAACTTGACGGCAGCTTGCGAGGCATTCCAGGTGCGGCCTCCGTAGGTACTGAGATCATGGTCGTGGTTGAAGGTCTTCAGCCACGAAGGAGCGCGATAGTGTTTCGAGGTCCCAAGTCCCCCTTGATCCGGTTCCAGCCATAGCGCATAATCCGCATGCAATCCTGTCATTAAAATGGCCGCTCGATCCTTGATAGCCAGGCCGATCACTTTGGAGTGCGGCGAGCCAGCTTTGAGAAGCTGTCCCACGGTTGGAACCATCAGGTTTCGTGGCGAAAGCACAGAGCCTGTGTCCTCCGTCGCATAGACCATTCGACCCAGTTTTCGGTCGTAAAAATCGTTACCCACTATTCCGGTTTTGTACGGATCGCAGCCGGAAAGAAGCACTGAGTGTCCGGGAGCGGTCATGTTGACCGCATGCATGTACAAACAGCTGTCAAAAACCAGCCCTTCGCTGCGTACACGAGCAAATCCCTTTGACCCAAAGTCATCCTTATAGGCAGCCAGTCGATCCGCTCGAAGCTGATCGTAGGAAATCACAACAATGAGTTTAGGAGTCGAGGCAAGCAGAGGCAGTACACTTCCGAAACACACAAGCAGCACGGCCAGACAACGCTTAAGGAGCTTGGTCGCAGAGAAGAGAGTAAACAAATTCATGAATTGTTGTATTGTGGGTGCAAGCAGCAAAAATACGGAGCCAACCGTGCACGAATTAGGCGCAGATTCCCGACTCTTCGGCTCTTAACAATTCGTAACAGGCTTGAATATGAGCGTCTTGGTAGACGTACTCTGCTTGAGCCCGATGATGTTCCTCGGTCAGAACCTGATCTTCCATACGGATGATTGTTCCGGGAGCAACATCGGCAGCAATCACGATACGGTAATGTTGCGGATCGTCCCATAGCGTACAGTACTTTCGGTAGCGTTCCTCGCTTTGTCGTGCATAATGGCGAGCTCTTTCGAGTTCTCGCTCAGCGCGTCGCAGCTGAGGTTCGTGAACCGCGTCTTGACCATCCCGCTCGGTAGCTTGTTGAACAGCCTGTAACACTTCCAGCATGGTTAGTGCGGTACGACCATCGTTCACCATGTTTTGATAGAGAATACTCTCCTTCTTTCGTCGTAGGAATGTATCTCCCAGTTCCAGCTCGGTGTGGCGCTCCTTGTGCAACAACACTCGCTGTAGCGAGATTGTATCGCAGGCACTAAGGCGTGATGCTTGAACTCGCGCCGTTGCGGCAAAAATTGAGTAAATGGCTTGGATGGATGATTCACGTACTTCCCGACGGACAATCACACTCTGGTGTGACAGAATGTCAGAACCCCGAACAACCGTCAATGCCACGTTCCCGCGGGCAAACAGCGAGCTGCTCTCACACACTCCGTCGACGCGTATCTGCCCTTGCGAGATAATCGAGCATTGCTTGATGGAGCCGCGGATATGCACGTCGCCTGCAACAGTGAGTTGCTGGTCGGTGAGATCGCAGTGAATAATGAGGTTTGAGGAAAACTCGGGTTGATTAGTCAATGCGTGGCAAGATCGAAGCACGAGTGTCTCCCGAATCGTGTCGGGCACAATCGCTTCGTCCGGCAGCACCGTGGTGAGGGTTGACTGGAGTTCCATGACCTTAGCGGGATTGTGAGTGGCAGCGGGCGACGGATGAGACTTCCCGTGCAAGGGACTTCTTATACGTGCGCACTTCGTGCTGCCTCTCTGTTTGCATTCTTTTTCTATGTATCGGTCTTTTGTTCTTTGTTATTTACCTTGTTGGACGATATTTCTATAGTAAATTTCTTTTTCATCACCATTCATCTACCCAATGGCAACCAAAGGCATCATTCTGGCAGGCGGAAGCGGCACGCGTCTCTACCCTATGACCTCCATCTTTAGCAAGCAGCTGCAGCCCATCTATGATAAGCCGATGATTTATTACCCACTTGCAACCCTTATGCTAGCGGGAATTCGGGATGTTCTTATCATTAGTACCCCGGTGGATACCCCAAATATCGAGCGACTGCTTGGTGACGGGAAGCGCTGGGGAATTTCCATTCAATACAAGGTTCAAGCCGCTCCGAAGGGCATCGCCGAAGCCTTTACCTATGGCGAAGAGTTTATAGCTAAAGATCAAGTCTGTCTTATCCTCGGCGACAACCTGTTTTACGGAAAATTAGACTTCTTGCGTCGGGCTATTGAGAAGAATGAGGGCGGAACAATCTTTGCTTACCAGGTAACCGATCCGGAGCGATATGGAGTAGTTGAGCTGGCTGAAAATGGCGACATCCTCTCAATAGAGGAAAAGCCCAGCAAACCGAAATCCAATTTTGCTATTCCGGGTCTCTACGTCTTCTCAAACGAAGTAATTACGATTGCCAAAACAATGAAGCCCAGCCCGCGAGGCGAACTTGAAATCACAGACGTACAAAGCACCTACTTGCAGAAAGGTCAGTTACGCGTTGAGCGTATGGGTCGTGGTATCGCGTGGCTCGACACCGGCACACCCGAGAGTCTGCTGGAGGCAGGTCAGTTCATTCACGCCATCGAGAAACGTCAGGGAATGAAGATTGCGTGTCTTGAGGAAATTGCCCGTCACGAAGGATATATCAGCGCGGAACAGTATGACGAAGTTGTGGCTGCGCTCCCCAAGAGTTCCTACAAAGAATATTGTTTGCGCGTGCGAAACGACATGTAAAGAAAAGACTCGTTAGCCTATCAAACGAAAAAGGCCGCTCCGATTGGGGTGGCCTCTTTGATTTTCGATCGGACGGTTGGGAACATTGATAGCACGCTAGACGTTTACGTAGCGTCACTATGACTTCTCGTTCGGCTTGAGCGCAGGTTGCGCGAGTTTTTTCTTCTCGTCCTTTTTCTTCTTCGCCTCTTTCTCCGCACGTAGTTTGTTGTAGTCGATAGACTCTCGCAGTTTGAAGGTAGAGTCAATAACCTTGCGAGCCAGGAGCGTGTCCTCAGCCGTCAAATAGCGCTTACGATTAGGCACCATTCCTCGTACATCTTTGGGAACCTGCGACATAGGGATGAGAGCTTCCTCCACGTGCATTGGGTCGTTCGGTAAGCTAATCGTCCGGTCATAGTTCGACTGCACATCCCACCACGGGCCGCCTCTGCGGCGCGTGTAATCAAACATCCCTAGAATCAGCACCGGTGTTCCCGTCCACGGAATGAAATGCTTATGACTGTCAAGTTTCGCGGTTCGCACCCACTTGAACAGCCATTTGGCGTCATCCAGGTATTGTCGCACACACGAGTGTGACACCGGCCTCCCGGGCATTTCAAATTGGTGAAAGGCGTTCCCTGCATATTGATGGAAGTTGACCGTAAATGGGAGTATCCATTCGTCGTTGAGGGACGAGACCCGTTTTTCTTGTTTCCAAACTACAGCATAGCGACCGGGAAATGTCGGTTTCCCCTTGGCGCCGGTGTTGCACGCTGCAAAACGAACCAGATCTCCATACTCATAGCAGGCATAGCACTGGTACACATTGCTAATAAGAATGATCTTTGGAATGCGAGCAGCAGAGTCATAGAACTGCGGAAAGCACGAGTAGGCTCGAAGATCTTTATGAATTCCTCGAGGCACCACCACTGTGTCCCCCACCCCTATAAAGCGCAACTCTTTACGGTTCATAGCCGCAAGAATTTTCGCCGTATCGGCAGAGCTGTTGAAACGAAAGAGACGACGAAGCGAGTCGAGGATGTGTCCGGTCTTTATATACAGTTTATCATAGCGTATTGTATCGAAGCGATGGAGAGCTTTATCCCGACGGACATGATCCAGCGAATCTAGTTTGTGCAACGAGTCAAGCTCATGTCGTTGCTGTTCAGCCTGCTTTTCGCTTTTGAGTCGCTCTTCCCTTTCCAAGGCATTCTCCTCATGATGACAACCGTCCAGCACAAGCAGGAACGCGGTTACAAGCACCGCGCTCAGAAAGATTGACCGGCCTATGGTAATTGTCGAAGCCATCATGGAGAATACTGTCTAATTCGGCTACAAAAATATAAAAAGGGCAGAGCGTAAAACGCTCTGCCCTTTGATTTCTACGAATCACGGAAGACGATTAGTCAACCTTTGTGATGCGTGCCAGTAAGCGGTGACCGTTCGGCAAGGTGATCTCGACGATATACATACCATTTGGTAGGTGTGACATATCGACGGTCCGGAAGTTATCTCCGGCATTCATCTCGTTAAACGATGAACTCATCACTTCGGTGCCAATGAGATTGCGAACGCTCAGTTGAGCAGCATTCATCGCATTGTCAAGTGTGAAGCGAATATTCAAGTTGCCGTTGGTCGGATTCGGATACAGACTGATGTTCTGATCCGGGATAATTGGATCGGCGACGCCAATCAACAAGTCGATATGCAGAGAGTCTGAGATCGACGAGCAGAAGTTAGCATCAGTGATACGAACTTGATAGTAGCCAGTATCTGTCAATGGGTACGACGCGGAGGTAGCGCCACTGATAATGGAACCATTACGGTACCATTGAATGGTAGTATAGCCCTTACCTGTCGTGTCCAAATTCAACGAGTTTTGTTGACGTGTCAGACCTGGTTTGCCTGGTGTTTGGAATACAGTCACCTTCTTGGACGGCGATTGACCCGGACAGTCGTTCGTGTCTGTCACTGTCACTGAGAAGGTTCCGCTTGTCTTCACGACGATACTTTGTGTTGTTTCGCCGCTGGACCAGTTGTATGTCTTGAAGCCAGGACCTGCGTTAAGAACCACGCTGTCGCCTTGGCAAACACCGTTGGTATCAGGTTGAGCAAGGATCGTAACAACCGGTGTCGGATTGACCTTAACGATGGTGTCAACACTTGCTGTACAACCACCGGCGTTGGTAACCGTAACCATATAGGTACCGGATGTCGTGACCTTCAACGTTCTACCGTTTCCAACCGGAGTAGAACCGTTCATCCACTCATACTGTACAAATCCTGCACCTGCATCCAATGTTACGCTTCCACCTTCGCAGAAGGTCAACGGACCGTTTGCTGTGATCGAAGCAGAAGGTTTCGGAGAAACGGTGATGATAATATCATCAGACAAGATCTTACAGGTAGCACTGTAGGTGATTTCACAGTTGTAGACACCGGACTTGGTGACATTGATAGACTGTGTTGTTTCACCTGTGTTCCAACGATAAGAGATTGGTGTTCCACCATGCGGTGTAGCTGTCAATGTGCGGCTATCGCCTTCGCAGAAGTCAATGCCACCACTAATATCAACCGTTGGCTTCGTAAAGCTCGAGAGCGTTACAGAGATCGGAGCTGAGGTGTTTTGACAACCGTTTTGATCGATGACCGTTACACTGTAGGTACCGGCTTGGCGAACTGTGATGCGCGGTGTGGTTTCACCCGTGCTCCATGTATAGCTTGCGAAGCCATCTGTAGCGGCGAGTGTCACTGATTGACCAGCACACAAGTTCGTGTTGTTGCTCGGTGTGATTGTTACGATTGGCAGAGCATTAACCGGAATGGTGCGGCTAGCCGAGGCAGAGCAGCCCGTGGCAGTAATCGTTTCCGTAACGTTGACGGTTCCGTTACCAACGGTATTCCAGGTAATGTTTACTGTATTCGTGTTGTTAGCACCGACGATATTACCACCAACGATCGGACCCCATACGTAGGTGTGACCTGCGATGTTAGCCGTCGTATAGGTTTGAGTGGAGTTCACGCAAACCGGAGGTGCAGGAGGACCTTGGATGCTCGGTGTCGGTAACGGATTGATCGTTATCGGCAGTGTACGCGATGCGGTACATGCACCAAGGGTAACCGGAGTTGTTTCTGTAACCATGACGGAACCGGTACCGGCGCCGCCCCATGTTACGTTGATTGTATTGGTGTTTTGACCTGCTGTAATCGTACCACCTGTCACAGCCCATACATAGCTATCACCGGAAACCAGAGGCGTAGTATAGGTTGTTGTCGACAGAGCACAAACTGATGGGTTGTTCACACCACCGGTTTGGTTGGTAAGATCCGGATTCGGCAATGGACGAATCGTGATAGGATTGGTCACGTCGGTATAGCAACCATTGGTGCCAACTTGTTCGTGAACCGAGATACTACCGGCACCTGCTGCGCCCCAGTTGATGACAACGCTGTTGCTTGTCGAAGCACCAACGATGCTACCACCGACGACAGTCCACAAATAGGTATTACCTGTATTGAACTGTGTTGAGTAGGTGTGCGTTGAGTTAGCACAAACTCCGTTGACATTCAAGCCGCCTGTAGAGCTGGTGATAACCGGTGTCGGATTCGGGTTCAACGTTACAGTATATGTGGTTTCTGCAGCGCAAGGAACTCCGCCGGTGCCACCATTGTTGGTTGCTGCCGTTGACGTTTCACGCAAGCGAATAACGCATGTTACCGGAACGTTTGTATTGCCATTAACCGTGATTTGATAGATCGACAAGTTATTCGGTCCACCGGTAACGGTAACCGGACCACTTGTAGGAGCATCAATTGACCACAGGTATGCGCGGTTCGGCAATACTGATTGAACTGCATAGTTACCAATGTTCGTGCCATTGCTTGTGCCTTGGCAAAGAACAGTAGGTCCTGTGATAACCGGCGTCGGTGTTACATCGACGTTTACATTCTGACGTACGGTAGTCGAACAGCCGGTAGCGTTGAAGGTTTGAGAAACCTGAACGTAGCCACCAGTGTTGTCGGTCGTTACATCATTCCATGTGATCGTGACGTTGTTAGCATTCGATGCACCAACGATTGTGCCTGTTCCAACAGTCCAGTTAAAGGTACTGTTAGCGTCACCCGTTACTGCATAGGTAGCCGTGCTACGACCGCAGACATCCGTCGGAGCCGGAGCGATAACCGGTTTCGGCAGCGGATTAACCGTTATGCGGAAGGTGTCGGTAATCGGACATGACTTCACCGATGGGCTGAGTAAGCTGTTCGTGTACGGAATCGTTTCCGTGACGCGAAGAACCATGGTCACCGGAGCATTGGTCGGGTTGAAGTACTCAACTTGAACTTGGTTACCACTACCCGTGATGCGAGCACCCGGATTAGGTGTAGCCGGATTCGAGGTAAGAATCGAAACGTTGTTGACGTCGCGAACATCCCATACGTAGCTACTTGCCGGAGGATTGATCGTTTGATTCAAACCTGGTGTTGAGTAGGTGTAGGAGTTGTACATCTGAGCACTGGTGCTGTTAGCCGAGTATTGCGAGTTGCTGCACACTGCGCGGCTTCCGCTGATACTTGGTTTCGGATTCCAGTTGACTTGGACGTTAACGTCAGTTTGACCGGTACAGTTCGGAATTGAGTTGGTCGTTTCTTGAACGCGCAGGACGCGAGTTACAGAAGCCGAAGCCGTCGGTTCATTCCATTGTACTGTCACACTTGTCACGTTCACACCTTGTGAAGAAGAGACGAAGCTACCACCACCGTTAGGCAGTGTCCACACAAAGGTGCTCTGGTTATTCACCGGATTGGTGACTGTGTACGTTTCGGTATTGTTGATCGAAACACCATCATAGTTGGCAAGGTATCCGCAAACATTGGTGTTTCCGGAAACTGTTGGTGTCGGTGCCGGGTTAACCGTCACTGTTACCGTTGCTGTACCAACACAGTTGTTCGGTGACGTCTCCGTTACCGTAACGATGCGTGTTGCCGTTGACGGCGAAGGATTGTTCCAACGAACCGTTACCGTGTTACCTGTCAAGCTACCGCCGGTGATCACATAAGTGCCGGATGGAATAGACCATGAGTAGGTATCATTTGCAACAAATGGCGTGGTATAGGTGATATCCATATTCGGACAAACAGCGGTTTGACCATCGATCGATGGAGCCGGGTTTGGAGCAATGGTAATATCACGTGTTGTGCTACCTACGCAGGTTACACCACCGGTTGTTGTTGCAGTCAGCGTAATGCTACCACTACCCGGTGTGTTTGACCACGTTACTTGATAACTGTTACCTGTGTTCGCACCTGCAGATACTGCTCCGGTGTTGCTCCAGGTATAGGTGAAGCTACTTGATGGATTCAAGACGCTATAGGTAACGGTAGAGCCGGCACATGCAACGGTACCCGGAGGTGTTGCAATACCCGGTGTTGGTGTCGGTGTTACGGTTACTGCCATGTTGTTATTGCTGGCAGCGTTTGTACAACCGGTTGCTGTATTTGTAACGGTCAATTGGATTGTGCCGTTGGTAGCACCCCAGTCAACACTGATTGTCGCCGTGCCTTGACCAGAGAAGCTATTCGCACCGGTGACATTCCAAGCATAAGCCAAACCGGTTTGGGTTGGTGTTGCTGTGTAGCTGACCGTTGTGTTTTGACAAACTTGGTTCGGACCCGTGATTGTAACAGAAGGCAGCGGATTAACTGTGACGTCGAATGTCGAAGTACCCGTACAGGTATTACCACTGTTCGACGGAGCTTCTACTACTTGAACTGTTGCTACGACTGGTGTTGAACCTGTATTCACCCAGTTGACGTTGATCGACGTGAGATTCGTACCACTTTGTGGGGTGTAGGTCATACCCGGAGGCAGATTACTGATTGTCCAGTTATATGAACGACCGGAAACCACAAACGGTGTCGAGTAGGTACCTGATTGACCGGAGCAGCGTGCAGCATCACCTGTAATCGTCGGGTTAGCCTTCGGATTAACAGTGATCGGCATGCTGGTTGAACCTGTACAACCACCATTGTTAACCGTGAGGTTAACGCTAGAGGTATAGGCAACATCCGGAGTTGCATTTGCCCAGCTAACAACGATCGAGTTCGAACCTTGACCGGAAACCAATGTTCCACCACTTCCAACAACCCAATTGTAGGACGTGCCTGATGCGGTTGTTGAATAGGTTACCGTCGAACCACCGCAAACAGGTGAAGTGGACGGAGTAGCGGTAATTGTTGGCGTCGGTGCGGTTGTCACATTCACCGTCAGGATATTCTCTTGTGAACATCCGTTGGAGTTTGTTTCAACAACACGAATCGAAGCCGCGCCGATTGATGACCACGATCCTGTGACGGAATAGGTATTCAGCGGAACGAATGACCCTGTACCGGAAACGATGTTCCAAGCATAGGTAGAGCCGGTGTTGTTTGTTGTTTGATACGTAACTG
>JBDHXF010000061.1:0-19655 GCA_039810585.1 Chlorobiota bacterium
AGATTACATGGCAGAAGAAAATGCCCAAAAACTGCAAATTCAGCTAGATTTTGCAGAAAACATTTAGGACACTACTGGCATAGACAATCCCAATGTTACCTATCATCAGGGCAATGCCGGATTTCTCACCCAATTCTTCGTAAAGCTCAAGAGCACTCACGAAAGCTTCTAGTGCCTTGGGAAAATTTGAGAGATCGTTGTAAACGTTGCCAATATTGCAGAATACACTTGCAATAGCAGACTTCTGCCCTGTTTCTTTGTACAAGGATAGAGCTTGTGCGTAATAGTCGAGTGCAATAGGGTAATCACAAAGATTCGAATATGCAATGCCAATATTGCCAATCACTTTTGCAATACCAGCTTTGTCTCCCAGCTCTTGTTGCAATGCAAGAGCGCGTGTAAAATATTCGATTGCTTTGGGGTAGTCTGAGAGTTCATTATAGACCATCCCGATGTTGTCCGTCATCGTCGCTATACCCGACTTCTGACCCAGTTCAGTGTGCAGATCAAGAGATCGGGAATAGCACTCCAGTGTTTTGGGGAAGTCGGAAAGTCGCTTATACACAATGCCCATGTTACCCATCACGCGGGCAATGCCTGACTTCTCGTCGAGTTCTTCGTGCATACGAAGAGCCAACGTGAAATACTCTAAGGCATTTGGATACATGGAAAGTCTATTATTGACTAAACCAATGTTGTTCGCCACGACAGCCATACCGGATTTCTCTCCCAGTACTTTGAAGAGTGCAAGAGCTCGCTCGTAGCACTCGAGGGCTTTGGGGTAGTTCCTCAGGTTAAAGTAGACGTTTCCCATGCTCTTTGTCGCAAAGGCGACCCCCGACTTCTCGTCACCTTCTTCGAACAAGGCAAGCGCGCGAGAATGCCACTCGAGGGCTTCGGAATACTCGGAGCGTTTCCAGTGCACATGACCAATGCTTGTCTGTATGCGGGCTACGGCAATTTTGTCTGTAGCACTATCGGTCATTGACTCTGCGCTCTGCAACAGTTCGAGAGCCCGAGTAAAATCTCCGTTCTCCGATGCAACCAGTCCCATGAGACGCAGCACTTCAGCTTTCTGCAACTCAGTCTGAGCGGAAATCTCCGCCTCGTGTACGAGCAACTCAACGGTAGCATAATCGCTTTTCATTTCCGCTGCACGCGCTGCCTCGAGTCTGAGCTCTACGTCTTCCTGTGTCATGCCTGCTCCAGCCAATAGGTTTTTACTGCGCCTTTGCCTTTGATCTCTATTTGACCTCGTCGTACAAGTTTGAAGGGTGATGATCCACCAATCTGGTTTATGCGGTTCTGCAAGTGCATGGCAAAATCGGTGCTAACGTGGATCTTCCCCGGCTCTGAGCTCTGCTCCATGCGAGCGGCAAAGTTGACGGCGTCGGAATAGACGTCGAAGACAAAGCGCTCATCGCCAATTATCCCACCGACGGCGGAGCCGACGTGAATGCCAATGCGGATGTTGAAGACCGTGCCCTCTTCGATGTGTTCGCGGATATCGTCGGGAAGCAAAATATCCCGCTGCATTGCCAGCGCCGCTGCAGCAATGCGCTCCGCGTGATCTGCGCATTCAACCGGTGCACCGGCAACGGCAATGTAGCCATCGCCGATGGTTTTGATTTTCTCGCAGCCGTGTTCTTTCATGATCGAGTCGAAGACACCGAAGACATGGTTCAAGAATTTGACAACCACGTGTGCGGGCATTTGCGAGGAGATGGGAGTGAAGCCGACGATGTCGGCGAAAAGGATGGAAAGATGTGGAAAGTAATCGGCGATTCTCTCGCCGTTCATCAGGCGTTGAGCAATGCTTTCCGGAAAGACTCTCTTCAGGAGTGACTCTCTTTCATGCATTCGTGATTCCATTTCAGCCTTTGCTATGGTACGTTGCTTCTCGCGTTCCGCTTCATTGCGTTCTACCTCTATCTTATTCGCCGTGCGGGTAGTCTCCTCGCTCATGATCTCTTTCTCCATCACGTGAAACGTGGCGAAATGCTGATATGCTTGCTCCCAATTTTTATCGTTCGCGTGAAGTTCTGCGAGTGCCTCGTGACATTGAGATTGCCCTTGTTTTTCGCCTATCTCTTCATACAGTGAGAGTGCCGACAATATGAATTCCTTTGCCGACTCCACGCTATAACCAGCGAACTCCTTCATAGTGAACAATTCGCCGAGATTGAGCGTCGTCGAGGCTACACCGGACTTTGCACCAAGCCCTTTGTCTATCTCTAAAGCTCGGTTGTAGTACTCCATGGCTTTTGTATAGTCCGACAGCATCACATAAAGATTCCCAAGGTTGTTCGCAGCAATCGCTTCGTCAAATTTTTGACCGAGGTGTATGTGCAAATCAAGCGATCGATGAAGATATTCAAGAGCTTTGGTAGAATCCTCAATTGACTGATACGCTGTACCAATTTGTCCCAAGACCCTCGATAAACTTCTTTTATCTCCGCACTGGTCAAAAAAGGACGCAGAATTATGATAATACTCGAGTGCGAGGGTTATGTTGCCCAGTATTTTATGGACAGAAGCAAGGTTGCACTTCGTAACGGCAATAGCGTGTTGATCTCCTAGTTCATCACTAATTGCTAGCGCGCGACTAAAGTACTTGAGCGATGATGTGTAGTCAGAAATCTCTGAGAAAACGATACCCATGTTCATGTTAACACTGGCGACTCTTGACAACTCGGCAAGATCCTCATGAATTTCAAGTGCCTTTGCGTAACTGTCCAGTGCCTTCGAATAGTCAGCTAGGCACTGGTAAACATTGCCAATGTTTGTGAGCTGATTGGCTAGACCTGATTTTCTTCCCAACTCTTGATTGATATCGAGAGCTCTGTTATAGCATTCAAGTGCATCTTTGTAATGAGCCTGTTCAACGTGCAGGATTCCGATATTGTTGACAGTCGTTGCTATGCTAGCTCGATCACCACATGTCTCAAATTCGGCAAGTGCAATACCGAAGTGTTGCATCGCTTTCGGATAATCACCATAAAAACTGTATATGCCTCCAATGTTGGTATGGATTTTAGCGGCGTTGAGCCTATCTCCAAGTTCTTCTCGAAGACGAAGCGCTCTGTTGTAATGCTCAAGAGCTTGAGCATGGTCACCAAGATTGTGGTGAGCAATACCAACGTTGTTGGTCAAACGGGCAATCAGACTCTTGTCGTGCACGGCCTCTGCGATGGATAGCGCTTCCATGTGTAGGTTTAGTGCCTGAGTGTAGTTGTCACGATGCTCTTCTAAGAGCCCGCGAATGCGTATCGCCTCGATACGCTGTAGGTCAGTTAAATCCGCATTACTTACATCATCAACTAATCGCTCGAGCTCTTTGTAATCGTCGGATTGCACTGCCTCGAGCGCTGCCTTTAGTTTTTGCTCTATCTCATCATGCGTCATACCTGCTCCAGCCAATAAGTTTTTACTGCGCCTTTGCCTTTGATCTCTACCTGACCTCGTCGTACAAGCTTAAAGGGTGATTCGCCGCCCGTCTGATTCATCCGGTTTTGCAAGTGCATGGCAAAGTCGGTACTTACGTGGATTTTGCCCGGCTCCGAACTCTGCTCCATGCGCGCGGCAAAGTTCACGGCGTCGGAGTAGACGTCGAAGACAAAGCGCTCATCGCCAATAATCCCACCGACGGCGGAGCCGGCGTGAATGCCAATGCGGATGTTGAAGACCGTTCCCTCTTCGATATGTTCGCGAATGTCATCAGGAAGTAAAATGTCGCGTTGCATGGCTATTGCTGCGGCGGCAATACGTTCGGCGTGGTCGGCGCATTCGATGGGTGCGCCGGAAACAGCCATATAGCCATCGCCGATGGTTTTGATTTTCTCGCAGCCATGTTCTTTCATGATCGAGTCGAAGACGCCGAAGACGTAGTTGAGGAACTTAACGACCACGTGTGCGGGCATTTGGGCGGAAATGGGAGTGAAGCCGACTATGTCGGCAAAGAGGATGGAAATGTCACGGTAATAGTCTGCGACCCGTTCGCCTTTGAGTAAGCGCTGAGCGATGCTTGGGGGAAGAATGCGATTGAGCAGACCTTCTTGAGAAGCGATTCGTTCTTCGTCGCGAGCTTTGATTACTGCTCGTTGTTTTTCGCGTTCCGCTTCCTTACGTTGATAGTCTAGTTGCTCTGCCTTCTTTTTCGCATCCTCGCTGAATACTTCTTTCTCTAATTCGTGATATCGCTTGTAATGCTGAAATGCGTTTTCTATATTTCCCTCATGTTCATAAAACTTAGAAATAATTTTGTGCGAATCATACAGATCTTTCTTTGTTCCGATCTCCTCAAACATCGATACAGCCATCGTTAAACACTCTTCTGCTTTCACAGCATTGTAGCCGCTGTACTCGGGGGTTGCATACAATTCACCGATGCAACCTGTCACTACTGCAATTCCATATTTCTCGCCTAGTCCTTCATAAAGGGCAAGAGCGTGTTTGTAATTCTCGAGTGCCTTTGCGTAATCGAGTAGTTTTCCGTAGACAATTCCGATACAATTAATAATTAGTGCAGTCCCCGATTTCTCACGCAGTTCTTGGTGCATGAAAAGTGCACGCTCGTAGCACTCCAGCGCCTTTGAGTAGTCTGAAAGATTCAGGTAAACATTACCGAGCCGTCCCATCACCAGCGCATATCCTGACTTCTCGCCAAGTTCTTCATGCAGGGCAAGTGCACGCGTGAAGTACTCGAGAGCTTTTTGATAGTCAGAAAGAATGCCGTATACATTCCCTATGTTACCTATCACCACTGCAATATTGGATTTCTCACCCAGTTCTTCTGATAGCAAAAGTGCTCGATCAAAAAACTTAAGTGCGCTGTAGTAATCTGAAAGATTCCGGTAAACCGAACCAATTGAAGTCGTAACCGCTGCTGCACGAGAGTGCTCCCCGAGCTCTTCGAATAGTGCAAGTGCGCCCTCCAGATACTCCAGTGCTTTAGAATACTCTGCTAGATGCCGGTATACAATCCCTATATTACTTGTTGCTAGTGCGATGCCAGACTTCTCTTCCATTTCTTCAAAAATGGAAAGCGCGATTAGGAAATACTCGACGGCCTTAGTGTAATTGGAAAGAACTCGATATACAAGTCCCACGTTGTTTGCAGCTCGGGCAACGCTGGGCTTATCGCCTAGTTCTTCATGTAGTGCTAAGCTGCGCTCGAAATAAACGAGTGCTTCAGTGTAAGCAGAATGTTTGAAATGCAATGAGCCAATGCTTGAACTTATTCGAGCTATCAGCCTGCGGTCCTCGAGATGTTCAGCCATGAACTCTGCGCTCTGCAGCCTCTCAATAGCTAGCTCTGAGTCACCGCGCTTTAATGTAACGATTCCCAGTAAACGAAGGACTTCCGCATTCTGCAATTCGGAAAGTTCGCAGGATACTGCTTCATCCACGATCGTCTCAATAACGGTGTAGTCTCCCCTGTCCTCCGCCTCGCGTGCTGCCTCAAGCTTAAGCTCCACTTCTTCCTGTGTCATACCTGCTCCAACCAATAGGTTTTTACTGCGCCCTTACCTTTAATCTCCACCTGACCTCGTCGTACAAGTTTAAACGGCGATTCACCACCGGTCTGGTTTATCCTGTTCTGCAAGTGCATGGCAAAATCGGTGCTAACGTGGATCTTCCCCGGCTCTGAGCTTTGCTCCATGCGAGCAGCCATGTTGACGGCGTCGGAGTAGACGTCGAACACAAAACGTTCATCGCCAATAATCCCACCGACGGCGGAGCCGACGTGAATGCCAATGCGGATATTGAAGACCGTGCCCTCTTCGATGTGCTCGCGGATGTCGTCCGGTAGCAAGATGTCGCGCTGCATCGCTAATGCGGCTGCAGCAATGCGTTCTGCGTGATCTGCGCATTCAACCGGTGCACCGGCAACGGCCATGTAGCCGTCGCCGATGGTTTTGATTTTCTCGCAACCGTGTTCTTTCATGATGGCGTCGAAGGTGCCGAAGACGTGGTTGAGGAACTTCACGACCACATGCGCGGGCATTTGGGCGGAGATGGGAGTGAAGCCGACGATGTCGGCGAAGAGGATGGAAACTCTCTCGTAGTAGTCGGCGACGGAATCGCCACGAATTAATCTTGTGGCTATACTTTGAGGCAGTACGCGATAGAGAAGTGACTGCGTGCCTCGCAACTCAGCATCTGCCGCAGCTTTAGCCATTGCTCTTCGATTTTCTCGATCTGCCTCTTGACGTTCGAATTCCAATCGATCGGCTTTCTTCTTTGCTTCATCGGCAGATGTCAGTGCTTGTAGTTCGGTGTGTTTCTTGAAATGCTCTAGAGATTTTTTCCATTCTTCCAAACCTTCGTACATCTCGGCCAGATCTTTGTGTCCTTCGCTTTGCAGGAATTTCACACCGATTTCTTCATTTACTGCAAGAGCCTCGAGTAAAAGACTTTCTGCTTTAACGACATCACGTTCCGGGTTTTTGGGGTCTGCATGCCATTTACCAAGGTTACCTCGAACAAGAGCAATTCCTTCCCTCATGCTCAGCTCCTCGTACAGACTCAGGGCTCTGTTAAAGTACTTTTGCGCTTGTGGATAGAGCGCCTGTTCGCTGAACACAACTGCGATACTGTTATTGACTGCGGCCATTCCCAACTTGTCGCCAATTTCCTCGTACACCCCTAAGGCTTTGGATTGAAACTCGAGTGCCTGTGTGTAATCCGTCATGCGTTGTAACACTTTTCCAATGCTTGAGTTGACAAACGCGAGTTGTGACTTTCTTCCCAACTCTTCATTCACACTCAGAGCCTGGCTATAGTATTCGAGAGTCTTGGCGTGCTCGCCAAGAAAACCATACACACTTCCAATATTGAATATCGCGTCAGAAGCACTGATCTTATCTCCAAGTTCGGTGTAGAGTGTGAGTGATCGGTGATAGTATTCCAGGGCTTTTGATTGCTCCGAGACTCTGAAGTACACGTTGCCAATGTTGAGTAAGACCCTTGCCTTACCGTGTGCTTCGCTTATCTGTTCGTACAAGCTCAGAGCCTTTTGGTGACACTCCAATGCGTCGATGTACTTGGATTGATTTGTCAGAACATTACCAATGCTGTTCGTGAGGTTGGCGATACCGGAGGTGTCTTCCAACTCCTCCACAATGCTACGTGCGCGATAATAGTAATCTAGTGCTGTGGTGTATTGGGCCAGTGACGCGTACACATTGCCAAAGCCAGCGAAAACTTGCGCCATCGCTCTTTGATCGCCTAACTTTTCTAGAATCTCTCGTGCAACACTGTACAATTCTTGCGCCTGAGAGTAGTCGGCATGGCGCCATGCTACATTCCCTTTCAATCTCAATGCTTCAGCTCTCTGCTTCTCTGTGGGCCTTGCCGACAGCACCACCGACGCTAGTTTCTCAGTTTCGGAATAATCACTCGCTCGTTCTGCTAACAGTGCTTCGTTGAGTGTCCTATTGATGTCTTCTGCTGTCATGCTCATTCCTACCTTCAAGATTTCGTTGCACCCTTTGCTATTAAACAAGACCTGTGTCCATCACTATGCCAAGCCAGGTGTGGACGAAGGCCACAGATCTACTCAATTACGAACACCATGTATAGAGTCAGTACATCAATGGAAGTTTTCTCATTCAGTACTGAGACTCTTTTGTGTGTCGCAAACGTTACTTGGACTGTCGCTTATTGTGAACTCACAGGCGGGGTCAGCGCAAACCTAAGAAGTAGGTCCGCATCATTCCCTTTCCTTTAATCTCGATCTCTCCTCGGTCTTCAAATCTAAACCTGCCTTCGTCTTTACCTAACAAGAGCGCAAACTCCTCACTACAATGAATGCGTCCTTGTTCACCGTGCGATTCCATCCTACTGGCGGTATTAACTGCATCACCCCATAGGTCGTAGGCAAACTTGCTTTCTCCGATAACACCGGCAACAACCGAACCGCTATGCAAGCCAATACGAATGTCGATCCTCTCCTTAAGCTTGGAGCGATAGTCATCAATCAACTCCGTCACATCAAGAGCGAAGAGCGCCGCCCTTTGCGCATGGTCATCCACAGGAGTGGGGACTCCGCACACAGCCATGTAGGAATCTCCAATAGTCTTGATTTTCTCCAGACCGTGTTTAATTGCCAAGCGGTCGAACTGACTAAAAATATCATTCAGGAGATCGACGAGTTCAGCGGCGCTCACTTTTTGCGAGAGTTTGGTGAAACCGACGATATCGGAGAAAAACACCGACACGGAGGGATAGAAGTCTGCAATAGTCTGCTCTCCGGAAATCATGCGATGGGCAATTTGAGCGGGAAGAATATTGTGCAGAATCTTCTCTTGCTCCTGGAATCGAGCGAGATTGATCTGACGATTCCTCTCCGCATCTTCGATTTTTCGGCGATGATCCAGCAAGCTCGCCTGCTTTAATGCCTCTTCTGATTGCACACTTCGTTCCAATTCGTAGTACTGCTTGTGATAGTGGTTTGCATCCTGCCATTGTTGATGGAGTTCCGCGTACATGGCAAGGTGTTTTAGTACGGCAGCTTCCTTATTGAGCACTCCCAATTCCTGATACAGATCTCTTGCCTCGATGAGATACTGCAATGCCTTGTTGTTATCTACGATGGAGAAGCCACGTGCGACGTAAATGCTGGTCATATTTTTTAACCATTCAGCCCGACTATTCTTCAAACCGATTGCTTCCGCAATCTCTAGTGCTTTGCAATAGTACTCCTCGGCGCGTTCAAAGTCCTTGCGTTCTCGGTGTACGTTTCCGATGTTGTTCAGATTGATAACGCATCCACGTTTGTTTGAAAGTCGGGTATTGGCATCCAGCGATTTTACGAAATACTCTAAGGCTTGCTGATAATCTTCACGACTGTAGTAGACCATTCCGATATTTCCGTAGAGACGTGCTGATCCGTCTTCATTACCGAGTTCCAGATCGATGGCCAATGCTTGCTCGAGGTTCGCCAGTGCATTGTCGTGATCCTTGAGCGATTCATAGAGTAGACCGACATTGCATAAGGTTATCGAAATGCCGACGCGATTTCCAAGACCTCGGTAAAGTTCAAGTGCTCGCTCGAAGTATTCTATGGCCTTCGGATAGTCAGCGAGGTCTTGAAACACCCCACCGATATTTGTGACAATGTTCGCAGCAAACGTGGCATTCCCGCCTCGCTCAGCGTGAAAGAGGGCGCGGTGGTAGTACTCAAAGGCTTGGGGAAAGTCCGACAGGTCCGCATAAATAATTCCCATGTTACACAGCGTTCCGGCAAGATCGACGTCGCTCTTGTTGTCCTCAAATACATTCAAGGCTTCCGAATACAACTCCAACGCTTTTGCAAAATCCGATTGATGGACGTAGACTGTTCCCATCGATCGTTTCGTTCTGGCTGCTTCGTGTTGGTCACCAAGGCTCTCGTACACGGCTAGCGCTTCTGAGCAGCGCTCGAGCGAGCGTGTGTAGTCTCCTCTTCGCCAGGCAATTGTCCCTGCTAAATGAAGTGCGCGAGCGTGCAGTTGCTGTACGGAGGGAGAGTGTGACGCGAGTTGTTCTGCTGGGGTACCTGGAGCCGCATGAAGTAGCGGTGGAGCTGCTTCAGTATCGAGATGGGAGAGAACCTCTGTTAACAGGACCTCAGCTTCATCAGCGCGACCCGCGTTAACAAAGGATTCTGCTTCAATCAGTGTTGTTTGTAGTTCGGTTCGTGTCATGACGCTTCTCCAAAAAATATGTGCGCATGCTTCCCTTCCCCTTAATCTCAACTTCACCACGTTCTATCAATGCGAAACTTTCATCACGGTTTTGCAGGTGGTATGCGAAGTCGGAACTACAATGAATGCGTCCGGCTTCGCCGCTCGATTCCATGCGAGCCGCCAAATTCACCGCGTCAGAATATACATCGTACACAAAGCCCTTTTCACCTACGATGCCGGCAAAGGCAGGACCGAGATGCAAGCCGATGCGAAGATGAAAAGCGCTGTCCTTCGGCAGCGTACGACGTATCTCCTCAGACAGTTCAATGCCGTTCATCAGCTCCAAGGCTGCACTCGCCAACCGCTCGGCGTGATCCTCACAGGTTAATGGTGCACCGCAGACGGCCATGTAGCCATCGCCCATGGTCTTAATCTTCTGACAGCCATTCTTCTCCATAATAGCATCGAACTCACCAAACACATGGTTGAGAAAAGCCAATACCGCCTTGGCCGGCATACGTGAGGCAATGGGAGTGAATCCGACAATGTCGGCAAAGAGAATCGAGATGTCTCGATAATAATCAGCAACTCGCTCGCCTTTGAGTAGACGTTGCGAGATGCTTGGAGGAAGCATGCGGTTGAGTAGGCCTTCCTGAGAACTGATGCGTTCTTCATCGCGTGCTTTCAGAATTGCTCTCTGATTTTCCCTTTCGGCTTCTTTGCGTTGGTAGTCTATCTGTTCTGCTTTCTTCTTTGATTCTTCGCTGAGGACTTCTTCCTTGAGTTCGTGATACTTCTTGTAGTGCAACAAAGCTTTTGTTAGCTGTCCTTCATGTTCATAAAGATCTGCCAGGTCTTTATGGCAGTCAAAAAGATCTGCCTTGGCTCCTATCTGTTCAAACATTGCTGAGGCAGCAGATAAATACTCTACAGCTAAGGTGGAATCATATCCGGCATTCTCATGATGTGCGTACAACGCCCCCAAGTTGCCCGTTACCCTTGCAATACCATGTTTAGCGCCCAGTTCTCGATATAGTGACAGCGCACGAGTGTAGTATTCGAGTGCTTGGGAGAAATCACTAAGCCTCTTGTAAACAAGCCCAATGTTACCAGTTACGCTGGCAGTACCGATTTTATCTTCCAGTTCTTCGTAGAGGACAAGTGCGCGCCCGAAGTACTCGAGCGCCTTGCTGTTGTCCGAAATGTTTGCGCTGACAATTCCGAGGTTGCCTATCACATGAGCAATTCCAGATTTTTCTCCCAAATCTTCACGAAGAGAAAGAGAGCGCCCATAGTACTCCAGTGCTCTAGGGTAATCTGATAGGTTCTGATAAACATTGCCGATGTTGCCCGTTACCCGGGCAATACCAGATTTCTCTCCCAACTCTTCGTGCAGATCAAGGGCACGCGTGTAGCACTCGAGTGCTTTGGAGTAATCGGAAAGTTTCAGGTAAACATTCCCCATGTTGCCAGTCACCGAGGCAACACCAGATTTCTCTGCTAGTTCTTCGTGCAGGATAAGAGCACGCGTGTAGTGCTCGAGTGCTTTGGGGTAATCGGAAAGACCCTGGTACACACTCCCGATGTTGTTTGTTGCACGAGCGACACCTGACTTATCATCTAATTGTTTGAATAGAGCCAGAGCACGAGAATGGCTCTCGAGTGCTTCGGAGTAATCAGAGCGTTTCCAGTGCACAAAGCCGATGCTCGTAAAAATGCTGGCTATCATGCTTTTTTGTTGAGTGCCACGAGCTATTGATTCAGCGTTGTGCAACAGCTCGAGAGCTTGCGTATACTCTTCGCGCTCTACCGCAAGAACGCCCAATAGATGCAGCACTTCCGCCTTGTGATCCGCTGTCTGCACGGAATTCTCTGCTGCGCGCACAGAATCCTCCGCAGCGGCGTAATCGCCATTGTCCACTGCCTTACGTGCAGCACAAAGTTTAAGCTCCACTTCTTCGTATGTCATGCCTGCTCCAACCAATAGGTTTTTACTGCGCCCTTACCTTTAATCTCCACCTGACCTCGTCGTACAAGTTTAAACGGCGATTCACCACCGGTCTGGTTCATGCGGTTTTGCAAGTGCATGGCAAAGTCGGTGCTGACGTGGATCTTCCCCGGCTCTGAACTCTGCTCCATGCGCGCAGCCATGTTGACGGCGTCGGAGTACACGTCGAAGACAAAGCGTTCATCTCCAATAATCCCACCGACGGCGGAGCCGGCGTGAATTCCTATGCGGATGTTGAAGACCGTGCCCTCTTCGATGTGCTCACGAATGTCGTCGGGCAAGAGTATATCTCGCTGCATGGCTATTGCTGCGGCGGCAATGCGTTCGGCGTGGTCGGCGCATTCGATGGGTGCACCGGCAACGGCCATGTAGCCGTCGCCGATAGTTTTGATTTTCTCGCAGCCATGTTCTTTCATGATCGAGTCGAAGACGCCGAAGACATAGTTGAGGAACTTAACGACCACGTGTGCGGGCATTTGGGCGGAAATGGGAGTGAAGCCGACGATGTCGGCGAAGAGGACAGAAATATCGCGATAGTAATCTGCAACACGTTCACCCTTAAGCAGGCGTTGTGCGATGCTCGGAGGAAGCATACGGTTGAGCAGACTTTCTTGAGATGCGATGCGCTCTTCGTCGCGTGCTTTGATGATGGCGCGTTGTTTTTCGCGCTCGGCTTCCAGGCGTTGCCGGCCCACTTCGTCAGCTTTCTGCTTTGCTTCCTCGCTGAGGACTTCTCTTTCCAGTTCGTGGTACTTCTTGTAGTACTGCAGCGCTTCAGAGACTCGTCCTTCAGCTTCATAGAGCCCCGAAAGGTCTTTACAATTCTCGAGAAATTCTTTCTTTGAACCAACCTGCTCTAATGTCGCACCTGCAGACAGCAGATAGTGTTCGGCTTTACGCGCATCGTAGCCACTAAAGGAGGGATCTGCGTACAACAAACCAATGTTTGCAGTGATAACTCCAATGGAATATTTCGTTCCGAGTTCCTCGTCTAGAGCCAGAGCACGGGTGTAGTACTCGAGCGCTTTGAGATGATCTGAAATATTGTAGTAGACAAGACCGATGTTGCTAATCACCCGTGCAATCTTCATTTTCTCCCCCAGCTCTTCATGCAAGTCCAGTGCCCGGCCATAGTACTCAAGTGCTTTGGGGAAATCTTCGAGATTAAAGTGAACTTTGGCAATGTTACTCATCACGGTTGCAATACCGGATTTCTTGCCGAGATCTTCGTGCAGAGCAAGTGACCGCGTGAAGTACTCTAGCGCTTTGGGGTAGTCGCTAAGGTTTAAGCAGACAAGGCCAATGTTGTTGAGCACCATTTCAACGCCTGACACGGTTCCCAGTTCGTCGTATAGGCGAAGCGATGTAGCATAATACTCAAGTGCTGCGGGATACTCGGAGAGAGCCAGGTAAACATTGCCGATGTCATTGATCACGCTTGCTACGCCGAATTTCTCGTCTTCGGCTTCGTAGAGAGCAAGCGCTCGGTTGTAGTACTCAAGTGCTGTGGCGTAGTCAGATAGATCCTTGTACACTAAACCGATGTTGTTTGTCACCCGGGCAATGCCAAAACTCAGTCCAAGTTCTTCATACAACGAAAGAGCCTGCGTGTAATATTCTAAGGCCTTGGAGTAGTCGGAATGGTATCGGTGAACGAGACCAATGCTTTGCAGTACCCGGGCAATTCCGGATTTCTCTGCCAGTTTTTCGTATCGTGTAAGAGCGTGTGAGTAGTATTCGAGAGCCTTTGGGTAGTTGGATTGATTGAAATAGACTAGGCCCATGCTCGCGCTAATCCGTCCGAGTGAAAGCATATCGCCGAGAGCATGCGCTATCGATTCAGCATTCTGCAGCAATTCATGAGCCTGCGCGTGATCACCTCGCGATGCGAAAACCATGGCGAACAGTCGCTGTACTTCAGCGCGCTGCAACTCTGATAGCTCAGCTGCCTGCACCTCGCGTACACCTAACTCAACAGATGCGAAATCACCTCTGTCTTCGGCTTGTCGTGCTGTCTCCAGCCTGTGCTCTACGTCTTCGGGCGTCATGCGATGTTATTCGAAAGGATGTTATGAGGGTCTTGCCATTGCCATGCATCTGACTTTACATGTACGGTTGACATCGAGGCAATGGAAGTACAAGCAGAGGACGAGCCGTTGTGTGCAGTCAAGGAATTGAGTCCGTTTGAACTCAAACCACGCACTCCCTTCGGTAGCCATAGAATATCCCGCTACGGTGACCGTTCGACTTGAGTGTGAATGTGCGCCGCCGACTGCCGTTTCACGAATTCAACCTAAAATTACCGTATTTATCAAAGCGACAAGGGGCGTTTGGAGGGTATCGAAAACCAAGCCCGAAGGCCATTATTGACGACAATCAATAGACTTTGCATGTCTGTACACAGATCAGGATGTACTCAACTCATCGGCTCGCGAGAAGTCGGGCATTGACAGGCCGCGTCCGGCATGCGGATGAAAGCGTCGCCGGTGTGAAAATCACACTAAGTTGTCGTATTGCTAGTGCGGCACATGACTGAGAATTAATTAAGAATTGAAGGAGGAATTAGCGTGTTGGCGAAGCGCAAGTTCCTAAATTGATGGAGCGCAAACGGGGACAGACTTTATTTCAACCTTGGACGAGCAACTATGCGTATTTCGGGGTACTTCGCTGTTGTTTTCTGCATCGCAACGCTCACACTTTCAGCGCAATCGAGAATCGGCGTCTCATTTGATTATAATCGGAATATCCACCAGGTGGACTTTCGTGCGTTTCCTGGCACGCCTTCGTGTTGTCCGGCCTATGAAAGCGGAAGTGGAGGCGGCATTGCCTTTGGCTTGATTGGTCGCTTTCCTATCAGTGTAAAGTCCGACTTCATCGTTCGCGCTGACTACAATCAGTTCAATGGAACCTTGGTTCGCCAGGAGTTACTCAGCCTTGCCGGAAACGTGCCCGGCACTGTTGAACATAGCGTCAGCTGCACACTGCCCGCTCTTCAATTAGAGCTTCTCTATCAATTTCAATTTCCCTTCGGAATGTGGTTGTCCTCAGGCTTATGCACAGGATTCTATCTCAGTCCGCACTTTTCTCAAAAAGAACTCATCACCTCCCCTTCGTCAGGAACCTTCGAGAATGGTCTGCGTTCGCGCAACGTGTACGATAACGTAGCGATTCCTGATGTCAACACACTCAATCTCGGCCTTCGCGGGGGTTTGCATTACGATCTGCCAATGCGTGAAGACAGCAGCATCGTTTTATCACCCGAACTGCGGGGCGGCGTTACGGTAACCAGTGCAGTAACGGACGCACCCTGGATTATCTTCCAGGTACAACTTGGTGCCTGTTTGTACTTTCCCCTGTCGGGGCATAAGACCATACCTGAGCGACATATCCGTGAAGAACATATCGATACTCTTCGTATCCCAAGTTCCACACCCATCGCCGGAGTGCGCAGAGGTATGGAAAGTTCCACCGAGCGTCGCGAACAAGGCAACGATGAAACGCTGGTAATTGAACACCTTGTTCGACACGACACCCTCGATGTGCGTATAGCTTCTATACCAACGCCGCCAAGCCCGCAGCTTGAAGTGCTAGCACTTGATTCGAACGGAACGGAATCGGCTCTCAATGTTCTTCGCTTTGAAGAATATCGATCCTTCCCCACTACGCCTTTGCTTCCCTACGTGTTCTTTGACGAGAATTCTAGTCAGATTCCCTCCCGCTACGATCTCCTGGATGCAGCCTCGGTAGCCACGTTTCACGTCGTTGAGTTACACTCAGACGAGCGTATGAATGCCTACCACGAGTTGCTCAACATCGTAGCCGAGCGCATGCTCGCTGCTCCAAATGCACAGCTGCGCATCGTGGGCTGCAATGCCGATGTGGGTGTCGAAAAATCGAATACAACACTATCGCAGCGTCGTGCGCAGTCCGTTCGTGACTACTTGCACAATGCGTGGAATATCCCCTTAAGTCGCCTTCACATTGAACAACGAAACCTACCCGAACAAGCCGCCAATACCGCAACTACCGATGGCGCAGAAGAAAATCGGCGCGCGGAACTCTACTGCGACGACCCCGCTGTTCTTGCTCCCTTGCAGAATAATGCCACGATGGTTGTTGTTCAGCCGAGTGCGATTCGCTTTCGTTTACAAAACATGAGTGCTGCGGAACTGGCCACTGCACGAATCGACATCATGCAAGGCCCGGTAACGCTCGAGACTCTACACTTTACGAACGGCATAGCTCAACTGGATTGGCCGCCTTCTGCGGTTTCGAGTAGTCTTTTTAACCACGTCGATTCACTAAGCTTCAACCTCGTGTCGGGCGCGTCTGGCGGACTCTTGGCTCAGTCGCGCGTAGCTGTGAACTCCTTGAGCGTCGAACAAAAACGCAGCCAGCATACCGCCGACGAAGAGATCTCGCGATTCGCCTTAATGACATTCGACATCCGCTCCTCGGCAATACATGAGAGTAATAAGGAACTGACGACTTATATCAGACAGCACATCAGTCCTGATTCCAAAATCAGCGTAGTCGGCTATGCCGACCGAAGCGGTGATGCACAGAATAATGTACAGTTGGCGTTGGGACGCGCGCGTTCTATGGCCAAGGAGTTGTCACTCGGCCCAACTGCCGAGGTCAGAGCTGAAACAGAACATGTGCCGTACGATCAGAATATCCCGGAGGGACGGATGTATAGTCGTACAGTGGAAGTCACGGTTTCCACTCCCGTACCCAATAAGTAGGTAGTCTCAGTTTGAGCGAACCTAATCGTTCGCAATGTGATTTTTATTCGTGTGGCGCTTTGCGCCGCACGAATTATTCATCCACTTGGACGGTGTGTTTTGCATTGCCGTCGCATATCGGAGTGACCATGGTGTCCGCCACATCACAACAGCATTACACATCTGTAGCGCATCGCGGAATTATTCGCGTGTACCGATACGTTGCACTGGGAGTGCTCTTGATGGCTGCTAGTCAGTACTCTCTTGTTGCATTGGGTTCGAAACACGGCTCTGCGCTCGCGTCCACACAGCAGAAGGCCTTGTTCGTGCGTAATGGCGGACAAATCCTGAATCAAGATGGCGTACCCAACACTGCCGTTTTATACCTGGCGCACCAACCCGGCTTGAATGTTCAACTGCGACGCGATGGTTTTAGTTACGATAGTTACTGGTATGATTCACTGCCAAAGAACTACGTGCGACGCTTTGATCCCACCGGTCGTATCGAAATCCCGCCCCCAACCACCATACATTTTCAACGCGTGGATGTTGAGCTAGTTGGTGCTCGACAGAATGCACGGATGGAATCCATAGGAGCCGCTGCCGACGTTGACAACTTCTACACCACCGGAACTCCCGATAACGGCGTGCTCGCCATAAAACACTTTGAACGCATTCGATACTGCGATGTATGGCCACACATTGATCTGGAGTTCTTCGGCGGAGCGCATGGTGAGGTGGAGTACCAATTTGTTGTGCGTCCTGGCGGAAACAGAGATGACATCCTACTTCGTTACCACGGAGCTCAGTCGCTCGCTATGCAGAAGGGACACTTAGTGATACAATTGCCACAAGGTTCGATACAAGAGTCGATCCCCTCCAGTTATACCAAGGAAGACGCTCACGAACTCGATGTCCGTTACGTTCTGGATGGGCCTATGCAAGTATCCTTTCACGTACTGGAGTCTGAGAAGAGCCATTGCGCTGGTAAAACACTCGTCATCGACCCAACGCCAACACTGAATTGGGGAACCTACTACGGCGGGGATTCTCTGGATGAAGCCTTCGCCATTTGCGTAGACAATTTTGGTAACAGTTATACGGTGGGCTTGAGCAATAGTATCACTCGAATTGCTTCCGATGGTGCATACCAGACTACCGTGAGCAGTGTGCAGAACTCAGACATGTTTATAGTAAAGATGTCACCCATCGGCGTTCGTTTGTGGGGAACATATTACGGTCAACCGGCCTTCGATATCGCCGATGGTGTGGTGTGCGATGGCATTGCCAACATCTACATCTGTGGTCATACCGAGAGTAGCGGAATGGCCTCTCCCGGTGCGTATCAAACAAGCTTTGCGGGGTCGGTCATAGCCAGATTTAGTACCGAGGGACAACGCATTTGGTCCACCTATTACGGCTACTCAACCCTTGTCGATTGGGCCTACGGTATCAGCTTTGATCCATTTGGCAACATCCTCGTGTGCGGATCGACAAAGGGAAGTGGAAGCCAGATCGCAAGCAGTGGTGCCTTTCAAACTATACTGAGCGGAGCATTGAACTCCGATGGCTATGTGACGAAGTTCGGCACGGACGGCAATCGTATCTGGGGAAGTTACTTGGGAGGTAATGATGATGACGCCGCGCTTGGTGTGTGTGCAGATAGAGATGGAAATACCATCGTGTGCGGTCAGACCGCCAGTACATCCGGCCTTGTGACGAGTGGTGCTTTTCAACAAAGCTATGGCGCCGGAACCGGCTTCACCGATGCTTTCCTTTTGAAGGCCGACCCTGACGGAACGACCAAATTGTGGGCAACGTACTACGGCGGTACAGGTACCGACTTTGGCAGTGCTGTTGTTAGCGATCTATCGCGCAATATCTATTTCTACGGCACAACCGGCAGCTCTTCGGTGATGGGCACATCGGGCACCCAACAGCCCACTATGGCGGGCGGTCTAAGCGATAACTACTTAGCAAAGTTTAGCCCGACCGGTACGCGAACATGGGGAACCTATGTTGGCGGTGGGCAAGGAGAGTTAAGTATGGGAACTATCGGCCTGGATCCTTACGGTAATATTGTTGTCAGCGGCACAACTACCAGCCCCGACAACCTTAGCACAGCCGCGGCATTCCAACCAAGCAATGCAGGACCCGACGATGAGTTTGTGATTAAGTATAACCCTTCCGGCATACGATTATGGGGCACCTATTACGGCGGTTCGAGAAATGAGTATGCAACAGGGGTGGCAACTTCCGGTATCGCGAATATTTTTGTCTGCGGCTATACGCAATCCAGATTCGGTTTGGCAACCACTGGAGCGTGGCAATTTCTTGGCGATACTATTTCGCGCGATGCCTATATCGCCAAGATTTGGGATTGTACCGTCCCCTCACCCGTCATCAGCTCTAAAAACGGGAGCGCTGTTTGCGAGGGAGCGTATGCAGACTACAGCGTGAGCGATACGGTGCATAACGTGTTTACATGGTCCACACCTACCCTTGGGACATCGGTGTTTGGGAGTGGAAGCTCAAAGCTAACCGTGCACTGGACTAAATCCGGCTATGACCTTCTAACCATTCGAGAAATGAATCCCACTACGGGATGCTACAAGGACACAACCTTTGCGGTCACTATTTATGCGCTACCCACTGTGTCGGCCGGTGCAAACAGCTCCATCTGTCGAGGGAGCAAGGTGCAGCTCAACGCCCTGGCAGGGGGTGGTGGTGGTAACTTCAGTTACTCCTGGAGCCCGGCTGATAGTCTGAGTGCGAAAAACATTGTCAGCCCTGTTGCAAACCCGACGAAAACCACTACCTACACGGTCACCGTTACCGACGCTCACGGATGCAACGCAACCAGCTCTGTAGTCGTGAGCGTGTTCGATCCGCCGCACGCTGATGCAGGTCCGACAGCAACTATCTGTGGTGGCAAGAGCATCACTATTGGAACTCCCGCGCAGCGTAACTGCCGTTACTCCTGGTCACCCGCTCAGAACATCAGCAGTACAACAGTGGCGCAGCCAACGGTGACGCCTACGCAGACTACGATCTACAAAGTGCTGGTGACGAACGACAGTACGCATTGCGTTGACTCTGCCTTCGTACCTATCGTGATTTCCAATCCATCGGCCACTCTCACCAGCACCGTGCACTTCGCCGATTTGGGCGAATGCGAGAGCTCGCACGATTCCACTGTGTCAGTACACAACACCGGAAGCGATACGCTGAGCATTACGGCACAATCCTGTA
>JBDHXF010000062.1:0-19282 GCA_039810585.1 Chlorobiota bacterium
AATGGTCTATTAAAAGTGTCACGCACAAAGTTCAGCTTTGTGCGAAAAAAAGATGAGCTTGTTCAGACCTTCCCTAACATGTTATTTAAGGTATCTATCGCGGATAGCGTAAGTACCATTGTGTCAAGCTGATTACTATTTGCATGATCATTTATCTCATAGTACCACTTAGTCCCAATCTTAGATTCTGACATTATAACGTGGGAGTTGTCTGGACTTGTAGACTTATCAGTACATGAGAATACCAAGACTGAAAACGTCATAAAAACTATATATTTTAACACAGTCATATTCTACTCCTTAATGAACATTCGGACAATATTGATATCATTTCCAAGTGAACGTACAACGTGGAAAATCCGTGCACCTTGACCCAACTTTTCCACGACAGTTGGTTCATCGTGTCCGTCTTGAGTGACCGTATTGATCCGCCGAGTAACTTACAGCACCATCAGGACTTCACGAGTCAAATTATGACACGTTCACCGGTCAAGTTCTGGATCTATCCGCGGCGGATTTGATGGGATAGAAGGACCGGATTTTCCAGTAGCCTCTAAACGTTCAGAATTTAGATTTTTAAGGTTCGACTAGCTTACCGTTTTAAACCGCAGTGACAACAACTGTAGAGTGATAATTAATACGAAAGCCATAAAATACTGTGTCTTGGCGATATAGTAACCAAATAAATACTTGGTGCCGTGCAATCAGTACGATATACTACCAATTGATTTGATGAATATTTTGCGTAAAAATCAACATCTTTCTGTAACCGCTTGCCAAGCCGGTCATACATGACAATTGAATCAGGATTATAAAATGAAGTTAGTGGAATATATAAATATTGACTGCAGACGAGCGATGCTTTGTTTCTCTCATTATATATATTCTGCGAATATGAAACTGATGTCGAAAGTGTTTCTGAGACATAAATAGTCTCATGTTTTGGAAGTGCGCCTGTCTGATAAAACTGCTTGTCCACAGCTAATAAATACACTTTAGCAGCGCTTTCATCATACCACACCGATTGAAAGACACAAGAATCAGGCAAAGTGAAGGTAACGCAGGCATTGCTATTAACATTGCAAACACATAATCTCTGTTTAAGATCAACTGTTGATAAGTAGGCCGAGTCGACAGTGGCAGAATTTACAATGACACAATAAATGCTATCTGTCTCATCGCTGTTCTCTAAAGTACCTGAAGAGACGTAATTGATAACATGCGACGTATCTGAATACTTCAGATCAGGGAACGCGCTATCTGCTAATATTACCGAATACGTATCTGACTGCGATTCTATTAAACCTGAGATTATTTTGTAGCCAACTATACGAGCAGCAAATTGGCGAGTGGGAAAGGCGCGATTCAGCGTCTCAAATCTACTTTCTGTCTGAGGTTTGCCAATGTGCCATTGTAAGCTACTCCCAATACTCGTGCCGAACTGATATACGTTTTGATTTGTGCCAATGAGAGAGTACTGATTGCCGTAATCCGTAGTGTAGTACAATTGAGAATTTACTTCGGGCTCGTAATTGTCAGAAATTCGTGCGAACCACCTACCATTAATTTCTACGTCTGGGTATAGTAACTTCTTCAGTCCTCCCGCACCACCAACTCCGCTAGGAATGTTAACGAGGATAAAAGAATGACCTGTATCTTGACTCAGAAACCACCCATCAGCCAAAATACGTCCACTGCTACTGACACGATGTTCAAGAAATATGTTTACAGGATCTAATCCCGAAATAACAGTATTAGTAATTCCTGTTGCAAGTACATCCGCTACATTTTGTGGTATTTGGATCAGCTCTTCGTCGTAACTAAAGCCACTATTATTAGACGGTACGAAATAACCCACGTTCCTAAAAGCGCCAGAATCATATGCGAAATAACATTTAATCAGAGTATTTGATTTAGGCAACATCCCAATTGACTGGCATGAATCGTACGAATTAGTTGCCTCACGATTTGTCCATGTTACTCCAGCATTCATTGAAAAGGATATCTGATTCGTTATTGCATGCGGCGAAAAAATTCTTTGCATTACGACAACTGTATCGTTGTAAGCGTGCAAGAAATACGTCGATGTTGATACACTATCGGGAGTCGCAGGAGCGATAATTTGTCTGATAGGTAGTTCAATATTAGCCATCAGAATATGACTGTTGAGAAGCATTATAAAGAACGTGAAGCAGTACCGCGTTTTAATAAGAATATGAGAAGCAGAATAAAATATCGCGGAGTTCATATGGTTAATGTGCTGATTAATAAGTTAATCTCATTTTGATGATGAGCTTAGACTTTGCCATACTAAAGAAATGTAGATTTTGTGTACTCAGCTCAAATTACTGAATCTCTAAGCAAGCTTGCCAGTGCAGCCACATCGATAGTCTTATCGTCAACCAGTCAAACCATAATATGCCTTTCGATGCAAGTAGAAGCATCATCAATGCAAAATTAGATTTCCTAGACCGTTTCCGGCCTTGGGCGTCAACGAAAACCCATTTGATCCGAGACTTTTATACGTCAGAATGAAAAAACCACGCTCTTGCACGAACTAACACAGATTCTTGAAACACTGGATCGAAAAGATTGAAACGGACGTAGACAGTATACTCTGGTGTAAAATCTGCCGTATTTTTCCCACCTAAGCCTCCGCTGAAAGGTCCTCACGAAAGCAGACATCTCACCTATCTTCGAACTCAAGCTACCAGATGACTTTACGGTTCAACACATCGGGTCTGCCTTAAGTAGTAGGGGAGTCAGACGACAGATTGCCTCGAGTACATCATCGCTTCTCCACAGATCCCCCTGCAACGAGTCCGAAGCATGACAACAACCCTCCACTTCTTGACATTCGTAAGCACTACCCACGTCACTCCTTCGACACAGCCTGAGTAACATTGAGACCTGCCGCCTTGCATCCGCATGCACACTCATTTCCACTGTGCAGTGTGTGCCCGAAGGGCGCTCGTATCAAAATTCTCCTGTGCGTCAGTCGGACTGCGGAATCGGATGGGACGGGAAGCCAAAACCCCTTTGCCTTGTATTTTGCGAGGCAGCACACGGTGATTTGGCCCACGCACTAACCTTAGCGGGATGTTTACACGTCTCAAACCATTTCCTTTTATCAAGCAACGCGACATGACGGAGTGCGGGACGACCTGTCTTGCCATGATTTTCCGTCACTACGGCCTCACCAACATCCAGGCTGCGTTGCGGGAAATTGCCGGTGTGAGCTCGCAGGGTTCTGACCTGTACACGTTGTCGCTCGTGGCGGAGCGCTTTGGCTTTCAAACCGAGGGTGCGCGCATCAAGTTTGAGCATTTGCAGAAGATTCCGCTGCCGTGTATTGCACATTATGAGGGTAACCACTTTGTGGTGGTGTATAAGGCCAGCGACACCGATGTGTGGATTGCAGATCCGGCGTCGGACAAGGAGCGTTTTTCGAAGCAGGACTTCGAGCGTAAGTGGAATGGCGTGGTGCTGGCTCTCGATCCGGGCAAAGAAGTGTTTGCCTCGAAGGATGTGGTGGAAATTGCGGAGCAGTTTTCGAAGCGACAGAAATTTGTCACCCGCGCCTTCTACACCTCGCTGCTCTTTCCCTTCCGACGGAACCTGCGGGAAATCGTGATCGCCTCGTTTGTCATGACCCTACTCAGTCTCGTGCTGCCCTTTCTCACGCGCGTGGTAATTGACAACGTGCTGGTCTTCCAAAACAAGAACCTGCTCTACGCCATACTGCTGGCTATGCTCACCGTGTTTGTGCTCCAAGTGCTGCTGAGCTATGTGCGCTCGCTGCTCTTTGCCCAGGTGCGGGTGGAGTTTGAGTTCGAGTTTTTCAATCGCTTCTTCCGACATTTCACCCAGCTCAGTCAGACCTACTTCGACTCCCATAAGCGCGAAGATTTCGTTCAGCGTTTTCAGGAGAACCTGAAAATCCGCAATCTGTTCAATGCCGGTACTCTGCAATCGGCGTTGGATGTACTGCTGTTGTTTATCCTGCTGCCGGTGTTGTTCACCTTCCACACCACGCTGGCCTTGATGGCCTCGGGATTTCTTGCCGTGTTTATACTGGCAACGGTGGTGTTTACGCCGCGCATTCGGCGACTTCAAGAACGCGTCTTCCAAGAGAACGCCAAGACCATGGGCAGTTTCTTGGATTCGCTCATCGGCATGCCTACCATCAAACTCCTTGCGGCAGAGACGCTGAAGTATTGGGAGTGGCGTCAGGTCTACAAGCGCGCGCTGAACCGCGTGCTGACGGCATCGCAAACGCAGATTGTGCTGAATTCGATTTTGCGTACGGTCATCGTGAGCGGACAGGTGTGCATGTATTGGTACGGAGCGTATCTGACCTTTCAGGGGGAGATGAGTATCGGACAGTACATTGCCTTCATCAGCATCTTTGCCATGATGATGAGTTCGGCCTCGACGGTGAGCGATTTATGGTTTGTGCTGACGGATTTGAGCGTGACCTTCTCGCGACTGAACGATGTGTTCATGCAAGAGCCCGAGAAGGCAGATCTGGCCACGCAGTTGACGCAATTGCAGTCGTTTAGTATTGACTGCAGCAATGTCAATTTTTCCTACGATCACACCCAACACTACGCCTTGCAGGACATCAACCTGCACATTCGCGAAGGCGAGCATATCGGCGTGGTGGGTCGTAATGGTTCCGGTAAGACCACGCTTGCCAAGCTCCTGGTGAAGATGTACGATCACTACGAAGGCTCGATTACACTGGGCGGAACCGAGCTGCGAAGCATTCACCCGCAGTTCTTGCGCATGAAGGTGGCAATGTTGCCGCAGGAGATCCATGTGTTTAATGGCAGCATTCGCGACAACATTAGCATTGCCCAGCCCGACGCGAGTATGGAAGCCATTGTGGAGGCGGCACGCAAGGCAGAGTTGCACGACTTTGTGAGTTCGCTGTACTTGGGTTATAATCAGAAAATTGGAGAAAGCGGATCAGGACTCAGTGGAGGACAGCGCCTGCGCATCGCCTTTGCGCGGTTGTTCCTGAGCAATCCCGACGTGATCATTCTGGACGAGGCGAGTTCGGCCTTGGACACGATTTCGGAGCAGAAGATTATGGCCAACCTCTTCACGCACTTCCGTAATCGCACGGTCATTTCCATTGCTCACCGCCTGCACACTCTGCAAAAGGTGGATCGTATTTTGGTGCTGGACGAGGGTCGCATCGTGGAGAGCGGCAACCACGAAGAGCTCATGCGCAAACACGGAGCCTACCACAGCTTCGTCCGTAGTTACGTAGATTTTTAACAACGGATTGGCTGATGACACCATCACGTTCAGGAGATTTTTTATTCGTGCGTCGCAGCGATGCACCTTCGGTGCCCACTGCGCCACAGCTCGAGGCGCGGCCAACCGTTGCGTCAACGCTCAGACGTCGCGCGGTGCATCTGTTCTGCGTCCTGTGCCTGGTGTTTCTCAGTACGGCACAGCTTCACGCGCAGAGCGACAAAGAAGCCGACCCGGATCCGGATGATTTTCTCAACATCGACAAAGAGGCGGTGTTGGATAAGCAGTCACTCGCCAAGAACTTCAGCTACCCCGACTCCGCCAAGAAGGCAGGCTTGCAAGGAACCGTGCGCGTGAAAGTGCTCATCGGCAAGGACGGCACACCCGAACGCTACCTGATTACAGAAGGCGTGGCACCCATACTCGATTCCGCCGCTGCGCAAGCAGTAATGAAGGCCGGCTACACAGCCGCCAGTTACCACGGCGTTCTCCTCAAGAGTTGGATGGAAGTCCCCATCATCTTTCGCTTCAACAACGTCAAGAAACCACCCATACGATTCGAGAGCGACCCTGAAGGCGACGGTTATGAACATTGTCAGTTCGACATCAACCGTCTCTACGACTCCCTGAACCGCACGCAGATGGGTTTTCAAAAAGTCCCCATCCTCAAACTCGACCTCGTCGTCGATGCCTCCGGCAAAATACTGGCATTGCAATGCGCCTCCACCTGCGCCCCCGAAGCCCGCGCCGAAGTGGAGCGCGTACTCCGCACACTCTCCATCACCCCCGGCTTCCGCAACGGCCAAGCCGCTATCGACCATGTACGGCTGGTGATCGATTGCAACGCGTTTATTAAACCGTAGGCACACAAGATCTTGAGTGCAAGGGAACAACGCGATCCCGCTTGTACTACGCAAAGCACCTTACTGACTCGTACAAATCGTGTACGTTGTGACCCGATGTCAACCTGCTTTCCCGATGTTTCACATTTTGAGAGCTTGGCACCAAGGAAACTCGTACAGACTTTGCCATAACAACCAAACACAACCCCGCATGGAATTCAGTCCCGGCAATCCCATCGTCAAACGCTGTCTGCATGCTATGGCACTTGAGGCTGAGGGCAAGACACACCAGGCGCTTGATATCTTCTTGCAGGCGTGGAAGGATGCAGCTGCGGGATACGAGACGTTCATGACATGCTCCATTGTCGCGAGATGTCAACAGGACATACACGAGCGACTCCGGTGGTACCTTCTTGCCTTGCGTGAGGCCGATCAATCGGAACCCGAACTGGTTCGCAGCGCGTATGGCAGTCTATATGCGCGCATTGCCGAATGTTACCGTCAGCTATCCGATACAACCAATGCACAGCACTACGAGAGCTTATCGCACGAGTGTGCAGAGGATGTTCAGGATAAAGGACCATTCTACCATGGCACACGGGCCGACATGCACGTTGGGGATCTGCTGCAAGCCGGACGTCAATCCAACTACAAGAGCGAGCTGATCATGAATCACATCTATTTTACAGCGCTCAAGCATGGAGCCGGATTAGCGGCCTTGTTGGCGAAGGGCGAAGGACCGGAGCGCGTGTATCGGGTCGAGCCAACAGGTGCCATCGAGAATGACCCGAATGTGACGAACAAGAAGTTCCCCGGAAATCCCACGCGCTCCTATCGCTCAACCGAGCCGTTGAGGGTTGTGGAGGAGATCCACGACTGGAACAGACCGGGTGACGATGTACAGGCAGAGTGGAAAAGGAAGGCTTCGAATGGTACGACCTCCGAAATTGAAAACTGACACGGACCGTACTCAGTCTCACTGAGCAGTTGCCCGGCAACACATGCTGCAAACCTGAGTGATGAGGATAGGATGTGAAGCTTTGATCGAGTGCGACACGGATTGCGATGTCGTCACAAGTACATTATCCTGCATCGAAGAACAAAGAAAACCATTGATCACGCCTCATTGTCGAGTCTTCTGGCGAAACATATTCATTTGCCAGGCTAACTGAAAAGAGTCCGCGCCAAGACGAAAGCAATCTATCTCCATGCTGTTGTTTGAGAATTCAATCATCACCGAATAGGTGTTGGTGTATTGCTGAGCAGTTGCAGAGATGTTGAGCACAGCTGACCACTCGTACGCATTGCCGTCGTAGTGAAAACCCTTGGCATCCAGACGGAGTTCTGTGGCGGGCTGGCGAAGGCTTGCGAATAATCGATACGCGAACATGATTGCTAATACAGCGAAAAGTACACACACCAAGACATCGCCGTGCTCGTAGCCGACAACGCTGAAGCATGCACTTAATGCCAGCCAGAGCATAGGAAACCAAGAACTCATGAAGGAACGGCTGTGATAGACCGTTCTCATGGAGGTAAAGACATCTGAGGGCTGCTCGTCTTCGCTCCTCTTGAGTTCATCAAGCGCCACGCATTCGCTTCGTGTGGCAATGGCGCGAACCAGGCGATCGTTCTTCGGGAAAAATCCATTTGAGACGAAATATGAATAGACCGCAGCCTTTGAATGCGATCCTCGCGCATACCATAACAGTGACCACAAACCGACACGAAGAAACACAAAGAAGGCAGTGAGCAAGGCCATGATAACAGCCAGCACGCGCGCAACGATTTGCGGAGCATCAGGTGATGTACCACTCATTGCAAACAAGACAAACAGGAGCACCATCGGCACGATGGCGCTCAGGGCGTAGATAAGCAACCCGACAAGAGCAATCGGTACACTTCGAGTCATAAGGCAGATTTGCGGATAGAAAGAACGCGGACACCGTGTGTTTGGCGGTCACCGGGATCAAAAGATAATCTCGTTAATCTCACTAAGACACGCGGCAAACATAGAGACAAAGGAGTCACGGTAGTCGCTTAGTCCGGCCTTGGCATCCCATGTCAAACGTTAAACCTTCGCCGGGGGAGGCCGGAGGAATGGGACTCGAGTGATGCTCCAAGTCAGATGAGAAGGCTGAGATCTCATCTGAGCCGTGACATCGCGCACCCCCTAAGATCTGAATTTTCAGCACCATACGGAGTTGCAGCAAGCTGAATGAGAACATGACAGAGTCGTGGACGAAAAAACAGGTGCAGGCGGGGTATTGAGGAGAACTGCAGTCACCCTGAATTGAGCGAGTTCGCATCTGAAGCAAACAGGGCTGCTGAACGGACGAAGGAGATGTTGATGCAGACAGACCATACGCTATCATCACCGTGCAATGTATGAAGACTGAGAAAGCGTGATCAAAGGAGATGCGCAGGTAGCGATTGCAGTAGTGACGGTCATGACGAGGCATGATCTAAGTCATTTTATAGCGTGCAGTTAGACCATAGGTTTGATCGTGATCGGTCGTTGCAAACAAGCAAGGTCAAAATCACCTCCTTCGAGCTCAGGAAACCATTCACTTCTTGCGAGATTGCCATGAAAAAGCGCAACAGGTTTATGAAAGTCGTCACGATCAGTGCACTAGCGGTTGGTTCACTCCTCGTGCAACAGTGCCACAGTAATGCAGTCACGCCAAATGAACCCTCGAAATTTGAACTCGGGCCGTCCATAGACTTGGGTAGCTCCCAAGTTGCCTCGCCGGGGGTAGCGAGCGTGCAAAAGAACGGACATCCTTTAAATGGATTGACGATAACCGTTCCGGACTCCGCGTACCAAGGTACTCGTCAATTCACAATTTCGTCAAGTGAGATCATTAGTCATGATTTTGGATCGCTTGTTCATCCTATCTCGCCATTAATAAAAGTGGTGAGCTCCGGAGGATATGCCAACAATATTTACGAGTTGAACATTCCGATTTCACTTCCTTCCGGTTCATTTCCGCTCGTGTTTATTTACAATGATCACAACGCAAAGCTTGAGCCCTTGCCAATTAAAAGCTTCACCGCTTCAAACGTCGTAGCACTAACACGACACTTTGCCACGTCGATTATTGACCAGCAGAGAAGTACCGGGGGAATTCAGATTCAGGCGGCTGAGGAATACTCAAAAATCTTCGTGAGTTCGATGCAGGAATCGACGGTGCTCAACACCCCCGTCATTTCCAGCGGGTTCAAGCCGGGCGTGGATGACTGGGAATTTCCAAATTACGGTTCATACTTGGAGACAGGTGGACATTGTGCAGGACAAAACATGGCGGCCATGTGGTACTATTTCGAACAAAAGTCGAAGACAGGCGAGAAACTCTTCAATAGGTTTAGCGATAATCCAAACTTATGGGAAGATGACGCTCGCGGATATCGATTTTGTTCTGTTATTCAAAAAGACTTTGACTGGGAATCTGCCGCGATACGATTCTTTGATAAGTATATTGACAGGAATCAGTCACTCGACAGGATGAAATTTCTGACCGTTGCGGGTGCAATGCTCGTGACGGGCGAACCACAAGGGATTGGTATTTATCGTGAAACAGGAATTGGGAACGACGGCCTGCCCGTGTATGGAGGCCACGATCTGATCTGCTACCAAATAGGCGTCGTTGAGGGTAAACTCTACATTAGTGATCCAAACACCCCTGGTCTCGAACAGGCAATCCAATTCAATGGAAATAAATTTGAGCCATACATGGCAAAGACAAATGCAGGTGATGCCAACCATGAGTATCCGTATGTCACCTATTATGCAAAAACTGCTTATATCGAATGGAACGCCATTGCAACTCGATATCAGCAACTCTTAGACGGAACAATCGGCACGATTGAACCGAGCACATTTCCGAAATACACCATCCGGGTGAAAGATGTGAACGATCATGTGCTTGTTGACAACGATGCCTATGCTTCATCTGCTGTTCAACTCTACGTGGAATGCAACGCTACCATAGGATGGCAAGTAAACAACACGTTGCGTGTAACCTTTGATGTCTTCAACGAAGCTGGTCAATCTGTCGCGCAGTATGTAAGCGATGGTGTCTATCGAGTGACTCTCACACCCGGCAAAACCAAACTGGGTATTTGTGTGCAGCCAACGATCGACCTGAGTACCAAAAGCACACGATTTGTCGACTTCAAGTGGTACACATTCTCCTACCGAAATGCACCAATTAAAATAATACCTCAGACGCGTACTGTCGACGTTGGATCCGAAAACACATGGAACCTCAATATGGACAGCGTTCCGAAGAATCTACAGTACTATGTAAAGTGGAATTTCGGAGACAATAGTGCAGAGCAAGTGATGTCAAATGTGAATTATGCGGCGCATACCTATACATCCACCGGACCGCACACCATTAAGGCCAGTCTTTGGGATGCGAGCGACAATACTTGTTTGAGTACGGATAGTGCCACGGTCCAGGTCGGCGGATCGAGTTACATCAAGCCGACTTGGGGATCCGAGGGAACAATTATTATTATCAATGGTTCGGGTTTTGGCAACACACAACGCAGTGGCGACAACGTGACGCTGCATTTTCCGGATGATGTGGATAATCACGATTACCGGGCAATCCACGCGTTGTCCTGGTCTGACAAGCGCATTGTTGCTTCGGTGCGCTCGGAGCAAGGTACAGTTGGCAAGTGTAAGATTAAGGTGCGCCTCTATAACAGCTCTGACATGACATACACATGGCTTGGGCCATGGGACTTTGAGCTGGTGAGATTGCAGGTGGGAACAGTCAAGCCGGACACCATAACGGTTGATTCAACGCTCACTATTAATGGTTCAAACTTCGGAGAACAGAGTATTGGTGATTCTGTGTACTTCAACGATCGGCCAACACCACAGTTGATTTCATGGACGAATACACAGATACTGTGCGCCGTTCCGGATATGCCTGCCTCCGACTATGTGCAGATAGCGGTGGTCAAAGGAGTTGAAGATCCGGCTGATCGATTTTCGGGCATTGCCAACGTAGCCACAGCAAACCAGACACTATGGTTGCCTCGGAAAAGTGATATCGTTTCTCTCCTTCAACGTGCTTACGATTGCAACGCCGGCTCCATTGCGTATACGGTTAATGCCACGATGATCAACTACAATACAAAGGGCGATTCTACCAGCGCAGTGGATTATCAGGATGTGATGTCCAGTTCGCTCTACAACGAGACGAGTCCCGACTACCTCTTTAGCTCTAACGGCACCGATTTTCAAATCACATTTTCATACTCCGGCTCGGACGGAAGAGTCAGTTGTAGCGGAAAAGTGTCGTCAGACGGTCGGCATCTGGAAACCGCTACCTACACGCGTTACGACGCTGCAGATCGTGTTGTTTTGCGCATTGGCTTGAAAAACCTGCCGCTGACAGCGTACTTCACATCGCAGCCGCAATTCGGCTGGACCTACGAAGTTCCATCAAACGCATCGAGCTACGTCAGCGATTACTACAAGGCTTCTTATTACTCAAACGGTGCTTTAAACAGCATATCGAAAATGAGATCGGCAGTGAAGGTCAACTTATCCCTGTTCGGCAGAATTCACTGAATGAGCTGAAGCACCGGAACCGACCGCAAAGCAACTGCTGAGATTCCGCAGCGTTTAGCTCCTTCGCGAACACCTAACGCGGAGAAAAGCAGCCTTTAACTCTGCATCCTGCGATGAACGGTGCTGCCCATCATGAACATCAAGTGAAGCAAAATGGCAACCAGCGTTGCATTAGCGCAGTGAGGTTTGGATCTGCCTCGCGTGCTATGCCGATGCCTGAAAATTTGGAAGCCGCCACCAACATTGTCTTCTTCTGTGTATAAGTCAATACGGCAATTGCTCTGCCTTTCATCTATTTTGAGAGTGCTTTACGCTATGCTACCATAACGGTGATGAGAGCTGCCTGTGCGTTCACCGCTCGCCGTGTCAGCGCGAAGCGCGTACGTATTATGATGCTATGAACGACCACCGGTATTTGCTTCACTGTCTCGGGCTTGTATTGACTGCGCTTTCCGCGTATGCCGGCGGCGGTGTGCATGAATACTACGCTTACCCGAAGTACGATACTGTGCAGAGTTTTGTGGGACTGGTTGGTGCATCGGTTACCTTCGTGCCTCGACCCATAGCAGAAGAGGAGATACGGCAGATTCCTTTTGTCGATCTGCGCGGTCGCCTCAATGTGAGCAGTGGATTGTCGGTTGTTGCACATACCGGCACGAACTACCTCACCTCACTCGCATCGCTTGGCGCGCAGTGGGTAACACCACTTGGCCCTGTAGACATCGGCATTGGTGACGAAGAATTGCTGTGGTATGGTCGTGCCACGATGGATGAGTTTGACGTGCATGCAATCGGCTACCTCAATGTGCCCAGTCTCAGCGTTGGCATTGAGACCTCAGAATTCTTGCTCACAGTAAGGGCGGAAATGCTGTTCCTGACCTACCGCACAACACGCGTCGGTGATCTTGAGATTGCCTCCGATAAAAATCAACGACTCGGCGCCTCGCTCGGAATATGCGTCGAGCAACCTTATGCACACAAGACGCATCTACTGTTGGGCTTAAAAGTCAACAGTCTGCGCAACGCGTACCAAAGTTGGTTGGCCTTTTCGACGTTTAACGACCCGCTGCTCTATCCGGAGCTTAGTATTGGTCTCATCTTTTAACCGTTTCTCTGCTCTGCTGGTGAATCACACACGCACGATACTTCAGGTTTTCCTCCACACACATGTCAGGCAAATGACAGTATTGTTAAGTGTGCTTGGCTGTGTGCTTGCGTGTAACTCTTGCGACAGTGAGTTGAGGGTCTTAGTGCCTGATGCAGCAGTACTCGACACCTTAGTCAACAGTGTGAGTTTGCCGGCAGCGGCGATGTCGCAGCTCGACGGAGTGTATCTCGTCCGCAGTGGTGCCAGTCGCTTTGGCGACACCGTGGTGCTCAAGCATGATGGAAGGGCATTGTCGATGTTTTGTCAGCGCAACAGTGCCTACATGGTGCTTAAAGTCGGTCTGCGAAACAACACGATTCTCTGTGCCGGCTATTGGCGTTTTGCCCAAGGATCTCAAACCGGTGCTGCCCTGTTGAGCATTGCTGACAGCAGTGCGCAGAGCATTGTCAACGGACATCGTCCCGAGCGACTCATGTTTCGTGGAAGTATTGGCGCAAGCGAGCGCGTGGGCGAAGAGCAAATCACGCTTGAATATCTACGGGCCTTGCACGGACAAGATTCCTCGCAAGCGTCAGGTCAGGTACTGATTATCGCGCACCGCGGAGGCGGCCGGAATAGCGACCGCTTGCCGTTCTCCGAGAACTCGGTTGAGCTCATCAAGTATGCATCGAAACTCGGCGCGCAGGGAGTGGAGATTGACGTGCGACTCACCCGCGATTCAGTGCCCGTGTTGTATCATGATGAGAATCTCAACACGCGTTTGGTAGACGGCGAGTACATGGTGGGACCCATCGGCAATTACAGCTTGGCGCAGCTACGCACCTTGGCGCGACTTAAAAACGGAGAACTCATTCCAACGCTGCAAGAAGTGCTTGATGCCGTGGTTGACTCTACCGATTTGCGCGCGGTGTGGTTGGATATCAAGGATGTGGCGGAAGTGCAGAATGTAATTCCCATGCAACAAGCCGCGCTGAAGCGTGCCGCCGCCCTTCATGCGGCAGGTCTGCGGGATAGTCTTGAGATATTCTTCGGCTTGGCGACGGATGACATCTACCAAGCCTTTCTTCATCGTGCCGACCACGCATCGGTAAGTTCGGTCTGCGAGCTAGGTGTGGATCAGGTGTTGGCTGCAAACTCAGCGGTCTATGGGGCACGGTGGACATTGGGTGGCCTGGAGTCGACGCTTTCTGATTTGCATGCTCGCGGTAAGCGCGCCTATGTGTGGACACTGGACCAGCCGGAGTTTATTGCGAGCTTTTTGGCGACGACGCAGTACGACGGCATTCTGACAAATTATCCCACGGTCGTGGCCTATTACAACTATGTCCGCCCTTAAAACCCTGAGCATAGTGCTGCTTCTTGTTGCCCTTCAGCTTGGCCTGAATTTTAATACGTGCGCGCTTTGCGCGGACACGTCGAATTACCGACTGCATGTTCAAGCGTATGCGGGACGCAGCGAATCGATTATTCAGCGTACTACCTCAGTCGACAAAGCAGAGTACTCCAGAAGTGGTTTAGTCTGGTCGCTCCGGGTTATCGCGCAACCCGACCACTTGCTGGGACTGGGCTTTGAGAGTGGGCATCTGCATTTCTCAACCTTGAACGTGAAGAAGGATGCCACCTTGCCGGAGGGCAGCACGATGTCGCTCACTGCCATTCCCATCCTCGGCATCTTCACCATGGAAAAGTACGGTCTCGAACTCAGCGGCGGAGTCGGCACCTTCTACTACCGAGCCGAACTCGACTCGCCCGGCTCCATCACCACCAGCGCCGATTGGGAAATTGGTTGGACAGCAGGTTTGGCTTATCGCTTCAACCTCGCTCATACATGGGTTGTAGCGGTTGATAGTCGCTACTACACCATCCCCGAACGCAGCGTCTCCACCCTCAGCGCAGGTTTACGCGTGGAATATCAGTGGTGGTATTGAGAGGAGGACAATAGTTCCTTTGCTATTACACAAGGACAACACACTCTCGAGCTTTGCCCTAAGGGTTCCACCCAATGACGGAGAGGTAGTATCTCGGGGATGCAGCCTGAGGATTTGTATGTCGAACTCACAAGCCACAAAACACACAACCGAGCGTGCTGAACACTACTGATGCAGCTCACGCAACAATTGCTACAACCTCGGAACTGCGTGGAGCATCATACAGTAAGGATACGATTGCTGAGAGAACGATGTATCGAAGACAATAGAGCTATAGAAGGGGGTTCAGATGTAAGGTCTTTTTGATAAGTCGTTTAACACTTGAGGGAATATTGCGCAGAACGAACTTTTGTAGCAAAACGAGAGGAACGTGCGTCTGTGCTCGTTTCAGCAAACGTTGAATTTCCGAATTGTCAACGTCAGCGTAAGTGTACCACTGATTGCATCCGGTTATTTCGACAAGGATATAACCATGTGCTTTCATCCAATTGCGAATGTCGGAGCTGGCACCGTTGGTATTATCCTCAACGATGATAATCTTCGGTTTCAATTTGTCAGGCGTGAAGCCTTCAAGAACCGAAAGTTCAAATCCTTCAACATCAATGGTCAAAAAGTCAAGCTTCTCAATACCGGCCTCGTCAAGAATATCATCGAGGCGCTTGGCTTGTACTTCGATATTCACGACAACCGCTCCTTCGGCCTTTGCTCTCTGAACATGTTCTTGCGAAGGATCGGCACTGGAGAGTTCCTCTACACCTTCAAACATGGAGAAATTTAAACTTCCGGTGGTGCCGGAAGCGGCGTAGGGCATCACCGTACAAGAGCGCTGTGATCGAATTTTTGCGACGAGCTTCGGGATAGGTTCAACGATGACAGTTTTCCAGCCCTTTCGTTCAAAAAAGTACGTGTTGCTCAATTTGATGCCGTCAAATCCTCCAACTTCTACGGCAGTACCCTTGTACTCACTACCAAAAATCTGATGCAGAATTCTGTCTTCACCATGTTGAGCGTAGTACGGGCCCTTATCCATTGAATCGGTATAGTTCATTGTATAGCGAAGTAAACGGCAGCGACTGAATCAGGGTTGGTGGCGTATGCAGGAAGGGTGTCGTTTCCATGTGCCCCTAAACGGCAGCGTAGAAGTCGAGCAGGATCGACGTCTGCCCATACCTATTGATCGGTGCGTCTGACGAACATAATATAAGGTCTTTTTGCGAGAGTGTGCATCCAGATCAAGCTCTGCTGGCGTCGTAATCCGCTTGCTGTGATGGCAGACCGTCCTCTGCCTTTTTCAAGAACGATATCTTAGGTACAGGTCGGTCATTGCACGTTTCAGGGTGTGCAACGCTTCTTCGTCTGTGCGCATCACGTACGCAGTTTGAAAGCTGTACCGAGCGGAGATGTCGATCAGCGCTCCAACCCGTATGAAATTGCCACCAGTAGCACCGCATCGACGTTCCCAGGCAGGTCGAAAGCTGAAGTAGACGTTTGTAGTGACCTCGCGCTGCGATCAGGGGATCAGGGTCGAATTTGCCATGACAATTTTCCCTTTTCAATTCGCGAGCGCGACCCTATTCGATACGAGTTTCCGCTGGCTACAAGCGTGGAAGCAGCGTGGTTGCGAGCATTTTGGGCATATTGCTGTCTTTGATGACAATCCCTTCGCTCCTCTATGTCCCGATGTCTCGCGTTCTTTGTTTTGCTTCTTAGCTCAATTCCGTTCGGTCTTCATGCCCAATATGTCAACGGTTTGAAGGCGGTGCCGAGCGACATCGGAGATGTCCGTTTGACCTGGTACGAGAACGCGGGCAATCAGCCCGAGGGTTACATCGTGTACTGGAAGTACTTTGGTAGCACGGACCTGATTCAGCCTTTGGATTCTTTTGCCTATCAGTTTAACGACTACAATTATCAACACACCTACAGCATAAGCCCAAGCAATAGCACAAACCGCATGGACACTGTGTTGTTTGTGATTCGGGCATACAAGAATCACCAGCCCACGCCGGATGTGGCGGCCAGTTCGGTAGTTATCTATCATGGTCAGACTCTTAGCTCGAGCAGCAAGGATACCGCGTATGCGAATGTACCGTTCACCTATAAGTACTATTTCTGGCGCGAGACCTTTGTACCTGCTTCCGTACAGAGCATTCTGAGCTTGGAGCAGGCACCGCCCGGAATGCACATCGACACTGCGAATTACCGAGTACAGTGGACGCCAACGGCACCGGGCGATTATTCGTTTGTCATCAAAGCCCAGACCTCGAAGGATACTGCCAAGTATAAAGTTGAGCGACTGAGCGGCATCATCCATGTGCTAGCTCAGGATTTGGCTCCGCTATACATCGTTATTTCGTCCACGCCGTCGTCCACGGCATCGGTCGCACAGCAGTACAGATATCAAAGTGCGGCAACTCTTGGAGGGACAAAAGCTTCACAGTACACACCGTCATTTTACTATCGTATCGAGTCACTCGATGGCACCCAATATCCCACAGGAATGACGGTGAGTTCCGGCGGATTGGTGCAGTGGACGCCGAGCGCTAGTGGTCATTTTGGCTATGTGTTGCGACTACGCTTGAAGAAGGACACCACCATTCAAGCCACGCAAAGCTGTGTGGTGGATGTCGGCACGTCGCTTCCAACGTTGAAACTGACTGCATTTCCCGGCACTACAGCAAAGCGTCATCAACTCTATGATGAGCAATTGCAAGCCATGTTTGTCGGAGATTCTACCGGCTTGCACCTACGCTATGCTTTGGACTATGGTCCTTCCGGTATGACGGTGAACGACACCACAGGTCACATCCAATGGACACCGCTTCGCAACGGCTATTATGAATATCGTGTGCGAGCCTATGTGCTCGAACATCCCGAAGTCAATGCACCCTTTGCCAATCAGGTCAATGTCAACAACGTTGGCTATTACTGCTCCTTCATTGTGCTCACACTCAAAAACCAATTCGATGGTTATGTGGGTGGCGAGTGCACAGCGTGGAAAATCGACGAAGGCAGCGACACGAACCAGATCGCCTTCAGCACCCACAGCGCCGATGGCTACTTTGTGATTCCGGTTCCGAGTGGCAAATACAAACTGCAACTCCGCGATCACTCGTTCGATGAACGATGGTATGGAGGGAATGGAGATGCCAATACTGCGGAAGTACTCACGCTACCGTGCAACGACACCGTAAACCTCCTCACAACAGTTGCCGTTCGTAAAGCAGACACACTGAGCGTACATGGTACGGTGCGCGACCGTGGTGGCAAGAGTGTTTCGCAGGCCTCCGTTCAATTCTTCGCCTATGGCGAAGCGACAAGTCTGGCACCACTTTGGTCAAGTGAAGTGGTGCAGACCGACACCGCCGGAGCGTATTCGGCAATGCTGGATTCTCGATTTCACTACGTGGCTCTGGTGACCAAGGAGCAAGACGGTTATCGTCCGCTCTACAGCGGAGCAACGGGGAACTTCTGCGAGTCAGAGCGATTTAATCCCGATGCAAGTACACCGTTAGATTTTGTGATGCAAGCGGCTGCGCCGGCGCACCACATGACCATTCACTCCAACACAAGCTCCAGTACCTTTGGCAGCATTGCGTCGACGACAGTGTTTTTCGATTTAGACTCTGCAAAGGATGCCGATCCGGTCGTATCAGCTCCTGCTCGGGGTGATGAATCGCACGACATCATCAACATGGCGGCGACGCATTACGCCATGCTCTGCATACCAACCGAGCACCGTCATGTACCGATGTTTGCCGCAACTCCGGCAGCCACTCTCGATTGGCGTCAGTCATCCTATGGCTACAGCGACGAGTCCATTGACGGTCGTTGTGACATCGTCCTCAGCAAGGAGCTACTTCAAACAGACGGGATGGCCCACCTCTACGGCAAAGTGCTTGGACCCACCCAACAAGGCAGCGAGCCCATTGCCGGAGCGTTGATCTATGTGCTGGATGATGCAGACAATGTTGTCGGCTACGGTTTTAGCATGCGTGACGGACACTATGACATTCGTAATCTGCCCTCGGGACATTTCCGTCTTTCCATCATGAAGGTTAGTGTTAAACCCTACGAAGCCACCGTGCAGTTCAATATGATGGACATGGCCTCGGTGCAGCAAGATTATGTACTAGAGATACCTGTGTCTGTAAATGACGCACAGCTTCCTTTCAATTCGTGCGCGCTTCGCGCCTGGCCTTCGCCTTGTTCTGATATCCTGCACGTGGAACTTCCCGCACAGTCAACGGACGCACAACTCGTGCTGCGCGATATGATGGGCCGTGTAGTGCTGCTTTCAACGGTGGCTGCATCCGTCGACGCCCACCCATACGAACTACATCTCGCAGACCTGCCAACCGCGAGCTACCGACTGGAACTGCACACCGATACGGTGAATCTGTACCGTGCGATTGTGCATGTGAGAGAGTAGGTGGGGGGAACGGCTTTGGAGTCCACACAGGGTTGTGTCTTGGGCTGGTATGAATCGGGCCTTCAGCCCTTAACGTCACAATCGCGTACATCAGACCCAGGGTTGCACCCTGGGCTG
>JBDHXF010000063.1:0-19218 GCA_039810585.1 Chlorobiota bacterium
GCACTTTTGCTGCCCTGGAGGCCAGTGGTACCAACGGTTTCAGCAATTTTGAGGGCAAATGTTTAGGACACTACTGGACTAACAGATATTACATCGTCAACGCCATCATCATTAATGTCGCATACCGAGTTAAAAGATATGGGATCAAGTGGGGCAACTAGTACCGGCGCTTTTGGAAGACCTTGAGCCTGTCCAAGGTATAGATTTCCTTTTCCATCCAAGTAATCGGTGAGGCCATCGCCGTTGAAATCCCCGGTCTGGATGTTCGCATCTCCACCGGTCCATGAAAACACATTGACGGTATCACCCGGGTATCGCAGTTGCCATGATTGAACTCCGCTCGGAGTACTCACGACCAGAACACCCATACCATTGTAAAAGTTGTCCAGCCAAGTCATTCCCGCGACTCCATAACCGTTGTCATCTACTCTCCACCACTCCTTCATCTCTACAGCCTGCGGCTTGAGTCCGGTACTCGGAGTGTTGTCTTGTGCCGACATTGCCGAAACAAGGGAAGCAACAAGTATCGTGTAGAGAAGAGCTTTCATGTGCTCCAAAGAAGGTGGCTGAGAAACGGCAGAGTCAAACATAGAGAGAATCACGTCAATCAGTGCTCCGCAAGAAACGCGGAGGCAGAGCGTGACACGCCGGAATGCATGACATTGACATGAGATGGCCGCTACACCTAACGGTGCACGAACATCCTCTACTCAATGATGATTGAGCAATGTGCGCTACAATCGTGACCGAGTAACTGCAGTACATACTCACCCTTTGCTATGCCGGACGGCAATGCTACGCGGCGCAGGTGCGTTCCGTCTTGCACTGTGAATCCGGGATCAATCACAATCTTAATGCCGAGCAGGTTGACGATCGACAACTCGCAGACCACATTGCTCCCAGAACGCGTTTCTAATTCCACCTGCTGACTACTCGATGTAGGAGTCGGAAGAACGCGTACATGTAGCTTTGATGAGATGGGTTGGTCCTCGACTGTACTCTGCAAAGAGTCTGATAGGGTATCAATGCTAAGACACGTATGAAAGTCGCCGTCAATAAAGTACTGACCTGCTCCACATAGGTACTTGAGGTTCTTTGCGTCAGTTAATTCAACTCCTGCCAGTACCGATGTAAAGCAAAATGAAGCTGTTGCTAAAAGGGGTGTGTTATCGCTTATTAAGCCGCTATAAATTTCTAGACGGTGACCACCCTGTTTTGCAACAATAAAGTCAACAGTAGAATCGCTATTAATACTGAAATTCATTGGCACTATAGAGGCAACGCTATCACATCGTGTTGTCACAACACTTTCGATTGAATCATTACTTAAATTATAAATCTTTAGGTTCGAACGGTAGAATTCCACATCTGACACATCAATCCTCTCGGCTTGCATGCGGTAAACACTGCTCTCACTGGGCTGAAACAGACACCCGGAATGCCATGATTGATCGAATTGACTGATAACTCTGTTTGATAGTTTGTTAAAAGTCAACAGCGAATCATTCGGAGACCACTTCATTTCATACAATTCGAGGGCGTCCACTCCGTTTCCGTAATAGTATGGTCCGTATCGAACGAGCAAGCGATGTTGTATTTTTGATTTCGAATAGATCGACATGACAGATCGCGTCGAGTCGAAGTAGCGCTTAACGCCCACACTCGGATGTTGCAATGTACTCTCGGATCCATCACCTAATTTGACGGAAAACAGAACTGTCGTATGGTTTTGACTTACAGTTATTACATCGTCGATGCCATCATCATTTATATCACATACAGAGTTAGACGATATTTGATCAAGTGGGGCAACTAATACCGGCGCTTTTGGAAGACCTTGAGCCTGTCCAAGGTATAGATTTCCTTTTCCATCCAAGTAGTCTATAACTCCATCGCCGTTGAAGTCACCAGTCTTAATGTACGCATCTCCTCCAGTCCATGAAAACACATTGACGGTGTCACCCGGGTAGCGCAGTTGCCATGATTGAACTCCTGTAGGAGTACTCACGACCAGTACACCCTTACCATTGTAAAAATTGTCGAGCCAGGTCATTCCGTTGACACCGTAACCTTTGTCGTCTACTCTCCACCACTCCTTCATCTCAACAGCCTGCGGCTTGAGTCCGGAACTCGGAGCGTTGCCTTGTGCCGACATTGCCGAAACAAGGGAAGCAACAAGTATCGCGTTGAGAAGAGCTTTCATGGGCTCCAAAGAAGGTAGTAAAATGTGCAGGTATGGTCGAGTCTTTTACAGCCAACAACAGCTTTCAATCATCGTTGACAGCAGGTGATTAGTGTGAATGAGCAGCTTTTGGCAAGTCATAAGATCTGCGGTAGACAGTTCTTTGAGTCACTCCGACAGATAGTGTACAGACCATTTACTTCAATTTCACACAGAGCACACTCAATTGTAAAGCGTATTGTTGTTACAGAAGACAGAATGAAACGCGCGCCGGATTTTATTGCATTCCTATTGGACTACAAAGGTAAGACGTTTAACGATACTTGGGTCGTGAACAGTCAGAGTATAAACACCGGCAACAAGTGGTCCATTCTTCAGCGGAATTGCAACATCTTGATTGCCGGCCGATAAAAAGACGTTTTCGACATCTTCAACACGATGGCCATTGAGATCGCTCACTGTCACATTGTAGCACCCGCTGTGCAGTGTATTAACTTTAAAGTCAAGTCGTTCGTTATTAGAGCGTGAATTTATTACAGTAAGTTGTAGGGTGGTATCCTCAGGTTGAGTAACGAGATCGGCGACCGTATCAATAAGCGATGAGAAGCTTATAGCTGAAGCTTCATCACCTTGTAGAGCATAAGTACCCGCAATAATTATGGACGCGTGATTGCGTTCGTCAGATTTTGGTATTGCCAACACTCTGTATGCTGGTGCGGATTTGTTAATAGAACCGATTTGAGCTAATTGTACATCTGTATTGCCGCGATACAAATTCACGTACCAAGGATCTGACTTCACGATGCAGAGGGTATTTATACTATCATAATCCAAACTACAGGTTAAAGGTACAATGGAACGCACGCTGTCCAGCCGAAGAGATGATATTACGCTAATTGAGTCACCACTAAGATCAATTGTCTTAAGCATGGATTTCCAAATATTTCCGCCTAGCAGAGTACTCATTAGACATTCAGGTCGACCATTCGCAAAACTCATTTGTGAGGTTACGCGAATGTCGTTGCTGTCAAGTGTTTGCCACGAGGTATCGGCTAATATTGTCGAAATAAACGACCTGCTTGTCTGATCCCAATGAAGTCCCACAAGTCTTATTCCGTCTGACACCTGTCTAACATATGGGGGATCTTTGAGCCTTTGCCAACTCCAATGACTAAGAACTAATCTAAGGTCGTTGTTTGCAGTTTTATAGGCATGAAGAAAGCCATTCGCAGAGTCTATACCTACGATCGAATATGGGCTTCTATGAATAAAATTGAGGTTCGTTTGACCAAATGATACATTTGCTGTCGGAGTGGTCGAACCAAAATCAATCATGTCGTACTTGCCATCATCATCAATATCAGCGATCAAGTACGGGTATGCTTGATTGATTGTGACGATAGGTTCTGACATAGGAGGCTGTCCGTTTGCTTGACCAGCATAAATATTGCCCTTTCCGTCAATGTAGTCTGTCTGACCATCGCCATTAAAGTCTCCTTGTTTGATGTTCGCATCCCCACCCAACCAAGTAAAAACATTCTCAGTATCTCCCGGGTAGCGCAGCTGCCATGATTGAACTCCGCTCGGAGTACTCACAACCAGAACACCCTTACCATTGTAAAAATTGTCCAGCCAGGTCATTCCCGCGACTCCATAACCTTTATCGTCTACTCTCCACCACTCCTTCATCTCAACAGTCTGCGGCTTGAGTCCTGTACTCGGAGTGTTGCCTCGTGCCGACATTGCCGAAACAAGGGAAGCAACAAGTATCGCGTAGAGCAGAGCTTTCATGAACTCCAAAGAAGGTAGCTGAGAAACGGCTGAGTCAAACATAGAGAGAATAACGTCAATCAGTGCTCCGCAAGAAATGCGGGGGCAGAGCGTGAGACGCCGGAATGCATGCCATTGACATGGCAAGGCTGCTACACCAAACGGTGCACGTACATCCTTTACTCAATGATGATTGAGCAATGCGCGCTACAATCGTGACCGAGTAACTGCATTACATACTCGCCCTTTGCTACGCCGGACGGCAATGTAATGCGGTGCAGGTGTGTTCCATCCTGCACCGTGAAACCGGGATCAATCACAATTTTAACGCCGAGCAGGTTGACGATCGACAACTCGCAGACCACAGTACCCCGAGAACGCGTTTCCAATTCCACCTGCTGACCACTCGCTGTCGGAGTCGGAAGAACGCGTACATGTAGCTTCGACGAGATGGGCTGGTCCTCCACTGTGCTTTGCAAAGAGTCTGATGGGATATCAATGCTAAAACACGAGTGCATGTAACCGTCGATCAAGTAATTACCTGCTCCACATAGATACTTTAGATGCTTTGGGTCAGTTATTTCAGCTCCTGTTAATACTGTAGTAAGGCAGAAGGAGGCTGTTGCTAAAAGGGAAATGCTGTCACTTATTATACCGTTATATATTTCTGCACGGTGACCGTCTTGTTTTGTAATAACAAAGTCAACCGTTGAATCGCTGTTGATACTTAAATTCTGTGGTATAATAGCGGCTACGCTATCACATCGCGTGGTTACAACACTTGCGATTGAATCTTGACTTAAATCATAAATCTTTAAGTTCGAACGGTAGTAATTCACGTCTGACACATCAATCCTCTCAGCCTCCATGCGATAGACGCTACTCGCATTGGGCTGAAGCAGACCTCCAGAGTGCCAAGACTGACCAAAAGTATTGAGAACTCTTTCCGATAGCTTTTTAAAAGTCAGTAGCGAGTCAATAGGAGACCACTTCATTTCATACAACTCGAGGGCATCGGTTCCGTTTCCATAATAGTATGCCCCCAATCGAACGAGCAGACGATGCTGTATTTTCGATTTCGTATAGATTGAAATGACAGATCGTGCAGAGTCGAAATAGCGCTTAACGCCCACGCTCGGATGTTGCAGTGTACTGTCGGATCTATCGCCTAATTTGACGGAAAACAGAACTGTCGTATTGTTTTGACTGACGGTTATTACATCGTCGATGCCATCATCATTTATATCACATACAGAGTTAGACGATATTTGATCAAGTGGGGCAACTAGTACCGGCGCTTTTGGAAGACCTTGAGCCTGTCCGAGGTACACATTGCCTTTTCCATCTAAGTAGTCGGTGACGCCATCGCCGTTGAAATCACCAGTTCGAATGTGTGCGTCTCCACCGGTCCATGAAAACACATTGACGGTATCACCCGGGTAGCGCAGTTGCCATGATTGAACTCCGCTCGGAGTACTCACGACCAGAACACCTTTACCCTCGTAAAAATTGTCGAGCCAGGTCATTCCGTTGACACCGTAGCCTTTGTCGTCTACTCTCCACCACTCCTTCATCACAACAGCCTGCGGCTTGAGTCCGGAACTCGGAGTGTTGCCTTGTGCCGACATTGCCGAAACAAGGGAAGCAACAAGTATCGCGTACAGAAGAGCTTTCATGGGCTCCAAAGAAGGTAGTTGAGAAATGGCTGAGTCAAACATAGAGAGAATCACGTTAAACAGTGCTCCGCAAGAAATGCAGGGGCAGAGCGTGACAGTTTGATCGGATATCTTTAGAAGGGCGAAGTTAGGTCATCTCCGAGTGGCGGTTCCGGAGTATCTATAGATTCAGAGTTTTTCCCGGTATTTCCACATTCAGGCCTCACCATTATACCGGCGACGGTATTCAATAGGACTTAGGCCGGTATGTTTCTTGAAGACTTCACGGAAGGCTTTGGAGTCGGCGTAGCCGACTTCGTACATGACTTCGTTGACGTTGCGGCGACCGTTTTCGAGCAGGTGTTTGGCAACTTCGGTGCGGACGCGTTGGTGGTATTCGCCGACGGTGTTGCCGGTGACGGAGCGGAAGCGACGTTCAAAGGTTCGCCGTCCGAGATGTACAGTGTCGGCAAGTTGCTGGACTGAGATGCGATCCTTGTAGTGTCGTTCCACGTAGTTCTGAACTTCGTGAATGATGTGGTCGTCGTGCTCGCGCTGTCCCTTGAAGATGCTGAACATGGACTGCGAGTGTCGTCCCATGTCGAGCAGAAAAAACTTGGACGCCATGATGGCGGTCTGCCGGTCGGTGTACTTTTCAACCAGGTACAAGAGCAACGACCAATATGAGGTCGCCCCGCCGCTCGAATAGAGTCCGCGGTACTCCGAGATGATGCGGTCGCCCGACAACTCCACCTCCGGAAACATGGCACGGAACTCCTCCGCATAAAGCCAGTGCGTTGAGCAGGGCGCACCGTCGAGAAGACCAGTGTCGGCTAAGAGGAAAGCGCCGATACAGAGACTGGCGATCTCGGAACCATTTTTATACTGAGTTTTCAACCAGTCGCGATAGACCCGATTGCGGTCAACTGCGTCACGTACATCACCGCTAATGGCGGGGATAATAATGAGGTCGGTGTGGCGAATATCGCCTAAGAGCCTGTCAGCCTTTACTGTAAAGCTGCCATCCAAGAGTTCCACTTCCGGCTCCGCCGCAACCATTTCCACAGTGAAGGTGGGCTCGGGTGACTTCGCCTTTCGGAATGCGTTGACCGCCGTGAACATATATCGAGGGTCGACAATGGCAGCCGGCACGGCTGAATAAGGTACGAGGATGCTGATGTGCTTCATGACGCAATATGCACAATGTGTCGTAAACGACCCTTGGCTATGTCATATTTGCACACTATCGAAGGTTGAAAACGTCATATATTCGCTTCTGACCCCGAACGCGAATCAAAGTACACTCTCGATGGTCATTGCTGCTGCGCTTGCGCAGCACAGCATGATAATGAACTCCTGTCGGTCTTTTTCTTTACCAAATCTCCTACCCATGAGCTCCATTACTCCCTTTCTTTGGTTTGATACGCAGGCGGAAGAAGCCGCGAACTATTACTGTTCCATCTTTAAAGACGCCAGCATCACAGAAGTGCATCGCTACAACGACGCAGGACCGATGCCGGCAGGGACAGTGATGACTTTGGTGATACACATGGGCGGAGTGCGCTACACCTTTCTGAATGGCGGACCAAACTACAAGCTCAATCCGGCATTCTCTCTTGCCGTTATTTGTGAGGATCAGGCCGAAGTGGATGAACTATGGGCTAAACTTAGTGACGGCGGATCGGCAATGCAGTGTGGCTGGCTGACCGACAAATTTGGTCTGACCTGGCAGATTGTACCCAAAGACTTCTTCAGACTCACGTCGCTACCGGATCGAGCCGCTGCGTCGCGAGTCATGTCTGCCATGATGAAAATGGTCAAAATCGAACTGTCTGAACTCGAAGCCGCGGCCGCAGGCTAAGTGCAGACATGACAGTGACATAACGACGACTTACCAAAACACCTTCACTGCCAGCAGCGAAAACACCCAAGAGCCTCAGCCGAGGCTCTTTGCGTTTAACAAAGTTTGTCGTAGTTTGCGTTTAACCATTTGGTTAAAGTTTTTAGTTAAGATGGAAACTGCACCGGAATACCTCATCCACGGCGAGGCGCGCGACACAGAAGAGCGCATCGTGCGGGCAGCAACAAAGGTCTTTATGCAAAAGGGCTTTGACGGGGCGCGGATGCAGGAAATAGCGGACGAGGCGCAGATCAATAAGGCTTTGCTGCATTATTATTTCCGCTCGAAAGAGCAGTTGTTCTCGAAAATCTTTCGCGAATTAACCAAGGACACGCACATGGCTCTGCAGCGAGCCTTGGAGTCAGATGGTCACTTTGTCGACAAGATCCGTCAGTTAGTCCGCGATGAGATGCAGCAACTCCTGCAAAATCCAACCTTGCCGATGTTCGTCATTCGTGAAATTTCCAGAGATGCCGAACGCTTTCGATCATTAGTGGCAGACACGCCGCTGCGACAGAGTTTTGTTCAGTTTTCAGCGCACGTGCACGAAGCGGTTCGCCGGAATGAGATTCGTCCGATTGATCCCATTCAATTACTTCTGCACATTCTGGCCTTAGTGCGTTTTCCTTTCTTGGCAAAACCCATGGTGATGACGGTGACGGGATACTCGGAGTCAGAATACCAACAAGCTCTGGAAGAGCGAACGAATGAAGTTGTACACATACTTGTGAATTCTTTAAAAGTTGATCAATGAAATACGATATGATACCGACGACGAACGATGCCCGGATTTCAACTCCTCACTCTGTCTCACACTCTGGCAGTCGAGCACGAGTAGTTCCCGCGCTTCTCAGCATGCTTCTTCCGGCCGTTCTCTTCTTGAGTTCTTGCAGCAACAAAAACCAAGTTCCCGATGCCAGCGGTTCGTTTGAGGCTGATGAGGTTATTGTCTCAGCAGAAGGAAGCGGACGCTTGCTAAGCTTCCAATGCGAGGAAGGCGATACGATGTTGGCTAACCAGCAGGTGGGTGTGCTTGATACGACGCAGCTCGTACTACGCAAAAAGCAGTTGCAATCTCAAATCTCGGCTGTTCTTTCCACCCAGCCTGATGCAGCATCACAGCTTGCGACGATACAAGAACAATTGGCTGTGGCACGACGCGAGCAGAACCGTTTTAGTGGTCTGTTGAAACAAGGAGCAGCCACGCAGAAAACGGTTGATGATTTGGATGGTCAGGTTGCCATTCTGCAGAAACAATACGACGCACTGCAAAAGAACCTCGGCATCAGCACAAGCGGGATTAGAGCACAGGTTCCACCACTGCTGGCACAGATTGATCAGATTAACGACCAGTTAGCGAAGAGTCATATTATCAATCCAATAGACGGCACTGTGCTCACCAAGTATGCCCAACAATTTGAATTGTGTGCGCCCGGAAAGGCACTGTATAAAATTGCCAACCTCAAGGTGCTAAAGCTGCGCGCGTATATCTCCGGTACGCAGTTGAGTCAGATCAAGTTGGGACAGAAGGTTAAGGTTAGAGTAGATAAAGGCGTTAACGACATGAAAGATTACGAGGGGACCATTAGCTGGATTTCATCGAAAGCGGAGTTCACACCTAAGACTATTCAAACCAAAGACGAGCGCGCTAATCTGGTCTACGCGTTGAAGATTGCCGTGCCGAACGATGGCTTCTTAAAAATCGGCATGTACGGAGAAATCAGTCTGTGAGCGCCATCGTTGTCAATCATATCTCGAAGAGTTACGGAGCAGGCGTCAAGGCGCTTGACGACATCACTCTTGATGTACAGCAAGGCGAGCTGTTTGGTCTTATAGGTCCTGACGGTGCCGGCAAAACCACACTCTTCCGCATCCTGACCACTGTGCTCTTAGCCGACAGCGGACTTGCCACGGTGGATGGATATGAAGTGGTGAAGGATTACAAGGCCATTCGTCAGCGAGTTGGCTATATGCCCGGACGTTTCTCGCTCTATCAGGATCTGACCGTTGAGGAAAATCTGAACTTCTTTGCGAAGGTGTTTCACACCACCATCGAGAAGAATTATGATCTGGTGAAGGACATCTATGTGCAGCTCGAACCCTTTCGCACTCGGCGAGCAGGCAAGCTCAGCGGAGGGATGAAACAAAAATTAGCGTTGTGCTGCGCGCTCATCCACAAACCATCCGTGCTCTTTCTCGACGAGCCAACAACCGGCGTGGATCCGGTGTCACGCCGTGAATTCTGGGAAATGCTCAAGCGCCTTAAGGCACAAAACATCAGCATTCTGGTGTCCACACCGTACATGGACGAGGCGTCGCTCTGTGATCGAATCGCATTCATACAGAATGGAAAAATCCTCTCGATTGATAGTCCGGAGCACATCACAGGAAATTTCCGCGAACCACTCATAGCAGTGCGCTGTTCAAATATGTATGCAGCACTGTTGGAATTACGGGAAGCGGAGTTTTGTCAGAGTTGCTTTGCCTTCGGCGACGCGCATCATGTGCGTTTAGCATCAGACAAATGGACCGAGAAAGATGTCGTCCGCTACCTCGAGCAACGAGGTCATACCAACATCCGAGCCGAGCGTATAAAAGCCGGTATTGAAGATACCTTCATGAGTCTGTCGACAGACCTCCTGGTAACCACTGATCACGATACGGAAGGACATCATGGCTGACATGACTACCGACATTGTGATCGACGTTGAAAAGCTCACGAAACGATTTGGAAGTTTCACGGCTGTCGATGCTATTAGTTTTCAAGTGCATCGTGGCGAGATCTTTGGATTCTTAGGCGCCAATGGCGCCGGCAAGACAACGGCTATGAAGATGCTCATCGGTATCTCCACGCCAACGAGCGGCAGAGCAATGGTGGCCGGTTATGACGTATTAAAAGAATCCGAGCGTATCAAAGAAAACATCGGGTATATGAGTCAGAAGTTTTCGCTGTATGAAGACCTCAGCGTGCGCGAAAACATTCAGTTTTACGGCGGTATTTACGGCCTTCGCAAGAGTGAATTGGCAGAGAAGTCCGAAGCTCTCATACAGAAGCTCGGCTTGCAGTCGGAAGCCAATGTGTTGGTGAAATCGTTACCACTGGGTTGGCGACAGAAGCTCTCATTCTCCATTGCCGTTCTTCATGAACCCAAAATTGTGTTTTTGGACGAGCCAACCGGTGGAGTAGATCCGATTACGAGACGTCAGTTTTGGGACATGATCTACGATGCTGCGCATCGCGGTATTACGGTGTTTGTGACGACTCACTATATGGATGAAGCGGAGTACTGCAACCGCGTATCAATTATGGTAGACGGTCGCATTGATGCCCTGGATTCTCCCGGTGCCCTAAAGGCACAGTTCGATGCGGAGTCGATGAACGATGTCTTTCAAGCGCTGGCGCGCAAAGCAACGCGCAGCGCGGATTAAATAAACCATGGATTTACTCTTTACATTTATTGCCAAGGAGTTTAAGCACATTCTGCGTGACGGAAAGACGCTGCTTATCCTTTTCGGAATGCCCATTGTGCAGATCGTCCTCTTCGGCTTTGCGTTAACCAACGAGGTGAAGGATTCGCGCATTGCGGTGCTTGATTTGTCGAACGATGTATCAACACAGCAAATCACGCAGCGTCTGGACGCTTCGGCTTACTTTGATGTGACGCAGCATATTCATTCGTACGATGAGATCTCTCATGTATTTAAAGAGGGTAAGATCAAGATGGTCGTCGTCTTCGCTCAAAACTTTCGCGAAGAACTCTTACATACCAATCATAATTCCATTCAACTCGTTGCGGACGCATCGGATCCGAACGTGGCATCGACGGTGACGAACTATGCCTCGAGTATAATTAGTGACTATGTGAGTGAGCTGAACAGCGGCCAGAGTCTTCCCTACCTCATCAAGCCCGAAATCCGCATGCTCTACAATCCTCAGCAAAAAGGTGCCTACAACTTCGTACCGGGTGTAATCGCCATGGTCTTGATGCTTGTGTGTGTGCTGATGACATCGGTGGCGGTGGTGCGAGAAAAGGAAACAGGTACGATGGAGATTCTTCTGGTATCGCCAATGCGGCCCATCGTGATCATCATCTCTAAAGCCATACCGTATTTGGTGCTCGGCATGACCATCGTTGGTGTCATTCTCGTTCTCAGCACCACCTTGCTTGATGTGCCTATTCGCGGCTCCCTTGGTCTGCTCTTGGGTGAAAGCGTGCTCTTCATCCTTACTTCGCTGGCCATTGGTCTGGTGATCTCAAACATTACCGAAACCCAACAAACCGCGATGTTGGCATCGATGATGGGGATGATGCTTCCCACCATCTTACTCAGCGGATTCATGTTCCCTATCGAAAACCTACCGGTGCCGATGCAAGTGATTTCAAACGCACTGCCGGCGCGCTGGTTCTTTGTTATCGTGAAGGGAGTGATGATAAAGGGTCTGGGATTAGCGGGAGTCATGCGTGAAACGCTGATCCTTATCGGAATGGCGTTGTTCTTCTTGATGGTTGGAATTGCACGATTTAAGGAGCGACTCTGATGCGTGTACTCTTGGTTTTATTGCAGAAGGAGTTTCGTCAGATCTTTCGCGATATCGCGATTCTGCGCATCATCTTTGTTGCCCCAATCATGCAGCTCCTCATTTTCCCGCTGGCTGCCGACTACGAGGTGCACAACGTCAATATTGCCATTGTGGATCAGGATCACTCGTCGTATACCGCACAAATTATTGCCAAACTACAAGGCTCGCACTATTTCAGAGTGCTATCGGTTAGCCCATCGTACCCCTCGGCATTACACCAGATTGAATCGGATGCGGCGGATATCGTACTCGAATTTCCTCTGCACTTTGAACGTGACCTCGTCACTCAAAGCTCTGCCCAAGTATTTGTAGCCGCCAACGCCATTAATGGAGTGAAGGCCGGACTCGGTGCGTCGTACCTCCAGAATATCCTGCGTGATTTCAATCAAGATATTCGTGCCCAACTCATCAATCTTCCGCGTTTAGGCGTTCAGCCACAAATCGAAACACAGCCACGTTACTGGTATAATCAGTACATGGACTATCATAAGTTCATGGTTCCCGGAATTCTGGTGCAGCTACTGACTATGGTAGGGGTCTTCCTCGCATCACTTAATATCGTTCGTGAAAAGGAAATCGGTACGATTGAGCAAATAAACGTTACCCCGATTCGCAAATGGCAGTTCATTCTGGGAAAGCTTCTTCCATTTTTAGCCATTGGAAACATCGTCTTTGGATTGGGTCTTGTTATTGGACGAGTAGCATACGGTATAATACCACAAGGTTCACTCCTGACACTCTATGCATTCGTGAACATCTACTTACTGGCGGTGCTCGGATTGGGACTGTTCATTTCTACTGTGACGAACACTCAACAACAGGCTATGTTCGTGTCGTTCTTCTTCCTCATGGTCTTCCTCCTTCTCGGCGGTCTCTTCACTCCCATCGAATCCATGCCGCACTGGGCTCAGCAAATCACGCACTTCAATCCCATGGCCTACTTCATCCGCGTGATGCGCCTGGTCGTCCTCAAAGGCAGCGGCTTCGCCGACCTCCATGACGAACTGCTACACCTGCTCGTTCTTGGCTCAGGCATGAATATCATGGCCTTGCTGTTCTATCGCAAGCGGAGCTAAGGCCACCCCTGTTTACTAACGCACTACGCTACTAAAGCCAACATCTCCGGCTTTTCCACATTTATAACCCTCATTTCACGTCAATTTCGAGCTTTTGTGGAAAAGCTTGAAAAGAGTGGGAGGCTCAGCACCTGACGGTGCTTTGCCACGAGCAGGTTGGTTTTTGGGCTAAAAAGCGAACATCAACTTTGTTGTATGCTGCGTTGTAACAACAGGTGTGATATGAGATAAAAGACGACGAAGCCGGTACGAAACAAGATCATCCCGGTGGAATTACTGTTATGAACCTACTGTTGCATTAATCTTTATACGAAGGTGCGGCTATTGTTGCCTATGGGCGAAGGAAGTGGTTAGGTATAATACAGGTATATTCTGTCACAGTCGGTCAATGACTCCTACAGTGAGTTTCGAGTTGGTAATCACGAGGCTACATGAGAATTCCGCTGAGTTCACATCCTGCGAAGGTATTGCTTCGACTAGTTGTCGTTACGGGCTATGTGTGGATTGCATGCAACTCGGTGTCAAGCTCTGCGCAGGTATCGCAGTTCCATTGGAAATCGTTCAATCGCATGACCGAAAGGCTACCTGCAGACGACATCACGCATTTAACCATTGGAGACGACTTTACTGCCATGTTGCACAAAGGCTATGTGTGTAGGTCGTGGACGAATGGACTACAAGTTGTAGGATACACTTCGCAGTTCAGATCCGGGGTGGACTATAAATGCATCATCGACGGCCCAGATGCGCATATTCTCATCGATTCTACACTGTATTTCAATTTCCCCTACGCTGATTCAACCAAGGTGCATCATATAATTGATGCTACAATGAAAATCGCCGCAGTGAACGAGCTCTACTATTGTGTTGACTCGTCGTTGTATCACTTAGTGAATGCAGTTGTAAGCAAAGTGAATACGGATAAGGTCTATTTCGAGCGCATTGAGTATTTGTATGACCGCCTCTATGCCATTATTCGAAATGTTGGTTTATGCGTGTCACAGGACCAGGGACTAACATGGAAGCTACTTCACACATTATCAAGGCTCGCAGAGCTGAGTGCATTTACGGCTGCGGATTCGACAGTACTGTACAGATTTGACCCAACATATTGTCGCCAGGGAATGTGCAGTTACCTATTGACCGATATTCGCAACGATCAAACAACCGTTCTGCACGTCCCGTTGCGGCAAATCACAAGTGATCGCGAACGTATCCGCGTGTCGCAAGTAATCGTCCAGGGCAAGGCCATGTTATGGCACGAACTCATTGAGGACACTGTTGCGAACAGCGTCACGGCAAGTGAAATTATCCGCACAACGGATCGAGGCTACCATTGGGATTTTATTCAGATGCCACTTAAACCCATGCAACTCAGTGCATTTCGAAAGCAAGTAGCATTAACGGACGCGCAGAGTGCCTTTCTATCTGATGACGCGGGCTTGCATTGGTACGACGTATCGCAAACTCTCGATACTGCGAATTGCACTCGACTGAGTGGCACGCCGATGTGCGGGTGCCATTACAGCGCGGTGTATGCCTATGGTGACACACAGGTTTTTCAAAACATTCCGGATACTAACTACACGTGGACTTGCGTCCACGCTCCGTATGCCACTAACCGTGTGGTTGATGTTTCTGAGCAGATTTTTGACTACTACGGATCTAACAACTACTCATACACCACATATCTCACGAGTGACGGCAGTTTTAATATTGAGCGTTCGGATCCTTGGGATCAGCGAACATTTTTATATGGCGGACGAGTTGACAGCGCGTGCCGACGACTAAGCATGATGCCCGGCGCAAATATTCAGAACCTTGTTGGCTGGACATCTCGCGACGTCTTGCTGACAAATGACGGAGGGAAGCATTGGGCACGTTCCACGGTGGGTGATTTGCGAACGCGCATAGCAGACCTTCTTGCGTTTGAAACGGGTCTTTACGTCGCCACAAATAATGGAATATATGTTTCGCACGATGCCGGTGTCCACTGGACACAATGTGCCTTAAGCGGAATAGCTGTTCATTCCCTCAGTGTGGGACAAGATCCGTTTCTGAATGTCAGTTGCATTTTTGCCTCATCAACAGATGGTATGTACCGTCGAGAGGACAACGACTATGTGTGGTATCAATCTGCCTTTGCGGGACAATCTGTGCAACGGACGATCGCAGTACAGATCAGAGCAACGTCAAGCGCCACGGAATACGTGGCCTTAGTAAACGGGAAACCGTACTACTCCACTATTCCGGATAGTGTATGGACACCGCTCGTCACCGGACTGGATTCAAGCTTCATTGTCAATGATATTTGGGCAGATCGCAATTTGCTGTTGTGCGCTGTTGCTGGTCACGGAGTCTATACCATAGCCCGCAACACTGCTTCGAGCGTGGCACAGCAGGATCCGAACCAAGAAACGCCACCACAAGTATTGGAACTCAGGCCGCAGCCGGTAAACGATTGCCTGACCGCTGTTCTGCCTGCGAGAGCTGCTTGGTCAGTTGCTTTGTACAATCCGGAAGGAACGTGCGTACAAGCAATGACAAGCGGGCCAGAGCAGAATGAGTTGATGTTCAGTCTGTCGGGTGTGCCGAACGGGGTGTACGTAGTAGAAGCACGTTCAGCTGACAAGACACTGTATTCTCGATGTGTAGTCTGTCACTAAAAAGCAGCCGAGTGGCTTATGAGTGTCAGCCCTTCAGACCATAGTGAAATTATGATTGTGCAAAACCTGTCAGCAGACCGTTGCATTGTATGAACGAGAGTTCCGCAAAGTTGTTCACAAGCGTTACCGATCGAGTCAACGAATGTTTCAGTACCTTCTCAAACAGTTATGAAGACTTTCGCCAATCGAGTTACTCATGGTGTACTACCCTTTGCGGTATTGATAGCATTGACGTATGTACTTTCAGCTCAGTTGCCAGAGAATCCCATCATGTTTGTAACGGTGATGCCAACCACACTTGACTCGGCAACGCAATCGGCAGTTTTTGGCAATCACTTGCCCTGTGTGCCTTGTGCACCGCGCGGCGGCGATCTGTACATTCGGTATCCGGATGGAACACTCAGAAACCTTACAAAAGAAGCAGGGTATGGCAACGATGGTTTTCAGCTCAAGAGTTCGATAGCAGTGCGCGAACCGTCCATGCACTGGAGCGGAACAAAGGCCGTGTTTAGTATGGTGATTGGAGCGAGAGAAGACTATTGGGACACAACAACTTTTAAATGGCAGATGTATGAGGTAAGCGGATTAGGGGAATACGACAGTGTCCGCATCACGCTCGTACCCAATCAACCCTACACCAATAACGTAAGTCCGTGTTATGGAACGGACGACCGAATTATCTTTTGCAGCGATCATTTGCGCTTTGGTGACTCGTTAGCGACGGCGTACAGAGACGAGAACTTTGCCATGATCAGTAATTCCGGATTGTGGTCGCTCGACCCGTCGACAGGCGACTTGCAATTGTTGGACCACGCGCCAAGCGGGGATTTTAGGCCCTTTGTCGATAGTTTTGGCAGGGTTGTGTTTACGCGATGGGACAATCTGCAGCAAGATCAGATTGAAGTGCAATCCGGTGTCTTGATGATCCTTACGCATGACAACGAACACACCTGGGATCCAAGCACGCAAGACAGATTTCGTCAGGAAGAATTCCCGGAAGCCAACCCTCGCATTACCCCACAGGGATCGCTTTCCAGTTATTTCGATCCGCCTAAGACGGGTAAAACCGCCGATACCAGTTCCGGTGCCGATCGCGCTCTTCACGATCCGCGCCTTCCGAGCAACTTTTTTCCGTGGCAGATCAATGAAGACGGAACCGGTGAGCAGACCTTAAACCACATCGGGCGACAGGACCTGCGGGATACCATCCCGCAGGCAGTTACAGGCGATACGAACATTGTTAGCTTCCGCGATTTCCTTACGTCGCGTGCTAATAAGTCTCCAATCGTCAACGCCATTCATATGTCCGAAGATCCTCGATCTCCCGGAACCTATTATGCCATCGACATGGCAACGGCTACAACGCATTCCGGTGGACAGATCATCCGCTTTAACTCGATGGAGCCATGGCGTCAGTCGAAAGACGTCACCGTTACCTATATCACGCCGAGAGTAACCCATACGGTCACGCCTACCGGTGCCGCCCGCGATCCGTGGCACTCGGGCTTTTATCGCACACCCATTATCACTACCGACGGATACTTGCTTGCCTCGTACAGCGACACCTATGTGGGAGACCCTGATATTCAGGGAGGAGCGCTTAACATATACAGCAAATTCAGCTACAGACTTCAGACGTTAAAGCAAAGCGGTAGCTACTACTTCCCAGATCATGCACTAACCTCGGGAATCGTCAAGCGAGCAACGAACATCGACGTGCGTGTGTCGACAGAACAAGTTTCGTCATACTTCGGACCTCTCTGGGAAATGGATCCTGTTGAAGTAGTTGCACGCCAACGTCCCAACCAACGAAGTGAATTTCTTGACTCCACTGATGCTCAGGTGTTCAATGACGAAAACGTAGACCCCGAAGTCTTTCGTAGCTACCTTCGTTCGCGTGATCAGGCACTTGTGGTTTGTCGCGATGTTACGCTTCGTGATGCCGATGATAAGCTTCAACCCTATTACCTACGGGTCGAGGGAACGACACATCAAACTCCCAATGCGAGTGGTCATATTTACGACGTTGCTAAGTTAGGCTTCTACCAAGCTGACTACCTGCGGGAATATTATGCCATGCCCCCCAATGTGTATGGTGTACGACGTGTTGTTCCTACTCGCATGCACGATGCAAAGAACCGACCTTATGATCCAGACAATGCCCACACCGCGTCAAGCTTTGCTGCGCAGGTTGAAACCGATGGTTCAGTGGCAGCCTTTGTTCCTGCTGCACGTGCTATGTCGTGGCAATTGACCAAGAACGACGCTACTCCGGTGGTCCGCGAGCGCTATTGGGTGACTTTTAAAAGCGGAGAAATTCGATCGTGCATGAAGTGTCACGGCGAAAATCAAGAAGCCTCAATTCTGCGCCAACCAACGCCATCTAACAAACCCTTAGCTCTTCAGGGCCTGCTGCGCGTGTGGAAACAAGATAACGTTCCAACGTCAGTTCAACTGCTGCTTCCGGAAAACAATACAACCTCGGCTGCGTTCCCGCTACAATTCCATTGGACCGGAGCATCCGCTGCGAAGAAGTATCGATTGTCGATTTATGATGCAGATAACCTTGCGTACGATTTGTGTTACCAGGTAGATATTGATGCTCCTGCGACGTCCATCACCCTCGATCAATCTGTTTTTCAAAAAACTGCTCATCAGTACGTGTGGGAGGTTCAAGCCTTGGGGGAATTCATGAACAGCGCACCGTCGGCGCGCTTTCTGTTCACCACCGATCAACACGTTGATGTCCGCGATGATGTCTCAATTCCAACGATGAGTCTCTTTCCCAATCCTGCCACCGATCGCCTCGTACTGCACACACTCTGGTCCAACGCCTTGCAAGATCCGCAATGTACCATCGAGGTTGTCAACGAACTCGGCGCCTGCGTCCTTCGTCAGCCATGCCAGGCTATCGATGCCGAGCTAAGCACCGAACTCGATGTGCAGAATTTGCCTAACGGCACCTACGTGCTGCGACTACTTCAAAAACAGAAGGAAGCACATCTTCACTTCGTCATCCTGCACTGATCTGCAGTCTGAGGTGCAACAGAATACACCCGCTCTGCAATGGGGCGTTGTAGCGTGCTAAGCACCTTGTATCTCCAGGCGTAGACCTTGTACCTATTGCTTGACTCAACATTTCCTCGCGGACAAACAACGGCATGCCCGCAGCTACTTCAGACTCTATACCCTCACACGTTTAGTAACGCACTACGCTACTAAAGCCAACATCTCCGGCTTTTCCACATTTATAACCCTCATTTCACGTCAATTTCGAGCTTTTGTGGAAAAGCTTGAAAAGAGTGAGAGGCTTTTATGTTAAACACCAAATGAAATTTTCAACCTAGGAAGTTGTAAGCGTAGTTCTTCCAGCTCATTGTTGAGATG
>JBDHXF010000064.1:0-18848 GCA_039810585.1 Chlorobiota bacterium
ATAGACGGTTGCACCTCTCAGAAGCTCAACGACATTGCTCTCGCCACTGACGAAGCTGTAGTCCACGTGCACATGCTCTGAGATCAACACCGAATCGGCCGGAATCAACTCTCCGTGTCGGACAACGATAACGTCGGCCTCCTCCAACTTCGAGAGAGGGATAACTCGTTGATGTCCGCGATCTTTCTTCGTCACCGACAGTGGGAAGTATGACTTATAGTTACGCTCGAAGGATAGAGTGTCGAAACTCTTTGCCTGGAACACCCTGGCGATAAGCAGAAAGAACACCAGCCCGGTAAACGAGTCGAAAAAGCCGGTACCGTGTCCGGTACTCACGTCATACACACTTCGAACGAACAATGCCCCGATACCCAAGGCTAATGGAACATCAAGAGAAAGTACCCGATCACGCAGCGAGTACCAACTGTTCACAAAGTAGTCGGAGGCGCTATAAAGCAACACAGGGACGGACAATGCTACGCTTAAGATGGCGAAGAGATTTCGAAAGGCCGGACTCAACAGTGCACCATCATTACTGATCCGTGCTAGGTAGTCCGGTGCAGAAAACAGCATCACGTTCCCAAAAGCAAAACCGGCAACACCAATCTTGTAATACAATGCGCGTGTACTCTTCGTGGTGCGCGATTCCGCTTCCCTATCTTCCACTTCTTGCAAGCGTATTTCGGGCTCGTAGCCCAAGCGCGTAATGAGCTCGACAACCTGACGCAGACTTATCTCCGTATGAACGTAGCTTATGGAAACTGTCTTCTTCAAGAAGTTCACTTCTGTTCGCAGCACTGCTGGATCCAGACGGAACAGATTCTCCAACGTCCAGATACACGATGCGCAGTGAATCGACGGTACCTTGAACACACAGTATGCTTGCTTTGCATCACGAAACGAAATCAATGATGCTTGTATGGATTCATCGTCTACGTATTCAAATCGAGGTATGGGCTTCCTACTGAAGCGCTGGCGCGCTATCTCGGCATCCGTCATCACCGAGCACACATCGTCAGTCTTCAACAACTGATAGACGACCGAACAACCGGTACAGCAGAATAACTTCGCGTCGAATTCCACGCAACTATCCTCACAGCTTGCTCCACAATGGAAGCACTGCGATCGGCGCTCACTACCGTTATGCGCACGGGAATCCGACATACTGAATTTGAATAAGGAGTATTATATCTTTTATTACACCGCAATTTAAGACATTATTGCCTTTTATTCAAATACTGTGTAAAAAAAGTAATGAGTGCGCAAATGTCCCCTTTTTTGACAGATTTCGCACTTTTTAGTCCCCAATGTAGTGAAATATCAGGCGGAGCGTTCAGCCTGAGCTTGAGCTGTATTCTGCAGGTTATCCTTGCCACAGCATCGCTCGATTTCCTTCTTGAGTTGTTCGCGTTGCAAACCACTTAGCGCCGAAACGCTCGGTTGCGATGACGCTTCGTTAGAGTGATGAAGAGGAGCAGACTGCTGATGGAGCGCCATGATGTGTGCTGCTTTGTGCTCAGCGCATTCCTCCCCTATGGAACTGAAGCGCAAAGACGAGTACACAACGTACGCAATGGAAACCAAACCCACGGATTCAAGAAAACTGAGAGGAGCGTACTGAGAGCGGTCTGCTACGAAATGGTTCCAGCAGAGAAAGAGGAGGCCGGCAAACAGCATCATCAGTCCACCAATGCTGGAGATGTAGAATGCTGCCCGAACAACTTTGTTTTTAATGGAGTATCGTTGAACCATCCGCTATCCCAAGAAATTCTTGACTGAGTGACGCAGAAACCCAACTTTCATTTTGCAGATTCTACAATTTAACGTGGCCTGCCAACGGCAGGATCGTAGAACGAAACTATTAAAACGAAAGACCTTATGCAAGACGGTCAACAAAAAAAAGAGCGAGTTCTCCAAGAACTCGCTCTACCTTTACTCGACGACAGTTTACTTATTCCACATCACGAACTGCGTGGGGATCATACGCGTCGTTCACCGAAGCATACAGATCTTCCAAGCGTTTGCGAAGATGTAGAACCGCATAGCGTTTACGCGCCAAGAGAGTGTTGATGTTCACACCGCTCTCTTCACTCATTTCTCTGAAGGAAATCCCTTCGAACTCATTCTTTTCGAACACTTCACGTTGCTCAGCAGGAAGTTCCTTGAGACCGGCTTGAACGGCATCCCAAATGGTGCGACGTACCAGATCGCTCTCGGGACTGTAGCTCAAATCGGCGATATAGTTCTCAAACAGCTCCAGGCCTTCGTCTGCCTGACCTTCAGTGCTCATGTCGCTGAAGTTCGAAGTGCGCTTCTTGCGATAGGTATCTATGATTCGGTTACGAACCGCTGTAAATACCCACGAAGCGATGTTTTCGATTGGTTTGTCGATTTGAGATGAAGCAGCGATAACATTGGCAAAAACGTCCTGAAGAATGTCTTCCGCTTCTTCGTGGCTGCGGACGCGCTGTCGAATAAATCCTAAGAATTTCTTTCGTTCGGTTCTAAACAAACTCTCGAGTTGCATCACGAGATCCATGACTTGTCCTCCTACGTGGTGTATATACTGCCCGTTGTTCTATCCTTGTAGTATCAGTATGACAAATCGTGCCAGAGAAAGGTTACAGAAAAAATCGGAATTTTTGACAGAGAAATACGTCTCTGATCTGAATTTTAGGCCAAAATACCTGTCAAAGTGTCAGCTAAATCCTAAATAAATGTGAAGAATCTCCTAAGATTTCTGTCACCTTTTTTCCCTCTACGGTGTTTTTGCTGTATTACTGAGCAAATACTCTGTATTTGGGGTTAATCGACAATTCGGAACAGTGTGCTGGTCACGCGCAGACATACCTACGGTTTTGCGATGCCGACGGATGTTGCGTGTGTCGCCCTGGAGAAATTTACCAGAACGACAGCACTGACATCGTCGTGAACGATTTGCCATCAAGGATTCTCCACGACCTTTGCCAGTGTGTCTATCTCTCTGCAATATTTCCCATAAATGTTGGTTGCCTTTAGATTGTTCAGTTGTATTTTTTAAGCACGAATTTTTCACGCGATATGGTTGAAACGGACGCCTGCCCATCCGTCTATTCGTTCATGCGTCGCGATCTTAACTTCAGCGAGGTACTGCATGAAGCGCACCACACTTCTGATTAGTTGCACGATATTCATCGTGCTCATGACGGAGGCTTTGATCGTCTCACCATTACAAGCCCAGAACACATCGAGAGGTAGAGATTTCTACGTGTCGTTTCTCCCAAATCTACACGTCAACAATCCCCTCAGCGATTCTTTGTACGTTTATGTTGTGGCTGACACGGCAACAACGGGAACGTTAAGCTATCGAAACCGAGCCGGAACTCTCTTCACGCAGAATATTAGTATCAGCAATCCGGCTGTGATCTGGCAGTATCGATTGAATTGGTCAAACTTCGAGTTACTTGGCTATAATCAAAGTCAGACTTTTTCGACCAACAACGATTTAGAAACTGCGGCGCCACAGGTGTTCCATATTCAAACTGACCATGATGTGGCGGTCTACGCGTTGAACAAAGCAGTAACGACGAGCGACGCCTCGATCGTGCTGCCCACCGCGATGCTTGGTAAAGACTACTACGTGATGTCATACAGAGCCGATGGCGTGACCGACTTCGGTGGCCAACCTAACTTGTCGTACACTCCGTCCGAATTTTGCGTCGTTGCCACAGATTCGAACACGGTCGTTTCAGTCCATCCGAGTGCACCAACTACCGAAACCGGGAACGCTGTCAAAACTTTTACACTGAACGCCGGGCAAGCCTACTTGTTTGAGTCGCAGTTTTCGGGAACACAGTTGAATTACGACCTCACCGGTACGCGCGTGCAATCGTCGAAGCCGGTCGCCGTGTTCGGCGGTCACCAACGCGCTACCATTCCCGTTGAACTCCGCAACTTCCTCATATCCAGAGATCACCTGTTCGAAGAGATGCTTCCTACTGATGTATGGGGCAAGAGTTACGTCATCACTCCGCTTGGCCAACCTTCCGGACCTTCGGTACAAGGGAGCGATTTGTGGCGCGTAGTGGCCAAGCAGGATAACACCGTGCTCACGTTTAATAATGTTCAGGTGGCCAATTTGTCGGCCGGACAATACTACGAAGCTAGCTTGACCACAGCGGGCATGTTGGTGGCGAGCAACCCGGTTCAGGTTGCGTTGTTCAAGAAGACACATTCCGTCAACCAAACTCTTGAGCCGGGCGATCCTTTTATGATGATCATTCCGCCACGGAGACAGTATCTGAACAAGTACCGCTTTGCCACGATAGCATCCACGCCACAGTTCACGGAACAGTGGATAACGTTGGTGACCACCAAGACGAATGCAACGAACATCACGCTGGACGGCGCGGCACTTAACGCAACCTTTAACGACATTCCTAATAGCTGCTTCTCCTACTCGAACATTCGCGTCAGCACCGGTAATCACCTTGTGCAAAGTCCGCAGCCAATTGGACTCTACGTGTACGGCTATGGAGATGCCGATTCGTATGGCTACGTTGGTGGAATGGCATTACAACCGGACGTTGCGGAAGTGGGTATCGATGCAGGCCAAGATCGCGACATATGTAGCGGTGATACTGTCCATCTCAAAGTAACCGGCGCAGCTAGCGGAGTAAAGTGGACTCCGAGTAGTGGGCTCAATTGCGACACCTGCGTCAATGTGGTAGCAAAGCCCACACAAACCACGAGCTATGTGGTGCAGGGAATCGATTCACTGGGATGTCCGGGATTTGACACCGTCGTAGTTCGGGTTCGGAAATTTCAAATCAACGCGGGACGTGATACATCGATTTGCCCGGGTGGCGATTCTGTGAAGCTCAAAGTGGTGGGTGTTAATGGCTCCATAGGCACGGTGACCTGGGTTCCAAAAACCGGACTGGCCTGCGATACCTGCCAAACGACAAATGCTCAGCCAACGGTCACTACAAACTATATCGCTACCGCATATGATTCGACCGGATGTGTGGGTCGAGATACCGTAAAAGTTACGGTTCGCACCCCGCTCACGATTGATGCCGGACCGGATCAAGAATTTTGCAGTGCGTCTGATTCGTTAACCCTTCGGGTAACGTTTAGTGGCGGAGTGATAAAGCGACTGAAATGGTCGCCCTCGACAGGTTTGTCCTGCGATACCTGTCAGCAAACGAAAGCTCGCCCGCCGGGAGCGACAACATACTACGTCACGGTGTTTGACAGCACAGGCTGTAGCGGCGTCGATTCAGTTCATCTGAAGTTAAAGTCCGCCTCGGGGGCAGTGCACGTGGCGGATGCGGAATACATTTGCTTCAAGAACGATTCGGCTGCGCTGCAGGTGCAAGGGGTGGTGATGAGTGTGAAATGGACTCCAAGTCAGGGTGTCAGTTGCGACACCTGTGCTCTTACCTTTGCAAAGCCAACGACAACAACGACGTATTACTGCGACGGCATTGACGCTAAAGGGTGCCTCTTCCACGATTCGATCAAAGTGGTCCCCCTACCTAAGGCTACGGTCGATATTCAACCGGATAGTGTAATCTGTACCTCAGGTGGCGTTGCTCTTCGTGCAATGGGCAGCTTTACATCCATTTACTGGACGCCGACCGATGGCCTTTCCTGTCCTAATTGTCCAACTCCGGTTGCTACGCCGCCGAAAAAGGACATCATGTACTATGTCCACGTTCGTAACGGTAACAGCGTTGATTGTGAAGCCATCGATTCTGTGATGGTCAAGTATGCACCGGGAATTGAAGGACAACTCCCCGCAAGCGTGAGCACATGCATTGGCGACACTCTTCGGTACCATATCGAGTACGGAGGTAGCGTCCAATGGGCGCCTCGCACGTACCTCAATTGCGATACCTGCAAGGATGTCATAATCGTACCAACCGGCAACATTAAGTACACCATTTCCGCAGATTCGGCCGGTTGTACCTCTCGAGCAACGATAGATATTAAAATGTCGCAGCGCGCTACACTTTCCGCGCCACCAGACACTAGCATATGCAGGGGTGATAGTATTACCCTGAAAGCTACATCGAACTCGACAACGAACCCGGTGGAATGGCTTCCTCACACAGGCTTAGCGTGCCCAACGTGCCTGGTGACCAAAGCTTCTCCGCCAACTACCATTTCCTACGTCGTGACAAGTGGTACGGGCCAGTGCGCCACAAGAGATACAGTGACGGTTCGTGTGAAAGATCGCCCAGTGGCTCAACTGAGTCCGCAGGACACCTCGCTTTGCAGCGGTGGATCGGTACAATACAATCTTATCGTGGCCACGCAAGGAGCCACTATCCGCTGGTCGCCGGCGGCGGGTCTGAGCGATCCCACCATTCCCAATCCGGTTGCGACGCCAACACATTCAGGGATGAATACATACACTGTTACCTTGGTCGGACCCAATGGTTGTGACAGCTCAATTGTTGCCACCATCGGTGTTGGAGCCCCACCGAAGGATACGTTACTAAATAAGGACACTGCATTCTGTCGATCCTCTGTGGTTATTACGCGTGTCGGAGGCGACACAAGCGCAACGTTCCGATGGTCTCCTTCGCAAGGAGTTGCCTGCGATACATGCGCATCAACAATGATTAGTCCGGATTCTTCGCGTTGGTACTACCTCGTTGCGAGGGAAGCTTCGTCAGGCTGTATCAAAGTGGACTCCTTCTTCATCACTGTGCATGAACCGCCGGTGATCGACTCCATCACTCCTTCGCAAAACTTATGTCAAAAGCTGAGTAAACAACTGTACGCGCATGGAGGAACGCAATATCGATGGTCACCGGCCACCGGATTGGATCGGACAGACATTGCCACACCGGTCGCGTCACCAACAGCAACCACCACGTACACCGTTGTGGTCAGCGATGGCTTTGGTTGCAGCGATAGTGCCTCGGTTACCTTGACAGTTCAGCCGTGTGGCGACAGTATTAAGGCAACGCCCAGCGGAACTATTGTTCCCTTCCTTGCCTGTGATTCGGCAGATGCCGGGATAATTATTCGAAACTTGGGACAATTAGCCGTTAGCATCGACAGCATCAGCGTGTACTCATCAACGAATGCCGGCGTTGATATTGTGAGCATGAAGGCAGAAATGGACACGGTACTTCCAAAAACACTTCAGCCCGGCGAAACATTGTTACCATCATTCACCGTTCGGGTGTTCCCTCTGGCGCCCGGAGCATTTCGAGTGACGCTTCGCATTTGGTCGTCAAACATCTCTCGTGTCGACACGGTGGTACTCAGTAGTGTTGGTACTACCCTCCCGGTGCTGTTTAAGCTCGACTCGACCAGTGTACCGATCGACTCTTCTTTTGCATTTCCGATAGAAGGTGTGTCGGATTATTGGACGACACTCAAGATTTTCGCAGTCGACGCCACCGTACATTATGCGTCTACATTTATGGTTGTTGACACGGCTCATCCCGTTGCTGCGGGTAACCTGGGTGATGGCACGTGGAATTACTCCTACGATCCCGCTGCAAGTAGCCCCGGCACGGCTGTGTATCACGCAACGGGACTCACGCCACTTCAACCCAAGACCGGCAACCATGGCATACTCATGGAACCATTCTTCAAAGCGCTCCTTTCATCCATTGTACACACCGAGCCCGTTTTGGAGTATGCGCTGCCTTCGTTACGTGTTCCTTGTGCCGACAAGCAAATGGAAAATGGTCTGATAGAGGTGGTGGAATGTGCGGCCAATTTGCGCAGGATTAGCGTGAACGTTGATCATTTCCAATTGACTTCCATTATTCCCAATCCGACAGCACGCGACGGCGTCGATATCGATTATAGCATTGGGTTTTCTTGTGATGCTACACTTAGCTTGTACGACGATTTGGGTCGGCACGTGCTGACAGTCCTCAATGGTCCGCACGAATCCGGTGAATATACCATACACTTGGATTGTTCGTCACTGCCCAGCGGTTCCTATCACTGCGTCCTGAGTGCCGCCGGTTTGCAATTCAGCAAAATCATGAATGTGATTCGATAACACATTCTCTGCTCAGTTTCACAGGGTGGCCGGTGTGACCGGCCACCCTGTGTCATTTCTGCCACGAAACTCACAATGTGGAAATCTCTGCACTCATTCCCCGCCTCACCCTTCGTTTGCTGATCGCTTTCCTCGTAATTTTGTATTCTCATTACAACACGCTCTCACTAACCCTGGATTTCTTTCCTTACTGCCATGAGTGACCAACCGCTCTTTTTGCGTCAAGACCGCTTTGTTCATCGCCACATTGGCCCCACAGCGAGCGACACGTCGCGCATGCTTCAACGCATTGGCGTCGGCTCGCTCGATCAACTCATCGATCAAACGATTCCCCCTGCTATTCGCCTTCAAAAACCTCTGGCTCTACCTTCTGATGAAACAGAGGTTGATTATCTGCAACGCGCTCGTCTCATCGCTTCCATGAACACGCATACGCGTTCCTACATTGGGATGGGCTACTATGGTACCATAACACCAACCGTTATCCTACGAAACGTTCTGGAGAATCCCGGCTGGTACACACAATACACTCCCTATCAAGCAGAGATTGCACAAGGTCGACTGGAGTCGCTCTTGAACTATCAGACGATGATCATCGATTTAACCGGACTCGAGATCGCCAATGCTTCGCTTCTTGATGAGGCAACTGCTGCCGCCGAAGCAATGCACCTCATGCATGCGCTTGCCAAGGCAGAGCAGCACAGTCTGTTTGTCGATGAGCATGTGTTCCCTCAAACTCTTGATGTGCTGCGTACGCGTTGTGACGCCATCGGGGTACGCATCGTTGTTGGATCCTACACCAACACACCGCTTGGAGCGGAGTTCTTTGGCGCTATTGTCCAGTATCCTAACAGCGTAGGAAGTATCGAGGATTACACCGGCTTTTGTGCCGCTGCGCACGCGAACAATATTCTGGTGTGCGTAGTTGCCGACCTCTTATCGCTTTGTCTTCTTCGCCCTCCTGGCGAATTCGGAGCCGACATTGCCGTTGGTTCCTCGCAGCGCTTTGGTGTACCGATGGGATACGGGGGACCTCACGCGGCATACTTTGCCACCCGTGATGCCTACAAGCGCAGTATTCCCGGACGCATTATTGGAATGTCCGTCGATGCTCAAGGCAATCCTGCCCTACGCATGGCACTACAAACTCGTGAGCAGCATATCAAACGAGATAAAGCCACATCGAACATCTGTACTGCTCAAGCTCTATTAGCCAACATGGCAGCAATGTATGGCGTGTACCACGGTCCCAAAGGCCTAACAGCCATTGCACGCCGTGTGCACGAGATGACCAACGCCTTGGCTCATGCTCTGCGCAGTATGGGATGTACAACCCAGGAGTTCTTTTTCGATACACTTACCATAGGTTTACCTTCGACAACGAACGCGGCAGCTTTGCGCGCGAAAGCAGAACAACACGCTATAAACCTTCGATATGATGCGAACGGTCAGGTTGGAATATCGCTGGACGAGCAATGCGATTTGAGTGATCTTCAGGGACTCATCGCACTCTTTGCTTCCGCTATTGGCTGCGCAGAAGGAGCCATAGATGCTGCAACGAAGCCAGCCATTCCTGCGGCACTCCAGCGCACGTCAGCGTTCATGAGCCATCCGGTGTTCAACCGTTACCATAGTGAAACGGATATGCTGCGCTATCTCAAGAGCTTGGAGAACAAGGATTTGTCGCTTGTTCACTCCATGATTGCGCTGGGATCCTGCACCATGAAACTAAACGCGACAACCGAGATGATTCCGGTCACGTGGTCTGAGTTTGGCTCGCTGCACCCCTTCGCACCACAAGATCAAGCCAAAGGCTATCGTCAAATTTTCAATGAGTTGGAATCAGCTCTGTGCGCCATCACCGGTTTTGATGCGGTTTCGCTGCAACCGAATGCAGGAGCACAGGGAGAATATGCGGGCCTGCTGGTCATTAAGGCCTACCATGAGGCTAAAGGTCAAGGTCACCGAAATGTAGCCCTCATTCCCGCATCAGCACACGGTACGAACCCGGCATCCGCTGTTATGGCAGGACTCAAAGTGGTAGTCGTTGCCAGTGATGCGCGCGGCTACGTTGACATGGACGACTTACACCGCAAGCTTGAACAACATCGTACCGATTTGTCGTGCTTCATGGTTACCTATCCATCCACGCACGGTGTGTTTGAAGAAAATATACAAGAGATCTGCGCTCTCATCCATGAGCATGGCGGATTGGTCTATATGGACGGAGCGAACATGAACGCGCAAGTCGGCCTCACCTCGCCCCGCATGATTGGCGCTGATGTGTGTCACCTGAATTTGCATAAGACTTTCTGTATCCCGCACGGCGGAGGCGGACCGGGTATGGGGCCCATTGGAGTGACAAAAGAACTTGCTCCGTTCTTGCCCGGACATGCCGTCGTTGCTCTTGGTCACGAACATGCTACCCACGCCGTAAGTGCCGCACCCTGGGGCAGTGCAAGCATCCTGTTGATCTCACATGCCTATATTTCAATGATGGGTGCTGACGGACTGCGGGAGGCGACACGATATGCTATTCTCAATGCCAACTATATCAAAGCGCGCTTAGCAGAACATTACGACATTCTCTATACCGGAACAAACGGAAACTGCGCACACGAGATGATTGTTGATCTACGCAAGTTCAAGGCGGTTGGTATTGAAGCGGAGGATGTTGCGAAGCGCCTCATGGATTATGGCTTCCACGCTCCAACCGTTTCCTTCCCTGTTCCGGGTACGCTGATGATCGAACCGACTGAATCTGAACCTTTGGCGGAACTCGATCGCTTCTGCGATGCCCTCATTTCCATTCGTCACGAAATCGCTGCTGTAGAGAATGGTCAGGCTGACAAGACTGACAATGTTCTAAAGAACGCTCCACACACACAGTCGGTTATCTGTGCCGACGAATGGAACCACTCCTACACCAGACAACAAGCGGCTTTTGCCTTGCCTTTCGTTCGCCATAACAAGTTCTGGGCAACGGTAGGACGTGTCAACAACACCGTCGGCGATCGTACACTTATTTGTGCCTGCCCTCCAACCAGCGATTATGCTGAGGAAGCAGTCTAAGACTCATGGTTGCCCGGTTTGAACAAGCCTGTAAAGGAGTTGGTATTTGGGTTCTTTTTACTAGCGCGGTACAACCCAACGTGTCGTCCCGGATAGTCCGATACTGTCAGCAACGTTTGTTCAAAAGCAGATTGATCAATCGGTCAATCTGCTTTTTTTGTGCTCGTGATTGGTAACGACATGCAGTCTACAACCGTCCGGGAAAAAGTCGACTCAGCAGCGTAGGCTGTGACTACTACATTTATTCTATGGCGAGATCTATGGCTGAGGGTATGACGCGAAGATGAACCGGCGTTCGGCCAACACACTCGCCGTCTATTTCCAGAAACAGAGGAATCTCCGCTGTGATTTCGGCAGTGCGACATCGCTCGTAGAAAATGCGCGGGTGTTGAAGTTTTCTGGATGCACGCAGTGAAGGAAGCTGACGCAGGTAGTCCCACACACCAACGTCTCCGATGACCGTCAAGTCTGCCCAACCGTCCGTTGGATCCGCATCCGGGGCGATCGCCATTCCGGAGCCGAAGTAGCGATGATTAGCCATACACACTGATATCACATTCCCCTGCCATGTGCTCTCGTCGAAGCGTAGAATCACCGACCGGGCTCGGATACTGAACAACGAACGTAGCGCAGCGTAGGCGTAGCGTAACGAAGCGTTCGAGATAGTTCTCAACTTCGATGCACGGAGCGACACATCGGCACCCAGACCGATGTCAGCAACGTTAAGACAATAGCGTACGGCGCGACCGTCGTGCTCCGTGTCGAACTCCAGTGCCAGAACATCAACAGCTTTGCGCCTTGTTGATCGGACGCGCCGCCGAAGGGCGGCAGGCGATGAAGACCAATCGTATGCACGAGCCACATCATTGCCGCTGCCTAAGGGAAACACGGCCAAACGAGGTAATTGATCTGTGTGATTGTTTAACCCAAACCGCAGGATGCCGTTTGTTACTTCGTTAACAGTTCCATCTCCGCCCACCGCTACCAAGGTTTGGTAACCTCGCTGGGCAGCATCATAGGCCAAGTCTATGCCGTCACCGGACGCCGCACTGTACACACTCTCGCAGGCGTCATCGCTAAAGCTTCGCTCCAACTCCTTTACGAGCGCGTGGTCGCGGAGTCGTCCGTGAATGATAAAGCAGCAGGACATCGCATAGTGAATCGTTGAAGCGGATCGACAGTAGATGATGAAGCGCTGGCGCTACCCTCCATTACTGCTTGACAAGTTGAATGCTCATGTCGGTATCACGAAAGGGCTCCTTATGTCCGTCGCGTTCCACGGCCCGAAGGGTAAGTGTGCCCGAACCGTTGTCGGAAAAGTAACGGATTTCCTTCATGGGTGAAGTAATAGCCGGAATCAGCTTTAGTTCACGATCTGAAGTGTAATTCCAGACGCCCGACACGTTTACACGGTAGGTGTCCTTTCCCTGCGTGTCTACGCCCCACTGGTACTCCCCGTTCTTTTTTAGGATCACAAACATAGGCGGACCTGCGGGTGGCTTCATCCCTGCTTTGACGACAATCTTGTAGGTTCCGACCAGTTTTTCGTTGCGTTGGGCTCCCGCCTGTGTTGAGAGGAATACAAGCAATGTGAGAGTGAGAAGGCAAACCTTTGAACGAGAGACAATCATGGTAGTACCAAAGAAGTGGAAGGAGTAAGAGTTTAGTGTCATGACATGGCTGATGACACTACTTTGAGCGCAAACTACTCAGAAAGGTTTATGGGAGACTCTTGAGATTCGAAGAATTGACGATTCAAAGAATCCATGCATTGTCGACTCAGACATCCGTAAACAGCAAGAGACTACCGTGGAACACGATAGTCTCTTGCGTGAAGGGTCACAAATCGGTGCTGACTTTACAGCAACCAAGCTGCTCTCAATTACTTTGTGACGATAATAGGTAACGAAACGGCCGATGTTGCAGATCGAAGCATGAGGCGATACGATCCACTGGCAAGAGCGCGAACGTCGAGAGGCAAACTACGAGTTCCCGGGTTCAAGGTCTCGTTAGTCAGAAGCGTTTGAACCAATGTTCCGCGTTCATCAACTAAACGTGCTTCAACAACGCGAGCCACAGCGGTGTTATTACTGAGCTCAAGACGAGCGCTGCTAACCACCGGGTTCGGACTCAGATGCACACTTAACGCGCCATCGCTGCTCAGTGCATCGTTCACCGATTGTGATGTGGATGCGTTCGCATGGATGTAAAATGTGCTTGCACCCGCGCTGGCGATAGCTGACTGCGCATTTGAAATCACCGTTGCCATTCCAGAGAGTTCGCCCTCAGTATTTGCCGTGAGACTCAGGTTGATATTCTGCTTTGCACCTGCGGCGATAGTAAAGGGCAGCGTGATTTGATTATTGAGCCACGTGAGTGTATAACCGGATGAGCTCGGCAATTGGATATCCGAAATTGTCAGCGGCGCAAGACCGGTGTTTTGGAACACAGCGGTCATTGTTTTGGCTTGCTTTACTTCAACGGTACCAAACTCTAAGGTATCTGCCGACGTGACTTGAATGCTTAGATCCGGCTTAGCAACAAGCCACGACATGATTTTCTGATACAGAACTGAGCGTGAGGATACGGCACCGATACCATCGATATTGAAGCCAAGAATGACAGCCCGCGCGTTGTCAGTTTCCAAACGAATACCAGCTGTAGAGGCAGCTACATCGGAGTAGCTGAAAATAGGCATGATGCTATTGACACCACTTGTATAGGTAAGATCTTCTGTGTAGAAGTCTATGGACGATGTGCCCGTGTTCACATTCAGACTAATCTTATCCCCAATAGGATCGCCGGTTGTTCCCTTGATACCAAATGTTTTCGGCGTGATCGTGTTTCCACTTTGTGTAAAGCGCGCCAACGGTGGATAGGTCTTGATACCGGTAATACCAAGATTGGAGAAGAAGTTGTCCCACTGCACACTGGGGTTACCGGAATACATTGCATTTGAAAAGGCAGCATCGCCTTGGAAAAACATCCTCGTACCTGATTCGAAGAGGCTTCGTGTGATTGACGCGAACTCGTCGGTAACGTATGCGGTCCGGTGTGCGAAGTCGATCGGAACAATGACAGCATCGAATTGCATCGACGAGAGCTCGCTGAAGATATCGAACTTGGCAGGAATTGGTGCCACTTCGTTACGGTAACCGGCAAGGGCGGCGATTTGTGTGTATGCGTCGCCCGGCGTATCTCCTAAGCTCTGGGTCAGGACACAGACTTTGGTATTCTCCGCCACATAACCGAAGTCCACTTTGGTCGGGATACTAATACCACCACTGGTGGGCGTGACCACCAAAGAGTTGAACATCGAACCACCGGCTGTCGAGACGTCGAAATCGACACTGACACTAACGGTACTCTTCGGAGGAATGGAAACTGTCGGTGCACTCACGGTTGGTTGTGTCCAGGTTGACGGGACCGTGGATGTGTATGCCAAGGCAACAGATGCCGTTTGAGGAACGGCCATGTCATTACTCAAGGTGAAAGTCTTCTTGATAGACTTGGATCTCGGGGTAATTTGATACACAGGATCGTCGGACTGAATGGCAACCTTGCGGGTAATGCTCTCAAAGTCCGTTCCTGCCTGATACACTGTCTTCGTGGTAGGATCTTGAATGAAGGCAACCACGTAGTATCCACTCCACAAATTCTTATCGGCACCCGGATTATAGGTGAAGTTATACTTCTGTTCCGTGCCGTTTCCTGGGAAGCTTGTTGTAGTACCGGCTATTGTCGGGAAAGCCTTCAGGAAGCAGTAATCGAAGGTGTTGTACTGTGTGTACGGATTGTTCAGCACCGCCGGGTACTTTGAAAGATCTGAGTAGTAGTTCACCACCATCACTTGCAGTACTTTGCCGGCAAGTGCATCAGTACCGTCGTTGCGAACAACAACGTTGACTTTGTATGGGGTAGCGCTACGGTCTTCGGTCACGGTGATGAGTAAAGGCGACGTCGACTTCAAATCTGCCTGAGCTGCTGACGCGATAGCGGCGGCGCTGGCAATGTTCGCTTCCTTTCCATCAATAAACACGTGCGGAATCGACTGCAAGCCGTAGTAGTCGTGACGTGTTCTATTGCTTGTGGCATCCAGAACATTATACGGGTCGCCTTCGGCGGGATAATCTTGGTGATAGGTCACCGTCACCACGTTATCAGTTTTCGCGAACTCGTCAACATTTGGTTTATACACAGCGCAAGGACCACAGGTGCTGGAGGTAAACTCTTCCATGAGCACCATGCGTGGGTGTTGAGCATTCAGATGAACCCCAACGAAAAGCAAAAGCGCAATACTAAGAGCGCGTAGCAGTTTTGTCATACAATATCCTCCGTAGATAGTAAACACGAACACAATGTTTGATTTGCCTGTTTTTGGTCGGTCCCCAAAGAACCCATGCGACTATAGTTTTGAGACATGGGAATCGCCGTAAAATGCAGATAATACACGACATTACAAATGAATATTCGCTGAACGAGAGATGTCATTTCTGTCACGAGCTTAGCCCAACCTCAAGGCATCGACCAAGGATAGTCCAGTTTTGTAAGACCGCCTCGGCTCGACCGTTGTTTTGTCTCCACACACTTCTTGGTCGACCTACTCACAAAAAAAGGCTGCATCCACAACAGGAATGCAGCCTTGAATTACTGAAACGACCGTTTAGTGCGTAACAACCACAGGTTTTGCAACGCTGGAATTGCCGCTACGAACCACAACTTGGTACATACCGGAAGCAAGGTTGCTGGTGTTCACGAACACATCATGTGCTCCAACTGATTGGAATCCGCTGAACAAGGTGCGAACCGTGGTACCGGTGATATCTACCAGATCGATGGAGATTTTACCGTTACTTGGCGTGAAGTATTGCAGTGTACCAAACGTGTTGGTAGGATTTGGCTTACAATCTCCGAGTTGAAGAGCATTGATGTTAGCAATGTCAACGTCAACACTGGCTGGGATTTGTACGGAGTGAGTGGCATTGAAAACTTGCTTTGTCTTCGAATCCTGCATCCAGACAACAACTTCTAAGTTGTTGAAATCTTCAACCGAGTTTTCGGTAGCAAGATTGATGATGTTGTTGGACTGACCGTTTGTTGGTAAACGATAGCTACCCGGGAAGGTGTAACTGAAGGTCTTAGTTGGAGGATTGCTAACCAACACCGGACCGGTTTTCGTTCCATTTTCATCCGGGAGCATCTTTTTCATAACATGCTCGAATGATGTTTCAAGGTTTGTCATCACGTTCTTGTCCGTCGTCTTTTCACAAACAGCCACATACAAAGTGTTGTTTGGTGAAACGTGATCGCTAATTGGGTTCAAATTCACGGAAACTTCGACATGTTGGCTAGCCGGATCAACGGAATACGTTGAGGACATATTCATGAGCGATATGATCGGTTCTGAGGACAACAAGTCTGTCTCACTGAACGATCCGGTACCCGGTGAATTGTTGAAGCCACCATCGATCTCCAAACGAGGAATCGAGTTGATTCCATAGAAACCAGTATGGCGATTTTGGCTTTCCACCGTACTGTACGGATCGCCAACGCCTGGATAATTCTGTTGGTACTTCACGATTGCATAGGTTGCTTCATCAAAGCTGGTCAGTACAGCAGCCAAGTTTTCGTTACCCGGTTTGCAAGGAGGACAGGTTGACGATGTAAACACTTCCAACAGGTTTACTCGCTTTGCGGTTCCGTTAACGTCATAAATGTTAAACACTACAGGAACAGTGACGTTCATGTTCGACGGATCGTTGGTAGCCAGGGTGATACTGCTGTTGTAGGTACCAACCTTCATTCCTGTTCCATCGAAGTAAGCTTCCATGTTAAAGGATGCGCCCGGTTGAATGGTCTTGCTGAGTGTGGTAACCGTCAACCACTCGTCTGCGGTAGGAGTCGATACGTCTAAGGTCAACGGAACAACACCATAGTTTGAAATTGTCAGTGTCTTCATGTTCGCATCGTCAACGTAGATGCTATCATAAACAGCAGCTTGACTCAAAGCCAGTACAGCAACAGGTGTCGGACTAGGAACATATTTCAACGTGCGGAGATTTCCTTCGCCTGAAAAAATATACCCTGCAGAGCCATCACCAACCATTGGACCTGCTAAGAGATTATAGTCTGGCATTGTGTACGAAACATTCCAGGCGTCATTTGTGGTATCATAGACATAGCACTTATTGGTCATCGATTCACCCGTTGACGCATTGCTGCCTCCTGCCACGTAGAGATTGCCACCAATTGATCCTGCAGATGCACCAAAACCGGGTGCAGGAAAATCAGAGATCTGAGCCCATGAAACGTTGGTTGCACCTACCGTACCGCGCATAGCGGTCTGAATACCTGACGACGACGTGGTTTGACCACCGATAACATAAATGTAATTACCAATGGATGTAGCTGTACCAAGAGCACAGCCAACCAACGTATTATTCTGAGTAGACCACTTGTCAGTTGAGGGATCGTACATCTGGCAGCTTGTGAGAACTGCGCTTCCGGTAAAGCCATTCATACAGTAAATTTTTCCATTCACTACGGCACTGGAACACCAAAACGCACTTTTCGTCATCGGCGTTTTCGAAGCGTACGTATTGGTTGAGGGGTCATACTCATAGTTTACTGCCTTAGGAGTCCAGCTCGAACTTCCAGGAACTGCTCCGGCGAAGATGTAGATCTTGCCGTTCACTGCTTGAGCGCAACAGTTGCACATCGAGGCCGGCATGGACTTTATCGCTTTCCACCCAGCACCGGTATTTGACAAATCCAGGCAATAGGCTGTATTCGTTACTGTGCTTCCGGTAAGTCCACCAAACATGTACAATTTACCATCCAAGTAAGCGGTGCCTGCCTGGTAGGTCGGGTTAGTTGTGGGAATATTTGCACCCACATCAGACCATTGCGCATTGCTGGCACTTGTCCACAAAACCAACACTAGAGCCATCAAGACTGCTCTCTTCGCGAGCGTAAACACACTCATGATTGATCCTTACAATTGTTATGAAATATAGGATTACGTGATACGTTGAAATTCAATGACGTTAGATACGCACTTAGTGAACCGTCAGTAGGACTTACCCTTCGTTGAACACTGCACCAATGCACTCCCCTAAACACGAAGCGCGAGTTTGGTAGATTTCGGAACCTTGAAATCTGACCGGAGCAAGATCCTAAGACCTTAGTTTTTCAGCTGTTTGCTGTTTGCTTTCCTTCGTGTATTGGCAAAATAAAAAAGTTAGGTCTCACGAACAAGAGAGATTCTCTGTTCCAACACTGTTAAACATTGAGAGAGCAAAGTGTCTCCATTTGCCTACTCCACAAAGCAAAGGAAAAAGTTACCACACGTGACTCCACTTTTAGAGAGAAATTCAACTCCACTCGTACTTTCCTGAATCCGGAACATCTGAACTTCGAGAGCGGATATTCGACGTCGTGACAGCACTGAATTCCAATGGTTGTCAAGGACATCACCGCTTTGCAATACGCGCAAAGATGCCCTATTTCGTGCCTTTTCACCCCCGTATGACATGAAATTGGGTTGATAAATGAACCCAAGAAATTTGCATGTCGTCGCTGTTAGAATCGCTGACACAAGTTGTTAGATCGTCACGCCAACGCTTCTGCTTCGCGAAACTTGGTGTGAAGAGCCAAGTACACTACTACCTTGCACAAACACGGCAATTGGAGGAAAAATTCGTTAATGTTGACGGCGTTCCATGTTGAAAACTTGATTGATCGTCTGATTGACTAACCG
>JBDHXF010000065.1:0-18790 GCA_039810585.1 Chlorobiota bacterium
GCACTTTTGCTGCCCTGGAGGCCAGTGGTACCAACGGTTTCAGCAATTTTGAGGGCAAATGTTTAGGACACTACTGTGTCTATGCAAAACTTTACGATTACCCAAGAGCGCTTGAGTACAACACGCGTGCCCTATTAGTCTTTGAAGAGCTGGGAGAAAAAACAGGAATTGCTCGGGTGACTGGCACCATAGGGAGTGTTTACTCGGGTTTGCACGATTATCCCAAAGCACTTGAATTCTTTGGACGTGCTCTTGACCTTTATCAGCAACTGGGGCAGAAATCTGGTATTGCTACCGTTACGGGTAATATCGGACTTGCGTACCTTTCACTTTCCGACTATCCAAGAGCGCTCGAGTATTACCTTCGCGCTCTCGCCTTGCAAGAAGAATTAGGAGAGAAACGAGGCATTGCCCACTGGACAGGTTGCATCGGAGAATTGTACGCTAAACCCGATTTTGATGGCTACAATGCCTCCAAAGCTGAGGACTATTTGCTTTCTGCCGTAGCCATGTTCGATCAACTTGGAGTCAAGAAGGGAACCGCTGAATGTCATAGGTTTCTTGCCCAGCTTTATGAACAAGAGGAACAGGCAGCGAAAGCCTTACGACACTTCAAGACTTACCACGAGCTCGAAAAAGAAGTCCTCAGCGAAGAGGCTAAGAAAAAAGCAGATCAAGTAGACGAGCAGCGTCAAGAAGCGGAACGCGAAAAACAACGTGCAATCATCAAAGCACGCGACGAAGAACGCATTGCATCTCAAGAAGGTCTGCTCAACCGCATGCTTCCTCCAAGCATTGCGCAACGTCTACTCAAGGGTGAGCGAGTCGCGGATTATTACCGCGACATCTCCATTCTCTTTGCCGACATCGTTGGCTTTACTCCCATTGCCTCGCGCATGCCGGCTAAGGCGGTGCTGGCATTTCTCAACCACGTATTTGGTGAATTCGATGCCATCATGGAAAAGCATGGCTGTCAAAAGATTAAAACCATGGGCGACGGCTACATGGCTGTCTGCGGCGCCCCGCTGACCTGTGAGGATCACGCCGAACGTTTGGCGAGTGCTGCATTGGAGATGATGAACGACATCGAACTGCCGGAAGAGATACGTCGTACGCTGCCGAAGGACAGTGTCTTTCGTCTGCGTATCGGCCTGCATATGGGACCCGCCTTTGCCGGTATTGTGGGTGAAAAGGGCTTTGTGTACGACGTCTATTCGGACGCCGTTAATATGGCTGCCCGCATGGAGTCGAGCGGCGAAGCTGGAAAGGTTCACTGCAGCGCAGATTTCGCCTACCACCTGCAAAACCGCGACGAGCGATTTACACTAGAAGAGCGAGGCGAGATTGAGGTGAAAGGCAAGGGCTTGATGCGAACCTACTATCTGCTTGGATGATTTGCAGGATGATTGGTATTCGTGCGCGGCGGAGCCGCACACTTATTGAAAATCACCAGCAGATCCACCCGTGAAGAGCGGATGTCTCGACCCGCAATGAAGCGATTCTGTTAAGATGAGACGCTGAGCACAATGAGGGCCGGTGCGCTATCGTTTATGGGCAAAGTGGGTGCTATTTTGCCAGTCGGGGTCAGAAGCAAACCGCCCCGAATGGCTTTCGCCGGTGAGCGAGAGTCACGCATGGCAATTCACACATTTCATCGTTCATGATTCACCTCCGCTTTGCAACCCTCTTGCAGACTACGCTTGTGTTGCTGTGCGCTTTGTGTGCAGGCCACGTTTGCGTGCAGGCACAGTGGAGCCCGGCTAACGAGGGCTTGAACGGCGGAACGGTTCAACGCATGGTAGTGATTGACCATGATCTGTACGTGTTGAATACGTACAGCGGCGTGTACCATAGTACTGATGAGGGACGGCACTGGGAGCGCTTTATGGACGGCCTGCACGATGCCGGCTGGTTTAATACGCTAAGTGCCTTTGGATCCGATATGCTGCTGACCTCGCTCAGTTCATCGTCCGCCTATCGCGCTCAACAAGGTTGGCGGCCGTATTATCAACTGAGCGATATCCAGGCAGTGTGTGGCGATGACTCATCGATTTTTCTTGGCACACAATCCAACGGCATTTTTCAATCGACGGATAATGGGGGCAACTGGTTCCCGGTGAATTACAATGGTGGGGCGGTGAAAGCTATGACGGTGCACGACCACGTTGTGTACGCCGGAACGACGGATGGTTTGTGGATGTCGGTGGATAAGGGACACAACTGGATCCGCTCGAGCGATGGTTTTATAGCCGGTGATTCCGTGATTAGTGCCATCTACGGCAACGAGCATACTGTGATGGTCGGGACGACAAAGGGACTCTACGTCTCGTTAGATTCGGGTCGTCATTGGTCTCCGCATGCTGCCGGCTTGAACGGCAATGCAACATGGATCAATTGCCTTGGCACGCTCGGTACCGTGCCCGTAGCCGGAACACGTGACGGACTCTATGCCTGGAATGAAAGCGCGCAGCAATGGCAGGATGCAAGCGCCGATCTGACCTTTCGCAATGTGTTGGACATCAACACGATGGATAGTCTGGTCTTTGTATGTACCCAACGTGGCGGAGTGTTTTCGCTAGGCGCACATGCAACACACTGGATTGCACGGAACGACGGATTGACGCTCGTGAGCCCGGCCTGCATGACGCAATTCGGACAGTATCGTTTTATTGGCTGCTTTGGCGAAGGAGTATTCCGGTCTTCAGATGGGGGTCAGCATTGGGAGGCTTCAAGTAGTGGTCTCGAAGCAAACTACATTCAATCTCTCGTTCCGCTCGGAACCAAGCTTCTTGCCGGAACTTCCAACGGAGTCTTCTCTTCAAGCGATAACGGTGCGCACTGGCAAGCCATGAATAACGGTATGCCGACGCTGTGGGTGAACCAACTGTTGAGTTATGATGGAAATCTGTTTGCGGCAACCACCAAAGGCCTCTTCGGCTCCAACGATTCGGCTGCCAGTTGGACCAACATTGGGTATGCCGATACCAATGTCCGGTCGGTTGCGCTTCATAATGTTGATTTATACTGTATCGTCGGTGATAGTCCTTCCGACAACTTCAAAACACGCCTGAGCTACAGCTCCGACTACGGAACCACGTGGACGTGGGTCAACCAGGGTACAAGCGGCCTAAGTCTCAACCTCCTTCGTTTTGACCAGGACACACTCTTACTCGGAAGCGGGAGTGGTCTCTACAGTCTGAAGTCACTGCAGGATCAGGCTGTGCTCAGATCCACGTCTCTGCTCGACATCAATGACATCGCACTCGATCCCACGACGACCGTGCTCTGCGGTGGCACGGTAGTGTCTCCCTATTACATTCGTTACTTCGAAGTGTACGCAGAAGCAACCACTGATAAAGGGAGTTCGTGGTTTTCCTTCCTGGCAAATCTGAGCGATACTCGGTTGCTAAGTCTTTCCATTCAAAACAATGACGTATTCGGCGGCGTGTTGGGACGCGGATTGTTCCATCGTAGCCTTGCCGATCTGAGCCCGGTGGCAGACGATGAACAAAGCGCTACTCCATCATTTCCTTATCCCAATCCCGCATCAACATCCATCACTGTTCCCGACGTTCAATCCGGTGGACTACTGCAAATCCTGAGCATGGATGGCAGTGTGCGTATGGAGTGTGCCGATATTCAGGACGGTCGAATCGATGTGAGGAGTTTGCCGAACGGCATGTATCAGTGTGTATATCGTTGTGTTGATGCTACACGACGAGCGTTGTTTGTTGTGTATCACTAATAATTGGAACAGTCTCGTTGACCTCACTCCGCACATGCCTTGTCCTCCTGTGTTTCTTGGGAGCACTGAGCACCGCACAAGCGCAGTGGGTGCCCTGTGGAACGGGAATTCGCGGCGGAGATATCAGCTGTCTTGCCAAGAGTGACAACCTTTTTCTCGCAGCTTCAAGCAACGGCGGTGTGGCGGTATCGCATGACGATGGGCAGAGTTGGGCATATCCGAGCAATACATTGTCCGACGGACAAATAGTGTACGCCCTCAGTTTCAAAGGCTCTCATGTTTTTGCAGGTGCATCGTTCGGTATTTATCGTTCGGACGATAATGCACAAAGCTGGCAGAAAATTCAGAACGGCTTGCCGGATTCCACACCGGTGACGAGCATCGTCGTGTACTCCTCAACCATCTTTATCGGAACGTACGGCAGAGGAGTGTATGCGTCGACGGATGACGGAAATAGCTGGTCTCGCAGGAGCTTTGGACTGGGAACCGGTTTTATTTACACGCACAGTTTATGTGTGCTCGACACCGTGCTATACCTCGGCACTCTCGGTGGCGGTGTGTACGTTTCCGGTGATGAGGGACAAAACTGGCTACCGCGATCCCTTGGATTGCGCGATCGCACTATTAGCTGTCTGGACGCGAATAGCACAACGGTCTTTGTCGGTACCGCTTCCGGTGACTTGTATCACGGTACAAACGCTAGTTCTACCTGGCAGCAATCTCCCGATGTGCCGGGAGTAGTACAAATCAACACCATGTGTACCTCCGGTGAAGATGCCTACGCATCATCGTTCGGCTTTGGCCTGCTGCGATCCACTGACAATGGTGCGAGCTGGTCGGCGGTCAACAACGGCTTCAGTGCACAGTTTGCCTATACTTTATGTTCTGAGCGAGATAGCGTGTGGGCAGGCACAGAATGGAGCTCCGTTTTCCTGAGTACCAATCGCGGCTCGTTATGGACTGAAGAATCTCGATTGAACAATGTCGCCGCCATTAATGCTCTCTATCTTGGACAGAACGATGTGTTCTGCGACGTTGGCGGAGGCGGTCTATATCGCAGCGCTAACCAGGGCGATAGTTGGCTCTCGATTGAACGCGGTATGCTTGGAAGTGCCGTCAGCTCTCTCATTCAAAGTAGCACGTCACTCCTCGCCGTTGCCTATCGCGAGGGCGTGTACTTCAGTTCTGATAACGGATCGAGCTGGCTGCCGCGAAACAACGGTCTTCCACCAAACGCCTTGCCGCAGAGTATGGTGCAAAAAGCTAACGCGCTGTATCTCTGTACAACCAACAATGGCATTTTTCGATCGGACGACAACGCGTCGTCATGGCAGTTGCTGAACTCACAGGGTTTTTCGCCGACGTCCACGGTGAGTCAACTGTATGTAGTGAACGACAAATTGGTAGCCCAAACACTAGCTAGTGGTTTATACCTGTCGCAGAATAATGGATTGAACTGGATTGCGATAAATTCCGGTTTGCCAAATCTCAGCTTAACCTCAGTATGCACAACCAACTCACTCTTGATTGTAGGTGTTGCCAATGCAGGTGTCTACATCTCCTCCGATAACGGTCAGAGCTGGCACCAGAAGATTAGCGGACTTGGCAACCTGAGCATCTCGAGTCTGTGTGCCTATAGCACCAATATCCTTGCCTGTACACCAAGTGGCATCTACCTCAGTACTGATGCAGGTGACCATTGGGCGGAGAAAGATTGCGGCTTTAACGACTTCCGTTTCCTCAGTTCAGTCATGGATGCAAGTCGTGTGTTTGTCGGAACGCAATCCAAGGTTTACCGATGCATTCCATTTTCGAAGTTGTTGGAAAAGCCTGTACACGCAACGCTCAGTGGTCCGACTCATGTTTGCTCTTCTTATGTCACTCGCTACACTAGTCCGTCCGACGCCGTGATCTCCTACGCATGGTCGGCAGTCGGAGGATCGGTACAAGGTCCGTCGAACGATTCCACGGTCAGCATTCAATGGAGTGGCGATGCCACACAGCGTGTACAGCTCATTCAAACCAACACGGTGAGTGGATGTTCTGATACTGCACTGCTTGATGTACAGCCCTATCTGCCGACCATGCAGGTGCAGGGCGATACAATCATTTGCTCTCAGTTACAACACAGTTACGCTCTTTCGATTCCCGATGTAACTCTTCGGTGGAGTGTCACGAACGGAACTATCCAGGGGAGTGATTCCGCAAACAGCGTGCAGGTCTTGTGGGACGCGCAGGCGAATGCCGGGTCGATTCAAGCGGTGGTGACGGCACTCTATGGTTCGTGTTCGCAGACCTTACATCAAACCGTGCGCATTGTTCACGAAGCTCCTCCTCAACCGCATGTGCAAGGAGCGATGGCGGTATGTCCGGGAACGGTGTATCACTACAGTACTGCACAAACGGCCAACCGACGGTATCGATGGAACGTCAGCGGTGGCGCCATCAGTGGAAGCGATACGCTCAGTTCGGTGGATGTGATTTGGTCGGACGTGACGAATGCCACCATCGCGGTGAGTGAAGGCGCGTCAAGCGGGTGCAGTGGTGCCGATGTGCTGCACGTCAACGTTCGCGGCAACGGTGTGCAAATTGTTGGCGATGCCAACCCCTGCAACCTGGACACCGCGTACTACTTCATTCCGGCCACTGTCGGGATGTCTGCCCAGTGGTCTGCCTCCACAGGTACTATCATAGGCAGCAGCACCGGCGATACGGTAAAGGTGTATTGGGGAAGCAATAACTTTCTGCGTAAAATTAGTGTTGTACTCACCGTGACAGACGGGCAATGTACATCCACTATAAGCAAGTCGCTCGGTCCTCCGGGCAGCAGCTCGGTGCTTGCCTTGCCGACGCTGAGTTTTAACCCGGTGACGATGGCTGACAGCATCATTCAATTGCCAATCGTCATGACGAATGTGCACTGCTTTGCCGGCAGCTACGCGCCGGATTCTGCAGTGTTTGTGGTACGCTTAAACAAGACGCTGTTTTTACCAACCACGGATTCGTACCAAAGCTACAGCGACGATCAACGGTGGCGTCGTATACGCATCGCAATTCCTCTGCACAATGCTGCCACGCAGGACACCTTGGTTTCCATTCGAGGCTATGTGTTGCTTGGTGACTCGATTGCAACACCAATTATCCTCGACAGTGCCATCTGGCTCGACGCTCAGGGAACAGCGAAGAAGATCAGTACAGAGAGTCTAACCGGAGAGCTTCATCTTAGTGGAGTGGCTGACGACTATGCGGGACTTCGCTTACTGACGCGCTCCGCGTTGCAACTTCTGGATGTGGGTCCCAATCCGGGAAGCGGACAGCTCAGCGCTCGGATCTCAAATATGGGTCCGGCACAAATAGTAGATCTTCGGGTTTATAATACAGTGGGAGAAGTCGTGTACTCGCAAGCCCTCGATTGTGCCGAAGGCAATACTCTTCTTACACTCGATCTTCGATCGAGTCTGCAGAATGGCAGCTACACACTCGTTCTTCGAAACGACAGGACAGCAGCGGTACATCCTTTTGTGGTGCTGAAATAAGGTGAGCGGCGTGTTCCCATATCGTCAGCTCAACAAATTGCCTCGCAGGGCTTACCTACACATGTTTGCTCGGTTTGGGGTGTATGTGATTGCATGGTGCATGCTGTGCCTGTCAAACTCTGCGCTGCATGCGGCCTCGCTGGATGAGCTGACGATGAACGTGGGTTTCGGGTTGAATATCAATCAACACAAAGCGGGCTTTGTATCGCTCCCTGTGTACACCAACCAATTTGCCGCCTACAACAATGCGAGTTCCACCAGCTATCATCTGAGTGCGGGTTTGAACTACTTCCCGTCCCAACACTGGGGGATTGGCGGACGAGTAGCCTACACAATGCTTGGAGCCACCCTGAGCTCGACTGAGTTTATCGGCAATCAAGAGCTTAGTGGCCAACTCATTCCGATAACGACCATCCATAATTTGCAGACCACTTTGGCAACCCTGTCGCTGCAATCGGAAGTTTTGTATCGACCCTTGCTACGTCTACCACTGTGCCTGTCTCTCGGCTTGAATTACGGTTTCTTTGTCACGAAAAATTTCACCCAAACCGAGACACTCTCGCAACAGGCTATTGATGCAGGTTTTCGTTTTGTCGATCAGAATGGTCAGCAAACTACTGTTCGTGAGAAAGGAAGCGGAGCGCTTCCAAGTGTCAAGCCATATCAGGCAATCGTCATTGGTGCCGGATATGATATCGCGCTCGGTCAGCACCTGCGCCTTGGCCTCGATCTTGGCTATGCGCTTAACATGGCCGAGATTGTGCAGGGTACCGGCTGGAAGATCAATCAAACACAAGCAGGTGTGCGTCTGGCATATAGTCTGCGTTCCACCCTTCTTCCGGAACCTCCGCAGGAACCAGATACCGTGGGCGACGAACCGGCCATTGCCGATAGCAGCGCCCTCTCAGCAGCTGCGAAGCAGCATGATAATGAAAATCCCCAAGTCCGTGATTCTGTTGCCGTCAAGATTGGCGCGGATACTGTGCGCAATACCTTGACCACCCATTCCACGGTTGAAGATACGGTCGCCAAGAAGCATACAGTAGGCCCGGATTCTACGCAGCTGAATCCGAATGTTGAGTTTTCCTCTCGCGATTCTCTTTTGGGCAACACATCTCACGAAGTCGCCGACAATGCTGCAGCGCGACCCGACTCCTTGGTTGATGATACGGGAGAAACAGTCAATACATGGATCGGCTGTGTTATCATTCTCAGCAGCACGGAAAGCGCCTCGCGAGCGCGCACAATCGCGAGGGAGGCAGAGCGGGTGGGAGTTGATTCGCTGACAGTTGTTCCGTGGTTTGACAAAAACGACCGCACCAGATACTATCGTGTTCAGCGTCCATTGCACCGTTATGATGAATTACATCAAGTGCGAGTGAAGCTCGAAGCGGTTTCTGTTCGCTATCGAAAGTATTTGGCACCCGTCCTCAAATGCAACTAAGCCACACGAAAACGTCCATGCGAATACGCGGGGTGATTGTACTTTTGTCATCCTCATCCACCATCCGCTCGAGCGAGCTCCCATGACTACAGCACTCAGCATGCTCCATCGTGTTTCGACATGGTTCACGTGTCGAACATCTCGGTGCGTGGCTCGTAGTCTGCCGTTTCTGGCAGTATTGATGCTCTCTCCCATCGTCGTTCTCCATGCCTCGCCTATCCATCGCATTGTTTGGAATGCAGTCGGACAAAAAGAAATGCTGAAGGTAGGAGAGAACGTTGAGTTCGTCTACAAAAACGCCAACCCGGAAAACACGCGTGTAGTGATTGCGCCGGCAGCAGCGGCAAACGAGTATAGTCTGGAGTTGATTCGCTACAACATTATCGATAGAGCCATACAGAACAAGAATGCGTCGGACATTGGGAACGACTCATTGGTGCGAATCCTGAAGAGAGAGAATGCGGAGTTGACGTTGAAAGTGAAGAACAACCGCATTTATGTAGAGTACGACAGTTTGATGCGCGGTTCGTTGAAAAAATCGGCAGTGCGCAGCAATGAACTGGCGCAATTAAATAACAAGGTTCCGCCTCCTACCGCAAGTGAGAAGCTGAGCGTGATCACGGCGAATTTGAACCAGATCGGACGGGAGATTGACACGAACAAGAGCGAGATGAAGATGAATAACGATCTCATCGACTCACTTCATGCTCGTTTGTTGTCGCTCGGTACCAGTGATCGCGACATGCTACTCTTGCGCCTCTATAATTTTCAGATTGATAGTCTGCGCGGGCGCAACGACTACCTGTTGCAGCTCAACTCTCTTCTTGCGAAGGATAAGGATTTACTAGCCAAGGAGCAGAATATTCAACAGTTGGAGTTGGAGCGACAGAAGCTCATTCGCAACGCTTTTATTCTCCTCTCGCTCATCGCCATTGTCTTCGCTATTATTTACTACTTCAATTACAAGAAGATCCGTCGCTACGCCGCACTCCTGGCAGAACAAAAAGAAATCATTGCAGCGGAACAGAAGAAGAGTGATGATTTACTCTTGAATATTCTGCCGCCCACGATAGCCGAACGCATGAAGCTGGGCTCGACGCGCATTGTCGATCGCTACGAAGAGGCCGGGGTTATTTTTATCGACATCGCGCAGTTCACTGCTATTTCACAGCATTCCAATCCGGAACTTATCGTGTCTGAGCTCAACAAGATTTACACCATACTGGATGGCTTGTGTAGTCGCTACGGACTCGAAAAAATCAAAACCATTGGTGATTGTTACATGGCTGCCGCCGGCTTGCCGACACCGATTGACCAACCGGCTATTGCATTGGGAAGTTTTGCCATCGAGGCTATGAATGCGCTTCGTAACTACACGATCCTTGGAAATGTCACCCTTGGTTTCCGCTGCGGTATGGACTGTGGTCCGGTAGTGGCAGGCGTGATCGGCGAGCGCAAGTACATTTACGATCTCTGGGGCGACACCGTGAACACCGCATCTCGCATGGAAGAATACGGCGAGCCGGGTCGCATCCATATCACCGAGCGACTCCAGGAAAAGCTCAAAGCTCGCAAAGCGGCAAACGGCAAAGTATTCAGCATTAGCGACCGCGGGGAGTTGGATATCAAGGGTAAAGGGAAAATGCATACCTATTTTTTGGATGTGAACTAAGGGTGGAGAGAGAGTTGTCGTCAGCAGATTTATTATTCTCAGGAGCTGCGCTCCTGAGAATGAAGAGATGAATAGGACAACATTGTCTGAGTGCTTCTGCATCCGTCAGTCTTTTCCTTGCCGCGCTTGATCAATCGGCGTAATTTTCCTGGGCTGTGGGAGACATGCCTTGAAGAGAACGGCAGGCAGTCTTCCACTCACAATTCCATCGTACTCAAACACTCGCAATTGGGAATGCTTCCGGGCTGTGCAGGGTGCGAAGCAGATCCGACTCGTTTGTTTGCAGAGCATCGAACCATTTCCTTCGTGTGTGCCGATCATGAAGCCTTATGCATCGGAGATATCGCCAGCCTTTGTCAACGCCTTTCGTCGTGACACACCCCTGAGCCAGGAAGAATTTGAGATCGTTCTTGGGAAGTTCCGACGGGAGTATGTGCCGCGGAAGTTTTTGTATGTGCGGGAGGGACAAGTCACCGACCACAAAACCTACATCAACAAGGGCTGCGTACGCTACTTCACGATTGACGACAAAGGTCGGGAGCACACAACAGTCTTTGCCTTTGAGGATTGGTGGATAGGTGATATCGAGAGCTACATTACCGGCAATCCCGGTATCATCAACATCCAAGCCATTGAGGATTGCGAGTTTCTGTGTGTGTCGAAGGCGGATTTCGAGGATCTGAAAGATCAACTCCCGGCGCTCAAGCGTTACGAGGATTCGAAGCGTCAGCGGAATTTCTTTGCTACCATACAACACCTCAGCGAGGTGAAAACACTTAGTCCCGAACAGCGCTACCTCAAGCTCATCGAATCTCATCCCACGGTCTTTCAGCGTGTACCTCTCCAGTACATCGCCTCGTATCTCGATATCGAGCCACAATCGCTGAGTCGTCTTCGCAAACGCCTCAGTCAGAAATAATACCACACTGGGTAGCCCTTCAGACTTGCATTTATTCACCTTGGTTAAGTGCGTTCTTAACTGTGGTTATGTGGCACGTGCATGTGTCTGAGCGAGTTTGCAAGCGCTTGTTCACATCATACTCTTCTCACATGAACGCGACCCATCAAGCTCCTCCTCCTCCTGCACAAATGATGCAGATGATTACCGGTTTTTGGACCTCTTGCTGCATCTATACGGCAGCAAAACTGGAGATTGCCGACCATCTTGGCGATAGTACTCTGTCGCTTGCGGCATTGGCAGAAAAGACCCGCACGCACGTACCATCGCTCTACCGATTGATGCGCGCCTTGTCCAGCGTTGGCATCTTTCAGCAATTGGACAATGGCGATTACTCGAACACAACGCTGAGCTCCACGCTTCAGTCCAACGTTAAGGGTTCCATGAAAGCAATGGCGCTCACACAGTTGGGTGATCACTACAATGCCTGGGGACAGCTTAGTTATAGCGTGAAAACCGGCGGTATTGCCTTCGACTTTGTTGAAGGAATGCCCGTGTGGCAGTATTACGAAGCACACCCTGAAGAGGGCAGAATCTTTATGCAGGCCATGAATGGCTTGAGCGGAGCCGTGTTAGCGAATATCATTCCTGCCTACGACTTCTCGTCACTCCACAGCATCGTGGACGTCGGCGGTGGCATTGGCACTCTCATGATGGGAATCCTTGACGCCTTTCCTCATCTAAACGGCATCATCTTCGACGAAGAGTACGTGATAGAACAGGCACGGGTGAAAGTACAGGAACGGGGATTAGCAGATCGGTGTACGGCTGTTGCCGGCTCATTCTTCGAAACGCTGCCGGCCGGCGCAGATGCGTACATGATGAAGATGATTGTACACGATTGGGATGACGAGCAATCCATACGTATCCTGCAGAATTGTCATCGTGCTATGGCTCCTCACTCCAAGCTCCTCATCATTGAATCGGTGCTCCCCTCCACTTCCGCGCCGCATCCGGGCTTGTTTATGGATATCAATATGATGACCATGACAGGGGGACGGGAACGTACGGAAGCAGAGTTTGCCGATCTGCTCCAAAAAGCCGGATTGAAGCTGAATGCAGTAATACCAACGCACTCACCAATGTTCAGTATAGTGGAGGCCGTTCGAGCCTAAACGAGCATGCTCGAAGTAAAGACAAACTTCATTGTTGAAGTGTTGGATGAGCGGCGCTACGTCGAGATAGGCAGTGCTTAAAACAAAAAACGGTGCTTCGTCCCAGAAAGCACCGTTTTGTGTTTGCGCATGGAGAGTCTCAGCGACAATTCATGTACAAAATTTTCTGAGTGCATGCGGTGGTGGCAGACTGCACGTTGATGAAATACACACCCGAATGGGAAAGTGTTGGAATGCGGAGCGATAGCTCAGAAGATTCCGGAAGACCGCTAAACAGAGTTTGCACCAAGTTTCCGTCCACGGAATAGAGCTCAACTCGTAGTGGTGTGGACCCGGCACCGCGAACCAGGAACTCAGTCCCGGCTTCGCAGAGCATGTCGCGCAGTTGAATTGAGAGTGTACTCGTGGCTGCATTGCTTTCTCGTACATCCGACAGCGTACAGGGAATTTGGCTGGCATTGAGTTCAATGGGTCCAAGACCTATCATATCTCGTCCGTCAAACGCCGCGTAATCGGTCGCATAGCGTTGAATGCGGAAGAGGTAGTTGTTCTGTGGAACCGAACCCTGCGACATCGGATCATTGTTGTTAACAGGGCATACATAGCGCCAGATTTCTTTGTTATCGGGACTAAACTCCGAAAAGCGTCCTGCAGGACCGTTACACACCAGTAGATTCCCATTTGCCATGCGTTGCGCGCTTGACATGTAGTACGCGTAGAAACTATCGGGTGGGGTGCTGATGTATCGCCATGATGCGGTGTTAGGACCAAACCGTCCGTCCTGTAGTAGATAGTGTCCCTGATCATCCACTGTCGGATGGATACGATCGATGGACGAATATCCCAATCCGCCAAGGCCGGTACCGTTGGGAACATTGTTGTTGAACACCATGACGTCGCCGGCGTTTACAAGACCCGCTGCAATCCAGTGGGCGCTGTGTTGTTGGCCGAGTTGTTGATCTTGTGTAGTACCCTGACCATACAGAACAGGGTTGCCCCAACGCCAGAGAAAATCACCACCCTTGCCATAGTGTCCGCCCGTGTGTGAGGCAGCTTCCGCGGTCGTGGTGCTATGGTCGATAATCCACACCTCGTTCATACCTAAGCTGCTGACCAATATCTGATCTGCGTCAGCATTGTAGTCCACAGAGTTGAGATGGATCCAGTCCGGTATGCCCGGAGTGAGGAGTCCGGCATTGATGTTAATGCGCTCCGGATGGTCGGCTATGACGCCATAATGTTCTTCTTCGGGTAATACGTTTTGAATAACGCGATCCCATACGCGCCATTCCCACACCACTTCGCCGGTCGTGGGGCCGGTAGGTTTTATCTCCACCACTTTCTCAGACCACATGCTCGCGCTCTGTACATTCAAACGACCCATCGTTTCTGCTTCAGCTTTGGTATGCACATCAAGCGAAATGGCCAGCACATTGCCGTTCGGCAGGGGACAAATGTCGTGATGCTGGATGTCCGATGCCGAATTGATCGTGTAGGTCCACAACACCGTTCCATCCCACGCAATACGTTCAATGACGCCTCCGTAAAAGGCCACCGGCATAATGGCCGGTGATTTCACAGAACCTGCGCGTATGATGGATCCATCCTTTAGCAGGTAGGCGGTACACCCGGGAAGGTAGGAACTTGGCCAGGTGTGAACTACTTCACCGCAAGTATTGATCAAGTACGTGGTGGTAGACTGCATCGGCGCGAAGAGCGTATAACCTGGTTGAACAGCGTCAGGCTGTGTCGCGAGCAAACCCACAGTGTTCCCCGCAAACGCCGAAAGCGAGCTAGCGAACATGAGCACCCAAAGTCCGATCAGTTGAATGCATCGTCTGAAGTGTACTTCGTGCAACGTCTGTGTGGTGATTGTGCGATACATGGGTGTGCGGTGGTGATATCTGGCCATGATGAATTCCTATCCATCTAACGTTCATGAATTTGAACTCGAATAATAAAAGATAGGTGCATCTGATTAAGATGCAATGGTCTAATTCCTTAATGAACAAAATGACATTCTGAATTCACCAAGAGTGGCAGAATTGCAGGTGTTGCTTGTGTGAATAGTCAACACTATCTCGTCAACACTGACCGGTCGAAATCAGCAACGGTGTGCACTGTTCCGTTGACAAGGAGTGCTCGACGACTAAAGCAGCGAAGCTGCGTTTGAATAAGAAATCTTCTGAACGAGTCGGGTTCTTTTCTTCGTCTATCGCCTGGGAAACGTCTTCTCGCCAGTGGCGGTAACGCCAACAATGTTCGATGCACAGAAAGCCGGATTGCATGGGAGGAGAATCGGGTACAGGGGGGGGTAAAAAGCACGGGTCTAAAAAACCGGAGACTTAACATCACGCGAGTGGTCTGCTTTCTAAATTTGCAGAGCTGCGAAGCAGCGGGAGTTGAAGATCTTCACGGATTTCGCTCTCGTGCAGCGATACGTATCAGCGCCGGTCAAGACTCCAACGAGGGAGTGAAGTATGACTACAACGGGGACGCGCGACACCATGGGTGACTCGCGCAATGCGCTCAACATCGTGTCTTGGATACAAGGCACATCGACCGTTCACGACAACCGCATAACGACGGCTGTCTCCATTCCTATCGATCATCACTTAGTCACTCGTAGCGTGCAGAATAGTCGCGTCCTTCTGCGAACGATTACTGCATGCCTGCGCTATCTCTATTTCTACAAAGCAAACACCGTTCGTTTTTCTTCATTTACAGGGAACTACAATGTTTGATACTGGTACCACCGGATTTATGCTCCTGGCGACGAGTCTGGTGATGTTGATGACGCCGGGGCTGGCCTTCTTTTACGGCGGCTTGGCCAGCAAGCGCAACATTTTGGGGATTATGATCCAAAGTTTTGTGTCGATGGGTATTACCACCGTCCTGTGGTTTATCTGTGGCTATTCGTTGTGCTTTAGTGGTGACACCTTGGGAGGAGTGATTGGCAATCTGGATAAGGCCTTTATGATGAACGTCAATCTAAATACGCCTTTTCCCGGTAATCCTAAGCTTCCGGAGTTTGTCTTCATGGCCTATCAAATGATGTTTGCCATTATTACTCCGGCTCTCATTACAGGCGCGTTTATTAATCGCGTTCGCTTTAAAGCCTATTTATTGTTTTTAATTGTGTGGCAATTATTGGTGTACTATCCTTTTGTGCACATGGTGTGGGGCGGTGGTTTACTTGCTCGTTTACACGTCCTGGATTTTGCCGGTGGAATCGTTGTGCATGCCGTTGCCGGATTTGCAGCACTCGCCTCGGTCTTTTACGTTGGCGCACGTCGTGATAAGCAGTCGCCACCTAACAGCATTCCGCTCATCGCGGTTGGTACCGGCTTGTTGTGGTTTGGTTGGTATGGCTTTAATGCCGGCTCGACGCTGGACGTAAATGGCGTGACGGGACTAGCATTTTTAAATACAGATGTTGCGGCATCATTCGCCGCAGTGACCTGGCTGTTAATTGAGTGGAGCATGCAGCGTCAACCGAAGTTTATAGGACTCATGACGGGCGCTGTTGCCGGACTGGCAACCATCACGCCTGCAGCCGGCTTCGTCTCACTTCCTGCGGCAGTACTCATTGGCATTGCTGCCGGTATCGTGTGCTACTATGCCGTCCACATGAAGAACCGTCTCGGCTGGGACGACGCACTGGATGTATGGGGAGTGCACGGAGTTGGCGGATGTTTAGGTGTTATTCTCCTCGGCGTGTTCGGAGCTAAAGCCGTGAATCCAGCAGGGAGTGACGGTTTGTTAAATGGGGATCCGGGCTTCTTTGTTGTTCAGCTTGTCGCTGTTCTTGCCTCGGCTGCCTATTCGTTTGGCTTCACGATGGTGATGTTGAAATTGATCAATTATGTCACTCCGGTTAAAGTCTCTCAAGACGAAGAAGATATCGGTCTCGACTCGTCTCTACACGGCGAAAGTGCGTATGCCGAAGGTGCGTTTTAACCCGCGTGCAACGCCGCTGACTGTAGGTACTGATACAACTCTGATACAACAGTGCATCTATGTAACGGGCTGGCGCATATCGTCAGCCCGTTTGATTTTCAGTTTATAGGAATTTCAATTCGTGCAAGCTCCGCTTGCACGAATAAATAATCGCATGGAGAAGAGTGGAAATAATTCTATGACTGAACATCTCACTCATAGTCCGCGGATCTATGCGCGGTACAACATCGTCGGCACCAGCGGTTGTGGGAAGACAACCTTCGCGCGCAGACTTGCGGCAATCGTGCAGAAACCATGTGTCGAGATGGATGTGCTGTACTGGGGACGAGAGTGGCAAAAACCAAGTGACAGCGATTTACGCGCCAAGGTCGAGCTCGCACTAAAAGACGAAGAATGGGTGTTAGACGGGAATTATAAGAGTCTTTCGGATATTAAATGGCGACGTGAAGTCTGCGTCGTCTGGCTCGATTACTCCTTCCCTCGCGTCTTTCTCCAAGCCCTTAAACGCGCACTACACCGAGCCTGGACCAAGCAAGAACTATGGCCGGACACGAACTGTCGAGAAGACTTCCGCACACTGTTGTTCTCCAAGAAATCGATACTGCTCTGGACCGTGCAAACTTTTAGGTCTAATCGAACATATTATTCCAAGATCCTGAGTGATGAACGATACGCTCATGTGCATATAGTGCGTGTAAGAAGCCGAGAGCAGGCAGAGCAGTTTTTAGCGGGCCTAAGTGCGCGCTGCTAACAGCGAGTGAGAGTCTCACTCGATGACCATTTTTCCACAGGCATGATGACTACTATGTCTCGAAGTCGCAATGGCATCTCCAATAAATACCTGTTCTTAGTGTTTTAACAAGACGTCGTTAGCGTTGTGTTTGTGTGCAAAACGCCGCAGGCGTGAGACTCTCAGTCTTTTGAATATTGATGTGGAAATGTGGATAACCTGGATCGGTTTTTTCTGACTGCTCCGATTGGTTCACGACGATGCACGTTGGTTCCCTGTGCTTTTCGTTAGTACCTTAAATCGCTCTGCATAAGACAACCGTTGAGCGAGGAGGGTGCTTTATCGGAGCGGGCAATTGTTGGATCACGCCAAATGCCGGTCCGTACGGTCACGTGATTATCTCATGATGAATAATTAATTGCGTAGTTTATTCCCACAAACTCAGCCGCACTCACCACCTAGGAGGCTATGATGTTTAGAATATGTATGCTCAGCATATTCTTGCTAAGCGTTATCGCTGGCGCCCAAGATATTCCCTATCGAATTCTTCAGGATACGTGCATCGCGCATTTGACTTCGCATGGGATGGTGTTATATGGCACCACACCTCGCGGTACGCTTTATCAGACTGATTTGCTGCGAAGTGAAGATGGCGCACGCTCGTGGACGACTCTCTGTTCAATGCCAGTTCATGCCGACTGTCTGTATGTGGGTGACAGTATTCAGTACGTTGCTCAATCTTGTAGGAACTATAGAAATGGACTTCCGGTGGATTCACCGGTTATAACGAATTGTGATTCTGGCTCAAGCTTAGGTGCCTGCAGAAGTTGGACAATCAGTAACGTTATTGTCGAGCCGACCCTCCTAGTCGTGTCCGGATGGAGCGATTACAATGAAATATTGCAATACTCACTGGATAACGCCCAGACATGGATTGATATTCGAGATTCAGTTCGAGATACGTTTATGTCAGGGCTTAGTTGTACCGTGGGGCGGACAATCGTTTGCTCACCACAAACAGCAAGCAAGACACTGTTTTGTACGATCGACACCTTTCGAACATTTGAGACCTATGACACACCGTTTCTAAGCTTTGGGGTACCGTATTGCGTCAGGCATGACGGTCTGATAGCCGCGCTGGTCAAAGGAAGTAACGGCTACGATATCTACACTTCCATCGACACTGCACGCACGTGGACATTGTCTAATTCAATTTCAAATCTCAACTTTGTTGAGTCCGCCGCCTTTTATGGCGATACTCTCCTCATACACCCTCAAACTTCCTGTACCCTCGTCTCTGTTGCTGATCAGAAAGAATGGTCTGCACCACGAGTCGCAGTAAAACACGGCATTCTCATTATCGACGGTGTCGATCCCGCTACCAATGAAGAGTTGTATCTCTACGATCTCATGGGTCGACGCTTCGCAACCATCAACGCGTTTCAAGGCCAAACTCAAGGCGAACACACCTTCTTTCGCTTGCCTTCTAACCCTCCTCCGATTCTGCTCATCAACTCAAACCGAGGCTGGAGCACGGTTGTGAATACGATCGAGTGAGAGTCTTTTATGTTAAACACCAAATGAAATTTTCAACCTAGGAAGTTGTAAGCGTAGTTCTTCCAGCTCATTG
>JBDHXF010000066.1:0-18505 GCA_039810585.1 Chlorobiota bacterium
GATGGAACACTTGAATCCAACACGATGTGTTATGGGATCGACTGTGCACTTAGTCTTGATTATCGATGTCCTTCATGCGATCCAGCAAACGATTGAGCTCCACGCAGTCGTCTTCGTTCAATCCTTTGGTGATACTATCGATCAGGGAATTTTTGAGGTCGATATTCGCGAGGAGATCCAATCCTTTTTTATTGATACACACGTCGACACGACGCTTGTCGCTCGAACAGGGCGACTTGTCCACTACTCCCTTTGCCACCAAGCGATCGACAATGCGTGAGGTGTCCGGAGCGCGATCCACCATGCGGTCTCGTATGTCTGAGGTGCTGATCAACTGTGGATGCTGACCGCGCAGAATTCGCAGCACATTGTATTGTTGCTGAGTGATATCAAAATCAGCCAAGAATTCTCTCAGATGCTCTTGAAGCCACGCAGCGGAATACATGATATTAACCACCAAACGTTCCGCCTGAGAGCGAAAGGGCTTGCTTTGTTTTATTCGTTCTTCCAAGAGCATAATAATTCGGCTCGGTGCGTGGGTAAATGCAAACAAGCCAAAAATACAGGACAAAGCCGTATTGAGAATACGACTTTGCCCCTTCGACCTGTCAATTCTTAACTTTTTACCATTTCCAGGTTGCAATGGATGCGCACATCCTTACCAACCACTGCTCCACCCAGTTCCGTCAGCTTACTCCACTGAAGGTTATAGTCAAAGCGATTGATCGTCAAATCAGCCTTAAATCCGCGAATAATCTTGCCATACGGATTCTTGGCTTCGCCACCATAATGCACGTCGAAGGTTACTTCCTTCGCTACATCGCGAATAGTGAGCATGCCGGTCAGTTTGTAGGAGTTATCACCGGTTTTGACCATCTTCGTGCTCTTGAAGTGAATTTTCGGGAACTTCTCGGCGTTGAAGAAATCGTCGCTCTTCAAGTGCTTGTCTCGCATATCGTTGTCCGTGCTGATGGACGGAACGTCGATATTGAACTCGATAGAAGCATCGGTCATGTCCGGCTTCGTCGCGTTCATTTTTCCATCAAAGATTTTGAAGGTTCCTTGCACTTCGGATACAACCATGTGATCCACGGCAAAGACGACATTAGAGTGAACCGCGTCCACGTTCCAAGATTGTGCCTGAGCTGACAGTGAGAACAAGCTGAGGGCAACGAGAAAGAATGCTGTTTTCATAGAAATAAAGAATGATGAAGTAATCTGATGTTCGATAGAGAAAAGAATGGCAGCGTGAACGTATTAGGCTGCCTGCATTTCGTGGGCTTCCACGTGGACGAATTGAACACTGGCGTGTAAACGGACTTCGTCGCTTACCACAACGCCGCCGCTCTCGGTAAGAGCATCCCAAAGCAGGTTGAATTCCTTGCGTCGAATTTTGGAACTGACATCGTATCCAACCTTGACGTTGCCATACGGATCCTTCATGCTTCCGCCGAGCTCTACATCAAAGGCAATGTTTTTGGTGACGTCGCGAATCGTCAAATCGCCGTGCACCACAAAGTGCTCGTCACTCTTCTTATCCACCGAGGTCGATTGAAACGTAATCTGAGGGAACTTCTCAGCATTGAAGAAATCGTCGCTGCGTAAGTGATTGTCCCGTGCATCAATGCCGGTGTCGATGCTTGCAGCACTGATACTGAACGACATCTTCGCGTTCGACAAATCCGCACTGTCTGACTCTAATGCTACCGTAAAGTCGTTGAACTTGCCCGTTACCGTCGAAATCATAAGGTGCTTGACCTTGAACGTGATATCGGAATGACTTTTGTCAAATGTCCAGCTATTGCCTGCCATGACCGCTCTCCTATAATTGTGTGTAATACTGTGGTGTAATTATCTGGCGCTAAATTAATGTAACAACATCAATGTTGCAACATTATATTTACAAAGGCATAGACGAAAGCGGGTTTGAGACTATTGTGCCGGAGAGAAAAAAATCTGCAGCGTCGCCTTTTTCGGTCAAATTCTGCAATATTTCGTAGTTTTTCGCTTCATCCAGTACGGAGGGACGTGATGGCAGACCAACCACAAGCGATGCTTCCGGGGCAGAAGGCACCGATTTTCAAGCTTCAAGATGCTGATGGACAGCATCACAGTTTGAAGGAATTATGCGGCGCGGGACCCCTCGTGCTGTATTTCTATCCGCAGGACGATACCGAGACGTGCACCAAACAAGCCTGTGCATTTCGAGACGCACATGAGGAGTTAAACGCCCTGGGTTTACGAGTGGTAGGCATCAGTCCGGATTCCGTCGAATCCCATTCTCGTTTCGTGCAACGCTATGCGTTGCCCTTTCTGTTGTTGTCTGACCCCGGCCATGTAGTCTGTGAAAAGTATCACGTATGGCGTGAGAAAACGCTGTATGGTCGAACGTATATGGGCGTTGTGCGCACTACGTTCATCATCGACACATCGATGACCATTCGTGCAGTGTTTGATCAGGTAAGATTGAAGGGGCACGTCGACGCTGTTGTACAAGCGTATGCACAACTGTAACACATACGCATACGCTGTAGTTCGCTACACAGTGGGCTCTTCAGTCGGCATCTCAGTGCTGATGCGGTGTTCCTCCACAACGCTGCCGCCAAGCAGGTGCTCTTGAATAATGCGTTCGATCACCTCTGGTGTGCAGGAATGGTACCAAACGTTCCCGGGTTGAACCGCAACGATCGGTCCTCCAACACACATACGAAGACAACCGGACTTTGAGCGGAACACTCCTTTCGATCCGAGATCCAACTCGTCAAAACGGCGTTTGAGGTATTCCCATGATTCTGCGCTTTGTTCGGCGGCGCAGCACTTGGCCTTCTCGCTGTCTGCACAGATCATGACGTGGTGTTGTATGTCAGACAAAGCATGTTTGCGAGCCTTGAGTTCTAACTTTTCACGGGTTTCTTGAGAAATCATACGGTGTGCTTTCTATGGATGGGGGGCGAAATATGGTACCGGATTTGAGACGGCATTGGGAGTTGACGACCGAAGGAACTTTTTCCTGTCAGTCGAGCTGTGACGCCGTAGGCGGCAAGAATAATAATCTTTATGCGGACCATCAAACCGAACCGCGCAGGAAGCATGATAGAGACGCGGGAGATCGGAAATAATAGCTTGATATTGCTAAGTTTTGCGCATTTTTACACATAGACCTGCTCGCCGATTGATCGTATGAGAATTGAAGCCCTCAATGGACCCCTTTCCCTTCGGAACTCCGGATTCTTGGAGTTGGTGTTTATTGGTGTCGGCTCTGCATTCACCAAAAGCCTGTATAACACGAACTTTTTGATCATCAAGGGCGACGACCACGTGATGGTTGATTTCGGGATGACCGCTCCTGTGGCGCTCAATGCCTGTGGATTGGATTTGGAGCATATTCAAACCTTACTTCCCACACACAGTCACTGCGATCACATAGGAGGAATAGAACAACTCGCCTTGTGGAAACGCTACGTTGTACCGCAGAACGAAGAGAAACGAAAATTGAACGTGATCATCACCGAAGCCTATGAGCGTATTCTGTGGAATATGTCGCTTCGGGGTGGCATGGAATGGAACGAGGTTAATGCCGACGGCACATCACTGAACTTTCGCGATTACTTCACGGTGATCCAGCCGGAACACATCAGTGACGATCCGCGCGCTGTACACCGCGTGAACATAGGATCTATTCAATTGGAGCTCTTTGGCACCAACCACATCCCAGAACAGGCGCTGAATGCCAAAGCGGCTTTTCCAACCTTCGGTTTGATGATTGACGACCGTGTGTTTTTTAGTGGTGACACGAAGTTTGATGCAGACTTAGTCGAACACTACGCGCCGCGTGCTGAAGTCTTTTTCCATGACACTGCCTTCGTTGCCAATGCAGTGCACGCCAGCATCGATGAACTCCGAACGTTGGATGCTGCTATTCGGGAGAGAATGTATTTGGTGCACTACGGCGACACCTATGAACAGCAGGATTGCAGCGGCTTTGCAGGTCTGACGCGTAAAGCAACACGATACATTTTTGACTGAGTCTGAGATCGCAGACCCTATGTGGAACGCTTGCTGTGCCTTCTATCGCTGCTTCGGTCCGAAAATGGAAGCTGCCGAAACACCCACGATGTTGTCGTACCCTCCAAAGCTGAGGTCGTGATAGTAGAGAAAGCACACAAAGGTCATTCCCGCTCCTACATTGTTTCCCTCAAACTCCTCGAAACTGAGAGGACCTGCCTCCCGACTATCGGCATTCAAATAGCCCGTGCCATAATAGTAGTTGTGCCGCGCTCTTCGTATCCAATGAACAAGGGTGTAGAGACCTTCTTTTTCATTCCAGTGCATTTGCCATTCCGCGTCTGCTTTCCAATTGTTGAAGGAGCCAACCACAAACACATCCTCGTCGGAGGGACGACCCTGTGGATCTAACACGAACTTGACCGGCACATAGTCGTCGTAACTCGGCTCAATGCCTGAGCTAATCATAGCAGCATCATCACCAATATCGAGAGAGCTTCCGTAGCGGGGAAGATCGGACAATGCCGTGTGCAAAGGGGTAGTGGAATAGGGGAACAACGCAAGGTTGCTGAGATCTAGAACTCGGTAATCATTTTCCGCCGGTATCTGATGAATGATAAACCGTTTACCGGCACCGGCAATGCCGGACATCATCCCGGGCAAGGTATAACGCGGGTTTGTGTCGAAGTTCAGACTGGAACTGCTTGTGACCACGAAAGGTTCATTCCAACGATGCAGACGGTAAAACACGGCGCTGTGGAGATTTAAATCGGAGATGAGCAGCGTGGAGTTAACGCTGCAGTCGAGCGAGACGGCGCTGGGACTAGCTCTTTTGGTTGGTTCATAGAAATCGGAGTTCACGTCAAGACTACAATCGACCGCACAGTCAAGCGCAAAAAACTTTGTCTCCGCCACCGGCAACGTGTCGTTGTCACTATCATAGACCTTCACCTTCCAATTGCCTCCGTAGGGTATGCGGATGGTAGCGTTTGGGAGCGACATCTTTGCTCGGTAAGTATAATATCGTGATGAGGGTGGTGCGGGCTGCCAATCGAAATACGCGCTGCGTAGCGTGGCGACATCGTTCAGAAACACATTGTTGTCTTCAGACCAATCTGCTCGGCAGTGAACGAGCAGCAATCGATAATCCGGCGGAACGGTTGCTTGTACGTCGAGTTCAAGGGTCAGGGAGCGCTCGCCATACACCGGGCGAAATTCGGGCGAGCGTTGATTGACAAGTAACACGGGTGGCAGGATCTCGCTGCTTCCGCCATAGATACGAATAAAACGAACGAGTGCCGGAAGCTTCTCGTCCGCAGCGTGGATTGAGCCACCGGAGACGACGATGAGGCAGGTACTGCCTATGCCGAGCAGTATGCCGAAGATTAGCCGAGGAAATTTCTTCAACCTTATTTCAAAAAGGTGAGAGGATTCAGTCGCTGTTTTTCAAACCAGAACTCGAGATGGACAAATTCACCGTCAATGGCTTCAGCGCTGCGCCCAACACTCTGTTGTGCGCTGATGGATTGTCCTTGTTTGACACTTACTGACGACAAATTCGCATACACCGATCGGAATCCATTGTGATGATCAACGATCACCACGGATCCATACCCGGGAAGCCAGTGCACGAGCGACACAGTGCCTGCCGCCACACTCGAAACTATGGTGCCTTGCGGCGTGGCAATGTCGATGCCCGGATTATTCGTCAACGTATTGCTCACCGTGTTGCGATAAGTTCCAAAGCCATGCAAAATGCGGTGACTCGCGACGGGATAGGGAAGGGACTTCGCCTTAACCGGCATATGCGACGGAATGACACTCTGCGCAACATCGCTGCCCTTAGAGCCGGACGACGTTTTTGATGACTTGGTTTTCGGTGTCCCCTCTTTTTTAACCATCGAAGCAATGTAAGAACTCACCGCTGCAGCGCTGGCCTGCGTCTTTCGGAGATGTTCAAGCACCGCCGATTTATCGTTGCGTATCGCAGACAAGGCTTTCTGCGTCAGCGCGATCGTATGATCCAGTTCCTTCTGCTCAGAGTCTTTCATCGCAAGCAGAACCGCCCGCATTTCGGACTTTGTGTGGAGCTTTTCAGAGACATCGGACAGCGAGTCGCGCTTATCGGCAAGTAAGCGGAAGCTGACACGCGCTTTTGACGACACGCGTTGTAATGCTTGTGCTTCAGCCACTGCGTCTATGCCGGTTGTTGGTCGTGACATCAAGGGCGAATCCACGCCCTGGTCATTTCTCATCATGTTCTGAACCAGTACCGCGTAGCGCTTTCGTAAGCGCCAGAGATCGCCGGCGGTAGCGCTGCTGGCTGTTTTGGCTGTTTCGGCTTTGTCCTGCAGCGACTCAATCTCCTCCTGCAGCAGCTCCATGTAGCGCTGAATGTTGCGACTGTGCTGACGGTACTGGGCAATGGCTTTGGTAGTTGATCTTTCCTTCTCGCGCAATGATGCGATGCGAACGCGATCCGACTCGATACTCTTCTGCAAGGAACGTAACTCTCGCTGTCGCTCCACAATTTTATCACTCGCGCTCTGCGGCTTTGTCTTAGCGCGAGTTTTCTGTGTCTTTTGCTTTGCTGTTCGTTTTGGCGGCTTGTGTCGTCCGGCTGCACTCAAAGCAGTATCACAAACCAGGAGCAATGTCATTGCCACAAGCGCCGCACACAGCGCAGAGCCAGCATGCTGCGGAAGCAGTCGGCGTGCTGAGTGGCTGTGTGGTGCTATGCTCTTCATTCCGCAATGCAATGGTGAATGGGAGTTGTACGCTTGGAGGTGTGAAACGTCAGGGTGATATGAATACGTGCGCGGCAAAGCCGCACACGAATGAAGAATATTCTTCGATCCACCCGTTGGTCGTCACACTCTTAATATTCTTCGGTGTTGATGCGCTTGATTTGCGCGCCCAACGCCGTAAGCCGCTGCTCAAGTTTTTCGTAGCCTCGATCGAGATGGTAGATGCGGAGCACTTCGGTGTGACCTTCTGCCACCAATGCGGCAAGTACCAAACTGGCGCTCGCACGCAGATCACTAGACATCACAGTCGCTCCTTTGAGAGCCTTGCCTCCGTAGACAATTGCTGTGCTGTCCACCATTTCGATATTGGCACCAAGGCGAATGAGTTCCGGAACGTAACCGAATCTTGTCGTGTAAATGTTATCGGTGGTGCGACTCGTTCCGTTTGCCATGCACATAAACGCGGTCCACTGTGCCTGAACATCGGTTGGAAATCCGGGATACGGAGCGGTGGTGATGTGCGAGGGTTGAGGCGCGTCGCTCATCTCCAGCTCGATGGTATCGCCGGTTACGTCGATAGTGCAACCCACGTCTTCCAGACGACTGACGACGTCGGACAGATGGTAGGGATTGACGTTGGTCATGGTGATCTTTCCTTTGGTCATTGCCGCAGCAATCAAGAACGTTGCAGCCTCAATGCGATCGGGAATGTTAGTCTCGTCAACCGGGTGCAGGGTGTCGACGCCCTCAATTTCGAGTTTGGTGGTTCCAATGCCTTCGATGCGCGCACCCATGCGAACAAGCATGCGAGCCAACGCTGTGACTTCCGGCTCCAATGCCGCGTTTGTGAGCACGCTGGTGCCTTTGGCAAGTGTGGCTGCCATCATCACGTTGACGGTAGCGCCGACGGAGGAGATGTCGAAATGGATTTTTGCACCGTGTAGTTTCGTAGCCCTGGCATTGATATAGCCCGAGTCGAGTTCAATGGTGGCTCCTAGTTTCTCCATCCCCTTGAGGTGCAGGTCGACAGGACGGGGACCAAAGGCACAGCCTCCGGGAAGTGAGATTTTTGCCTCACCCCAACGTGCAAGCAATGGCCCTAAGGCATAGATCGATGCCCGCATTTTCTTGACGTGTTCGTAGGGCGCCTCAAAAGAGGTGATCGTACTGGAGTCTAAGAATAACTCATTGTTGTTGAGTTCAGCGTGGACGCCCATAGAACCGAAGAGTCGTGAAAAAGTCCACACGTCTCGAAGATTCGGAGCATTGGCGATACGGTAAATTCCCGGAGCAAGGAGCGATGCGGGAATGAGAGCGAGGAGGGCATTCTTGGATCCGGCTACGGCAACCTTGCCCGTGAGGCGGTTTCCGCCTTCGATAACAAATTTATCCATGCTAAAAGTTCAGTCGTTCACTGGTGGAGACGTCGCAGACTGACGTCCATTTGCTGCAGTGCAAAAATAGGCCATAAGCGCCTCGGATCTGGCTTTTTTCCACCTGGGTGTTGGGACAAGGCCACTTTTCAAAAGCGACTTCATTGCATGCGCTTCACCGACCAATGCTCAGCTCAGTTCTCAGCTCAGTTCTCTGACTAATTCTCAGTCCGGTTCTCAGCCCGGTTTTCTGGCTCGGTTCAATTCTTGAAATCCGCTTTCGATCATTTCGATGCTCTGTCGTGCGTTCATACTTTCGGCACGTTGCCGTGCGTTGTGCAGCAGTGTTTCAGCCTCGTCGAAGCGACGGAGAAACACATAGTGCATGGCTAAACCGTAATCGGCATTGACCATCCACATCGCATCCTGAACGGAAGCAAAGGTGGCGCGAGCTTCCTCATGTGCAGCGCCGGCCTCGTCGTAAGAGCCGAGCTGATCTAGGCACGAGCCCAGAGCGTGGAGGGCGATGCCTAAGCCCAGCACATCGGAACAGCCTCGCTTCAGTTGCACGCTCTTTTGGAAGTAGTCGAGCGCCTCCGAGAAGCGTTGTTGGTCGTAGAGGGTGACGCCGAGGTTTGTGGTACGAGACGCCTCGCCGTCCACGTCACCGATGCGAATATCGATCTCCCTGGCTTGCTGAAAGCACGTCAATGCCTGCTCGTAGTGATGCAGATCCTTGTGCACGATGCCGAGTACATTGAGGGCGCGAGTAAGACCTTGTAGGTGACCAATACGACTAAAAATTTCGATGGCTTCTTCGATCGCCAGTTTTGCTTCGACGAGCTGTTGACGAGTGCTGTACACTCTGCTGAGGTTCACAAGAGCGCTGGCTCGGCGTTTTTCCATGGACGGCGCTTGCGCGTAGTCAATCGCCTTGCGATAACAGGCTTCGGCGGTCGCAAAATCTCCATCAGTTTCATAGGCGATGCCCATCATAGACTGCGCCCCCGCCATGCCTTCCGTGTACGAGATGTCCGTTGCGCGCTGTATTGCCGTATCGCACAATTCGCGGAACTCGGTCATTCGAAACTGTCGCGCTGCCACAGATGCTCTTCGCAGAAGACAGTCAATGTCGTTTTGTTGGTCGCCGGCTAAAGCGTAGTCGTGCTCTGCTGCTCTCAAACACCTCGCTGCATCGTCCAGTTCGTCGCGAAGGATGTGCAGTTCTGCGCGGAGTTCCAGGGATTGCGCGCGAAGGGAGTGCGTGGTTGTATTATGTTCAAGCGACCTAATAACGGTATCGGCTTCGTCCAATGCCGTAACCCAGGCGTGCTGACTGTACACTCTCGATGCTTGTTCGGCTATCGCGATCCACGCTTCGGCACAGAGCTGCCAGTTTGCCGTTTCTCGGGCATGCACGGCAAGACGTGAGGCCCATTGGACGCGTAGAGTCTTTCGTTGTGGATCGTTCCACAACGGTTCCAGCACCTCGACATGCTGAGCGTGCACGAGCTCCCGTTCTTCCTGTCCAAGGGATTGGTAAAGAATGTCGCGCAACATGGTATGACGGAAGCGGTATCGTGAGCTTTGGGTGGCATAGACCTCAGCCTTGCCCAACGACTCAATCAATGCACTATCGTGCTCAATCAGGCGCAGCGTTTGGAGCAACTTGAGCGGCGGATGACCGCTGACACGCTGCAGCATGAGTGAGCTGAACTCTTCACCTTCTACACTTGCATAGCGTAGAAGCTCAATACTCTCACGGTCAATAAGCGAAAGGCGCTGCTCCAACACCGCCCGTATTGTTGAGGGAATCGGTAGGTGCGAAATGTCGTTGTCTTTCACCTCACCACTGTCCTTCTTCAAATACCCTTTGTCCTCCAACTCTCGCAACCAGCTTTGAACAAACAGGGGGTTTCCGCCACTGGAGTGGGCAATGAAGTGTTCGAGATCATCGTTGTCGCGGTAATGGTCGCCGTAACGCTCGCGGAACAGTTTGTCAATATCGTCAGGCGTCAGCGGTGGCACCGCAAACTCATCAATCAAGGAGTACCGCATCAACTCGTGATGAATGGTGTGCAGGGAAGAGCCGGAACTTTGAGCGTCCGCTACTGTTGGAAGATCCCGGTACGCTACAACAAAGCACACGTTTGATCCGGCCAGTTGTCGCGCCGCGCTGAACAGCAGATTGAGTGATGACTCATCGGCCCAATGAACGTCGTCCAATGCCAGGATAAGCCGAGCTTTGGTGGCGGCTTCGCGGAGGACATTGATGTATTGTTGAAAGATCTGCTGCTGATTGAGCGCCTCGACTTCTTTGCCTTGCTCCTCGTTCACCGCACTCTTGTGTTCGCGGATCACATCGATGGTGTCGGAGGCTGACTCGATCACATCGCCAATCACCGGAATGAATTTCACCCAGGCTATGGCTAGACTTTTTACGAGCGACGGAACGTTGGCTTTGGTCTTGACGAGTACAAGTTGCGCGAGCAATTGAGCCCAGGGCTGCAAAGCCTCTACGGCACCAATGTTCTGACCCGCCAGTGGTGCCGAACATGCGGCCATGACACTGAGGACGGGTACTTCAGCCTTCGCGAAGTGAGATTGCACCTGAAGAAGGATTTCCGCAAGGAGAGTCGACTTGCCCATGCCGGCCTCCGCACACAAGGCAATCACCGGCGCGGCAGGTAGGGTGTCGGAACATAAGCGTTCGACAAGATTATGCAGGAGATCCTGACGAGTCATACACGTTCAAGTCGAAGAAGGAAAGATTCATCAGTCCGTACAAGCATCTGTACAAGCTGTCTGTACAAGCTGTCTGTACAAGCTGTCTGCACACACCATACGACTAACCAGTGTTGCTGCCGGTTACACCGCCGCTACTGTACGAGAACGTACGGCAAAGACGATGGCAAGGACTAAAAATACAGCAGCGCCACCCACCCCCATGAGCACGCCGATGAACTGTTTTTCGTGAAATGCGCTCACCCAACTCTGTTTGGGCTGAGCTACATCAACTCGAATTGCCAGCACCATTCCCTTTGGAAAGCGAGCCACTTTGTTCGCCAATACATGTTCGTCAGTCACACCGGATGGTAGAATTTCGTTCCGCTGAGCCACATCGGTTCCACGATACTCCTGATCACCGTACGAGTATCGATAATCGACGAAGGTCAGAAAGGTGGTCTTAGCCACCGACTGAGCTGTGCGCACAATGCGCACGCTGTCTACCGTGGCCGACGCTCCCACCCACTGTCCGCGGAACATTTTCTCTTGCACTTCAGAGATGTCCGGTAGTACAAAAAACATCACGCTTAAAAAGGCGAGACCGAAAAACAAGATGCTCAATTTCATGGTTGGTTGGGGTGTTCAGTGTCGGTGTAGGTGATGACAGAATGATGGTCGTAGCATCTGCATCGAATCTGTTCTGCAGTGTGACGCCGTCAGGCGGCACGAATAAAAAATCTCTTGATTTATTCCACGATACGACCAATCAGGGTCGCTGCTGAGCTTTGTTCAACGAGTACGGAAATGGTGTCGCCGACGATATAGGATGTCTGTTCGTTGTGTGGGAAGATCACAATTTTATTGCTGTCGGTGCGACCTTTCCACTCACTCGAGCTTCTTCGGCTTGGACCCTCCACCAGCACCTTGAAGGTCTTTCCGATTTCGGTCTTGTTAATCTCGTCACTGATAATGCGTTGCTGTTCGATGATTTCGTTCAGGCGTCGCGTCTTGACCTCCGCCGGAACATCATCGCCCATTTTCCATGCTTTGGTGTTCTCGCGTGCAGAGTAGTTGAACATGAAGGCACCTTCATAGCGGATTTCTCGCATGAGTTCAAAGGTCATACGGTGGTCTTCTTCGGTCTCCGTACAAAAGCCGACGATGATATCGGTACTGAGCGCGCAATCAGGCATGGCCGTCTTGATGGCTTGAATGCGTTCCTTGTACTGCGCAACGCTGTAGTGACGATTCATGAGCTGCAGGATGCGATCCGACCCGCTTTGCACGGGCAGGTGAATGTACTTGCAAATGTTGTCGTGGGTGGCCATCGTGGCAATGAGCTTGTCGCTCATGTCATAGGGATGCGAGGTGGTGTAGCGAATGCGCATCTCAGGCACCGCACGGGCACTGGCGTCGAGCAGGTCGGCAAAGTCCTTATTGGATACGTCGTCGCGATAGGAATTCACGTTCTGACCAAGAAGTGTGACTTCCTTGAAACCGTTGTCATATAATCCTTTGAGCTCATCGACGATGCCATCCATTCCGCGGGAGCGTTCACGACCGCGGGTGAAAGGCACCACACAGAAGGTGCAGAATTTGTCGCAGCCGCGCATGATGGACACCCATGCGCTGATGCCTTCGGTGCGCAGGGGGATGACGTCGTCGTAGGTCTCAACTCGCGACAATTTCACGGCTATACCTTGGTTTCCGCTGAGGGCATTTTCGATGAGTTCGGGAACGCGTCGGTATTCGTCTGGACCGACAACGAGGTCAACCAAAGCGGCTTCGTTGAGCAGGCTATCGCGCAGACGTTCGGCCATGCAGCCAAGGACGCCCACCACGAGATCGTTCTTTTTCTTTTTGTAGCGACGAAGGTGTTTGAGGCGTTCGTGAATTTTCTTCTCGGCGTTGTCGCGAATGGCGCAGGTATTGAGCAGAATCACATCTGCATGGTCGGGAAGATCGGTCACCTCATAACCGTGTTTATGCATCACACCGCTGACGATTTCGCTGTCGCTCACGTTCATCTGGCAACCGTAGGTCTCCACATAGAGCTTGCGTCCGAGTTGCTGCTCGGATGCTACGGTGGTGTGTTCTCCCAGGACGGGCAAGTCTAAATTCATACTGTCACTCCGAGGTCTTGCTTGCAATGGCGCGTGCCGACACCCACAATCCTTCGTCTCCGGTGCGGCGGATAGACTTGCAAATTACGACAAAAAAAAGAGCCGCCTTGTTCGGGCGGCTCTCGGGGATTCCTGTCGTTGCCACAAGCAGGAGATCAGATTTTACTCACCCAGAACGACGCGCTGTGACACTTTCTCGCCTGCATCGGTTGTGATGCAGAGCAAGTAGAAAGTAGCCGGCTGGTTGGATTCGCGATGGACACTGAGTGGAATCACGTGGTCACCGGCAGTGTAGGAACTGCCTTTGTCGATTTCGGCAACGAGGCGTCCGACGATATCGTACATCGCCACGCGTACTACCCGTGGCTCACGCAGTGTGATTTTTACACGCGTATCACTGCTCATAGAACCAAGTAACTCGGTGTCCTCAATCGCACCATTTGAGGTCGTACAAAAACTCATGTACTTGCAGCCGCGGTAGGAATCTTGAAGTTCCTTCAAGGCATCGGCGTTTCCTTGCTCCGCCAACACTTGCAAGGAGCGTTCACGAGGCAGGGCATTGAGAAACTCTTTGCTTGGATAGTACAGCAAGTACACAGGTGTTTTGCCGTCGGGGTGCACCACAACGCTCACGCAACTGTCACGGTAGTTGAGAATATTCCTATCCGTGTTTTCCATTTTGTGCTCGGCGTTTACCGCTGCATCGCTGAATTCCATAATGCGGCCCGTGGCGTCGACGATGTACATGGGACGAAACGAGACCTTTGGACGGTCCGCATCGCGAATCACGGTATCGTTTGTCTTGCACCAATCAATGTGAATGGTATTGTCTTGTCTGGACAAGTAGCGATCCACATGCATGCCCGCTTCCAAATACTTCGAACCATCATTGAAGTAGTAGTTGCCGTTCTTGTTTTCGATGCCGATTGCATTGAGAAAATCGTCAGCCGTTAAGGCATTGCGGCTACCAACATCAATGGGTTTACCAATGGATCCATTCCCCATTGTGATACCGGACGGACCTCCGATGAGCTTTATCTCCGGTGAGCCTGTCGTTTCGATGTTCATGATCTTAATCGAATCGTGATCACAGAGAACAGCTTTTGTTGAGAACAAGGAGTCGGTAAAGATTCTTAACTCATTGTCCGCTGTAGCTCCGGAACGGACGATGGTGCCGTTGCTCGTTTTGTCCTTCGCATTTCGATTAATAACCAAAACCGTCTTTTTTGTGTGTTTTGTATCGCCCGCTGTGCTCATCATATTTTCACCACCGCTTAGCGTTATGGTGTTTTCTTCATGCACAGTGCCGGACGCACCGTTTGAAGTGGAGTCGATCGTTCTGTTGATGACGATAACGCGTCGCTGTCTTTTCGATGTGTCGTTGCATACCGGCGCGCAGTCTGCTTTTGTTTTGAAGACATGGAGTTGTAGAATTTGATGGTCGTCCGATTGCGGTTCTACAACCACCGTTTCGATTTTCGTCGAGTCTGTGCCGGGCGTCGAAACCTGCACGCTTTGCGCGGCAGAGTTTGCTGCATGTGCGGTCGGGTTTGCGACAACGACCGTTTGAGTGTTGCTGCTTGCACCTTGTTGGGTTGTGACAGCAACACGTGTGTTGGTCTCACCTTTGGTTGCTTGTTCAGGCTGCATTTGCCAGAGCGCGATACTGAGGCCCGCGGCAGCCAGTGCTGTGCTGAGGGTCATAAGGATTGGTCCTTTCCGGAGTGATGAGAAGATGTGGAAGCGTGTGAACACGGTCGCGTCTGCAGCCCGAACGAGGTCACGTTTTGTATCTGTTTCAGTATAACTCGAATGTTCCGCAGCCGCTTTACGAAAGAGGCTGCGGAGCTGTTGTTCCTGTGTTTGGTTTGGCTTCATAGCTGGCATGTCAGGATGCTGATGACTGCAGAGCCGGAGGCTCTGCGTATAAAGAACTCTCTGAGTCGATGGCTGATGAGCTGTCATTATCCGTTGCCCTCACATCATTGCTTTGACGGTCGAGCATGAGTGACTGCAATTGGGATCTGGCCCGCACGAGACGTGACTTGACGCCGGACAGCGTGCCGCCTTGAATGGCGCGGATATCTTCCAGACTGCAATCGGAAATTTCAAAGAGTACCAGTGTTTCTCGAAGTTTAGGACTGAGCCTAGCCAACATGTCGTACAGTATGGCCACATCAGCCGACACATCGGGTTGCACACGATCCGACCAATATTCCGCTAAACTTTCCGGCGCAGTGGCTGGTTGTCGGCGAGACTTCTTGCTCATCTCCCCGGCAACGCGCCGTGCAATGCGAAAGCAATAGGCGCGAAAGGCTGATTCATCTCTTAAGTGTTCAAAGCGCTGGTAGGCACGGAACACGGTTTCGCTCATGATCTCGTCCACCGTATCGCTTCCTGCATGGGTCAGCGCGCGCACAAAACGCCACAGTCGTTCCCGTGTGGGAAGAAAGAGCTCCAAAAAGCGCTGCTGTCTGTCGTTCAGGTGTTCATCCATGCCATGAGTCATCAGCCGTTCACGATGAGGTAGTGGCTGAGCTACCGGGAAAAGTTTCATGGATGAGCGTGGGGGAAGAAAAAAATATTTCAGGGAGGACTTCTACAGTTCTTCTTCCCATTTCTCAAGTAACATGCGGAGTCGCATACGACCTCGGTCGCTCACACTATGTCCATCCACAACGTGGTTGCCTTGCTCATCCACATGTGCCTGGACATCCAGATAACCATCTTGTACCAGTTCCTTGAGCGTGTACGGATACTCGTCCGCGATATCGCGTCGGTCAATCTCCCGGAATTTCCCACCCGACTTCTCGTTGAGGATGTATAAGGCTGTCTTTTCGCGAAGATTCATGATGCGTTTTTTGGTAGTCCTGAGGTGACGAAAATTACTGTTTTTTCTCCAACGCGAGCCACTCGCTGCCGGGTAAGCGAGCCTCTCGCACCGGGGACAGCGAGCCACTCGCACCGGGGACAGCGAGCCACTCGCTTAAACGCGCATCGTTTGTCTAAAGCGTCAGAATTGAGAGGGTTGCGTTTTTGGTTTGTTCGCCCTTGGGCACAAAGCGAGTGGCTCGCTTCGTGCAGAGCGAGTGGCTCGCTTGAGCCAAATTTTCTTAGTTCGTCGCGTCAAGCTTCTTCATTGCGTCCCACGCCCTTTTGAATTGCAGATCGCCGAATCCGTACTCGGGGTAGAGGCTATGGAACTCCCAAAAGCAGCGTGAGAAGGTGTCATCGCCGGCGTGGTTGAGGCGGGAGATTTTTTGTACGAGCGCGCTGTCGCGCAGCTCGTTGTGTAAGCGGAATTCGAGGATCTCTGCCAGGGTATCTCGGTGTTGGAACAATTCCGGTGTGTGTGCTTGAGTCGAGCTGATGGTGTCGAGATCGTTGTGACAGTATGCGGTCCACAGTGTATGAGAGCACAGCAAGTCATCCGTCGTGTACGGCATTCGACTGTCCAGACACTGCTGCAGGTCGTCCGAGTTCTGAAGGTTGAAGGTCTTCCATCCGCTTCGTTCGCGAGTGGGGAAGATGCGCCAGAGGTGTTGCGCTCTGTCTGCGCTAAACAGGGTGCTGAGGAACCAGAGATTAGTCTGACAAAAGGCGTCGTTCTCGAACCACAACCAAACGGGACGACCGGCGGGGATGCTCATGACAGCGCGGAGCTCATCGCCGGTCTTCTGTTGGTACTCCTCGGCAGACACGCCATACAGACGCGAGATTTCGTTCGATCGAAGTTGGAGAAAGTGTTGCAGCGAATCATCGCACACAGCGCCTTCAATCAGTGCCTCTCGAAGGACAAGGTAGTCTGCGTTCGGTTCCAACGCTCGAAGCATACTATGAAGCGAATCTCCGTTCAAAATGTGCACTGCCTCGTGAAAGGCTTGAGAATCACGATCGTTCATTGATGCTCCTCATCATTGTTTGGTAGTGTTGAACGCTGTTGTCCTTTAAGCACCGTTGACTGGCTGACACTGCGGCGCGGAGCTCAATGTGAACCGATAAAGCGTAGGTTGATTGCGTCGACGATACCACTGTCGATGATACGTTCCGCCTGATCCCAGTCGGATTGCGTGGTGATTTTGAAATTGTGTTCGTCGCCGTCAATCACAAACACAGGCTGACCAAAGGCTTCCACGACACTGGCATCGTCGGTGGTGAGAATCTTCTTGGAGTTGACAAACTCGTAGGCATCTCGCAGTAAGGATGTGCGAAAGACCTGAGGAGTTTGGATGCGACGCAAGCGTTCTCGGGGATGGGTGTGAAGGACAATACCCTTTTCGTCGATTTCTTTGGTCGTATCGCTCAGGGGGAGTCCCGGAATGCACGCGCCGTGCGACTTCGCACCATTGAGTAAACGACGGATAAGGGCAGGGGTAGCAAAAGGTCGGACCGCATCGTGAACCATGACAAAGTCTGTCGAATCCAGCGCCGGATGTGCCAGGCAAGAGGCGATGGAGTATTGTCGTTCCGTCCCACCCTCACACACAATCACCCGCCGCGGATGGTAATCCTCGATCATCTCCTTTGCCTGTTCAAGCATGGAAGGAGACACGGCGACGATGATGGGGCCAACCTCAGGCATCTGCGTGAAAATCGACAGGGTACGCACAAGAAGAGGCGTGGCCTTAAGGGACAAATACTGTTTGGGGGTTGCAGAGCCAAAACGGCTACCGCTACCGGCAGCGGGAATAATAACAGCTTTACTCATCCGGCAAATTACAGCGATAGCGGGCATTTTTCAGATGCGGAAGGGCTGTGCTTTTGTCGTCGGCCGGGAGGCGAGTATTTTGTCGCTCCTCAACACACTCCCCAACAACAGGATACAGCCATGATTACAACAGATAGTTCAAGCAGCGAAGCACGCGAGAAGCGCATTACGGAGCTGGAGCAAAGCGTGAGTACGATGATCGACGAGCTTGCCCAACTCAAGCGCGAACGCGGCGAGCAAAAAGTAGTGCAAGACTATGCACTAAGCAACTGGCAAGGCGGCACCACGAAACTATCGGATCTCTTTGGAGATAAGCAGGACCTCATGGTGATTCACAACATGGGCCAAGGCTGCAGCTACTGCACCCTCTGGGCCGATGGCTTCAACGGCTTCACCCAACACTTTAACGACCGTTGTGCTTTTGTGTTGGTATCACCCGACGCCCCCGAAATCCAACAACAATTCGCAGAGTCACGCGGATGGACCTTTCGCATGCTCTCAGGCAGCGGCAACAGCTTCATTTCAGACATGGGCTTCGTCGTTCGCGATAATGATAAAGATTACTACCAACCGGGCTACTCCACCTTCCGAAAACAAGACGACGGCAGCATCGTCCGCATTGGCTATGACTACTTCGGACCGGGTGATTTGTACTGTTCACCTTGGCATATGTTCGCCCTGCTCGACAACGGAGTTGGCGAATGGCACCCTAAAAAACGCTACGAGTGAGCAATGCGTGAGCAGGCGTGAGCCACTCCTATGTTGCAAAAAAGGTCAACAACGGTAAGAATCGATCATGGACACAACCAGTAGTTTCGCTGT
>JBDHXF010000067.1:0-17519 GCA_039810585.1 Chlorobiota bacterium
ATGATTCTGCGCGTGATTCTATGGTCCAATACGAAAGGCAACGTGAAGCCTCCACTACATACGGTTCAACGATAGCCTGTGTGGGGCACGCATCCAAGCACGCGGTGCAACTCCCGCAGAAGTCCGGGATTTCAGCATCCGCACTGCAGTCCGCCGTGGTGAACATAACGCCGATGAAAAAGAAGCTTCCCAGCGAACGTGAAATAATATTACTGTGTTTTCCCTGCCATCCGATTCCCGCTTGCACTGCCCAGTGCTTTTCGAGTACCGCACCAGTGTCGACATAGTGTCGAGTTTGAATTGATGGCGACAAAGTTTTGACGTAAGCAGCCAGTTTCTCGAGCAGAGGCGGAATCACCAGATGATAATCGTCCCCCCATGCATAGCGCGAAATCTTACCATGCTCTGCAGTGTCCTCATCTTCATGAGAGGCATTGGTGTTGTAGTTCATGCCAAGCACGATGACGCTACGAGCGTTACCATCCAGCATCGATGTGGGCTGAAAACGTTGTTCAGGGTTTGATTCCAAATAGCGCATATCGGCGTGGAAGCCGCGTGCCAGCCATTCACGGTACAGTTCTTCTGCAGCCTGAGGAGCAACCAAGCGTGCAAAACCAACCAAATCGAAACCGAGTTCACGGGCGAATGAAACAATGTCGGCTTTATGGACATTCAACGACGCGTTCGTATTCATCGGGCTTTGAGTTCAAGTCACACAATCGAGTCCATCCAGCGCGGCTTCTGCAAGGCAGATTCGTCCACGTAGAGAAAGGAGTTGAGTTCGATACACGGAAATGTCTTGAGTCGACCGCGACTCTCAGCCTCCGAGCCGTCTGAAAGACTGAAGCACCAACCGTGCATGGGACACGTAACTGTGTCGCGCTCAACGATACCATCGGCGATGCTATCCTGATGTTGATGAGGACAGTGCGACTCCGTGACAAAAAAATGATTGCCGCTTCGGAAGACCGCCACGAACGTGAATTCGTCTAAGGACACACGCAAACCGCGCTGGATCGGAATAGAATGCAAGGGACATACTCTGAGAAATGTACGTCCGTCGTGAAGCACAGACTCCGGGACATTCATAGTCATGGCTCAGAGGGATGCAATCGTTTCACCCAAAGCATATCCCTTTTCGTTACGGACAACTTTGCCTGCGCGGACAAAAGCGTCGTGTTCGAAGACGACGATCCAATCTTCTTCGACGGCTTTGGCGAGCGTCCGATTCTTTTCCTCGATCGTCGTGAGAGGAAAGTTGTCATAACCCATCACATACGGCACCGGAATGTGAGCATGAGTGGGGAAGAGGTCGGCAGGGAACACAACGGTCTTATTGTCATCTTGAACCTTGAGCATCTGCAAGGCTTTAGTATGACCATGAAAACACTCGACGCCCAAGCCGGGGAATAGCCATCCGTCACCATCCAAGAGTTCAAGCTGGTCGTGATCAATCAGCGGTTGGTAGTTTTCCGGCCAAAATGAGGCTTGATCTTTTACCGTAGGGTGGAGAGCCCACTCGTAGTGATCGCGTTGCACATAGTAGGTGGCATTCTTGAAACTGGGGATCGCTAAACCATTTTCCATATGGGTGGCACCACCGGCATGGTCGAAGTGCAGGTGGGTAAGAAGTACGTCGGTAACGTCATCAGGGCGGAGCCCGATCGAATGCAACGAATCTAGCAGAGTGTACTGCGAGTTGTCAACTTTGTAGATAGACCTCAGTTTTTCGCTCATTTTGGAACCGTTTCCGGTATCCACCAGCATCACACGGTTTTCCCATCGCACGAGCAAAACGCGAGCAACCATAGGGATGCGGTTGAGCTCGTCGCCCGGGTTGTAGGCCTTCGACCAGAGGTTTTTAGGGACGACGCCAAACATGGCGCCACCATCGAGGGCGAAGGAGCCAGTCTCCAGAGAATCGATGTGAAACGCACCAAGCTGCATAGACGTGTCAAATAGCGGTGAAACAAGCGGATTTCAAAAATACCGCTCGCTCCATTGCCTTCGTTGTATATTTCGCATAGTCCGCGTAAATTTGCGGCTCGATACTTGTTAATTAGCCAATTTCTCATACCATAGGGAGTCTAGGTTCACATGGGCATTATGCATCGCATACGCTCGCTTTCACCGGTTATCATTGGAGCGGTGATGGTGTTATTTCTCCTCTTGATGATCAAGCCTGATAATCTTGAGGATACCATTAATTCCATTCGTCGCGGCGGCTCCAATCCTGCAGTCGGTAAAGTGAACGGAGTAAAGATTTTACGCAGCGATTTTGATCAGCGTGTCACTGAGCTCATTGAACAGCAGCGTGCGCAGGCCAAGCAACAGGGTCAGGAAGACTTTGATGTTGACGAGGGCAGTGTTCGCCAGCAAGTGTGGGATCAAATGATTCAGGAGAAAATCCTTGAGCAAGAGGCTGAGAAAGCCGGAGTTACGGTTTCCAAGGAAGAAGTGGCCGACATTCTGATTGATAATCCTCCGGAGTACATCAAGAGTGCCTTTAAGGACTCTTCGGGAACCTTTTTGAAAGATATCTACGTGGACCTGCTTACTAATCCGGACAACTACGGTAAGTATGTTGCTAAGGAAGAGGACAGGCCGGCAGCAATCGCTGATTGGAAGGATCGTATTCGCAAGATATACGATGGCGAGTTGAAGCAAAAGATGGTGACCAACATGCAAATCGTTGCCGGAACCACCACGGTATTGTCACCGACATACTTACATCGTCAGTACGACGTGGAGAATACCACGGCTGACTTCAGCTTTGTGTTCTTGGACTATTCGCGAGTTCCTGATCAAGAAGTGAAAGTATCCGATGATGAGATTTCGAAGTACTACGACGAGAACAAGCAGTACTTTAAGCAGAAGGACACCCGAAAGGTGAAGTACGTGAATTTCCCGATACTTCCCTCGCACGACGACAGTGTCAGCACTCAGCGTCACCTGATGCAGTTGAATGACACCCTGAACTCACCAAACGCAGATCGCGCAGTAGTGTTTGAAGGATTCATTAATGAGTATAACGGTCGTAGTGTTTCGGCCAAGCCTACCGCTCAGATCGATCCTCAACACGTAGCCATTCTTTCGAATATGAAAGAGAAGGAAGTTGTGGGACCGGTGCAGTTGGGACCGGCCATGGGGTTCATCCGCTTAGATAAGAGAGATGAAGGTGCCGATACGTCTGTTCGAGCATCACACATCCTCATCGATTTTGGTTCCAACAAGGACAGTGCAAAAGCTGTAGCTGAAAAGATCCTGGCACAAGCACGGAAGGGCGAGGACTTTGCCAAGCTTGCAATGGAGAACTCTGCCGACAAGCAATCAGCCATGAAGGGTGGGGATGTTGATTACTTTGGTCATGGCCGCATGGTTCCGGAATTCGAAAAGGCCGCATTTGCTGCTGAAGTAGGCAGTATCGTTGGGCCGGTGGAGACAAAGTATGGCTATCATATTATCAAGGTCGTTGATAAACGCCATGAAGCATTGAGCTGGAGCGAGATTCTGTTTCAGCCACGTGTATCGACAGCCACCAAGAATCTACTGGTTCGTGAAGCGTTGAGCCTCAAGGAACAAGTGGAGGCGGGTGGAAATATTGACACCGTTGCAAAGAAGATCAAACACTTTGCCGTTGAGAGCACTTTTTTCGAACGTACGTCGCAAATGCTTGGATCGTTTGATGTGTCCAACTTTGCTTTCACCAATGATGTCGGCAAGGTTTCCAAGCCGATGGAAATTCGTGGACAGGGCTACGTGATTGTTCAGGTGACGGAACGTCGTGAGCCCGGTATCAAACCCTTGGGAGACGTCAAGGATGATATCAAGAATCGACTGATGAAGAGTAAGAAGCTGGATGTTGTACAAAAACGCGCCCAGGACATTGCATCGAAACTGAGTGCCGCCGGTAACTTGGAAGCAATTAAAGGAATCGACAGCACGTTAGATGTTCGAGTGGGCACCGGAATTAAGGATGACGGAAATGTGCAAGCCGTTGGGCATGACGCCGTGCTGACAGCAAGCGTGATGCAGCAGCCTATCGGAAAAATTTCCGCTCCTATTCGTGGTGAAAAAGGCTATTACATCGTTTTGGTTCAAAAAATAGCGAAGGCTGATGAGTCGAAGTTTGCAACAGAATCGCAGAGCATTGACAGTCGCCTTCGACAAACCTTGATGCAGAATGCGTATTACAACTGGTATAATATGGTCAAGGAAAATGCCTCGATCATTGACAACCGTGTTGATATCTATGGAGGCGGGCAGTAAGGCTGTTCGTCGTCGTTGTTAGCGTCAAAGCCCTGCCTTTTTGGTAGGGCTTTTTTGTTTTTACAATCTAAGAGAAGCTGAGGAGTCTCTCAATCTTTTGGCACTCTTCGAACGCCAATCCGCGTGTTGAAACCTTTTACAGAAATTTAGGTCACTGCCACTACATGGTTGACCGTAGCCGTGTTATTTTTCCCGCAGTTCAGACGCGTCATTCGGAGATCTTCACCATGCGACTCACACTATTGCTTTGGGTGTGTCTACTACTCGGCACCTCGTCGCTCGTAGCTCAAATCGACAGTCTTCCCGATAGTAAAGGTCGGGACTTTTGGTTTTGCTTCCTTCCGAATTTTCACGCAGATAATGGTACGCAGGGTATCGATGATGCTGATATCCAGAAACGGGACTCACTCTTCATCTTTGTTGCGGCTGAAGCTCCAACAAACGTCCATGTAGAGTATCGGGATTCCGCCGGCACTCTTCGTTCCAGAAGTTTTCATATCTCAGATCCGACGCAGATGCTCAGCATTGGCGAGCAATTTTACCCTTATGAATTGATGGGGTTTAATCGATGCTGGTCGTTTCCGGTCAATCAATCCATGATCGATCAGGAAGGAGGGCAAAACCTAAAAATTGCCAAGCAGTACTTTCACATCACAAGCGATTCAGATATCACCGTGTATGCGATGGATCAGGCGGTAATGACGAGCGACGCGTTTCTGGTTCTTCCCACGGATGCGCTCGGTTCCACCTACTATGTAATAGCATACAACTCGGATCCTGCCGGCGCTGAAAGCGCGTCTACGCCTTCGCAGTTTGCAATAGTGGCGACGGAGGACAGTACTGTGGTGCACATAGACATACCCATTCCGGGTATGATATTTCGATACGGTAATCCACCCGATACCATCCGTCTCAACAAAGGCGACGTGTACTTGGTGCAGTCCAAAGTGGGATCCTACCCTTATCCGTACGATCTAACCGGGACGAAAGTAAAATCTAACCGACCTATTGCGATATTTTCCGGTCATCAACGCGCTGTCCTTCCATCGAAGTCGCACAACACGCTGACTTCTCGCGACTGCCTCATTGAACAGTTGACGCCGACCAGTACTTGGGGGCATGGTGCCATTGTCGTTCCCTTCACCGAGCCGAAGGATAACGTGGTGAACACGGGCGACGTCTTTCGCATTATAGCTGCTTATGATAGTACCGACGTGTACATAGACAGTGTCTTCGTAAAAACCTTGAACGAAGGCGATATGTACGAAGGCGCCATTGCCAATAGTGCGCACTCCATTTTTGCCACACGAGCTATAGAGGTCGCTGAGTACATGCACACCTGTACGGACAATAGGCAAGCGGGAAGAGATAATAACCTCGGCGATCCGTTCATGATGATCATACCACCGTCAAATCAGTTTCTGAACTCCTATCGCTTCGTTAATGTGCAAGCAGCACTTGCGGTAACGGACAAGATATTTACCAAAACGTATGAAGAACAGTGGCTCAATGTAGTCCTACCGCGCAAATCCATTCACACCTTACTGCTAGACAACAAATCGATTCCTGACTCAATGTTTATAGCGGTGCCGAAGTCCGAATACGTCTACGCAGCAATTGCCATGACGGATGGCGTACACACCGTTTCTGCAGATACCGGAGTGGGGATCTATGTGTATGGATACGGGAAAGCAAATTCTTATGGGTATGTCGGCGGGATGGCGTACAAACGCTACGACTTCAATCCGCCACAAATATTTGGAAAGCCCGATTGTCAGCTCTTCAAAGGAACGTCGTACGATACCGCTCTCGCTGATTCGAAATTGGTGAGCTTGAAACTCATACAGGACTCACTGTATAACGTTAACGTCTCGATCGAACCGTTCATTCCACCGTCGGACAGCATTCATTTTCAGGCCACTTTAATAGATCCTTTGGTCGATGGCTACTTCAAACTGGAAGCTCGAGATTTGGAGGGATATGTCACCCGCACGCGCTTCGATGTACCTGGTTACACGATGCGCCTTCTTGCCAGCCCGACATTGAAACTCGATAGCGCGAGAGTGGACTTCTCGGCACCAACCAGAACCTACTGTCACGACTACAAATTCATCAACACCGGTCACTTTAAACAGCATATACGTTCGTTTCAGCTTGCGCACGCGGACACCAATTTCTCGGTCAGTGCAGCGACACCTGTTGATGTTGCTCCGGGTGACACGATTACATTCACTGTTTGTTATCGGTTTCAAGACTTCGGCACGTACAGCGATTCTATCATGGTGGACATGGGATGTCCGCTTCGAACGGTGCTCAGTTATGTGGTCAACGTTGGACTTGATACTATACCTCCCAAGCTGCAAGCGGCCAGAGGCAATTGCTCTTCGGAAAGCGATTTTTTCCTGACCGACGTTGGACCCTACCAGTCTGGTCTAAGCGCTGCGCAGATCGACGATCAGCACAATTGTAGCGTTAGCGTGGAATTTGGAGAAGATAGCTCGATCGTTCATGTGTCGGTGACAGATTGGCGTCTGGATGCATGGTTCTCGTTTCATGTGCAAGACTCTGCTTTGAACAGCATTTCGCAGACCGATACCATCCCCGGATTTACCGTGATGTATCGAAACCTAGATTCTCTCAGTCACTTTTTACGATTCCAAGACACAACCTTTAAAAACAGCTTGTGCGACACGATCGAGTTGTACAACTATGGTCTTTTTGCCAAGACTTTCAATCAACTCCCTCTATCACAAAACACCTTGTTTTCGATCCCGCAACATCAGCTGCCTTTCACGTTGAATCCCGGTGAATCCAAGAAATTTCTTGTGTGCTATTACCCCGGCATCTACCCGGATACGGAGGATAGCTTGTGGCGAGATACGTTGAACCTGAGCATGGATTGCCATGTTCGACCAGCCTATTTTGCCGGTCTCGTTATACCTAACCAGCTCAATGGTGTTACGGAGTGCAATATTCCCTTGCTGTCGTCAAGCGTTCCGCCTGGTGCAACATTTGTTCAAATGGTGTTCCCGGAGCCGTCGCAAGACATGGTACAGCTTGTCGTCCGAACGGATCAGGCACAATCTGTTTCGGTAAGGGCCTTTGACGGACTTGGATATTCCGTCACGCTTTTCGAGTCGATGGTTCCCAAGGGTGTTTACACCTTGCAGGTACCAACCACCGGCCTGAAATCCGGTGCCTATACGCTGGTAGTGCAGGGGGATCATGCCGTTGACCGCATCAGTCACATTGTGATACATTAAGTCCGGTGCACTTCAACGCAAACAACCAGCGCTTTCTATCTTTGTAGTTCAATGCAGTGCTTTTGCTGCACCTTTTTAGCACTCTGGAACCACGATCATGGAACTGTACGTTGACACCGCTAACATTCAAGAAATTCTGCACGCTAATTCTCTGGGTATCATCAGAGGTGTGACTACTAATCCCACGCTGCTTGCGCGCGAAGACGCGTCGGTGGATGTTAAGGAACGCATTCTGGAAATTTACAACACGGTTGGTGGGCATCTTTCGGTGGAGGTCAATTCGGTGGACTCTGACGGTATGCTTCGTGAGGCGGACGAGATTTTGAAGTGGTTTCCGGACGCCACCATAAAGATTCCCATGATTCCTGAAGGCCTGAAAGCTGTCCGCGTGCTTTCGGAGCAAGAGATCCCGACAAATGTCACCCTAATCTTCTCACCAGTACAAGCGCTGGCTGCTGCGGAGGCAGGTGCCAGTTATGTGAGTGTTTTTCTGGGTCGACTTGACGATATCGGACAAGACGGTGTTCAAGTGGTGCGCGATGTGGTGGAAATTTGGGACATGCATGATATTGAAGCCCTGATCATTGCCGCCTCCATTCGCCATCCCATGCATATTGTGGAATGCGCCAAGGCAGGAGCGCATATCGCCACTGTACCCTATAAAGTTCTGATGCAATCGCTCAAGCATCCGCTTACCGATTCCGGTGTGCAGTCTTTCGTGGCCGACTACCAAAAGATGCTGCAAGCTAAAGCTGCCCTGAAGGGCTAACATCGTCTAGAAAAACGTGCTTGGTTTTAAGCCTGTACATCATTGGCACGAAGTGCCATACTAAAAAATATCCCGAAAGTGAATACCTGTGCAGCATACGTATGTAGTACACACCGACGGTTCCTGCCTGCAAAATCCCGGCCGCGGAGGATGGGCAGCTGTCATTCGCCTAGGCTCCGATATGCACGAAATCAGCGGTGGAGCCAGGCTGAGCACGAACAATCGCATGGAACTTCGAGCCGCGATTGAGGCATTGCGTGCCATTCCTGCCGTGAAACAGTCCAAAGTTCATGTCTATTCCGATTCTCAACTTGTGGTAAACGGGATCGAAAAAGGTTGGGCTCGGAAGTGGAAAGCAAACAATTGGAAACGTAACAAGAGCGACAAAGCCGAGAACCCGGATTTGTGGGATCAATTACTGAACGAAATCGATATCAGAACGGTGCGATTTGAGTGGACAAAAGCACACGTTGGAAACCCGGATAACGAACGTTGTGATGTCCTGGCGAAAGCAGCTGCCGAAAAGAGTAGCGAGATAGATGCGGTGTACGAAAACAGCAGGGGAAACCACATAGCAGGTAGCGGTGCGAAAGGCGGTCGATTCTCAGACGACGGAACGCGGAGCCTCGGAGGCACACAGTCGGTTCCGGAACCAGAGCGCTTGTTCAACCAATCTGACGCCGATCAGTTTGAAGTTGTGTACCGTAAGCAACGATCCAGTATCGTCATTCGGCACCCGAAATTGGGACACGTCGAAATCCCGACAGCAGACATTGCGCCCTTGCTAGAGAGAATGAAGCGCGCGTTGGAGGCTCATCATGAGTAAGTGCCGCGGTCTCTCATGGACACTGGTCATGGTCTTCTGGATAGTGAGTGGCGTTGATATGAGTGCCGCCACCGCTCGCCTTGCCCTTAATGTCCACATGATACAACACGCACCGAAGTCATTAATGGACTGGTTAAATAGACCGGAGATATTGAGCGTAGACCTTGATAATAAACAAGATAGCCTATCTTCGATAAAAATTCGAACGATTATTAAACAAAACACGCATCTAGTTGCATATACTAGGTATAACGATTTGCCCTTGATTAATGTTCGACTTGGTTCGACAACCTTTACGGCGGGCTCATTATTGTCGTCGGACAATATTGAGTATCTCGATGGAATAGGCCGCGGCATTTACCGGAATGGAACCTTAAGTCCAGGAATGTATAGTATTTGCTGTCAGGTTTTAGACCCGTCGAATCCGGATAGCGTGTTGTGTACTAGTGAAGTTTGCCCCTTTAGCGTGAGCGGGTATGAAGCGGTTCAGCTCATGGAGCCCATCAACTTTCGATGGGTGCAGGGCGATAAGCCGTTGATGTTCAAATGGAAAGCCATAAGTCCGTCCCCGCAAGTTCCTCGTATTGTGCGCTACAAATTTCTCTTGTTCGAGTGTTCGAAGGGAATGGATCCGGAGTATGTGATGGAAACGATGGAGCCGATTTACGAGAAGTTCAGCGATAATGTGAGTCCCTTATCCTTAGTGATACCGCTGAACAAGATGAACGTACGCAAAGACCGTCAATATGTGTGGACGGTCCAGGCTTTGGATCAAGATTCTGAGCCTTACAGTGATCCCGATGGCATGGCCGAGCCTTTTGTACTGCGAATCAAGTAGACAGCAAGGGATGTTTAGGGCTTTTCTTATACGTGCAAAGCGGAGCTTTGCACGAATTATTAATCTCGGAAAAAAATATCAGCGCAAGCGTCGCGATCGATTTTTGGCTTAAGGGCTAGGACTCATCGTTCCACAGAGGGATGAGATTGGTAGCAGTGTCAAGAGCATGACGTGGTCTAACGAGCAAACTTAGTAGTCCTTGGTAATATCTCGTTGAGTTCGCATTGAGTGGAATGCGAAGTCGGTAATCGGCATAGCGTCCGACGGTTGGATGGATATCTTCACAAAGTAGCGCAGCATCAGTTTGGACAGTTTCGAGAACGGACCTGTGCTAAGGTATGAGGCAACTTCCGGATGTACGACTAGTAAAAGACGGAATTCTCGCGATTTTTGACGGAACGAATACAGCCAGCGGTCTATTTGATTAATGAGTATCGCTTTCGAATGAACACGACCGCTTCCATTACAGGTGGGGCAGACCTCGCTGACCCATTCTGACATATTTTGACGAACCCGTTGTCGGGTGATTTGTATAAGCCCTAGTTGAGTAACGGGATACACAATCGACTTTGCGCGATCCTTGTGGAGTTCGTGCTTCATTTCCTGGAAGAGCTTCGACCGATTCTTCTCCTCGGACATATCGATGAAGTCCACCACAATCATACCGCCAATATCCCGGAGACGGAGTTGACGGGCAATTTCGCGTGCCGCCTCCAGATTTACCTTCACAGCGTTGTTTTCTTGGTCGGAATCGAAGGTTGCACGGCCTGAGTTCACGTCGATAACCAGCATCGCTTCTGTATGATCGAAGATAATATACCCACCGCCGGGGAGTTGAATTCGCTTTGAAAAAATGCTTTCAATGTCCGAATGCAAATGAGCGGCTTCGAACAATGGTTGACGTGAAGTGTATAACTGAAGCTTATTCAACAAGATAGGCGCGTTGTCCTCCAGGTACTTCTCCAACTCCCTGTACAATTTCTTGTTGTCGACAACCACACGCGCGACGTCACGACTTACCAGATCTCGAATCACCGAATTAGCGATACTCAAATCCTTGTACACAAGACCGGGCCGAGAGGTTTGCTTGACAGCAGTTTCAATTTCTTTCCAATGATCGAGCAGCGAATCCCAGTCTCTCTTAAGTTCAATGTCCGTATGATGTTGCGAGGCAGTACGAATAATACATCCCGAGCCGGGCGGTAAGACTTGCTTGGCGAGCTGGCGCAGGCGCTTACGCTCGCGAAACGACTCAATTTTCTTGGAAACGCCAATTACATTCTCAAAGGGCATAAAGACCACGTATCTGCCGGGGAGCGAAATACGCGTCGTGACTCGAACCCCTTTGCTGGCATACGCTTCGCGAACCACTTGAACCAACACCATTTGGCGCGGTTGAAGGTTAATAACGATATCACCGGATCGCTTGGTTTGAAAAACGGGCTTTGCTTTCAACGATTTTCGCGTTGAGGAAACTCGAAGTGCTTCCGTTGCCGAATCCGACAGTTCCTCGTCGTCCATATCGTCATCCTCAACGTCGAAGGAATCTTCCATCGACGAATCGACGTCGGAAAAGTGAAGAAATCCATCTTGATCGAGACCGATATCCACAAATGCAGCGTTCATGCCTTGCACGATTTTCTGCACTTTGCCCAGAAAAATGCTACCCACTAGGCGCTCTTTGTCCGGCATTTCAATAAAGTACTCTGCCAGTGAGCCGTCTTCCGTGATGGCAACGCGCGTCTCTTCAAGTTCAGCGTTGATAAAAATCTCTTTTTTCATAGAGGCTGGGAGAGGGAAACGTTCGGCGGGTGCAAAAATAAAAAATGGTCAAGTTTACCGTGGCGCTCTGTGAACACTCTGACCGTTGCTTTCTTCCGAACCTGGCGGAGTTGGGAGCGACGCAGCCGCACGGGACTTGACCAAGGGCAAAATTAGCGATAAATCAACACTTTGTCGCGAAGAAAAGTGGCGTAACCCGGTGTGGAACTCGAGACAATGTTTACATGTATTTGTAATGAATGGCACTTACGGCATTTTAGGGTGAGGAGCAGTCCAGCAATATTAGCATCTCTACCAAACCCGACGAGCGGAAAATCTGAGATCCAAAGTACATACGGCTCACAATCGGTCGATATTCGTTGAAAACCACCTTTTTCCCTGAAAATCGGCGGCGTTCACGGACTTAATTACGTGATAGTACGTATTGAAGGGGCTTGAGGGCTCGGCTATCTTGCTGAAGGTATGGTTAGACATCGTCTGTATCTGCAGGCGTGGAAAACAATCCCTACATAGGTGAAACTCTCATTTCGCACTGCTAGTATAACAGCGAATTATGCAGTTTCATAACAAAACAGATGATTCTCGGTACAGAACGGCTAGAACCATGATGATTACGAAGAAACACTTTACCTCTCCTATGAACTATCGCAGATTGCTCGGTTGTATTGCATTTGTCGTTGCGCTCATGAGCCAATCGCTTCTTGTCCGAGCACAAGGCAATGTTGGAATTGGAACCGACAAACCGGACACGTCGGCTATACTTGACATTGTGTCAACCAATAAGGGACTGTTAATACCTCGGGTGACGCAAACGCAACGGGACCAAATCATTTTACCGGCGCACAGCCTGCTTATATTCAATACGACGACGAATCGCTTTGAATACAACCGACAAACTCCGCAAAGTCCGGACTGGTGGCCAATCGTATCAGATTTGGGATGGAGCCTAAGCGGAAACGCCGGCTTGACGATCAATAACTTTCTGGGTACATCGGACGCCGTTCCCTTAAGTATTCGAACGAACAATCTTGAGCGTCTTCGAGTGGATGCAGACGGTAACGTTGGAATTGGAACGTCTACACCCAGAAGTATTCTCGACGTGCAAGGCAATCTTAGTGTAAGCGCTGTTGGAGCAAATACCTCCGCACTGCGGTGGTACAGTCCGTCAAATGCCTTTTACACCTCTCTCAAAGCCGGATCACAAACTGCGAACATCAACTACACGTGGCCGTTGAACTCAGCTTCCGGTTCCGGACAATACCTTCGGGCGGATTCCACAGGAGCCATGAGCTGGAAATCACTGCTTGAACTCCCAAGCGGAGGAGGAAATCTCTATTCAACCTTAGTGTGGAACGGCACAACATGGATTTCAAGTCCGCATGTTACGATCAACAACAATCTTGTCACCATTGGAGATTCAGCCAATGCGGGAACCTTGGTGCTTCATGATCCTGATACCAACATTGTCAATCTGAAGGTTGTAAACCTTGCAGACAATCGCACCTACTTTTTGCCCGACGCGGGTGATTCCGCATTCTTCGTGATGACAAAAGGTGACCAGATCATTGGCGGAAATAAATCGTTTTCGTCGACCGTTTCCTTAGTCAATGGAACCGAGCTTCGATGGTATGAGCCCTCCAATTTTGGTTCGAACTATATCGCATTCAAAGCGCCCGCTCTGGCTAATGACGTGATCTACACCTTACCCGATGCAGACGGTGCTAATGGTCAAGTTCTCCGAACCGACGGAAATGGTCAGCTAAGCTGGGCGACTCCGCAGGCAGGAATTAGCGGTAGTGGTCTGAGCGGAAAAATTGCCTACTGGAGTGGAACGAATTCTCTCAGTGCAACCACTCTCCTCAGTCTTGATACCACTCAAGGCTTTTTAGGAATCGGAACCTCGACGCCAAACTCAAGATTGACGGTAAACGATGGCAACATCAGCATCACCAATACGAATGGAACTCCGGGCGAAATTCGCTGGTACGAGCCCGCTTCGTCGGGCACGAATTACGTATCGTTATCCGCACCAACATTAGCAAGTGATCTGCACTTTGTGTGGCCTTCTACCGCCGGTAGCGATGGTCAAGTATTGGGAACTGATGCAGCAGGTCAGTTACAGTGGATCGACGCATTGACTCCGAACTCCGGATGGACAACGATGGGGAATGGCGGCACATTTCCGGCCTTTAATTTCATTGGAACAACCGACAATCAACCCCTGGTTGTGCGTACAAACAATACGGAAGTAGTACGATTCGGAACAGACGGAAACATTGGATTTGGAACGACGAGTCCAATTTCAAAAGTTGACGTGAGCAACGGCGCTTTGTCTCTAAGCAATACCAACAACACCGCCGGCGAGTTACGCTGGTACGAACCGTCCTCAAGTGGAACCGATTACACCGCTTTTAGAGCACAGGCTCAATCCACACCTGTCACCTATACCTTGCCGGCAACATCCGGAAGCACCCATCAATTCCTGAGCTGGAATAGTGGTGATAGCTTGAGTTGGACCGGGATCAATACCTTGGCGTGGGGTCTAAACGGCAACAGCGGAACCAATGTGAATTCACCGGCGTTGAATTTCCTCGGAACCACCGACAATCAGTCTATGGCGTTTCGTACCAACAATATCGAACGCGTTAGACTTCGTAATGATGGGGGTGTTGTTATTGGAACAAACACAAACCTGACGAATTCATACGGTAAAATTCAGATCAACGACAATTCAACGACAAACAACTACGCTGCCGTCGGCGTAGTGTCAACCGGCGTGGTGTCAACACCCAATTCGGTGACGATGGCACTTCAAGCATCAAAACAGACGAACTCGACCACTAACGTTGCAGGCTATTTCATTGCAGCGTCAGGATCCAACAACTACGGTGTAGTTGTTGGTAATGGAGGTGATGTGTATTTAGGTCAAGTTGATTCCCTTACTCCTCCCGCTTTGCGTAATAGCATTCTCGCCAATGGTAATCCGAATAGAACGTACGTGCATCACCTAAACCTGAGCGGCGAATTGGTCACCAGTCAGCAAGACGGTGCATTTGGTCCGGGGAATGTAGGACAAATGCTTATTTCACAGGGTACTTCAACGTCTCCACAATGGGCTGACCCGTCTCAAGTTCTGGGCGGCACGGTGTGGGTACAGGGTGGTAATGCTCTCAGTACTGAGCAAACAATCGGAACCAATTCGCAGGTTGCACTTCCCTTCGTAACAAATGGAGTGGAACGCATGCGCATAAGCGATGATGGTCGTTTGGGCATTGGCACCAATGCTCCGGCAGCAAGCGCAATTAGTGATATGTATGCAACGAACAAGGGTATTCTTATTCCGCGTATGAGTTCAACTCAGCGCGATGCAATCGTGAGTCCTGCCCAAGGCCTTTTAGTGTACGTGACCACAGCCAGTGAAGAAGGATTTTGGTACTATGGTGCTTCGCACTGGATTCCAATGTCGAGCGATTTGAGCGCGAACAGCACGGTTGTGGTGAAGCGTAAGAGTGCCGATCAAGCGGTGGCCAATACGTCCAGTTTGCAAGACGACAACGAGATCGCATTGAATATGAGTGCCAACGGTGTTTATGAAGTAGAAGGAATGTTAGAATTCAGCGCTGCGACCGCCGACCCTGGTGCCGCCTTTGCATTTGGCGGTCCAAGTGGTTCTTCTGTTAATGTGTCATTCACGGCCAACAGTGGCTCCACTTCCACTTTCAGCGCAGGCGTAAACGATGGCAGTTCAGCATCGACCTTGCAGGTTGGAGCCGGACAAATCAGCGTTGTTCACTTCCGCGGTATTATCGAGACATCTTCGTCAGCCGGTGCTATGCACCTGCGCTGGGCACAAGGAACCTCGAATATCAATGCACTTACACTCAAGAAAAACTCATACATCAAATGCACTCGGGTTCAATAAAGTATCCGGTACAGACGAGCGAGAGTAGAGATCACCACGGAAAGCCACAACCAACGATGCACACACACACCAACATGGAGTACGTTATGAAAGGATGCAAGACAGTCGTGAGAGGGCTTATTATCGGTAGCCTCTGTATGGCGCTCTTTAGCGTCGGTATTCTCGCACAAACCTTAACCAACCAAGGATCCATGATCTACATGGCGCCCGGAGCGCTTATGGTGGTGAACGGAACAATGAATGTCAATAGTGCAGGCACCGTGATCGCTGAAGACAGTTCGACCATGACGGTAAACGGAACACTGAATATCAGCAACGGAAGTGTGAGTCTCAATAAAAGTGCTTATACCTTAGTCACACAAGATGTAATCACAGGAGGAAGCTGCGGAAATCCGACAGGGCGTCTGCTGAGAAACCTTCCCGGGATCTTGGATATCGATGGCTATCTGACGAACAATGGTGATGCCACGAACTACTCAACGATTAATGTTGGCAAAGATTGGAACAATAACGGAAGCTTTGCCAATAAGCCCGGCGCATTGTTGGTGGTGTCGGCTCCGTGATAGTTCATCGTTGCTAGTTACCGTATGCGGTTACATTCCGATTTTTTTCTGTTGGAAATCGGACTGAAGAATGAGAAATAAATCTGTTACCTAACTCCATGAATGCTCGTATCATCATCACCACACTCGTTGCGCTCGTGCTTCTGCAAAGCGCTGAGGTGTTGGTGCAAGCTCAAGACTGTAACAATTCCAGTTGTGGCAAAATCGTCAACGGCGGCACCATTCGTTTCACTCGAAAGACTGCTCAGTTTCGTAATGAGGGCAGTACATCGAATGTCAATAACGATAGTGGTACCATTGAATTCAGAGGGACAAACGCTGCCTTTAGTGGAGCAAATCCACTCGGTGCCCAGGCAGTGTCGCGAATCGGCGGCTATGTGATCTGGACGGCCACAGATAGCAATCAGATCGTGCAACCTCGCTACTATACCAACCTTGGTGTGTCGGGCTCAAACAAGTTTATCGGAGATAGTGTTTTCGTATCGAAGTCGTACCTCGTTGCATTGAGTACCGGTCGTCGAAACTACAGCGGACTTTTCTGCTACGATGGAACCGGTGTGCAAAGCATTGTTCCCGAACACGGATTGAATGCCTACGACAAACTCGAGCTGCAACATTCTCTTGCCAATCAAACGAAAGCCCTTTTGGCAGACACCGCAACAGTGCGCGGTACTTTCCTAAACAATGCGAATAATATCGGCGGTTTCGATGTTCGCTCCAAGGGTGTGCTGAATTTACGTTCTCTCAGTCGGAGTAACGCTACCCTGGGGGTACACGGAGACTCGAGTGCCATCTTGGTAACGGATAACAACGCTCAACTGATTATTGGCGACAGTTCAACAATGAGCGCCGACAATGGGGGACGGGTTGATGTGAACAGCACCTTTAAACCGGCAGCTTTCATTATCAATTTCGGTTCAACGTTTAGCATTGGTACCGTTGCCACCGGAGGTCAGTACCACCTGTTTGCCAACAGTGCCATGAATGTCGAGGGCTTGTACACGAACTCGTTTACAGCCTTGACAAATGCCTACTATGAATGTTCATCCACCGTTCGATACATCGCAACTGTGAATGGCCAAAACTTACAGGCATCGGCAAATGCACAGCCAAATCGCTATGGAATTCTCGAGACCATCGGTGGTTCAAAGCTTGCCAATGGAAATGTGAACATCAAATGCGGACTTTGGGTAAATCCAGGAACTCATCCGCACACCATTACCATGCCTCGGAATACGGCGATGGCCATTTACAACGACAATCCTGAACTAACGCCCGTGCGTTACG
>JBDHXF010000068.1:0-17460 GCA_039810585.1 Chlorobiota bacterium
GATGGAAAGACCTTTTTAGCTCCGGGGTCACTCCCAATCCCACGTACTTTCCAAACGCAGCCACTCCGATGGCAAGCTACAGTGGATCTCTCAGCTACCTATCTGACACCTCCGGCGTACAAATTCCCGACACCTTAACGGATTTGAAATTGCCGTTAACAACAGTCGGAAAACAAGTAGTCAGTTCATGGCTCCAACGTTCGCACGATGCAACTGCCTTTTTTGGATTCGGCCTTATTCCTACGGCGAACAGCAAGGTAATTCAAGAACTAAGCACGGCAAATTCTCAGTACGATTCGCTTCCGTACATCCGTATTTGGGTGTACTATCATAACGCTTCCAATCTGCCTGACTCAACCTTAATTCGATCGAGTAACGATGTGAGCTACGTGGATCCTGACACTCTTGCAGCACCATTATATTTAGTTCAGCCGGTTGCTCAACACGGCTTGCGCTTCGTCGTGAATTTAGATTCCATCTCGTTGTCGGATGCCATCCTTCAGGCAGAGTTTAGTGTGGCCTACGATCAGACCAAAACGCGCCTCGGCAATCTGGGATCGAATTTTATCTTTGCCTATGTGCAACCGGTCTTGAAGGACAGCTCCCTTGGGCTGGTGACAAGTTACTATGGCGACTCTACTGCCAGCGCGGGCAGAGTTGTGTTTAAAAACATTGGGCCAGGGTTTGACTACTGTCGTCGACTTTCCAACTTCAGTGGTAAAGCTGTGGTGACCATTCAGCAATCCCCACTGTTTTATCCCGCTCGTCACGCTGTGTATGGCATGGATGCAGACGTTGCACTACGGCCGAAACTGACGATAACCACCTCAGTACGGCCAAAGATTGGGAGTCAGCGATGAATACCACTCACAGCACTCCACCCGCGATTCCTATGACGTTCAATCCGGCATCATTACTTACTGTGTGCGCTCTACTCCTTGTCGTAGGTACGTACTCGGCTGTGGCGCAAGGGGGATCGAACTATTCCACGATCGGTTTCGGTGATATGCGCTCGAGTTATGGCGCAGTGTATCAAGGACTGGGAAATGTCAGCACAAGTACGCCCAATCCCTACGCCATTAATTTGAATAATCCGGCACTGTGGACCGAGGTAAAAACCACACGTCTGCAGAGTGGCTATGCCTTTAATCAGTCCATCGTTTCGCAGCGTGGTTCGACAGTTGGTAACAACAATGGGAAACTAGATGGCGCGTCCGTGATTTTCGCCCTCGACACATCGGCCGGAATAAGCGCCTGCATGGGAGTTATTCCTTCTTCTAGCATTAACTACATTTTTACTCGAGGCACCACGATACCACTTCCCGGCGGAGGTAGCTTAAATGCGCAGTCGGTCTATGCCGGCAGTGGCGGACTCATCTCCGGCTTCCTAGGAGGCGCATGGGCCATTAGCGATCGGTTAAGCTTTGGCGCTGAGGCAATTGTCAACTTTGGCGTGATTAGCGATTCCATTAGTACTTCGATATCCAGTGTGAGTTCTGATACGGCGGTGACCTCAAACGTGGATCACTTAAACAATTTTGCGATGCGCTTTGGCGTGCAATCTCGATTGAGCGACGACTGGACTCTCGGTGCAGCCATAGGGTTGAATTCGAAAATGGAAATCAGTTCCGATATTAGTTACCGTACAACCTCAAACGGCAGAGATAGCTACGATTCGGTTCGTACCATTCAGTCGAGCTCGCTCATGCCCATGAGTATCGCCCTCGGAACATCCTATCACAGCGGAAAGTTTCTCTTTGTTGCTGATGGCGAGTATCAGAATTGTTCTGGCGTTACGTATCGATTGGGAGACTACGGTGCCTGGACAAACGCTCTGCGCGTTGGCGTTGGTGTATCGCGGCTCGGAACCTACTCTGCCGGAACAGCATACTGGGATAAGGTAAATTTTAATGCAGGATTGGGTCATCAGTCACTATCCTACACCTTTGATGGCAATCAGATCAGCGAGAATTATCTATCCGTGGGTGCTCAAATGCCCTTCGGCGGCGCTGCAATGATTGACCTTGCCCTGAGCGTGGGGCGGCGCGGAACAACCCAGTCCACCAACATTTCTGAGACATTCTTCCGCTTTAATTTTGGCATCAGTGTTGGCGAGGTGTGGTTTATTCCGTTCAAGCGTGACTAAGCAAACCAAGTGCGCAGGCATTTTCTCCTTCTCGTTGTCGGTGCAACAGCGAGGCAATCTCGAAATAAATCCACGTGTGATGAGATTCATCGGCGCGCCAGCGCCTAAGAATTAATCGTCTATCGAAGAGATACTTCGTAGACTATACACCGTCCCCGTATACCCCGACTTGCGTTTGTATTTGCGCTTCTTCACAACGAGCTCTTTGTCGAGGACTTTGGGCGTCTCGCCATTTATAAATCTCGGAAAAATATCGCATCCTTCAGGGTTCATGCGCGCAATTAATTCAAGCATGGCCGGCTTATTCATGCCACGCAGCTTTTGCTCACGATTTCGTGCGGCGTTGTGCGTACTGTACAGCTCGTAATACAGCAGATCGTGTATACCGTAACGAGACGTAAAACTATGGGGGTCGGCGTCGCGCTGAATGTCTTCAATGGCGCTCTGTAGGCTGTCCGTGAGACCCACAAAAAAGGTCTTGATGGAATTTGCCATCACGTACACGGCATAGACCGCGTTATCTTCGCTCGATGATCTGACTTGTGCGTGCATAACTCGGTACTCGTGTTGTCCGACAGATGATTATTATTCGTAGCGCGCAAGCGCGCTCCAGGGGATTTCCCATTGTTATCGGCCGTCACTCTTGAATCCTAACCAATGCCATGAAAAATCTCGCGCAGAGCATTAAGGAGTTCCGTGGTCGGGTTGCTCGCCATGAACACACCCACTTCGATACCCTCATCATCCTGCTTATTGTCCTAGGAGCGGTTGCTAACGGATTGGAAACGTCGCCTCAAGTGATTCAGGAATGGGGCTGGTATTTTCATCTCTTCGATCAGTTCCTGCTTTGGGTCTTCGTTGGCGAAATTTCTCTAAAGATATGGGCGCAGGGAGCTAGGCCATGGCGCTACTTCTCGAACCCTTGGAATTTGTTTGATTTTATCATTGTAGCCGTTGGATTCGCACCTGTTGTAATACACTTTTTTCATCCAGAGTATTCAGGAGACTTTCACGCTATTGCCGCCCTACGGGTGTTTCGTCTTGCTCGAGCGGTGCGAGTACTTCGTGTCTTTCGACTCATTACACACGTCCGAGAATTGCAAATACTGGTGGAGACCCTTGTTCGAAGTTTTCGGCGATTGATTTACGTAGCTCTCCTTCTGTTCTGTTTGTTCTATGTGTATGCTGTCCTGGGCGTTTCACTGTTTCGAGAGGACGATCCAGCACATTTCGCGGATTTGCACACTGCTCACATGACCTTGTTTCAATGTATCACAGGCGAGGGATGGTCTGACGTGATGAATGCCCAAATTCAAAGCGTATCGTCTCCACCACCTGAACATTTTGAGAGTTATCCGATACTGGCACCACTTTACTTTGCAAGCTTCATTATTTTGGGCAGCTACGTACTCTTGAATCTTGTCGTTGGGATCATGATCAGTGCGATGGAGAAGGCAAGTGAAGAACACGATCGCTTGCGAGATGATGAGATTCTCGTGGCCGAGGACATGCAGTTAGGCATGCTTCGTGAAATCATTTGCAGATTGGAGCGATTGGAACAACGACAGACAGCGTCGGATACGTCGTTATATCCAAGTTCAGTTCAAGATGGCGATTGACACACGTGCAACTCCGTCGCGAAGCATGTCGAGTTTCTCGGCTGCTGCGCGGGAGAGGTCAAGGATGCGACCGGCGGCAAAGGGACCGCGATCGTTGACGCGAACGATAACGCTGCGTCCGTTCTTCATGTTGGTGACCTTGAGGACGGTACCAAATGCCAGCGTACGATGTGCTGCAGTGAGCAGCGATTGATCGAACACTTCACCGTTGGATGTTAGGCGACCTTGAAACTCATCGCCGTAAAATGAAGCGACACCTTCCATCAGGTCTGTTCCGGTTGTTTGGTTGCTTTGCTCCGCTGTAGAAATAGCGCTTGGCGCATGCCAATTCGTCGTGGCTGTACTGCGAGTTGAGGATGGAGGAGCATACGAACGGCCAAGGACACTATATCGAACCGAAGGTGCGCAGGACTCTAGTAGCGCAAGGACGACGATAAGCGCAACCGGAGCTACACGCCTGAGGCTCGAGATGAGCGAAGTATGTACGGAAAACTTAAGCGTTTGCATAGACGCAATACGGACTTTGGATTGAGGTTTACCACGGCAATTCAAATGCCAGCTCTTCGTAATTTTGCTCTCCCGTATGCACTTTTTCTCCCTTGATACGTCACAACAGCTGTGTTTAACACTTTTCTTCTCTCTATGCCTTTGGCAAAAACCATACAACGAACATCATTTTTTGCGTTTTTAGCGAGTCTGTTGACTTTCTTCAGCGCAAGCACCATTCATGCGCAAGTTCTTTCTCCCGGTGAAGAACTGACCTATGCCGTGTCCTATCTCGGCATCAAGCTGGGAACGATTAAGATGACAACGGAGCCCAAGAGCGATTTCAACGGCAAGGCCGTGTATAAGGTGAAGGCGAGTATCGATTCGAGACCCGGCATTCCGTTCCTGGAGATCCATACGACCTTCGAGTCATACATCGATCCCTCGGCCACATCGTCACATCTGTTCGTTGCCAATACCAAAGATGGTGACAGTTGGACCTACGATAAGTACAACTTCAACTACAGCGACAAGATGATTGTCACCGAAAAGTGGATCGACAAAGTCAAGAAATCGTCGAAGCAGTTTTCCATTACCCGCAAGTACAACGACGGTTGTTCGCTGTTCTACTGTGCACGTCAGTTGCTCTATGCCAAGAATACAGCCTCAATTCCGACAATCGTTGGAGAGGACACCAGCACCACTAAGATCAATTTCTTAGGAAAGGTGGAGGAGACGGAAATCGAAGCGTCGAGCTATCCTGTTCGAACGGTCTACTTTGATGGCAATGCCGATTGGACCGGCGTGTATGGAGTGACCGGATATTTTCAGGGCTGGTTCAGTGACGATGACGCCCGCGTGCCCATCAAAGCGAAAATGAAGTTGTATCTGGGAAGTGCCAACATTGAATTGGTGTCCTGGAAACGCAAAGATTGGCAACCACCGAAAGCCCATTAATTCTGGCCAAACGGGTAATTTGAGCACCGCTAAGCGGTGCTTTTTTATTACCACCATGCTGAGAATAGTATGTGGACAGCAAACGTGATGTCGTTCCTTCCGGAGGACGTTTTGAAACTCCTCCTTTCCGTTGTTGTCGGTGGCCTGATTGGCATCGAACGAGAATACAGCAGCAAAGCAGCTGGCTTTAGGACCATTATCCTCATCAGCATCGGGTCAACCTTGTTTACCATTATGTCCATCAAACTGGGCATGGGAATCAATGACGACCGTATTGCTGCCAATATCATCACGGGTATCGGTTTCATAGGCGCCGGTGTGGTGTTTAAGGATGGACTATCCGTTACCGGTATTACCACAGCCTCGAGTATTTGGGCAACTGCCGCTCTGGGAATGACAATAGGAAGTGGTGCCTACTACTTGGCAGGTGCTGCCTTATTAATTGTCATTCTGGTTCTCTCGTTGTTTGAGTATGTACAGAACTGGATTGACAGTATCCATCAGATTCGCAGCTATCGCATTGTGCTGAATTTCCACCCGGATGGTCGCACGGAAGTGGAACATCAATTAAAACAAATGAAGCTTAAGTATTCCCGCAAACGCGAACTCAAACTCCATGATGCGGTAATCTGCTATTACGACGTTGCCGGTCGTCGAGCTCTGATTGATGAGTTTAATGCGTACCTCTTGGACACCACAACAGTACGTTCGTTCGAGTGTTAGTAATGACAAGGCTCGTCCGAATAAAAAAAGTCCCGTCGTTGGCGGTGCGACGGGACGGAGTGACCAACCGGTGAGGGTTCCACTCACCGAGTAATGGTCAAGGTTCGCAGAAGTTCTTTGTTTCCTATTCTAACGACACAGAGGTAGGTTCCGGACTGCACTTTCGTGCCGGAAGCATCAAGCAAGTCCCAGCGTAGTTCCAATGCGCCGGAGGGACTGAAGGCGTGATAGAGTTGGATAACTTGTCGTCCACTGAGATCGTAGATCACCACCTCAACATCCTCGCTGCTCTCCAAGTTCAGTCGTATGCTTGCCCACGTGTCGCATGGATTTGGGTACACGCTCACCACTGCAAGAGCATCATTGCTGTTTTCAACCTCGCTCACTGTTCCGGTATCTTGATAGGTGGTGAACTCCGTTACCAAGCCGTATCGTAAGCCTAAGCGCACGATCTCGGCGCGCCACTCAAGCCAACGAGAGGTTTGAGCACCTTCCTTATTCATGAGTTCTTTGAGAAAATCAATGCGCATTCGTGCCCAAATCTTGGGCGAGAACAGATCGCTCATGGAGTCTGCCGAAAAGACTACAGGATAGTCCTTGTTGATTTCCGATGTACCACTAAAAGCATGAACGTGTGCGATCGCCGGGCCGGGCAAAACATAACGACCGCTCATACAGATTTGTTCACCGATGTTCAGATCCGGAACAATGGTGGGATAGATGTCGTGGGTTTGTGTGGGCGAAAAGCTGACACTGATGTTCCGCCAAATGGGATAGCGAATATGATCGTAAAATGCGGCGATGACATCGCTTGTGCTTTGTACCTCCGTGATAAACGTCGAAATGCCATTATTGAGTGAGGCAAGACTGCTGAGCTGTTGACTGTTCACATCGCTCCCCACGCCAAACACACAGATGCGTACATGTGCTCCATTCTTCGATCGCACTAAAGCCTGATCGAGCGTGGCAATGCCGTCCGTCAGGAATACCATCACATTCACCGTGCCTGTATCAGCATACTGAGCCAATGCGCTTAACGATGCATCCTGCAAGTTGGTACCGCCACCTGCCGTGATACTATTGATGTACTGTTGGGCAGCTATCATATTGTCCGGAGTTGCGCTTACAGGGGCAGGTTGAAAGCGGCTAATCGCATCGTTGAATGCAATGACGTTGAACCGATCCTGTGGATTAAGGTGTGTCACACAATACGCAGCCGCTTCCTTTGCCTGCTGAATTTTAATTCCCAGCATACTACCTGAACGGTCGATGACGAAGGTAAATGTCTTTGGAATCAGCGCCTGTGAATCCAGATTGGCAGACGGCCGAAGAACAAAAACGAAGTGTCCGTCTTCATCGCTCGGTTTATTGGAGAAGAACGATGGCTTAATATCGTTCTCGTTTGAGCTCACTTGCACAATGGCTTCTTGCGCACAAAATTTTGCAGCTGCCACCGAGGCAGCTGAGTAGTCGACCGTTGCATCAGTTCCACCGAGATTCATGGTGAGCGTGGCTCCGGGCGGCACCATCACATTGTTGATAGCAGCCGTATTGTGGATATCGATATGGATGCTAAACGCCGAACGGCTGGCGGAATCTGAAAATAGGCGTGTGTTTGAAACTTCGTCTTTTAGCAAATAGGTATAGGTGCTCGTGCCGGAGGAGTAATTGAGTAGCTCGATAACGGTGACTTCAATTTCGATAACCGCATCGAGGTTCAGGCTCTCCTTTATCGGCATCTGAAATGCCGTCTGCTTATACCCAAAACCACTGAAGTACTGCTGAATAGTGCTCAGTTTTTGAGCGCCGGATCCGGACGAGGAGTGCGTTGTATCCACAGGACCGGCCGCAATGGCTGTTTTGTATTCCAGACCATCAACCCACAGACGTACTCCACTAACCATTTGCGTGGAGAGAAGAGGATAGCCGTAGGTCGCCGAGGCCGACCCGAACCGGTTTTGCACAAAGCGTTCGCGGACAGTGGTGGTGACGATTTGGTCGTTCATGACCGCAGACGCGCGCATGGACGTTGCATGCTCAAGTACAACACTTGCGGTTCCACTAGTGAATTGCATGATTCCCGTTGCACGCACTTGTAGTGCACATGCGATCAAACAAAGTATGAGAAGAAGAGTTTTCATGATGAGTCAGATGATATGTATAAAATTCAACGTTGGAAATCCTTCGTCTGCAGCAGTGCGCCGTTCGGCGCACTGCTGCATGGTGGTGATTAGTGGATGATGGAAAAGGGGAGTGTGAGCATTTGCTGAGCGTAGCGTACGCGTATGTAGTAGATACCCGGTGCTACGCGCCGTCCTCCGGCATCGCAGAGATTCCAAGCAAAGACTTGTTCACCGGAAGGGCTGATTCCGGTGTGGATGGTTGCCACATACTCGCCGAGCTCTGAGTAGACATCGATGTGCAGCACCTGAGCCTGAAGGTTCATGTCGAGATTCAGTCGGATCTGCACACTCTCTGAAGCCGGATTTGGAACGACCGAGCCATTGATGGCAGTGCCGGCAGTTTCCGCAACCTCAGACGCCTTGTCAGTATTGGGATCTGAGTACAGTGCTGTGTAGCGAGTGAGAATTTGGAAGCGTAGGGAGAGATCTATCACGGCATCGACAAGTTCCTTGCGCTCACCAACAGAATCAATAAGTGCAAGCAGCGAGTTGATTTTCGCACTGGCCCACAATCTTGATACCGAGCGATTGCCACCCTGTCCCGCTGGGAAATACGCCCAACTACTCTGGTTGAATGGTTGGTCTTGTACGTTACCGGACAAACTCACAGGGTACCCACCGCCGGTAGGATAGCGACCAAGTTGCAATACTTGGGCACCGTAATAGAGATCGGGCAGGTGCTTCGGAAAGACGTCGTAATAGTCTAATGTTCCGTACTGCAGGTCGAGATTGGTGAGCACGGCCTTTGCCATGCGCTCAAAGTGATCGCTGACGATGGTGGCAATGCTGTCGTCATCAGCGATGTACACAGCATATCCGCCGGTGGACGACGAGATGTTGTTTAAGAGGAAATGACTCGGCTCGTTTCCAATGCCAAATGCTACTAAGTGAACCTCCGAGTCCTTGTGTTGAGCAACGTGTGCAATAATCATATTCGAGTCCAGTTCACCCCACGATTGCATACCGTCCGTCAAGAAGCAAATGCTCTTTGTGGTACCGGATTGAAACGTTTGAGAGAAGCAAGCCTGCAGAGCCTCGTCGATGTTTGTCAAACCGGCTGCGTTGACATTCTTTTTGATGTAGTCCTGTGCAAGAGCCACGTTATCAGGCGTTGCCTGCACCAGATCCGGCTGAAAACGAACGACATTCGTGCTGAACAGTAGGATGTTAAAGTAGTCTGCCTGGTGCAGGTTGCTGACGAAGGTCTGCAGCGCTGTCCGTAACTGCTCAATGCGTTTACCCTCCATTGAGCTTGAGACGTCTGCACAAAAGACAACACTGCGGGGTAAGCTGGATTTGTTCAAATCATCCGAGGGGATAACCCACGTAGCGAAGAAACCGTCGGTGCCGATGCTGTCATCCGGCGTTGGTCGATAGCATAGGACGTTTAAGTTGATGCTATCGCGCTTGTATTCAAACTCTAAACGGTAATTACGATCGGGACTAAAATTCTCGTCTCCATAGCTTATGGAGTACTGACGATCGCTCACTTTGGTGATTTGGTTTTCTGCTGTGTTACCGTGACTCGGACTGCTGACTGAGGTTAAATCGCTGGTCGTACTCAAGAGTATTTTCAACGATACTCGCTCCAAAGGTTTTGGCGACAAACCGGTTGTACTCAACAGGAAATTGTACGTGGTAACGTTGAAGTTATAGGGTAATAATTCCGTGTAGGTGATTGAGAACCTGACATCCGAATTTCTCTGGATTGGCGCGATACTCAGCTTAAAGGTATTCTCGCCGAAGTACTGTAGCAGAGCGGGGTCCAGATTTCGACGAATCGTGGCGTCGTATGCAGCCTGGGCAGCTGCCTTTTCTCGGATGTTGGCAACGTAGGACTGCCCGTTAAACCAATACACCAACTGTGTGATCACTGCACCGGGTGGTAAGGGAAACACATAGGTGGCTTCCACTTGCGAATACTGCGTTGCGTCGTTGTGAAACACCTGATCGACCGTAGTTGTGGCAACTTGGTTTTCTATCTGACAAGAAGCGTCGTACGTGCGCATCGTCATCAAGGTGAACGTTTGCGTGGTGTGATACTCACGGATATACAAAGCCCCGACGGCATAACCGTAATGGCTGAGAAAGAGCAGCATGGCCGCGACTGCTAGAATGAGCTTTTTCATAAGGACTCCAATAGTGATTGCGTAGACTCTGTTCGGGGATCACGCTCTCGTTTACTTCCTTGGCCCGTGATCACAGATGCAACATGCGGGGCGTATGCTCAGCACAACCTTAGCAATACCTTATCAGTCGCGTGATAGCGGAAGCGATCAAAAAGTCACACAACCCAGCAATGATGCGCTTTGCGCGGCAATCGACGATGAAAATAGAGCGGAGGTCAAACCTTAATCCTGGTCGATGCCGAGTAAAAAGGCACGACTTCGTCCTGTATTCGTGACACAATCAGGTGGGTTACCGGTAGAATACGGATAGAGCCCTTGTACGGTAGGTGTTGGGCATGGAGAACGGGTGCGCCGAATTGATCAGGCTGCTGTATGCGGGTGCTGACTTTCATAGCCAACGATAAAGGCGGAGAGGTTGTCGCCCTCTTTTAAGCCGAGTTTCTTGCGAATTCTGGCTCTGTACACTTCCACGCTCTTAAATGATACACAGAGGAAGTCTGCTATTTCCTTTGTGTTGAGGTTCAGTTTTAGGAGTGAACAAATCTTGATTTCGGTTGGTGTAAGGGTCTTAAACTCAGCACTCAGTTTGGAGAGGAAGTCTTGGTGAAAATCGCTCAGTTGTTTGGTCACGCCTTCCATTTGTTTGTCACCTCGCACGTGTTCGTCGATGAGCGAGAGTAATTGACGTAGATCATTCGACGACGTTGGTGCTCCAACTCGTGCCAATCCCTGAATGCGTTGTTTCAGTGCAGAGATAACCTCGTTTTTTTGAGCCAGCACAAGGGCCGACGCATTGAGCTCTTTACTCTTGCTTTCCAATTGCGATCTGTATTGTTCGGATTGCAGGCGTATTTGTTCTCGATCGCGTTCCACTCGTGCAATATCCACACGGTACTTTAAGTCCTGAACCTTTCGCGAATTCAATTGCTGTTCGTATTCCTGTTGAGCTTTTTGGGAGAGGCGGGCATAGCGAAGTGCTTTGGAGGCATTCTTGTGCGACTCTTCCAATTCCGAATACAATCTATAAACCTGAATTTGCGTTGCTAGTAAATGATGGTCGATGCACAGCTGCTCTACTGTAGCCAAGTGTTTCTTAGCGCTGCGTTCCTGCTTTTGCTCAAGCAGCATCTCCGCCAGATGAAGCTCATACTCGGCGCGTTCCGCGTAATTGTCTGTCTTTTCTATAAAGTGTAACGCCTGCTCCCACGCTTGTCGGGCTTCGTCGGTTTTGTGTTGTGCCTGCTTGATCTTTGCGCTCACATTGTAACTAAAGGCCACATTGCGAGTGTGCTGCACTTCCAGAAATAAGGCACGTGCGCGTTCGCAGTGTTCCTGCGCTTTTGCATATCTCTTTTCGTCCAAGTACAATTCTGCAATTTGGATGCGTATTTCTGCCTGACTGGCTCGGTCGTTCGATTGCTCCACCATGGCGAGGGCTGCAGCATAGTATTGACGCGCTTCTCTGAGTTTGGATATGCGCCGATGCACGGTACCGATTTCTCTCAAGGCAAAAGCTTCACCTCGCACGGAGTGCGTGCGCCTGTGCATGTCCAAGCTGCGCTCCATCCACTGCAGACCCTTGTCGTTTTCACCCATTTCGACAAACATCAAACCAAGATTGCCGGACACCGTGGCGATCCCGGCTTCGTTATTGTTTGCCTCCAGGATTTGCAACGCGTCGGAATACATTTCAAAGGCCTTGAGCTGATTGAGCTGCTGTGTATACACCACTGCCATGTTGATCAGCACCAGCGCGCGATTGGGAAGATCGTGACTACGTTTAAACAACTCTGCACTACGCTGGTAGTTCTGCATCGCAGTTTCGAGTTGGCCAAGGCGCACATGCGATACGCCGATGTTTTGCAGCGTGCGCGCTTGCGCATTGATGTCGCGAAGCTTCTCGTACAGCCCCAGTGCTTGCTGAAAATGTCCGATGGCAGCAGCGTAGCTACGCAAGTAAAACAGACTCAGTCCAAGAGTACGGTGGGAATTAGATCGGAGGGCGCGGTTACGTTGTTGTTCGGATAATCGCAGCGCCTCTTCAGATGCATGTTGCGCGTCCTCCGGAAGGCGCGCCATCGTCTCGGTTGCATATTCGAGCAAACGACGTATGCGGGTTGGGATGTGGCGTATGGAGGAAAATTCTCGAATCGTCATAGCCTGTGAATCTCGTTTTCGATGAGTCGATCCTTATTTCTGAAATTAATTTTCCGACCTAGTGTTCTTCTCTGCAAAGCGAATACTTGAACGTTCTCCACCGATCTCTCAACGAGAAACTGTTCGGGTAGATCGCACCGAGGCGCTACAGCCCGCACGAAATTCATGGCGGATGAATTTTGTGATTGCTAAGGTTGCAGACTGTCGTGACGGCAGTGGTTCCATCCTCTTTATACCCATTAGTTCGGCAAAATTAAAGGAATTAGGGTCCCGACGCAGACTTTGTCTGTAGTAAATTGCACCTACGCACTATCCTTTGTTAAGGTATTGCTATGGTTGCACCGATGCTCGACCCTCTACCTTGCCATCGAATGCAATGCCACTATTTACCGGTGAACCGATATGACCTACACAGATATTCGTGCAACCCGATCTGAGGATTCACGCACGTCACTTTCAACAAGAGCGCAAGAGCGCAGAATCCTTCAGTACTGCGTCGTTTTCGCACTCTCAGCACTCTTGCTCTTTGTGCTCTTTCCTTCGATGCGTGCGCAAGATGTTTTTACCGACAAGCAAGTACCCTCGATTGGGACCAAGTACCGATTAAAGAAAAGTGCCGCGACGGATATCGACCCTCAGCCGGGTGGAGAGCTGCAATTTTGGGATTTTAGTTTTATCCCCGAGGTTCCCAAGTTTGTCGACTCGGTGACGACAGTAGATCCTTCGGGCATGATTGGCGCATTGCCCAATACGAATGTTGTTGTCACGCACACACAATCTGCACGTCGCATTTTTTATAACACCGGTAAATCGTCACTGAATTATCTCGGTGAGGATAATACGCAGCAACAAATCGTCGTGGGTTCTAATCCTCTGGACATCGAGCCGATACCGGTGAAACTCAATACTCAGATTGTGCGACAGTATAACGCACAAATAAACTTCCCGTTGATTCCTACGCAGACCGTAAAACGAGGAGCGAACGTCGTATTTGAACCCGACGGAACCGGTAGTTTGCTCCTACCCTCCATTAGCGGTACGACTGAAGTAGTACGCGTTCACTGGACGGAGCGTTACGACGACACGCTCTTGATTAAATCGAAGGCTCAGTACATTGCTCATAGCACTATCGAGCGCTATGTCTGGTATGGTGCTAACGATCCCGTGGAGTATTTGTCTATACGCAAAGGCAATGTGACCTTTACCAAACTCTCGCTGACGCCACCTCCGGATTCGACCATCGATGAGACGCTCTTCTTGATGTCGCTCGATGCGGTGTCAGACGTCTCCGACGCGCCCGACCTCTCTCTTTCCGTGTATCCGCTTCCTGCTCGAGCTGTGTTGCACGTGTCAAGCCCGACCCATAGCACCGGCCGGCTACGCGCTGAACTCTTCTCTCTTGAAGGCGAACTCTTGGTAGGTGTTGAAGCCGCCACTGATCATGAAAATGGTCTTTCCATTCCCATCAGCTCGCTGGCAAACCAAAGCGCCATTCTCAAGGTGTACGACGGTTCCGGTGTGCGCGTGCGAAAAGTGATGATTGTGCATTAAGACGGTCAGGTGATTCTCTATTCTTGAGCCGAGGCTTCCTGCGTTGCAGGAAGCCTCGGCATGTATTTGCGTGTCTGGTCGCGTACACCCACTGTGTGTACTGCAATAAAAAAGCGACACTCCCGAGGGAGTATCGCTTTTGTGGTGACTGAGAATTATTGCGCCGTGTGCTCAACCACCTGTCGTGGTAGCGCGCAGCGCGTACGAATTAAAAATCACAAGCCGAGTTCCGGTGGCGGAAAGAGTTGAACGCCTGTTGCGAGGTCTTCCACCATAATGGCCACTTGCGGACATTGTTCTGCCGTTGCTAGGATTTGCTCAAGGCTCTCCGCATCCGCGTCGATCACGCTGGATTGTCCGTTTTCATTGAGTTGAAATACCTTCGGCGAAAACTGCATGCAGAGCTGCGATCCCACGCAGCGATTGTGATTAACGGTCAATCGAATGTTGTTCATTTATGCCTCCCGCTTGTTAAAAGTAATGGGCAGTTGGCGTAGAGCGCGGTGAACCACCGAAGGGTAGTACTCGAGTTTGGTACCCTCGGCTAGGGTCGGACACGTGATGCGACTCACCAATCCGGCAAAGGCTTCTTCCACTTCCATGCGTGCCAGTGATGCGCCTAGACAAATGTGGATGCCATGCGCAAAGGCAACATGCAAGTTTGGGTCACGTGTAATGTCCAACTGATCCGGATCCTTGAACTGCAGCGGATCTCGACTGGCACCGGCTAGACTCACCAACAATCGGTCGCCGGCTTTGATGTGGTGTCCTCCAACCTCCACATCCACCTTTGCCCAACGCACGGTAGCCTTTACCGAACCATCAAAACGCAATAACTCTTCTACTGCTTTCTTGAGCATGGACGGATCGTTGGCTAACATCTCCCACTGTTCGGGATTATTCATGAGCGCCCAGGTTCCGTTGGCGATGAGATTCATGGTGGTTTCGTGTCCGCCAAACACCAGCAACACACAGGTTGCCAACACATCGTCGTAGCTGATGTCGCCCGCCTCTTCTGCCGCAATGAGCAAACTGATGAGATCGATACCCGGATGCTCACGTCGATGCGCGATAAGCGGAGTGATGTACTTCACCAGCTCGTTAATTCCCTCACAAGCAATCTCGCGGCGACGAGGCTCGTCGGCTTTGATGAAGAAGAAGACTCCTATTTGCTCCGACCATTCCTTAATCTTATCGCGATCCAGATCCGGAGCGCCGATGAGTTCGAGGATCACCGACATGGGGACTTCATAGGCAAACTCACGCACCAAGTCCATTGAGCCACGCTCGATCACATTGTCGATCGCACGTTTGACAATCTTGCGCACCATCGGTCGGTAGCGCTCGATGGCAACCGGAGTGAAGAGTTTGTTCAACAACATACGCAATACCGTATGTGCCGGTGGATCGCGGAATACCATCCATAGACTCAGAACTTTGAAGATGGGTGCGATGGATTCTTGCTCTTCCGGACTGAGCTCCTGAGCCAGGTATCCCATACGGTCGGACGAAAATCGGTCGGCATCACGCAGCACATCCACTACTTCCTTGTACCCGGTAAGCACCCAGCCCTTCCAACGGTCGTTCCAATACACCGAATCTTCCTCGCGCAAGTTGCGATAGTATGAATGCGGGTCGTTGATGACGTCGGGCGCCATCAAATCATTATGCACTAATGTGTTTTCCATAGAGTTCCCTTGAAATGATGAAGTTCAATGTCTGAGCCGGCTCCCCCTCAAGTGGGCAATATAGCAAGGAGTTGGGAATAAAAGTTAATTGGGTATGATATTCTTATTCTTGAATCGGCGTAGCCAAAGTGCGCTCGAGAGACAGTTGCAAGTGTGTTGTTTTACCGGACTTGCAACTCGGTAGGAGGGTTGAATGCAAAGAACAAATCTGCCCTTGTAACATTTACGCGCTTTATCACACCTACTTTGCACAGGCGACGATGAGAGTGTCCAAGGAAATCCATGAGTCCGGAGCAACAACAACGATTGATCATTCTGCTTGAGCAGCACAAAGCGGCCCTGCAGCGCTTTGTGTTGAATGTGACGAGGAATAGAGCATAACAGTTCCGACTTGAACTAGTGCTTCCTTAATTGTCGGCAATGCGTCGAATCACAAGAAAAATCATAGATTAAATCTACTGCAATAACTCAGGTACGATAATGGGTAAACTTCTTAAACACATAGAAATTTCCGTTTATTTTCTTTTGGCTACTTCAACAGCTTTCGCCCAACTTCCCGGCTCCCGCTTAAAGATTTCCAACGACGATCCCTTGTGGGGCGACACTGTTCACGTTACCTACACCATTCCGGATAGTGCCAAGTATGCGGAGGCTGTGTATCAAGACACCGTGTATTGCGCGGCGATGATGTGGGGCACGTGGCGACGGCAAACGATTGTGATTCCTATGTCACGATTGAAGGGCAGCGCCGACTATCACTGCGTCTTTCGCGTCCCTGACTCCACTTATCGAGTGCGAGTGGAGATATGTCAGCCGAGCGATCGACTACCGGAAGGAATCACGGTGTTTACTACCCGTATGCCTGGTCATTTTGAGCCTCCGGGAATCTTGATCGCTAAGATGAAGAACATAGACAGTGCACTCGCCATTGAACTCACACGCTACCCGACTCGCATTGAGCTGTATTACACTGCGTTGGAGGCAGCCAAGTATAAAGCAGGGGAGTCCATAGGCAAGGCATCGGATTCACTTATTCAATCTCTCGTAGTCAAGTATCTCTCGAAGCTACAGAGTTATCCAAACCACAACTCTGCATGGTATCTTACGCGGGCGTTGATGATGCGAGGCAACGACTCGGGAGATGACAGCATCACTGTTTGCGTGCAAGAAGCAGTGACGCACTTTGAGTACGGAGAAATTTTCGAAGATGCTGACTTTTGGTCATCGGCTTTCTACCCCAAAGTAGTAGACGGAAAGATGATCATGTCTTACACTTTTGGTCGTGCCTTGCTCCCCCTTGTTGCTCGTCTCCCTCATAGTGTGATGGCACACGAATGGCTACGCATGGTGTCGTACGACACGGTACTCAACAAAGACAGCTACGATCACATTTGCTCCGCATGGATAACCTCGAACGATGTGGATGTGCTCACCGCAATCGCAGCAGCATACTCGCACAAGAACTCCACCCTCTTCGACCCAGCCAAATCTCTAGAATGGAGCACCAGAGCACATGAGGTCTGGCAAAGCGCCGCAGGCTTCTATAGTGGTGAGAACATCTTTGGTTCGATGGGTCGCATCTCACAAATACTACCGTTAGAGCTTAGAGCATTGAACGCTCTGAATCGCTATAACGAAGCCATACAAAGAGCAAAGAGCGGCATTCCGTATTGCAAACGCAGCGAAGATCGCGTTGCCGTTCGCAAAGAGATGATGCATGCAGCGGCGGGTATGAAAGACTATGCTACTGCGGAGCAGCAACTGCGAGAAGTCCTGACCTTAACAACAGACAAAGCACGACTCGATATTGACGATCTCTAT
>JBDHXF010000069.1:0-16848 GCA_039810585.1 Chlorobiota bacterium
CAATATTCCGCAACGAACAGTTATAGTGTCAGCAGTCCTTTAGAGATAGGTCTGGCGGGCTCGGTGCACTTCCTCGACCTCAGCCTTATGGCGGCCGCCCACTATCGCGATTTCAGCACCATGTCCATTGAGGGTGATGCGGCGTATTCAAGTTTTTATTCATCACTTAGTGATAAAGCCCGAACCCAACTGCAGGAACAAATCGAGTGGAGCGTGGGTGCCGAGTACAAAGTACCAACCACCCCTCTGTACCTCCGTGGTTCTATTGATCAAACGGGATCGGCATACAAGAGTGCTATTGCCGACAACAGTATAACCACTGTGGCCGGTGGTATCGGTGTGGTAGTCGATAAGACAATTCGATTTGATTTCATGGGCCGCTTCTCGTCAACCAAAGGCGTGTATGCCGTATACGGCGATGGCTCCACGGCAAGCTATACGCTCACCGAGAAGCCATCACAATTTATCCTTCAATTCAGTTATCGATACTAGAGCCTTAGCCGGCAATGATCGATATGCTGTGGTATAACTCGAACGATCCCGACTCTTAGCCTAAATCGGTAATATCGCTCGATCGCTTGCCACCGGCGGTGGCAACAATCTCGTCGTCATAATGATCAGCGATCACAGCAACCGATGCCACGAGTACAATCAACTCATTGCGATCCAGGTGTGTTCCGGTAATGGAATTGCTAAACGTAATGGTGTCGTCGAACAAGAGTCCAAATCCACCCATATGCAACTCTGCGTTTTTACGGAGCAAGAACTTCATCAGATCCGGCGTGATACTGGCTCCTGATACGACATGAGCAGTCGCCTCGACCATCGACTCATCTTCGGTAAATGGCAGAACCGAAATCATGACTCGCGTGGAGCCGCGACTCACCGCGTACACACCGCCGTCAAAGCTCATGTATTCCGGATAGGCGTCTTTCAAAATGGTTTCAACACGCTGACGTGTTTCTTCAACTAATTGCAATGTCTTTGCATCGTTTTCGGTATTCATAATGGTATCCTTACTGTTGAGGTGGTAGTTGACCAAGACTTTCCTTCAGCTTTAATAGCTCGGCATCCACGGTTGATGATGTTCCCAGTTGTTTAAACTCTTGTTCGAGCGAAGTATCCTGACCCGCCAATTGTTCAAACGCTGAAGCTTCCGATTCCAGTTTTTCAATCTTTCCTTCAAATTTATCGAACTTGGCAAAGGCGTCTGAGCCAACTCCGCTAAACGATTGTGCGATTTGCTTTTGAGCCTTGGCTGCCTCCGAACGCGCAATGAGGGTGCTTTGGCGGGAGCGAGCTTCGTCTAACTTGTGTTTCAATTGTTCCAGCTGGTCGCGCAGCTTCTCCGACGTGGATTTGGCACTGGCGTAAGTCGGTTCTAAGTCTGCAATGTTGCGATCAGACACCGCCTTCTTTTCTAAAGCAGCCTTAGCCAGATCTTCCCGATTTGCCTGCAATGCCTGTACTGCCTTTTGTTGCCAATCGGTTGATTGTGCTTTAGCATTATTGAGCTTGCGTTCTAAGGTCTTTTCGTTAGCAATGGCATTGGCAACAGCCAGAGTGGCGCGATTGACCGACTCTTCCATTTCCAAAACCATTTGCTTGAGCATTTTTTCCGGATCTTCAGCTTTGTCTAACGTGTCGTTGACGTTTGCTTTGAAGATGTCCGACATGCGACTAAACATTCCCATGACGTTTCCTGAAATTGGTGGATGATAATCTTCTAAACGAGTGTGAATAAGCGGCACTCCCCGTGTGCCCAGAAACGTGTTCCCTCAGTCTTTGTTGCAGCTTAGCTCTGCGCGCATCCGTAAAATACAACCCTTTTTCGACTTCGACATGCGTGGTTGTAGGGCTGACCTGTAGATTTGCACTGTGTTGCGGCGGAGCCGCGCACGAATCAAAACCATCCCTTTTTCTTGCGTGATTACCACATCGTCATCAATCGAAAGTGCCATCGAAGCCTTTGCCTCATTGCCTACAATTGGTCGCAAAACGGCGCAACGTCTTACCTTTTACCTCCTCCGTCAATCCGATGAGTCTGTGCAGCATTTTGCCGAAGCGCTGCTTAACCTAAAGCGGCAAGTCCGGTACTGCTCTACTTGCTTCAACTTTACGGAAAACGATCCCTGCGCGATTTGTGCGTCAGAGAAGCGCGATCGGTCGGTACTCTGTGTGGTTGAAGAACCGGGCGACGTGGTTGCCATCGAACGTACCAACGAGTTTAAGGGCTTGTACCATGTGTTGCACGGAGCACTCAATCCACTCGACGGAGTGGGACCGGACGATCTGCGAATCCGCGAGCTCATTGCCCGACTGGGTCCGGACGTGCGTGAGGTGATTCTGGCGTTGAATCCCAATGTTGAAGGCGAGGTGACCACGCAGTATCTCTACCGCTTGATTCACCCGCTCGGACTTCGTGTCAGCCGCATTGCGAGGGGTATTCCGATTGGGAGCGACCTCGAATTTGCCGATGATGCCACGATCAGTCGCGCCATGGAAGGACGAATCGATGTGGGGTAACCTCGTACATCGTCGCCGTTGTACTCCTCGCCTCAGCCGCGCGTGGGCGGCTCTGTGTTTTTGTTTCTGGTGTAGCCTCGGTTTGAGCTCCTGTTCGTTCTTCGAAACGCGCACACCGGAAGATCCCTCCGGTAGTAGCTCGAGCTTTCAACAGCCGACTTCGGAACTGATTGTGCTGTCGAATTTTCAGGCGGCGATTCGCGAAAACAACAGCGAGAATTTTGTGCGCTGTCTGGCTGACACCACTCAGGGAGCTAAAAACAGTTTTCACTTCGACCCGTCGAGCGATGCTCAGGCCAGCTATAGCGAGCAATTCCGATCGTGGAGTGTGAATAACGAACGCCAAGCGTTCAGTACGATGGTGGCAAAATTGAGTCCTTCCAGTCATTGCGATATCCAGGTATTCGACGGACATTTCGAGATACGCGTCCCTGACTCTGCCGTGTACCTAGCCGACTATATTTTAACCGTCCCTCACACCTCCGCTTCGATTCCAAAAGTGGTTGCCGGAAATATGAGGCTAACGATTGTCCCCAATGTTCTCAACCAATGGTCTATTGAACGATGGATCGATTCCAAGTCAGTTTCGAACGATAGTATTCCCCTCACTTGGAGTAGTTTAAAGGCGCAGTTTTCAAATTAAATCTCACTCTCGGCATCACGGTTGTCATCCACAGAGACTTATGCAAAGCCGACACGTCTTCCATTCATCCCTCGCAGGAATGCTCCCTCTTGTCCTCTTGCTGTGTGCTCTGGTGATGAACTCGTGCGACAACCCCTTCGCCCCTCGATCGGTGAGCCGAGCGCTAAACGGAGCAGGATTAGGAGATCAAAGTACGGTTGACGGCTTGTTCCAGAATTTTCGCTATGCGTACCTGACAAAAGATACCTTGGTTTATGGTCGCTTGCTCGACACCAACTTTAGCTTCGTCTATCGCGATTATGACACGGGCATTGACAAAACCTGGGGTCGGGATGAGGAAATGATCTCGACCACCGGCTTGTTTCAGGGTTCGCAGAGTTTGGAGCTGGTGTTTAACGATGTGGTAACGGCTGTTGGTGATTCTCTGAACCAAGATATCAGCCGTGGCTTCAATCTCACCATTACATTCAATCCAAGCGATGTGGTCTTTCTCCAAGGCCGCGTGGACTTGCGGATCGCCCGACCTAGCGTAAACGACGTCTGGAAAATCCAACGCTGGCGCGACGAATCGAACTTCTGATGAGGTCGCAGCTCGCGATGACTCTACGCTGCCCTCGCTCACTTCCCTAGGACTTTTTCTGCTGCCGGTAGCGCTTCCTCTACGACGTAAAAGCTTCCGCAGATTAACAACTCCCTCCGACTGTTGATCACGTCGTACACGCAGTGTTCAATAGAGTCATTCACGACGGCTTCGATACCAAGTTCCGCTGCACGACGTGCAATATCATCCTTGTTACGAGCTCTTGTGATGGTCGGCTGTACAGCATGTAATTGACGGATCCACGGCTTGAGCAGCACGAGAATGGCATCCAAATCTTTGTCCGCCATGAGCCCCATAATGCAGTCGAAACGCCTATTGCTGTGAGGCGATTGAGCCAACGTTTGCACCAACATCTGCACACAGGCCGTATTGTGAGCCACATCTACAATCACAAGAGGGTCTTGCGATAGCACCTCCGTTCTCCCGCGAATGCCGCTGTTTACTTTGACCGATTCTACACCTGTTTTGATGTCGTTAAGTGAAGGCTGAAATTGAGATGGCAGCACACGCATAGCAGTCAGCGCCGCTTGCAGATTGCGTAGTTGGTGCACGCCACTCAAAGGACTCGTCACTTCACTGTCTTCTATGCCATCATGGTGAATTCGCAGCTTGCTACCTAAGAACTCGTCGACGCCAAGAACGTCAACCGACTCGAGGTCGGGTGCATAGAGGTAGGTCGCCTCGTGGCTCGCTGCCTCGGTTGCAATGATGTCCCTGAGATGAAGTCTTGGCTCGGCGCACACGATGGGAACATGGTGTTTGATGATGCCGCACTTCTCGAGACAAATTTCTTCCAGCGTAGTACCGAGGTATTCCTGGTGATCGAGATCGATGGACGTGATAATCGACACCAGCGGGAGCACCACATTGGTAGCATCGAAGCGTCCTCCCATGCCACACTCAAGTACGCAGATATCCGTCTTGGCCTTCTTGAAATAGTCAAAAGCAATGGCGGTGGTGATCTCAAAGAAAGTCGCTTCGCACTGCTCAGCAGCCTCCTCGATACGTAGGTAGCTCGCAACAAGCTCCTCATCGCTGATCTGCACACCGTTGACGCGAATGCGTTCGTTGAAACGAATAATGTGAGGCGATGTGTACAGTCCGACGCGCAGACCTTTGCTTTGAAGCATCGACGCACAGAGACTGGCAGTTGAGCCCTTGCCATTCGTGCCCGCAACGTGGATGCACGGTAGGTCTAACTGCGGATTGCCAATAGCATGTAATAATTGGAGTATTCGATCCAGTCCGGGTTTGATACCAAAGCGGTGCCGAGCGTAGAGTTTGTCGAGGATGGCGTTGACCTGCATACTATATTGGTCGTAAAGCAAGTGACGAATTGCGGTTTTTGTTTTTAACAGCGCGAAGCGCGCAAGTATAATCATCAGGCAATGTATCTCAGTTCATGAAGCGTAATCCCAACAGAGTGTTAGTCGGTATGTCCGGCGGTGTCGATTCCAGCGTCGCAGCCGCTTTGCTCGTCGAGCAAGGCTACGAGGTGATCGGCATCACGATGAAAACTTACCGCTACGAAGATGTGGGTGGGAACGTGGGAAACGACTCCTCCTGTTGCTCCCTCGACGGTATCAACGATGCGCGTCGTGTGGCCATGAAGCTTGGTTTTCCGCACTATGTGGTGGATTTTAGCGAACGTTTCAAGCATGACGTGATTGACTACTTCGTGCAAGATTACATGGAGGGGCGCACACCAAACCCTTGTGTGAAGTGCAATCGACACGTGAAGTGGGACGAGATGCTGCGCAAGGCTGATGCCCTTGGTGCGCAGTGGATTGCCACCGGACATTACGCGCATATCCGCTATGATGACGCTGCAGAGCGCTACATGCTGTCGCGCGGCACCGACCGGCGCAAAGATCAATCCTATGCTTTGTGGGGTCTCACCCAGGAATCCCTCTCGCGTACCCTCTTCCCGCTTTCCGGTTTCACCAAGGATCGCTCACGCGCCGAAGCGGAACGCTTCGGACTGGATATAGCAGCGAAGGCGGAATCGTATGAGATCTGCTTCATTCCGGATAATGATTACAATCGCTTCTTGCGCGATATGGTGCCTGGACTTGACACAAAGGTTAAGGGTGGCGATATCGTGCTGGATGGAGAAAAGGTCGGCACGCACGACGGATTCCCATTCTACACGGTGGGACAACGTCGCGGTCTCGGTCTGTCCCATCCCGAGCCCCTGTACGTCTTGAACGTGTTGCCGCAATCCAATCAACTGCTTGTCGGCACGGAAGAGAAGCTTCTCAGTAACGAGCTCATTGCTCGAGAGCTAAACTTGATCAAACTCGCTGAACTCAAGGGCGAGCAAGAATTCACCGTGAAGATTCGCTACAAGGACGAAGGTAGTCCTGCGCTATGTTCCCTACTCCCGGATGGCAGGCTCCTCATCCGTTTTCACGATGCACGCCGCGCCATAACACCAGGTCAGTCCGTGGTTCTCTACGACGGCGATGATGTGGTTGGGGGTGGTATAATCGACGATGCCGCACCTCGCTAAAAGCCAGGCGCCATCTTATCCATGTCTTGTTTTCAAGAGCTCTTGATACGCCTCGTACATGGCGTCGATGCTTGATCTCCAGGTCATCTTTTGACCGACGAATACTTGAGCAGCTTCGCTGCGTTGACTGCATCGCGGTTCGTCCTTTAATAGCTCTACAATACAGTCTACCATTGCATTCGCTGTGTCTCGACGGAACAAGCCCTGCTCTTCTCCCGCCTCTACACCTTCAGCGCCGATAGGTGTGGCGACGACAACCAATCCGGCCGCCATTGCCTCCGGAATTTTGATACGCACGCCGCTGCCCACAAACAACGGTACCACAAATACAGAGCCTCGATGGTACCACTCCTGCATGCTCTGTACGTAACCGGGAAGTTCAATGGACGGGTCGTTCAACTGGCCAAAAAGCTGCTCCGCACCTCGTCCCGGAATCAATAAACGCGTGTCCGGAATGACCTTCTTCACGAGTGGATACACCTCCTGCAGAAACCACTTCGCACCATCTACATTATGCGTCCAGTTCCAGGCGGAGGCCATGACGAGAGTGTGTGCTTCGCGATGGTTGCCGATTGGTGGGGTCCACTCCTCTACATTAACACCGGCAGGGGCAAGAACGAAATGTCCCTCCGGCTCCAATCTCCGTGCCGCCTCCAGATCTACGGTACTAATCGGAAACACCACATCAGCCCTGCTAATGGCAGCGGCTTCAGCGCGAGCAAGCATGCGCGCTTGACTGTGCATGTACAGTCGTTGCGGCATCCAGGGAGCGAAGCGTTCGGCATATCTCTCCCAAATCTTATACTCGACGTTATGGAGACGCAGGCCAACGGGCACACTGAGACGGTCGCCAAGAGCAAAAGCCAACGAGGCCATTGCGGTGTGATCCGCATGGATGAGATCGAATGCTTCGAAGTGCAGCACACGCAAACACTCGTCCAGCAACTCGGGCGAATAGTGTTTGCGCATGTACAGCGATTCAGAATCCACCAGCGAGCGAAGGAGTTTGACTGGTGTGTTGCGACGGTCTTTCTTCACATGCAGAACGCGCAGCGAATGTCCGTCAAGGTCCAACATTTCTTCCGTCGACCTATCGTCCAGACAGAGCAATGTCAGCTCAGCACTCCGGCGAAGCAGGTGACGAGTGACGTTGACGATGCTGATACGACCACCGTCATCCGGCGGAAACACCGGACGTGGAGCCAGTTGGAGGATTTTCATGCGGATCCGACAATTCTGCGCAAAATAGCAGGACACGGTGGTTATTTTCGCCTGAAGATCGTCGATCGTCAACGCTTTGAGTCCCATCACCATTCCAACAAACCTCCTATGTACGGCAGCTATCAACAATACTTGCAAACAGAGCTTCAGAACATTCGCGAAGCCGGTTTATACAAAGAAGAACGCATTATCGTGACGCCGCAAGCCGCGGAAATTCGCGTGGAAGGTCGCTCAGAACCCGTGCTGAATTTCTGCGCCAACAATTACCTGGGCTTGTCTTCCCATCCGGAGGTCATTGCATCCGCCAAGCGGGCATTGGACAGCCATGGCTTTGGCATGTCGAGCGTACGATTTATTTGTGGGACGCAGGACATCCACAAGACGCTTGAGCAGAAGATTGCCGAGTTCTGTCACACCGACGACACCATTCTCTACGCCGCTTGCTTTGACGCCAACGGAGGAGTGTTTGAGCCCTTGCTTGGTGATATGGACGCCATTGTGAGCGACGAACTCAATCACGCTTCCATTATTGATGGAGTGCGCTTGGCAAAAGCAAAACGCTACCGCTACAAATCAGGCGACATGCAGGCTCTGGAAGAGCAGCTTCAGCTTGCCCGCAACGAAGGTGCGCGAACGATCATGATTGCTACCGATGCCGTGTTTTCGATGGACGGCACCATTGCCCCCCTCGATAAAATTTGCGATGTAGCCGATCGCTATGAAGCACTTGTGATGGTGGATGAATGTCACTCCATGGGCTTCATGGGAACGCACGGACGTGGAGTGACCGAGCTTTGCGGCGTGACCGGTCGCGTGGATATCATTACCGGCACACTTGGTAAAGCGTTGGGCGGAGGTATTGGAGGTTTTACGACGGGACGCAAGGAAATCATCGAGCTTCTGCGTCAGCGCTCACGTCCCTACCTCTTCAGCAACTCGCTTCCACCCAGCGTGGTGGGAGCAAGCATCACGGTGTTCGATTTGCTTTCATCCACAACAGCATTACGTGACACATTAGAAGACAATACGCGCTACTTCCGTTCGAAAATGGAAGCACTTGGATTTGATATTAAACCGGGTACTCATCCCATCACGCCGATTATGCTGTACGATGCAAAACTGGCACAGGACTTTGCCCGGGAGCTCCTTGCAGAAGGTGTCTATGTGATAGGCTTCTTCTATCCCGTCGTGGCAAAGGGACTGGCCAGAATTCGCGTGCAGATCTCGGCTGCACACACACGCGAGCATTTGGATCGCGCCGTAGCAGCGTTTGAAAAAGTTGGTCGGTCACTTGGCGTACTCAAAGCCTGAGACAAGAGTTGGGTCGAGATCACTAACGTAGAGAAATCGAATGAGTCCCAAAACACCCAAGGACATTCGTCAGCTCCTTCACGAAGAGAATGAGCAATTGGCAAAGCTGCACGACATCGTGCATAAAACCATCGAGGAGGAAGGACTGATTGTCCAGAACCTGATGAATCCACCGAGTGAGACCTTGTCGCGTGGCCAACGTATATCCGACAAAGTTGCTCGCTTTGGCGGAAGTTGGAAGTTCATCATCATTTTTTGTATCGTTCTGGTTGCCTGGATCACCGTCAATGTCGTGGCGCTGGGCCAAAACGCTTTTGATCCCTATCCCTTCATTTTGATGAACCTGATCTTGTCGTGCATTGCGGCCTTTCAAGCGCCGGTTATCATGATGAGCCAAAACCGTCAGGAGGAAAAGGATCGTCAGCGGGCGGAAAACGACTACATGATCAACCGCAAGGCGGAGCTACAGATTCGTAGTCTGCAACAAAAAATCGACCTCCTCTTTGAAGATCAGTTTAAGTCACTCATTGCCTCACAAGCTCGCCAGCTAGAAATTCTTGAGCATTTGCAAAAGCAAATGAAATCCGTCAATCCATCGCCCGGCAATGCTTCCGGCGCAGCCTCATCGTCAAAGCCGGGAACATGAGGGTTGACATGAAAACGCTGCTATGCGGGATGCTCTTCTGCTGCGCGACGATTCAATCGACGCACGCGGCTACCACTTGGCATGTCGGTGCGAGCCGTCAATACACCACGCCAAGTGCGGTGTCGAACCTCGTGCGCCTTGGTGATACAGTACAGATCGATGCAGGAGTGTACACAGCCGATGTCTGCCGCTGGACCGCCTCACATCTCGTCATACAAGGCATTGGCGGCCGAGCAGAATTGCGCTCCCAAGGTCTGGTCTACGGCTCAAAAGCTATTTGGGTTGTTTGCGGTGATAGTTGTCAGATCAGCAACATCAACTTTTACGACGCCACCTGTCCGGATGCTAACGGGGCCGGCATACGACTTGAAGGACATCGTCTCAGCATCGATCACTGTGAATTCACCCACAATCAAGACGGCATTCTCTGCGGAGCTTTACATCCAAGCACGGTGAACATTTCGCACTGCGAGTTCAACGCGAATGGAGCGGGCGATGGTTATTCTCACAACCTGTATATCGGCAACGTAGACACTTTGATATTTGAGTACAACTATTCCCACAGCGCAAAGGTTGGACACGAACTCAAGAGCCGAGCCAATGTAAACATCATTCGCTACAATCGCATCAGCAACGAAAGCGATGGCACAGCTAGTCGGAATATTGATTTACCGAACGGCGGAACGGCGGTACTCGTGGGAAATGAAATTGAACAGGGATCCCAAAGTCAAAACTCAAACATGATCGAGTTTGGTCTCGAGGGTCTCAGCAACCCGGGACCACAGAGAATTCTCCTGAGTCACAACACGTTGGTCAACGATCTTGGCAAAGGCTCGTTTGTTCAGGTGGCGGCGGGTTCAGACAGCGTCATTGCCTACAACAATCTTCTGGCCGGTAATGGAAGTTGGATTTCCGGAGCAAGTTCTAACAGGCTCATCGATAAAGCAAATACACAACGATCGCATCTCGGTGATTGGGCTTTTGTCGACGCCTCCATTTACAACTACCAACTTTCTCCGACCTCGCCAGCCATCGATTCAGGCGTCGTCGATCTCCCGACAATGATGCAGGTCGATCGTGAATACCTGCACCCGATGTCATGGACCACTCGTTGCTCAGATGGCAAGCCTGACCTGGGTGCCCATGAGCTGTGTAGTTCAGACGACGTGCCAGTAGGCACGCCCGAACATTCCATTCGTACCTTCCCAAATCCCTGCTCCGACCTCTTGCATTTCACCCACACTGTACAATCGATCGAGCTGTATTCGGCCGAAGGCCGGCGTGTATTAACATCAGGCAACTGCGCAAGCATTGACGTCTCTTCTCTCAACAGCGGCATCTATCTGGTACGAGTCGAGGGCACAACACGACTCCTGAGCATTGTCCATTAGGCGACGAGCTCCCGTTTTAGCGAGAGATTTTTCTTCAACCGCGGCGCCTTCGGCACCAGCGTGGTACGGACATCGCGCCTATGCTCACGAGCATGGTTAATCTCGACGCGGACGTGCGGGAGCTTTGAGTGAATCGGCCGGATACTTCCGCATGAGACTATCGCACGCAACCTGAACCCACTCATGAATAGCCTGTTTCTGTGCCGCATCAAGTTTTGCATCGCGATGAATCCACAGGTAGGAATCGAGCGGCATGAACTCCCGTTGAATAGCAGTATCCAAGCCGCGTAGCTTGCGGTACTGACGCCATGCGGGATAGCCGGCAAAGGCTGAGAAGTTCAAGTCGTGCTTCCCTTCCTCGATATGATCATTCATCCACCACGCAACAGGTTGAATGCGGAAGTACCATGGATAGGTGGTGTGGTTGGAGTGGCAGTCGTAGCATGAGCGTGAAAGAATGGCTTCCACGTTATCAGACATCGGCAGCACCGTTTTCAGGTGTCCGGAGTTGTCGCCGGTTTCGTTCGTTTCCGGTCGCACGAGTTGTATGGCAACGAACAGAACCAGAATCACGATCAAAGCGATTCGAACCATGCGGAGTTGGAATATTTTCATTGGTGAAGAATGGTAGTGGAAGATCAGTTGGATTTGTCATGTGCGTACATGGCGTCAGCGGACATGTTGTTGTGCAATGACCTGCAAGCCAGCATTCATGCGCATTTCAGAGCATCTCGTCCTATACACGATTCAGCCCACAACAAATTCTCCTATTTTTGTGGACAACATAGAGAAGACGCCGCATTTAACCTAATTCAGGGATGTTGTGAAGCCCACAGATATTTCGAATCCAGAGTATTTTCATAAAGTCGTTGACTGTCAGTACGCCTGTCCTGCTCATACGCCTGTTCCCGAATACATTCGATTGATCGCTGCCGAGCGCTACGATGAAGCCTACATGATTAACTGGGAATCGAACGTGTTTCCCGGCATCTTGGGTCGAACCTGCGATCGTCCCTGCGAACCGGCTTGCCGACGCGGACGTGTGGAGGAAGAACCGGTTGCCATCTGCCGTCTTAAACGCGTTGCTGCAGACCTCAAAGGCAACGTTCGCTCTATGATGCCTGCCGGTCCTTTTGCCCCCAACGGAAAGAAAATTGCGCTTGTCGGTGCAGGTCCTGCATCCTTGACGGTGGCTCGCGACCTGGCACCACTTGGCTATGAATTGCACGTGTACGACGAAATGGAGCTCGCCGGTGGCATGATGCGCAGTCAGATCCCTGCCTTTCGTCTGCCCGAATCTGTACTGGACGAAGAAGTGGGCTATGTGCTGGACATGGGCATTCATACGCACTTCCGTCACTATGTGGACAGCATGGCGGAGCTCCTCGCGAAGGGCTACGATGCCATTTTTGTGGGCACAGGCGCACCTCGCGGACGTGACATCGATATTCCGGGTCGTCTGGAAGCCGCGGCTCACATCCACATCGGCATCGAGTGGCTCGCTAACGTGGCATTCGAACACACGAATGCGATTTCAAAAAATGTCATTGTCCTTGGCGGTGGAAATACGGCCATGGACTGCTGTCGCACGAGCAGACGTCTCGGCGGCGAAAACGTACGGGTGGTGGTTCGCTCCCCCTTCAACGACATGAAAGCCTCACCGTGGGAAAAAGAAGATGCCATGCGTGAGGACATTCCCATTATCGATAACCACGTGCCCGTGTCCTTCGTGCACGAAGAGGGTCGTTTGCTCGGCATGATGTTCCGCAAAGTCCATGCTGTGTACACCAACGGTAAACGCAGCCTCGAGCCTACGGGTGAAGACGATGTGTTTATCGAAGCAGAAACCGTCTTGGTAGCGATCGGACAAGAGAACAGCTTTCCTTGGATTGAACGCGAGATCGGTATTGCCTTCGATCAATGGTCGATGCCGGTTGTCAATGCACACAGTTTTCAAAGCACACTCCCCAACGTTTTCTTTGGAGGCGATGCAGCCTTCGGTCCAAAGAACGTCATCACTGCGGTCGCTCACGGCCATCAGGCAGCGATTTCAATCGACCTATTTTGCAACGGACGATCGGTTCTGGAACGACCGGCTCCGCACGTCACTCTCGTCAACCAAAAGATGGGATTGCACGAGTGGATCTACGACAATGGCGTCAGTTCCGCTGAACGCTTTGCGGTACCTCATGTGGACAAGGCTCTTAGTCTTTCCGACCGAAAGCGCGAAGTAGAGCTGGGCTTCGACGCTGCCCTGGGCTTCAAAGAGGCGCAGCGCTGCTTGAACTGTGATGTGCAGACCGTATTTCAGGCAGGGCGTTGCATCGAGTGTGATGCCTGCATGGACATCTGCCCCACCTCCTGCATCAGCTTCGTCCACAACGCCGAAGAGCCCGAACTTCGAATTAAATTGAAAGCACCTGCTCCGCTGCAGGATCAAGATTTGTATGTGTCCGATGCATTAAAGACAACACGCGTGATGGTGAAGGACGAGAACGTGTGTTTGCACTGCAGTCTGTGCGCTGAACGTTGTCCCACCGCTGCGTGGGACATGCAGAAATTTATCTATCAAGTGACGAAAGCCGGAAATCAATGTCGAGTGATCACAACGTAGACCCCTCAAGCCTTCTCATCAACGATTTCGTGATGTCCTTTGCCACCGTGAACGGAACGGGTTCGGCATCAGCCAACACGATGATTGCCCGTGCCATCCTGCGCATGGGTGTACCCATTGTTGCCAAAAACCTCTTTCCGTCGAACATCCAAGGCCTGCCCACATGGTACGAGATACGTGTGAGTGAGCAAGGCAAACGCTCCCGTCGCAGCGGCATCAACCTCATGGTAGCCTTGAACCCACAAAGTTTCGATCGCGACATGGCTTCAGTGCTCAGTGGCGGCGCCTTTGTGTATGATTCGACGAAGACCATTCCCCGCGACCGTCTGCGCTCCGATGTACACGTGATTGGTATCCCGATGATGCAACTGTGCATGCAACATTATGAGGATCCGCGTCAGCGTCTGTTGTTCAAGAATGTGCTCTATGTCGGTGCTCTGGCGCAATTGCTGAACATCGACCTTGAAGTACTCCGCGGAGTGATTCGCGATGAGTTTGCCTCGAAGCCAAAACTGATCGATCCCAATCTCGAAGCAATGGATCTTGGCGTGCGCTACGTCGATGAACACATCACCACAAGTCTTCCACTGCGAGTTGAACAACGAGATCTGGTGGGTGATCGCATTTTCATCAGCGGGAACGACGCGTGCGGCTTAGGCGCGGTCTATGCCGGCGCGACCGTTGCGGCGTGGTACCCCATCACGCCGTCGACAAGTTTAGTCTCCGCCTTCGAGAAGTTTGCCAATCAACTCCGCGTTGATGAAGCAACGAAGGAAAAGAACTTTGCGGTGATTCAAGCTGAGGACGAGATTTCTGCCATCGGCATGGTTCTGGGCGCCTCGTGGAATGGTGCACGAGCCTTTACAGCGACGAGCGGTCCCGGCATTTCCCTGATGAGTGAGTTTCTCGGTTTTTCCTACTTCGCGGAAATCCCGGCTGTGCTTGTCGACGTGCAGAGAGTGGGTCCGTCAACCGGCATGCCCACACGCACGCAGCAATCCGATGTGCTGCTCTGCGCTTATGCATCGCACGGCGACACTAAGCACCCCATGTTGTTCCCTGCCGATCCGAGCGAGGCCTTTGGCATGATGGGGGCGGCTTTTGATTTGGCGGAACGACTCCAAACCGCCATCATCGTGATGTCCGATCTCGACATCGGCATGAACGATCATCTCTGCCCGCCGCTTCGTGTGCCGGAGCAACCACAGCTCGATCGCGGAAAAGTGCTCAGCGTAGAGCAGCTCGAGAGTATGAAGAGTTTTGGTCGCTACCTCGACGTCGATAACGACGGAATTGGCTATCGCACCATACCGGCTCTGCATCCGCACCTTGGATCGTATTTCACGAGAGGCTCATCACATGACGAGTATGCGCGATATACGGAAGACAGCGCAGCCTACGTGCGCAGTATGGAACGACTGCTCCGCAAGTGGGAGACGGCGAAGACCATGGTGCCGGATGCTGTTTCGTATCAAGACAAACCACGTTCGTCCATCGGAATGATATTCTACGGAAGCTCATCCGACGCGTCACTTGAGGCGCGCGAGATGTTGCAATCGGAAGGATTGGTAGTCGATGCACTCAGAGTGCGTGCCTTCCCTTTTACAGAAAGTGTGGTTGACTTCATTAAACAACACGAGTATGTACTGATCGTCGAGCAAAATCGCGACGCACAGCTCCGAACGCTGTTGCTATCTGAGTGCGATGTCGAAGCCAGAGCATTGCTCAAAGTGTTGCACTACGACGGAATGCCGCTCACGGCACAACATGTGTACGACGGCGCATTGCTTGCACTGGCCAGCGCCGGAGTTCCTCTAGGTCGTACTCTTGAGGTATAGGTAGTTGCAGAGTTAGGTCAGCACGAAATACACTAAAATTTACCTTCATCGAACAAACGTTCATGTCCTACATTCAACCCAGTTTTCGTCATCCGGATTTAGGTCGCAACGCACTGGGCTACGCCCAGCGGGATTACCAAGGCACGATCTCAACGTTGTGTGCGGGCTGCGGACACGATTCTATCAGCGCTGCCATCGTGCAAGCGTGTTACGAAATGAACGTCGAACCGCATCGCATTGCCAAGCTTTCCGGAATTGGATGTTCGTCGAAGACGCCGGCATACTTCCTGAGTAACTCGCATGCCTTCAATGCCGTGCACGGCAGAATGCCATCCGTTGCTACCGGTGCGAACCTGGCAAACCGCGACTTGTTGTATTTGGGCGTGTCGGGCGATGGTGATAGTGCGTCGATAGGATTGGGACAATTCGTGCACGCCATTCGACGTTCACTGAATATGACCTATATCGTGATGAATAATGGATGTTATGGTTTGACCAAAGGTCAGGATTCCGCGACCACCGATGCCGGTTCGAAATCACGAACAGGGACGGAAAATCACTTCGAGGCGATCGACCTCTGTAGTATGGCAATAAACTTGGGTGCCAGTTTTGTGGCGAGATCGTTTTCCGGTGACAAGGAGCAACTCATTCCTCTTATCAAAGCTGCCATGTCGCACCATGGCTTTGCACTCTTAGACGTCCTCTCGCCTTGTGTGACCTTCAACAACAACGTGGGTAGCACCAAGAGTTACGACTACGTTCGTGATCATGAGCAAGTGCTTGCTACGATGGACTACGTGCCTGTGCGAAGCACGATCGAAACAACATATCCTGAGGGAGACGGAACAACGGTAACATTGCACGACGGATCGGCCGTGCATCTGAAGAAGTTGGCGACGGATTGGGAACCAACCAAGCGTGAATCGGCACTGGACCGACTGAATGAAGCCAGAAATAAAGGTGAAGTGCTCACCGGACTGCTCTACATCAATACCGAGTCGACCGACCTGCATCATGTGTTGAACACGAGCACAACACCGCTCAATGCCTTATCTCTTGACAAACTCGTACCGCCCGCTGCCAAGCTCGAATCGATCAATGCTCGCTATCGCTGAGGCGCGACAACGATGTTAGCGCTGAGGTCAGTACAGACGGTGAATGACTATTGTTCAAGCCGTGCCGGCTCTCCTAGATCATTCCTGCTCGTTTGCGCAGCAACCATTCAATGGCAAAGCAGGTCAACGAAAGAGCAAGCAACCATGCGGCATTCCAAAGACTGAATTCGCTATTGTGCTGAACCACTTTTTGCTCAAAGCGTTTGTTAGCCTTGAGGTCCTTCACAAATTCGGATGCGTTGGCAGATGTATAAAATTTGCCGCCGGTACGTTCGGCGATAGAGCGCAGTAGTTCTGCATTCATCCTCACATCCTGGAATTCGAGGGCAACGTCGCCGATGCTGAAGCGTCCGTTATCGGTCCCATACCGAGCATTAGCCACGAGCACGGTTCCGGTGTATGAGTAGTCACCTTCTGCCAAGCCATCCAC
>JBDHXF010000070.1:0-16612 GCA_039810585.1 Chlorobiota bacterium
CTGACATTCATCTTGTTGGCATGCAGAGAGTCTGTCCAGATCAACTCTGAGTTGTGGATCTGACGTGATGCGATGCTGTCGGCACTGACTTCGTTGAGTACACTAGAACCGGTGGCACGCAAGTTCTTGGTGGAAACAGAGTCGTCGGCAAGCACGGAAGCGCTGTGAACGAGTTGCGCGCTGAGCGAGCGCACGTAAAGAGAATCCAACGAGCTGGTCCACTGCGGACTGGCGGAGTTGCCGCCGCTGCTGAGAACCTGACCGGATAATCCGGCGCTTCCTCCGGTGACAAACTGACCAGTGGGGTTATCGATACTAATGTTGCCGTTTACCTTCACACCCGTTGAGCTTACGGTACCTGCAGCTTGCACGTTACCGGCGGTATCTGCAAGTACAGCGCCATTCTGCACCCACTTCCCGGCGAGGGAATCGAAGCGAAGAGTGGCATTCTGTTGTGAACCGTTTCCGACCAATGCGCTGGAGGACTGAATGGTGACAGAACCAGGTCCATTGAGAATTTCGATTCCTTTACCTGCATGAAGAGTGTCGAGTTGGAAACCGTTACCATTTCCAACGGGAATCTGACCGTTTCCTGCGTGTGAGGCGTCCACCCCAACGCCGCCGTGTTCAGAGCCAAGAACGCCGTTGACTTCAGAACCGAGATCGACGCTATCAGAGGTAGAGCCGGGGCCGGTAAACGCATTGGCGCGTATCACGCCGCCGTTCGAGGGACTCAACGTACTTCCGGATCCGATAGTGAGAGACTTATTGGTGCTGGTACCACTTTGAACACTATCAAGCGGGATTTTCGCTTGCATGTTCTTGGTGATGAGGGTGTCGACCGTCAGATTCCCACCAATGATATTGTTTTTCACGGTGAGATTATTGTTGACGGTGATGTCGGTACTTGTGAGCTTCGTGATGTTTGCCGATTTGGCGTATATACTGTCAGCCGTGATCAAATTGGAATGCAGCGTCTTGGTGGTTATGGTATCCGCGCCAAGTCTAGAGATATACAACGAGTCCAATTGTTTTGTGTAGTACGGGGTGGCAGCGCTGCCTTCGGAGACAAGTACGTCGCCCTTTACTCCATCCTTGCCATCCAGGCTAAGAGGCGAATGCGTACCGGCAAGGTTAAGACCATTAGTTGTCGACACGTGACCGGTGGAATCAACCTGAAACTCAGAATTCGGACCAACGGAGAAGAGCGCGGCAGGCAAACTCGTTCCTAAGCCGAGGAAGCCGCGATCGGTAATGCGCATGCGTTCCAGATTGAAGGTCTTAAAGATGAGCGGCAGAGCTTGCTTGGTACCGAGGAAATTGATTGCCGGGTTAATCGTGTCATTTCCGGTGAGCGACCAGTCCGCACCTGAGGAGGTGCCGAAGGAAATGTATTGAGCCCAAATAGGATTTGTGAATGTACCGGTATTTATTTCAAGATGGTCGGATGTGGTGTTGTATATCAACAAGCCCTTGGCAGGCAGCAGAATAGAATCGCGTTGAGCTTGGCTCATGCGTGGAAGCAGCACACCACGGGGACGAGCGAGAGTCTCGATGCTAATATCAAGCACAGCAGAGTTGTCGGGCTTGGCCGTACCGATACCGACATTTTCGTCGGCACGCAGCGCTACGGAACTAAGGCTGAGGAGGAGGATAACAAGAGCATAGCCAGTCAGGGCTCTGAGAAAAGAACCTTGAGTGGCCATGTGCCATCGCTTGGCTTCTCCGTGCTGCCGGAGGAGAACGAGACTATAACGCATGAGACATCCCTGTCATGATACAATCCAAAGCAGTCGAAACACATGGAAGTGCGTCGATTGTCGTGATTTTGTCAAATGTTATCGACATCTGTCGTGAGAACATTAATTCAAGAATTATGGATACTTCTTGAAAACCGTCGGAAATGGACTCAATCCTGAGTATCCGGTGAGGATGGGGCAATCCCTGTGCCACTTTTCAGACATGTCGGTCAACAATTGGCGAGATAAAACTGGCGGCGATTTGAGGAGCAGAGCAACGAACGGTGTACAAAAAAAAAGCCGAACGTTGGTTCGGCTTTGAGAAGAGACTGAGTGCAAATGTTAGACTTTCGAACTCGGAATTTCTTGGTTGATTTTTGATGCAACAGCTCGCTGTACTGCAGGGTTGTTGTAAAACCCTGACGCGATATTGTTCTTGATGCGAGCGGTCTCGCTAGCGGAACCTTTGACGATTGCAGAGCTTCCTTGCTGTGCATCGGCCTGGAGCTTCAGAGCTTCCTCTGAAATTTCCAGTGTATCAACCGACGTCGAGCGTGTCGACGACTTTGATGCAGCTTGTTGGCGAACCCGCTGTTGGTCATCAGTATCGATGGCGGCGGTTCTGGCAACATTGCCGACTGTATTGATGCTTCCTACCATACTATCCTCGTTGATATTGAAGTAAAGTGCGTTGTTTTTGCGTCCTGCGTAGAGATTGCGCTGCAAGTTCGACCTTGTTTTTCAACAAGGCAATTCTTTTTTCGTCGCCGGCGGTCATTTCTACCCTAAAGCCACTCCAAAACTTTTCCAGCACGGTGTGGACGTCGGGGATATCGCTGTGCTCCAATTCTTGGCAACAGCGTTGCAGAGCTCCGATTAGTTGAGCTCTTTGTTGGACAGCCGCGCTGAACAGGTCGATGGCATCTGAGCTGGAATGGACATCCGTTGTCAAAAATTGATCGAGCGATAGATTTACACGACGGATTTCGAGCAGTAAGCCCTCCGCCGAAGCTAAATCAGATCCTTGTATCGGTAATGTTTCCTGCATCTTTCAGCGTGCCATTCGATTGTTCGGCTTCCACCAGGTTACGGGACACTTTCAGCATCTCTTCTGTGGGAAGCTGCTTGACCACTTCATTCGTGGAGTTGTCAACAATCTTGACAACGATGCGCTTCGTCACATCATCAACGGAGATGTGTACCGATTGATTGGTTTCTGCCAGATTATTCTGCAGAACTCTTTCAAATTCTGTCAGACTGTTCTTGCCCTGACGTTTAGAATCGGAGTTCTTCGTTTGCGTATTCGACTTTTTAGAGTCGTGGATGGCTAAACGATTTACTTCGGACTCTTGCGCATGAGCCGTTGCGACCTGTTGGGCCGGTGTCAATGTGGTGATTGATTCTATCATAGACCACCTCCCTTTCGGGAAGAGTGAAGAAATTTGACACAACTAAGCGATTACAAAGACCTTGCCAATTTTATCGCTCTGTTAGTACAGGGCACTGCTACCGTTGTAGCTTGAGTACGTGCTTGCTTGACTTTGCAGAGTGTATAAGGTTTGTTGAAGTTTTGTGTAGTCGTTCTTTTGTTTTTCGACAGCAGCGTCGATTCTAGCTTGTAAGTCTTTTACTTTCTTGCCGGTTGTATCGATTTGAGCCCCCAAAGCCGCGGAGCGAGTCTGAGCCAAACCGGTAGAGCCGGTTACACCGCCGATGATGTCGATAATTTTCTGTCCTAAACCGGTTGAGCCGGTAAAGAGCTTCGAGATCTTTGTGGGATCTGCTTGAAGCGCCGTTTTCAATTTGTCCTTGTCGCCAATGCTGAGGGCACCGTCTGAACCAATGGATAGCCCGGCATCACTCAAGTATTTGGTGTCGGCAGACGGATCGCCGAGGACCGTACTGGAAAGACCGCGAAGATCAGACACCAATCCGCGGATCGTGCCGTCGTTTCCCGCCATGGTCTTGTTATTGGACTGCATGTACCGCATCGCCTCATTAAAGGCATCAAGGAGCGGTTGAAGCTTATTGACAACGGCATCGGCATCGACGGTGGTTGTCAACGTCAGCGGTGTATCGGTACTTGCTTGCGGTTTCAGCAGGTTGATGGTTACTCCGGTCAACACGTCGGTCATACTATTAGACGAACGCGTAACGGTAATTCCGTTCACCGTTGCCAACGAGTTGAGGTTTGCCTCTTGATTGTTGGCGTAGCCGGCTTTCGTATTGGTCGCATTGGTTCGAACGTCGGTTTGGATGGACGAAGGAAGCCCGATGTTTGACAGGAATCCGTCGGTATCACTCACATTGAGAGTCCCGCCGTTCACATTGTTTGTGAAACTCAGGGCGAAGTTTCCGCTTCCTTTATCAACCACAGAGGCGGTGACCGAAGAATTCGTATTCGAATTGATTGCCTCGGCGATATTGGTTAACACCGTTTGATTGTTGTCACCGGAATTATAATTGAAACTATACGCAACCCCGTTCACGCTGAAGTTTTTAACACCGGTCGCCAAGCCAAGGGTATCGGTACCAGCAATGGTTGACGAAGTGGCGGATAAGGGGGTTGAGCTCGTTGACTGTTTAATTGATCCCAATCCAAAGGCGCTTAGCAGAGACGAAGAGTCTGTGAAGGTGATCGCGCCGTCGGATCCGGTAGATTTTGACGTGAAGGTCAAGCGTCCGGTGGTTGACGTATCCTTCACAACATTTGCCGCAACCGCCGAGTTTGAATCGCTATTTACGGCGGTCACAATCTTGTTCATCACGTCTTCATTCGTTTCGCTTCCACTCAGCGAAATAGTATAGGCGTGACCATTGATACTAAAGCTCTTTGAGCCAGTGGCAATGCCGGAGTCCAGTCCACGGCTTGCCAACTCCGCGCTGAATGCTGTGGCAGTCGTGACGCGATCGCTGAGAAGTGAATCGTTCGTGGCTAAGCGGCTCACCTTCAGATTGCTCACACCTACAGCTGCGGCCGACGTAGCGCTCACCGATGCAATCGTGGCGTCGGATGAGCTTACGGCGCGGGTTACGAACGAAGCCGGTGCGTCGGTGGTCGTGAGATTGGTAGCTAGATTCTGCAGCGCTTCTAGTTTGGAGCGAATCGAGTTGAAGAATATCTGCTTCCTCCCGAGCGTGTCCTGCTGCGTAGTGAGCGCATTAATTTCCGGCTGTCTGGTGGCACGATAGGCATTGATCAACATATCCATCGAGGTTTGGCCATTCGACGAAAAGCCATTCCCGACGAGAAACGCGGTATTGACGACATTGGTTGTTGATGACGTTGCCATAATCTATCTCCTCAAATCACATCGATGAAAGATTAAAGGTCTTTTCCCATGAATCGCGCAGTTCACTGATGATGGCGACTGCTTCATCGATCTTATTCAGATTTACACATCGCTGACAATACTCATAGAGCCGGTGGAGCCGATGTGCCAATTCTCCGCCATGTTCATAGTTCAAAGCGCTGATGAGTTCGATAAGCACTTTGGTCATCCGTCGCTTATCGTCTTTTTTAGCGCTGAGTAAGAATAGCTCGTACGTTTTAAGAGTAATCTTCTCGGGACTCCACAGAAGAACTTCTTGTTCGAGATATCCTGGAATTTTTGTGTCTCCGCCACCGTAGGTTTTGCGGGCGGCGATTCGTTGTGCTGCTACCATCGTCATAGCGTACTTCCCTGTCAATCCGTGGTGCTACATTAGTCCAAGCCTATGGCAGAAGATGAAGGTCGGCGCACCTCGTGGTGTGTGCGTGTATTCGGGATGGCGATTGACCGACGGCTATCCTTTGCCTTCCTTCGTGATTATCGAACATTCACTGTCGTTCTTGAATGTCTTTTTACACACGACGAGGAAGGAGTGCAAGCACTTCTTCCTCGTCCGTGAAGCTGAGATAATCCTTTTACCAAATCAGAAACCTTTTGCAGCCTTCGTGCTAGCTTATCGCAGCAATTGCAAGAAGGTTTGTGGTGACTGATTGGCTTGACTGAGTGCAGTAATTGAAGCTTGTTGCAAGAACTGCGACCGTACGAGCTGCAATTGTTCCTGGGCAACATCTGCATCTTCAATTCTCGAGATGGCGGCGTCGTAGTTCGTTGTTTGTGAGTTCAACGATGTTTGTTGCGACGTGAGTCGATTGGACACACCACCAAGGTATGAAGCCACATTGTTCACGTTACTGAGAGCCGTGGACAACGATTGCAATGTTGTTTGGATGTTTGCGGCGCTGAAGATACCAAGGTCCGTTGAGCTCACAGAGTTCAATGAAGCCAAGTTCAGGCCAGTAACTCCGGCGAAATTCGTCGACGTGCTGTTCACATCGAATCCATTGCTCGAACCCTGAATGTTGAAGTCAGAGTTTCCTGTGGTCAAGTCGATGGACAAGGTCAACAGGCTGTTGGTAGCATTGGAACCGATAACGAATTCAGACGAGAACGCTCCTGCAAGAAGCTGTTTGCCGGCAAAGGTCGTCGAATCAACAACTGTTTGGATTTGCTGAGACAGCTTGTAAGCAGCGTGTGCCAAAGCTACCTTTTCGTCCGTACCCAACGATCCTGAGGATGCTGAGGAAGCGGAATCCTTGATTTGTTGCAACAGGGAGTTGATGTTGTCTAATCCGTCCGACGCGATGTTGGAAACGGCTGTAGCATCACCGACTGAGCCTAATGCTGCTTTCAAAGCACCATTACGAGCTGCTAACGATCGAGAGGTGATGTACCCTGCAACGTCGTCCGCTGCAGAATTGATGCGCTTACCCGTGGTAAGGCGAAGTTGGTGTTGAGCGATGCTGTTGTTTGCATCGTACAAAGCAGAGTATGCGTTCTCTGCAGGAGTGTTGGTGCGAATGCGCCCACCGTTGGAAATTGCTGATGGCATGAAAGCCTCCGTGTATATTGATGAAGTACTCGGGCTTCCTGCCAAAACATTACATCTTCCACGGAGAGTTTTCGGCCGTCTCGGATTTTACTTAAGCTTTTTTTGAAAAATATTTTTCAGTAGCGCCTCAACTTCCTCTGAACGACGATGCGTGCGCGTCGCACTTCCCGTCTTTGCAACAACCAAACCTTTATTTTTTTGAAAATTGCCTTGATTACGCGAGCCATGGAGAGCGGACTCTTCTCTACCGACTGTTCCAACATATTTCGCAGTTGCTTCGTGTCGAATGAGCTCAAATGGATGTCATCGATGTCGTCATCCCCATCGCCGGCCATGATTCTCTGCAAGATTTGCTGTAACTCATCTTTCTGCTTTTTCAACTTCGCGTTATCCAGACTGGCATCATGCTGCAACAGCAACTCCAAGTGATCGTAGAGAATCGCTGCTTTTTTAATATCATCGCTTAGACGCTCACCGTGAAGTGCTTCGAGAAGTGCGTCTGTACAGTCCTCCAATTCTGCCCGTTTTTCTTCGCTCAAGTGCAGAAAGTGCTCGGGAACCAAGTCGGGTATGTTCACGTACACCGACGACAACTCCTGAATCTCATTTCCGTAATGCTCAGAGATGTACTTGGCGACTCGCGTGGTCAGCACCGATATCTGCTTATTTATTCCGGAGAGCTCAGCTGAGAGCTGACTCTTGAGATGACCTCCACTCGCCGATCCGGCTTGCACCTCCAAATCATGTCGGCGATCTAACAAAGTCTTGAGCCTCAGTGCGTCCTCTGTATTGGCATCGCGTAAATGAAACTCCACAAACTTTGCGTCCGCTACAATGCGCTCATCTCCAATCTTAACGGTGTGGACTTTAATGCTACCGCCCAACAAATCGCGCACTTTTTGTAGCTCAATATGCGCTGCCCCATCGGTGATAACAAGGATCTCGGAATCGCTGATACTCTGCGTCTTTCGAATATCTTCGATAGCCGTCACCAAGGCTTTTTGCAGAAGCGTTCCTTTGCCAAGTGCTTTCGTGTGCATCAGCTCGGTTATCATGGCATTAAACCCGGGGACATCGTGTGCTGTACGAAGCTCATTGACATTTTCGGCGAAGGTGCGGAGAAACACTGTTCCCAGCTCTCTCATATTTCGCCTCAGGAAGATAAAGGCAATGGCTTTGGCAAGGTGAATACGCCAATGGAGGTTCATCGAGCGAGAGACATCAAAGAGGATGTACACTTTCTGTTTCCGATGATCCGGTTTAAAGGTATCGCTCTGGGATTGGAATCGATACGTGTGAGGTGGACGAGGACGAGGCAACCACAGGGAGCGTTCTGCCAGGCGCTGATAAAACACATTGTCCGGCAGAAGAAACTGATGTGGATATATGCGCGGCAGCTCATTCATCGTCCTCAGTAAGTCTGCTTCATACTCTTCGGCAGGTACAATGTTCGGGATGATCTCATCATGAGTGTCCGCCGTACTTCCCTCTCCATCAGCCATCGCGAGCACTGGCGCCAGCTGTGCACCAAGAGCATGATCCATATTCTCAATCACCCTTGCGATTTCGTACACAGCCGTAAACTCCTCAGGGAGATGTTCACTCACCGTATCAAAAAAACCAAAGTCCTCCATGCGAGCAAAGAAATCGTTCTGCTCGATAAGCTGACGGTGTGATAACAAGGTACTGTCTACCATGAGTGCGGCTGTGTGTAGGTAGCGAATCTCAATCCCCGGTATAAAATACGGAAGGCCTGCCCTTAGGACAAGCCTTCTGCGACTGTCTCTTCATTCGTGCGCGCTTTGGCGCGCACGAATAAAAAATCACTTAATGGACAACCACCATGCTGCGATACGCCACGAAGTCCTCGGCTTCCACCACCAGGGTGTACGCACCGCTTGCCAGTTTGGCGCTTTCGATGTTGACTGTGTTGATGGCTCCGCGAGCAACCATGCCGTCGAACGCTACTGCCATCTGCTGTCCGATTTCATTGAGAACTGTAACGCGCACATGTTGTTGGCGTTCAACGGAGAGACTAAACTGCGCCATGTCGCGTGAAGGATTAGGCTGCACGGCTGTTAACTCGTACGGCGTCAGACTTCCCTCACCTGACACAAAGGATTCTTCCACTCCGCCCTTGGCCATCGCGCCTATAGGGTTGTTGCCGAGGTTCGACATACCGTACTTGTTTTTCAACACACACCAGATCTGATTGCGTAAGGTCTCATCTGCACTATTGTACAGAACAACTTCTGCAATCTTGGTTGAGCTAATTAAATACTGGTTGCAGTCGTTCACGCTGGCCATGTCGTGGAATCGGGTATTACCCACTTTTCCTCCGAAGCTCACGTAGTCGCCCGAATAATCCATGCTCGTGCCTGGCGTAGCCGAAGGTGTGAAGGACGAATTATTGATCGAGAACCGCAGACGGTTCGATGCCGAAGCATTACCGTTGTACACCAACTGCAACAGGTAGTTGTTACCCGGTGTTACAGTGAATCCGGTGTTTTGGAACACTGCCCACTTATTGGAGCAGTTTCCACAACAGTTCTGCTTGTTCCACATGCCATAGTAGATCACGCGGTTGATCACGTACACACAGAAGCCGTGGTTTTCGTCGCCCTGTTTGTAGATCACCTGACGACAGTAGGACATAGCGTTGCTGGCTGGCCGGTAGAGCATGAACCATGTCTTCTGGCTTCCTCCGCTGATACCGCAGGCAGTGTTGACCGATACCTGCACGGCTTTGTCACCACCGTCGAAATAGATACCGGCGTGATTGTTTAGCGCAGAGTAGTTCGGATACTTCTGCGGACGATAACAGTCGTTGTTTGTGTTGATGCTACCATTCGGATAATTATTACCGCTGCCTGCGTAGTTGTCCCAGGAGGTCACTTTATAGTTGCAATTGACCGAGGCGTCGTCTCCGGCAAAGCCCATGCAGAAGTCGCTCGTTGGCATGCCTGCAACCGATACGCTAATGCTGGAACTTCCGCTCACCGATCCGCTGCAACTGGAGTTCTGCATCGATACGATACTGAATGTGGTCGTGCAGTTGATGCTCTGCGTTATCGTGTAGGGATTGGAACTCGTGTTTACCGTAATGTTCGATCCGCTACCAATCTTGTAGCTAAGAGTCCACGGACCCTGTCCCCCAAAGGTGAAGGATACCACCGCTTCGGTACCAGGACAGATCGTGGTGCTCTCTGTGCTGATCGAAACTGTGGGGGCGCTCAGCACACTGATGGTGGCAGAGCCAACCGTGGCACTGCATCCCGAAGAGTTTTGTCCGACGACGGTGTAATTCTTCGTTCCGCTTGTACTTGAATTCACAGTCCAGCTAATCGACCCGCTACTGAGAGTTGAGCCAATCTGGGTACTTCCCAGGAATAATGAGTAGCTCACCCCACTTTGCGGATTACTGACGCTGATAGTTGCATTGTTTCCAACACAGATCGACGAAGCCGACGTGTTCACATTTACAGAACTCGGAGGAGCAATGACGGTTGTCGTGATGCTATTCGATCGCGAACACCCTTGTGCATTGGTTTCCACCAAGGTCACCGTAACGGTATACGTGCCACTTGCGCATTGTGCCGGGAAGTTGACCGTGAACTGAGAATTGGAGTTCTGCGTAGATGTAATTCCGCTCACGGGATTTGTAACAGACCATTGATAACTACTTCCGCTTGTTGGGTTCGTGATGGTGTACACTTTCGACGTTCCAAAACATGCAGTGTTCGGAGTTCCATCGGTAGAACTGATCGTGCGAGCAGCAGGGCGTTGATTAACAGTTACCGTCTTCGATCCTCCACCATAGCTTGTGCATCCACCCGAACTTACCGACACGATGCTGTAGGTAGTGCTGAAGCTGGGTGAAACGGCAAGCGTATAGCTTGAACCGCTGATGGAATTGACTGTGTATTGCTGATTTCCATCGCTATACACTAAGGTCCAGTTTGCACTGTTTCCACTTGTTAACGTGAACACGATAGAAGCGCTGGAACCCGCGCAGATGCTGGTGTTTCCACAAGACACCGTTGCTGTGGCACCTTGCGTGACGTTAATAACTTTCGCTGCAGACGTTGCAGAGCAACTTCCACTGCTCACCGTTACCGTGTAGGAGTACGAGCCAATGGACAAGCCGTCCGGCATTTGATACGAGGAATTCGTGGCACCGGCGATGGCTGATCCGTTGAGATTCCATTGGTAGCTGTCAAAGCTTCCACCGCTCACGGAGAGCAACGATGTGGTGCTCGAACCATTGCAATATCCGGCCAGACTGGCAACAATGGTCGGTGTAGGCTGCTGACCAACAGTCACCGTTATCACATTCGACGAAACCACGGTGCATGGTCCGCAGGTGTAGCTCATACTGTAACTGTACGTTCCGGCAGACAATCCCGATGGGAGACTATATTGACTTGACGTAGCACCGTTTATTACGGTGCCATCGACATACCATTGCTTGGACGACGTAGAGGAACATGAAAGCGAACCGGCACTTAAGACTGTACATCCTGCTGAATATCCGCTGCACAGTGATGTGCTTCCTTGGCTCACACTCACACTGAATGACGGTGCTTGGTTAATGACGATGCTAGACTGCGATGAAGTGACCGTGCAGCCACCGGACACAACCGTCATCGCCACAACGTGTGTTCCCGCCCCCAGACCGCTCGGCACGTCGAAGCTCGTTGTAGTGGCACCAGCGACGGCGCTTCCGTCGAGTGACCATTGATAGGTTGCCCCTGCCGACGCCCCACTCACGCTGGCGCTTATGGCCTGGGCGTTACTGTAGCCATAGCACAGTGTTTGACTGCTCGGGCTGATATTGACGCTAGGCGGAGCACTTACCACGACCGTCGATGCAGACGAGGTGGTTGTGCAGCCACCACACGATACAACGAGAGTGTAACTGTAGCTACCGGCGGAAAGTCCCGTAGGCACATCATAAGAAGAATTCGTTGCACCGCTTATCGAAACACCGTTCTTGCGCCATTGGAAACTTGGATTTGCACTGCAGTTTGTTACGGAGGAAGTCAGTGTAGTCGATGAGGCATAACCAAGGCAAAGCGCTTGTGAAGACGGGCCTACGCTCACACTGGGAATGCTGTTCACCGTCACCACCGTTTGATCCGACGTTGCCGTGCATCCATTAGAGCTGACGCTCACCGTGTAGATATGACTACCGACGCCAAGTCCCAACGGCACCGAATACGTTGCATTTGTTGCACCGCTCACTGCTGAACCATTATGATACCATTGATACGATGCGCTGCTACAACCACTAAGCATTGCCGTCAACGTCGTGGAACTTGTGTAACCGTAACACAAAGTGAATGCTGCAGGGCTGACACTCACAGAGGGTTGCGCGTTCACACTGATGGTGCTGCTCGATGAGGAGTTGGCACATGCTCCACAGCTCACCGACACGTGGTAACTATACGATCCCACGCCTAGTCCTGTAGGCACCGTGTAGCTCGAGTTCGTTGCTCCGGAAAGCGCTGAACTGCCGAGATACCATTGGTACGAAGCAGTGGAAGAACATCCCGATACGCTCGCACTGAGTACAGGGGATGTGGCGTAGCCCAAACAGACAGAACTAGCGCTTGTACTGATCGATATGCTAAGGTTAGAGCTGATAACGACTGATGCCGCATCGGAAGTCGCAGCACAAGAACTGCAGGTTCCGCAACTCACAGCAACCGTGTACGAATGCGTTCCTACAGAAAGACCTGTTGGGATGCTATACGTGCTGTTTGTGGCGCCGCTAATAGTGGCACCATTGTGTTTCCACTGATAGTGCGGCGTACCGGAGCAACCGCTTGTAACAACGGTCAAAGTATTACCACTACTGTAGTTGCTGCAGAGGGCTAATGACGCCGGACTGATATTGACTTCCGGTGCGTTGCTGACCGTTAGAGTCGCGGCATTCGATGTAGCAGAACATGAGCCGCAGCTCACAGTAACGGTGAAGCTATTGTTTCCGCACGCATATCCGGTTGGGATCGTGTACGTCGCATTTGTGGCACCGCTAATCGCAGATCCGTTTCTCTTCCATTGATAGGTAGGAGTGGACGTGCAGCCATCGACAGTCGCAACCAGCGTTTCTGTGCTGGTGTAATTGATGCACACTGCTTGATTGTCAGGGCTGACGCTCACAGATACCGAAGGATTCACGACGACTGTGGAGGTCGCCGACGCACTGCAACTTCCGCAGCTCACGTTTACCGTGTAGGTGTAGGTACCTTCCGACAAACCGCTAGGAATCGAATAGTTGACGGACGTAGCGCCACTGAGTGCCACACCGTTTTTATACCATTGATAGGATGTGCTGTTGCCACTACATCCGCTCACGTTAGCATGTAGCTGCGTACAAGAGGAGTAGCCCGAACACACCGATTGAGAACTCGGGCTTACGCTTAGGCTCGGTGCGGGTGAAACGGTAACAGTATGTGATGACGAGCTGACACTGCACGCGCCACACTGCATACTCACCACATAGCTGTAACTGCCCACAGCCATGCCGGCCGGCAGCGTGTAGCTTGAATTCGTCGCGCCACTCAACGGCGAGCCGTTGCGGTACCACTGATAACTCGGCGTCGATGAGCATCCGCTACTCAGGGCTGTCAGCGTTGTGCCGGTCGTGTATCCACTACAGAGCACGTCTCCGCTCGAGCTTATGCTGAGCTGAGGAAGCGCATTAACCTCGAAGTCTGAACTAGCTGAGCTTGAGGAGCAAGCACCGCAACTCACCATGACGATGATGGAGTGTGTGCCGACAGACAGACCCATAGGGGCTGTGAATTGTGATGTTGTCGCCCCAGCCACATTGGAGCCATCAATTTGCCATTGATAGCCCGCAGAACAGGAGCACCCGCTAACAGAAGCACTGATAGTGGAACTCGAACTATAGCCGTAGCAGACACTCTGACTACTCAGCGACAAACTTACAGTTGGAGGTGCCGAGACACTGAAGGAGTAGGCCGACGAAACACTCACGCAAGAATTACAGACCACCACGAGTTTATACTCGTACGCGCCCGCACTCAAGCCTGTTGGAATGTGATAGCTCAGTGTTGTAGCGCCGGAAATCGAACTGCCATTGACAAACCATTGGTAGTTCGCGTCCGAGCTTGAGCAATTACTCAGCGTCGCGCTGATGACAGGCGCAGAGGCATAGCCTTGGCATACTGACTGCGACCAGCCCGAGAGCTGGATTCCCGGCATCTGATGCACCGTTACGCTATGCGTAGCCGATTGAACGGCACAGCTTCCACAAACGACGCGCACATACACCGGATGAGTACCAACGCTTAGGCCTTGTGGAATGGTGTAGCTCGAGGTAGTTGCGCCCATCACACTGCTGCCGTCCAAGTACCATTGGTAACTCGGAGTGGAATTGCAATTGGACAACGATACGCTCAAGGCTTGCGACCACGTATAGTCAGCACACAAATCCTGAGAGGTAGACGAAAGGCTGAGTATCGGTGTTGATTGCACAATGAAGGTCATTGCTAACGATGTGACGGTACATGCGCCACAGCTCACCGTCACCTTCACACTGTAGCTTCCGACTGCAAGACCGGCAGGAACGTTAAAGGACGAATTCGTAGCACCATTCACTGCATTGCCGTTGATAGTCCACTGATAGCTTGGTGTTGAACTGCATCCGCTGACGCTCACACTTACTGGCGCGCAACTGGTGTAGCCATAACACTGAGTTTGACTGCTCAGGCTGAGGCTCAAACTCGGTGCAGTGCTCATGGTAACGTTGACCGAAGAAGAGGCCGTTCCCATACAGCCGGAGCTGTTTGTCACTCGAACCGAGAACGCATAGCTTCCGGCTGAGAGCGACATCGGAATCGTGTAGGTGTTATCGGTGGCACCTGCAATATTCTGTCCGTTGCGCGTCCACTGATAGCTCGTAAAACCACTTTGTGTACTGAGCACCGTGGACGTTGAACTATTCGAACACAGGGTAGTCGATCCACTCTGTACAGTAATCGTTGGATCCGGCAATTCAAGTACCGTGATGAGCTTTGTGGAACTTGATCCACAGCTAGCACTACAACCGTTTGCGTCCACAACAGAAACACTATAACTATATGATCCGGCGCTCAAGGTACTTGGAACATAATACAGTCGGTTTGTTGCTCCGCTGATGGCAGTTCCGTTTACAGACCACTGGTAACTGTTGTAACTCAGTTGTGAAAAGAGTGTCGCCGTTTGGTTTGATCCTGCACACCAAGATGTGGAACCACTAAAGACCAACACGCTAGGCGTCGGAAGCGCATTAACCACGACGCTCACAGTGTTCGACGACACCGTCACTCCGTTTGTGGTCGCTTCCACTTCATAACTGTAGGTACCAACCCCCAACGAGGTCGGCAGGTCATAGTTCGAATTTGTCGCTCCGGACACTGCACTTCCGTTTTGATACCATTGGTAGCTAACGGTCGATCCGCCTCCATGAACTTCACTCGTCAGACTGGCCGTCGATTGATTGACACATAATGTGGCGACGTACACGTGATTTGTACCGTCCACCCAAGCCTCAACACCCGGTGGTCCTTGAATCGTGATGGTAATGGTGTCCGAGCCAACCGTCAAACCGGCTAAAGTGGCACGAACGATATAATGATGAACTCCAGTGCCAAGCGATGTGGGTACTGTGTACGTTGATGAAGTTGCACCAGCGATAACTCCGCTCTCCAAAGAGTACCACTGATATTGTGGCGTTATACCCGCACCGTTTGTTAATACCGATCCTAAAGTCGGAGGATTTGCGCCTTGATAGTAACTCGAGTCTTTCTGACTTTGGTACGGTGCCACATAGGCACTTATCGTTGGATCAGCAAGCACCGTAATGGTTACCGTGTCGGACGAAACCACGACTCCTCCGAGACTGACCAACACATAGTACGTGTAGGTTCCCGGGTTGAGATTTTGTGGTACACTGTATGTACTGTTTGTTTGTCCGCTTATCGGACCATTGCCGTTTGGACCAAACCACTGATAGCTCGGTGTGTAACCCAGATTACCGCTGACCTGAGACCCTAAACTTGGTGGGTTTGCCGAACGGAAATAGCTACTATCGTTCTGAGATGTATGCGGCGATACATATGCGTTTGCAACCGGTAATGGTGCCACGCTAAGAGTCACCGTATCTGAACCCACAGTCACGCCGCCTCCGCTAATGCGTAGGTAGTATGTATAGGTTCCCGGACTGAGCGTTCCGGCTGGTGTATAGGTCGAGGCCGTTGCTCCGCCGATCGGAGTGCTGTTGTTGGGTCCATACCACTGATATGCAAATGTCTTTCCACCACCGTTCGTAATCGTGGATCCTAATTGTGGGGCGGCAAGGGTGGTGTAGTAGGTCGAGTCGTTGCGACCATTGGCAACAACGAAGATGTCCACCGTCGGTCTTGCCAGTACGGTCACAGTCACCGTATCGGACCCTACCGTCAACCCACCAAAGATTGCACGCACGTAATATTTGTACACACCGACAGCCAATGCGGATGGAATCGAATACGACGATGAATTCGCGCCGCTTACAGCGCCGCTACCCACTCGATACCATTGATAACCCGGAGTCTGCCCATTTGCATTGCTCAGATACGAAGCCAGTGTTGGCGGAGTGATTCCTTGGAAGTAGGTGCTGTCCTTCTTTGATGTTTGCGGGCTCACATATGCACTTACACTTGGGTTCTGAAGTATGGTGATGGTTATGGTGTCCGATCCGACTACCAAGCCACCAAGGGTGGCGCGTACAAAGTACTTGTAGGTGCCGGGACTCAAATTGGTTGGCACTGTGTAGTTCGCATTAGTCTGACCGCTGATCGGGTTCGTGTTATTCGGTCCGTACCATTGGTAGCTGATCGGATAACCGATGTTGCCGCTTACTTGTGCTGACAACGTCGGCGGATTGACGGAACGGAAATAGGTTGTGTCGTTCTTGTTGACATTCGGTGATACATAGGCAT
>JBDHXF010000071.1:0-14596 GCA_039810585.1 Chlorobiota bacterium
CAATGAGCTGGAAGAACTACGCTTACAACTTCCTAGGTTGAAAATTTCATTTGGTGTTTAACATAAAAGACTCTCACGCCCGCTCTCTTTTTGCACGAAAGGGCCAAAACATTCGAATTTGGCGCATTGCGTAGCGAGAGTGTGGAAAACGCGAGCCACTCGCTCTCACGTAGTATTAACCTGCTCGATCGGCAGCGAATCGTCGTAGTTTGTACGAACGGCACGACTGGTACGAAAACACTCACTCAGTGCTGAAACCATGCCGGTGACGTGCTCCGTTTCCCGGCGTAGGAACGGAGCTGTGACGCTGCGCAACGTTCATACTATACAACCAATCAAGGCAAGACATGACAACCCAGGAACTCAAGGCGGTGCAAGCGCCCATCAAAGATCTCTATCGCAACGAGCCGCAAAAGGCGGTGGTCACGTTGCGGTCGCATGCCGAAGTGGGTGCGCATCAGAGCTGCAGTGTACAGACCGGGCGGGCGCTGGTTGAAGCCGGCTTACACCCTGCTACGGGTGGAACCGGAATGCTTGCCTGCTCGGGTGATATGCTGCTGGATGCCCTGGTTGCCTGTGCGGGAGTGACACTCTCGACGGTCGCTACCTCGCTAGAAATCTCACTTCGCAGTGCCCGTGTTGAAGCAGAGGGCGACCTGGATTTTCGCGGAACTCTTGGTGTAGATAAAACAGTCCCCGTCGGTTTCACGGCAATACGCGTGACCTTCATCATCGACACCGATGTAAGTGATGAACTCATTGCCACACTGCTCAAGCTCACCGAGCGATATTGTGTGGTGTATCAGACACTGAAAGGTGGAGTGGAGATGAGTAGTGCTGTTGCACTGCAACAGTAGGCATTCAGCGCCGTGGTTGTTGGTACCTCACTCGGCCAGTTGAGACGTGCATCGAGTGGAGTTCGTCAGTACGTCCTGACTGAGAAGCAGCTGCGTACAACAAATGCACCGCTTTTTCGTGTGCAAATGAAGCCCTCCATCCACATCCTGTCCAATAATGGAACACTGCCGATGTCTGAAATAATCGAAATACGACAATTACGAATTGAAGACTACGATAGTCTGATCGAGGCTATGAAAGCCGCCTACGCATCCGCAACCTCGGCTATTTGGTCGCGACGCGCTATTGAGACTTTAACGCGAGAATTTCCGGAGGGACAATTCGTGGTCACCGCCGACGGAGCGGTCATCGGATGCGCTCTATCGATTATCGTCAACTACGATCGCTTTGGCGACGATCACAGCTATCACGCTATCACCGGCAACTTTAGTTTCTCAACGCACGATGCTAACGGCGATGTGCTTTATGGCATCGAAGTTTTTGTTCACCCACAGTACCGGGGAATGCGCCTGGGACGTCGTCTCTACGACGCACGCAAAGAACTCTGTGAAGGTTTTAATCTACGGGCCATCGTATTTGGCGGAAGAATTCCGAATTATTATAAATATTCTGATACCCTGAAGCCGAAGGAGTATATACAGGCAGTAAAGAACAAGGAGATTTACGATCCGGTTCTCAGCTTTCAAATCAGCAACGACTTTCACGTTAAAAAGGTCTTGCGGAAATATATGCCGGACGACGCACAGAGTCTGGAGTTTGCTACCTTGCTGCAGTGGGACAATGTGTACTATGAGCATCAGGACAGCGATCATCAGCGTGTGAAGCGCAGTGTGCGTCTTGGCTTGGTGCAATGGCAAATGCGGTATTATCCTACCATCGAGGATATGTTCCGTCAGGCGGAGTACTTTATCGACTCCATCTCCTCCTATCGCTCCGACTTTGCCGTCTTCCCCGAATTCTTTAACGCACCCTTGTTGGCACATTGGAAGAGCAAAACGGAAGCCGAAGGCATGCGCCAGTTAGCCGCGTATACCGATCAGATTCTCGAACGTTTTCGTAATTGGGCGGTGGTATATAACGTCAACATAATTACCGGCAGCATGCCCATGTTGCAGGGTCAGAATTTAAAGAACGTCGGCTTTCTCTGTCACCGCAACGGTAAGGTCGATCAATACGAAAAGATCCACATTACGCCCGACGAAGAGAGATATTGGGGTCTGACAGGTGGAACGCAAGTGAAATCCTTCGACACCGACGCCGGCGTGATCGGCATTTTAATTTGTTACGACGTAGAGTTTCCGGAATTAGCACGCATACTCGCGAACGATCGCATTCAGGTGCTCTTCGTTCCCTTTCTCACCGATACCCACAATGCCTACATGCGTGTGCGCCACTGCGCTGCAGCACGTGCAGTTGAGAACGAGTGCTTTGTGGCCATAACCGGCAGCGTCGGCAATCTTCCGCAAGTGGAGAACATGGACTTGCATTATTCGCAGTCCGTTGTTTTCACCCCTTGCGACTTCGCCTTTCCCGCCAACGGCATTAAAAGCGAAGCCACTACCAACACCGAAATGGTGCTCATCTCGGATGTAGACCTCAGCCTCCTCGAAGATCTCCACTTCCGAGGCAGCGTCAAGAACTTGCTCAATCGTCGCAACGATTTATATAAGGTGCACATGATGGAGCGAGCTGCATCGTAGAGTCAGTGACGAAGCCTGGCAACTTGTAGTACAAGAGGAACGCTTAGGATATTCTTCTTACTCGCCCACTTCGTGGCGAGTTGATACATCAGTTGATAGTATGCTAGCATTCGCAACTATTGAAGGAATGTTTGCTACCGGTACGTACTAAACGCATGAGCTACATCCGTTAGTCATGCGATGCTCTCTCCCGGCCATAGAGCGTATGGTGACTGATGCAGTTTGTTAATGTCTTACCAGCGCAATCCTACTCACTTTGTTACCGTTATGCTCATAAGAAAGAATGTACATACCTGAAGAAGCTTCCTGGCAGTTCCAACGATATTCGAAGTAACAAGGCCGCACTTGAGTACACGTGATATCACAGGAATTACTTACTTGCTCGCCCCTGATATTGAATACATGCAAGCTTCCCATGGATCCGTCTGGAGTGAAGGCGTCGGACACCTGAAGCGTCAGATATTTGTCAACAGGATTTGGAAACAACACAACCTCTAGTGGTTTTGCACCAGTCACATCACTTTTACCGATGCTCTTATCAGCGACCTCAGCTGAGATTTCGCGATTAATCGACGCCGTAACCACGTAATACTTTTTGTAATCAGACGAGATTGAAAGCCATAGACGCTCCCCATCTGCATAAACAACTCCACAGTATCCTCCGACTGTATCTGTATTCGACGAACTCCTTCGTATTTCTCGTTCAGGATAATAGTACGTTAATAAATTCAATGGGACTTGAGACGACCCTGCGCAAACACATTGATATCCATCAATACTTGTAACCTGTGATCCGTAGATATTGGGCAACGCAATGCTATCAGTCCATCTATCATGTACGGCATCGTATTCAAATATATCTTCCCATGTCTCACCTATTGCGCTATCTCTAACAAAAGCAATCAGAGAATCACCCGGCAACATCATGCAACGATTCAAACTCAGAGAATTCTCGCTCAATATAGGCGCGTAGCATGAATCTTTGATCTCCCACTTATAGCCCATATCATATGACAGCTTGTGGTAAATCTGAGGAAATTTACTCTTCCTTACAAACCATCCTTCCAATACTCCATTCCTTGCCTTCATGTATATTATTGACAGCGAATCCTGCTGATCATCACGCTTATTTAATAGACTATCGCTACTATTAATCACAACTCTTGCCGTATGTTCTGCTCCAACACCAGTATAATGATACGGTGAAGAAGTAAATAAAACCTTACAATCTGAGCTGTCAAATGCGTAGAGATACCAACCAATCCAGGGCCAATTCTTAACGTCTACTCTTTTAAAGTGTTCGCCGAAGTCTCGGGAAATCATTGTAAATCCGTGATAATCATTCGCGGCAATGACAAAACCCAAACTGTCGGCATACATTGTATGAGCCTGACTCAGTGGGGTATTGTATATCGTATCATATTTTTGAGGTCTCCACGTTACCCCGCCATCCCTTGTTGCAAATACTCGGCCACCCTGTGTTCCAGACGCGAATCCGGTTGTCTTGTCAACCCAATAGACAGTTGTACCAGGAGATATATTTGAAATAACTTCCCAGGTGCGACCTCTGTCCTTGGAAAGTAAAATAGTGTGATAGTCTGCTATAGCTACGATAGAATCCTTACCCTTAACAGTCCATCCCAGAATAAAGACAAATCTCGTATAACTTTGCACAGAATTATCCATTGTGACATTCTGCCAGGAACCGTCGAACGCCATTTGACATATTGCATACGTTAATCCTAACGGAAAATCTACAATTGCGTTTGCCATTGTAAACAATGTATCGTCGAGCAGTTCAAATGGATGGTCAGCAAGAGTCAACGCATCGCAGGTCTGCAACGTGTCGCTTGACGTCCACAACATACCGGCAGCTCTAAATATAATTTCTCCAGTCGTCTTTAGTCTGAAGTTTGAAACACTTGCGCAAGTGTCACACTGTAAACTACTTTTTAGCGACGCCGTTTTTATACGTTGAAATGATTGTATATTTAAGATGTCGACGCTAGCACCAGCCAGACTAACAAAAAGTAAGTCTCGACTCGCGTTAATCTCAATGACTTCGTCCGAACTGTAAGTTGTCGAATCAACAAGAGTGCCAAGCGAGTCAATTTTAAATACTCCATGTGAACATGCCACATAATAGTATCCAGAAGCATAGACCAGCCCTTTGGGACTGGCCGATGCTGGCAACTGTATCCGTGTCCACTTTTCTAACAGCGAATCGCTCAACCACAGATTACCATCAACATCAAGCACAGCAGCCTGACTTGAGCTACACACGGCCTTTAGCAAGACAGTCGAGTCGTCACCTACTTTGATGTTCTTCCAATTTTTTCCATCATCCCTCGATACAGTCAGGTACCGACTGTTGCTATAGCACAGTATCGTGCTACCTGAAGCAGCAACCCCCTTATACTCAAAGTTTAGGGTGTCGTAAATGAAATGGGCATTATTGGCCGCGGCGGTACAGAAGGCTGACACAAGGAGAATGATGCTGCACTGTATTTGACGAATCATAGGTACCTCTAATTGATACGTTACATTCCTCGACAAAAGCTACACGTTGGCTGGTAGCGAGAATCAACTACTCGAGCGCAACAATTTGATCCTCTGTTCGCAATGGCTGTACAATTGCGCTATGGAGCCTCTTTCATATCTCCACGAATAGTCGTTCGAGCAAATGTATTCAATGCGTTTTTAATAGCATTACAACCGACCGTGAACTGTCACTCGTGCTGCTTGTCGCTCTCTTATTGCACCCGACTTTTTACTGCTATAATATTTCGCGTGCAATTGTAGCTGCCGACGCGCTCGCTTACAGTAGGCATTGAAGCTAATAGAGTCGTGTGCTATCGAAGCAAGCGATTACGAAGTTTTCTTTATATAGCTAGAGTTAAGCGGAGCACCGATTATCCACCAATAGGTAGTGAGACCTCAGGTCTTCTCGGATCTGAAAGCCGATGGCGATTTTTGCTCAGCTCCTACACCCAACCGGTAGTTCACTCTTTCGTCACCGTGCAAACCCATCCAAGTATCGACAAGCTCTACGGCTCCTTATCCATTTGATGGCCACTGCTGTATAACAACACACACACCGGAGTTGTCGATCAAGGCAAATTCCAAAGCACCCCACGGACGTAGCGTCACTGACTTCAGATTGGGATGCAGAAAGTGCGGATGCGATCGGGAGATCGTCTCATACACCTCCTGGATATCTCCGGTATGCAGACGTATTTCCGGTCGGTCTTTGTCGGCATATTCCTTGTTCTGAAACAGGAACACAGCAAGCGCATCTTTTTGCACAACACAGCAGGGATCGGACGACGAAAGGTCGTCATAGCCAATGGAGAACTGCAAACACTCCACAAACAGTTCAAGACCATCCTTGATGTTCTCATAGAAGATGTTTGGGATCAGCTTGGTAAAGGTCATGGTGGTCAAGAATTAGAGTAGGGGTTCAGACTGCATAGTCAATGATACAAGATGTTCGGGAACTTGAGTCCCGGGAGCGTTCGGTACGAATTTGCGAACTCCTGGAGAAAGTATCTATTCTTGCGCGCCGAAGGCGCGTTTGACGTGCAGATGCGGCATGGTTGCTTCGCACCGGGACAATGAAGGAGCACCAGGGCTCTGTACGAAAGGGGTCCGACGCACTTAGGTTCAGATCGATCCTGCGATTAGTCTTCAAAACTTGCGAGCTCTCGTCAACGTGGGTGCGTCGGCACAGCCGGCGCGCATAAAAACGTTCCGGACGGAACCGGTACTCAAAGCGGTACGACTTCTGGGGGTCAGGTTGATCGAGATAGAAGGCGCAGGCCTGAGCGACGCACTAAATTCGTACCAAACCAATCCAACGGTTACATCATGGGCTGGTATGGGTTCCCCTTCAGGGCGGTGGGATGTTTGTTTTCGTGTACCCAGGGCTACGCCCTGGGCTGGTATGAAATGCCCCTTCAGGGCACACTCGAGTATTTTATTTCGAGTACCCAGGATTGCTCCCTGACTTTGCTTAGGATTCTCATGTAGGAACACTCTAAAGCACCAAAACAGCAGCAAACATTGATATTCACTCCCCCACAAACACCAAAGCCTCACAAATCATTGACTTGTGAGGCTTCATGTTTCTACCCGGCGCCCGGGTTAGCTCGGTACTTCCGCACGGACTCGAACCGTGGACCCGCTGATTAAGAGTTAAGTACTATTGCTTTTTTTTCGAATGATTTGGCAATTATTCTCGCAAATGTACGGAAAATGTACGATACAGTTTTTAGACACATGGTACCACATTCCGGAAACCGTAACGAGACTCAACAACTAAAGAAATTTTAGTAACACCTGGAAACCTTGATCTACCACTTGCTTGCCAGGTATTCTCGGCACCGACACCAGCAAGCCGTCCCATACTGTTAGTAAGTATGCCTATCAGCTAAAATACTCTAAGCAGAAACGATGGGCAGCTTGTCGCTGAATAATCAGACCACGGCTTGCGGAGCGTCGTGTAAAAGCGCTCAGTTTGGTTTGAACATGCGAAAAGATAGCGATGCGTTCAGTCTGAGATTCTTCGATTTGCCGCAGCAATCCGAACGTATGTATCTTTGCGTGTGCGACTACTGACCTGCATACTTTGTTTCTACTGGTTATTCCTAACGTCTGACCCATGTACAGATATACATTGTTGCGTTCAACATAGCTCCACATCTCGTGACATCCGTCCTGTGGAGAACAATGATTCACACGCACACACAGATGATAATTGTTCACCACTTTGCATGTGCGCCTGTTGTGGCATTGTTTTAGCTCTCGCGCCGTGCACCTCGATGATTCCTGCTTGCTCAACTGTTGAGAGCACCTTCACTTTCGGCAACGATGGCAGTTGCTGTCATACAATACCAAGCCCGATCTGGCAACCACCCCGTGTAGCCTAAAAGTCACGATTCCTCGTTTAGTGTCTGACCAACCATTTTTCTACGCAGGTCGAAGCTGTCTGCTACCGTGGATGGTGAATTACATTACCTAACCAACAAACAAAAAAATGATTAACAGGATCATTGCTTTCAGCATTGATCGTAAGGGCATTGTGGTGCTCATGACTCTCCTCTTAGTGATATGGGGTGTATGGTCAGCCACAAGGCTCTCTATTGATGCAGTGCCTGATATTACAAACAATCAAGTACAGATTATAACTCTATGCCCAACTCTTGCCAGTCAGGAAGTGGAACAACTAGTCACCTATCCAATTGAGCAGAGTATCGCGAATTTGCCAGGTCTGGTTGAGTCAAGAAGCATCTCTCGTTTTGGCCTTTCTGTTATTACTGTCGTCTTTACTGATCAAACAGATGTGTACTTTGCCAGACAACTCATCAATGAGCGTCTCAAAGACGCGGAAGAGCATATTCCAAAAGGCGCTGGGAAACCTGAACTCGCGCCAGCAAGCACAGGATTAGGAGAAGTTTACCAGTACATCATCCACACCAAACCTGGAAGCGAAAGCAAGTATAGCGCTATGGACCTTCGCACGATACAGGATTGGATTGTAGCTCGGCAGCTGTATGGAACAGTCGGAATTGCAGAGGTCAATAGCTTTGGTGGACAACTAAAACAGTACGAGGTCGCTTTCAATCCATCTAGACTTGCAGCAATGGATGTTAGTGTTTCGGAAATCTTCACTTCACTGGAACGCAATAACGAGAACACTGGTGGAGCATACATCGACAAGAAACCCAACTCCTACTTCATTCGAGGGGTCGGACTCGTCAACACGCTCGAGAGTATTGGAGAGATTGTCGTGAAAGTCAGCCAAAGTGGAGTCCCTATTCTTGTAAAGGATGTTGCAGAAGTGCGGTTTGGTTCAGCGGTACGATACGGTGCAATGACCTATAACGGCGAAAAGGACGCAGTTGGAGGTGTAGTTATGATGCTCAAAGGAGCCAATAGCGCTGATGTTGTCGCCAGGGTCAAAGAACGCATGAAGACTATCGCCGCATCGCTTCCAAGCGATGTGGTTATTGAGCCATATCTTGATCGTACTGACCTGGTTGGGCGGGCAATGTCAACTGTTGAAACAAATCTGCTTGAGGGTGCCTCAATTGTGATCTTTGTTCTAATCACGTTTTTGGGTAACGCTCGTGCTGGACTCATAGTCGCCTCTGCCATTCCGCTCGCCATGCTCTTCGCACTTGGCATGATGAACCTTTTCGGGATCTCAGCTAATCTCATGAGCCTGGGGGCATTAGACTTTGGTCTTATTGTGGACGGAGCAGTCATCATAGTTGAGGCAGTGTTTCACCAGTTGTATACTCGAGTCACAACCTTGGGGCAAATGTCTATCGGACCAAAGGAAATAGATACTGCCGTTTACGATAGTGCTAGCTCGTTGATGAACTCGGCAGTTTTTGGTCAAGTGATTATTCTCATAGTTTACCTGCCCATTCTGACGCTAGTTGGAATTGAAGGCAAGATGTTCAGACCAATGGCTCAGACCGTTGCCTTTGCAGTACTAGGTGCGTTGCTACTCTCGCTCACCTACATTCCAATGGCGACTTCTGTCTTGCTTCGAAAAGGTCTATCTCTTCGTGGGTCACTTCCAATTCGTGCATTCAAAAAATTGGAACTGATGTATATAGTTATACTGAAAGTCGTAGTCAAGCATAAGCGGCCAGTTGTCATTAGCTCATTAGTGATCTTCTTTGCTTCCTGCCTTCTCTTCTCCAGACTTGGATCTGAATTTATACCCACATTAGCCGAAGGTGACTTTGCATTTCACTGCATACTCCCGCAGGGGACTTCTCTGTCGCAGAGCATAGAAACTAGCATGCAGGCTTCGCGTCTTGCAAAAGAATTTGACGAAGTGAAAATGGTTGTTGGCAAAACAGGAAGCGCAGAGGTACCGACTGACCCCATGCCACCAGAGGCCACTGATCTGATGATTATTCTTAAAACAAAGTCACAGTGGAAGCGCGACATTAGTTACGAGGATCTAGCCGACGAGATGGTATTGAAGTTACGATCGATACCAGGTGTGTTCTTCGAGAAAAATCAACCGATACAAATGCGTTTCAATGAGCTCATGACAGGTGTACGACAGGATGTTGCCATAAAGATTTTTGGTGAAAACTTGGACACGCTGCTTCTGTATGCTGGACGGGTAGCTTCTGAGATTCGCACAGTGCATGGAGCTACTGAACCAATGGTTGAGCAGATTGAAGGCTTGCCTCAGATAGTTGTGCGCTACAATCGACAGCAGTTAGCCAACTATGGGCTAAACATTGAGGAGTTAAACCACATTGTCAGCACTGCTTTTGCCGGAGGTAAAGCTGGAGTTGTTTATGAGAATGAACGACGGTTTGACCTCGTGATTCGCCTGGACAGTGCTCATCGTAGTTCGCTTGAAGATATAGGCAATGTGTACGTACCGGTTGAAGGAGGGCGTCAGATTCCGCTCTCTCAGGTTGCGTCGATTCAGACAGAAATTGGCCCAGCTCAGATAAGCCGAGAGGATGGCAAAAGGAGAATCGTTATTGGATTCAACGTGCAAGACCGTGATGTGGCCTCAGTGGTTGACGATATTCAACAAAAACTAACCAGCAGTGTGCACCTCCCAGAAGGGTACTTCTATCGTTACGGCGGAACCTTCGAAAATTTACAAGCCGCCACGCAAAGACTAATGATTGCCGTACCAATTGCCCTCGCTCTCATTTTCCTTCTCTTGTATTTCACTTTTTCGTCGATTCGGCTGGCAGCGATCATCTACACAGCAATACCTATGAGTGCTATCGGTGGTGTGCTTGCGTTGTATTTGAGAGATATGCCGTTTAGTATATCGGCTGGGATTGGCTTCATAGCACTGTTCGGAGTATCGGTACTCAATGGAATTGTTCTCGTCAGTACATTTCAGAGTGCCAAACAAGAAGGGTTGAATACTTACGAAGCAATTCTCAAAGGTTCTGCACAACGTCTTCGTCCAGTTCTAATGACTGCCACTGTTGCTTCATTAGGCTTTCTGCCGATGGCGTTATCACATAGCGCTGGCGCAGAAGTTCAGAAGCCGCTTGCAACTGTTGTGATCGGAGGCCTGTTCTCCGCAACGCTGCTCACCTTATTTGTCTTGCCACTACTCTACGTTCTTTTCTCTCGGACTAAGTCAGGAATCACTCATTCGTTAGCTGTTCTGGCGGTCATCGTTTCATCTGCTCTTACTCCAATACGCGCCGAGGCGCAGCCTAGAACCCTGACTGTAGATGATGCTGTCGACTACTGCCTCAAGAATAGTGAACACATTCGAGCTCAACAACTCGACGTAAGAGCGGCAGAACTAGAACAATCAACAGCATATGTACTTCCGAAGACAGAGCTCAACTACCAGTCCGGCCAATTCAACAGCATTGCTCGCGACAATGCCTTCTCTATTCAGCAGGGCATTCCGTTTCCCACACTTTACACCGCCCAGTCAGCGAGGCTTCGCGCAGCACTTAACAATAAGAAATTCTCACAAGCACTTACTATTCAGGAAGTACGATCTATGGTTAGACTTCTTTGCAATAGAATTCAATACCTAAGCCAGCTCAAATCAGAATTGAGGTCACAGGACACATTGTACGAGCGATTTGTTGATGTAAGTGCTCGACGTGTTCAAGAAGGCGCAGTTAGTTCGCTTGAACAAATAAGCGCTGTGCTGGAGGGTAATACACATGACCAACAAGTGGCGCGCTGCGAAGCGGAATTGACAGCGAACTACCAATTACTTCGCAGCACGATCAACTATCCAAGTGACTTTGTAATCCTTCCCGACACTGCATATTTACAGATAGACAATGTCTTAGCAGATTCTACAAGGCTACAATTGCATCCAGCAGTCCGTCTTCTTGCAAGCCAAGCGACTCTTGCCGAAAAACAAGCAGATGTTGAAGCTGCGCAAGATTTGCCTGAACTCAAAGTGGGCTACACGAGTCAAACGTTCATTGGCTCTCAGACTATTAATGGTGTCGAGCACATATTTGACGCAACTACGCGCTTTGGTGGTTTTAGCGTCGGTATGGCGCTTCCACTCACTTTTTTCAATTCGTCAGCGCGTGCGTCTGCAACCAGACTAACACAAGAGGCACTGCTAGCAGAAACACGGTCAAAAGAACTATCGCTCAGTGGTTTGCTCAGTGCAACCATGCAGCGTTACTGTCAACTGCGTAAGCAGTATTCCTACTACCAGGAAGAAGGCTTACAGCAAGCATACAAATTGTCCGGAATTGCAAGTGCTAAATTCAGCGAAGGTGAAATTAACTATGTCGAATATGCACATGCGATTCAGAGCGCGAGCAGTATACGACAGAGCTTTATTCAGGTTATCATGGAGCTCGGAGAATCGTACTATCAAATCCTTGATCTTTACAATAAATAGGAACAAACGACATGAATTCAAATTATAGACAAGTATTAATACTCGCAGCATTCTCCCTTATTGTTGGCTGCTCAAAGAACTCCGCACCTAAAGATTCCAAAGAGACAGAACATCACGAGGCAGAGGCTCAGAGCTCGACTACTCTGTCAGCTGAACAAACCAAGTCAATTGGGCTCACATTGGGACGCTTGGAGAAAAAGCAACTCACTGCTGTACTTCGAGCAAACGGAATCCTCAAAGTTCCAAATCAGAATCGCGCCAGTATTAGCTCTCCTATTGGCGGCATTATTAAGACTATTGCGGTACAAGCAGGTCAAACTGTGAAAGCTGGCCAAGTTATCGCAACGCTTTACAACGCTGAATACGTAAGTATGCAGGAAGCATTTCTGACAGTTAGAGCTCAATGTGAATTGGCTTTGAGCGAGCTCACACGGCAAAAGAACTTAAGCCAAGCTTCGGCGACCGCTACAAAGAACCTGCAACAAGCAGAAATGGAGTGGAAAACGCTTTCGATTAGACAGGCAAGCTTAAAGCAACAACTTGACCAACTTGGCGCAAATACATCCTCACTTAAGGCAGAGTCCATTCGTGATGTAATGGAGCTTCGTGCCGCTCTTTCGGGTGCGGTTAGTTCGGTGCTCGTGAATATCGGTACTCATGTCTCACCATCTAATCCCATTGTCGAAATCGTTGACAACAGCCAACTGCATTTGGATCTTTATGTATACGAGAAAGACATTGCTAAAATTAGCACCGGTCAGCTGATCCACTTTACTCCCACGAACAATCAGGGACCAGAATACGATGCACGTATTTATAGCATCTCGAACACTTTTGAACCTCAGTCCAAGGCAATCACTGTGCACGCGCGGGTTGAAGGAAAGAAAGACAACCTCATTGAGGGAACCAATGTCAGCGCTGTGATTAGTTTGCAAAGCGCTCTTCTCGACGCAGTGCCAAGTGCTTCCATAGTTAACAGTCAAGGACAAGACTTCATTTTCATACTAGCTGACACGCACGAAAATGATATGCAGGCCGAACATGATACCAACGGCAAAACAGTTACTGCGTCGGGTCATTCGGCAACACACAATGATTCCGCGGTGCATGCCAATGCGAATCAGGCGTTTCTCCGCATTCCTGTACGCAAAGGCACGACAGATGTTGGATATACTGAAATCACTCCACTCGTTTCATTGCCGTCTGATGCTCGCATCGTCACAAACGGTGCCTTTTTTCTGTTAGCTAAACTTACAAACTCTGGCGAGTCACATGAACACTAGGTATCTCAACTTACCCCTTAAGGATAGAACATTCCGATTTCTTCTGGCAATTGTCGCAACCGTTTTAGTGTTAGAGACGGTTTCGCTGTGTGGAATAAGCATACCGAGCCCATTAGCACCATTTGCTTACTTGATTCTCATCATCAGTGTAGGCCACTCGGTTATTAGTAAAGGGTTCAAAGCCCTGTTGCAATTGCGTTTGGGCAGCATCAATCTGTTGATGCTGCTGGCAGTTATTGGCGCCTTCTACTTGGGTGACTACCCGGAAGCTTCTGTTGTCATCGCTCTCTATGTCCTAGGTGAGCGACTTGAAGATATTGGAGTAGATAATGCAAAGTCTGCGTTGAATACACTTGTACAAACTCAACCAAAAACTGCATCGGTGAAGGGCGAGTCTGGCAACACAGATGTTGGCGACATAGATATTGGCAGCATAGTCCAGGTGCGCCCAGGTGACTGCATACCAATCGATGGTATCATCACTTCAGGTACAACGACAGTCGATGAATCTGCAATTACAGGCGAACCTATTCCAAAAGACAAGCGTGAAGGAGATAGTGTTTATGCTGGATCTATTAACGGCAACAACTTCTTTGAATTTGAAACAACGAAGAGAGCAAGCGATTCAACTCTTGCGCGAATTGTGCAATTGACATTTGAAGCCTCATCCAACAAGAGTCAAATACAGGTCTTTATTCAGAAGTTCTCACGAATATACACTCCATCAATACTAGTGTTGGCACTTCTGCTTTGGCTCGTACCGGTAGTACTATTGCATCTGGATAAGGAAATCTGGCTCCTCCAATCGCTGACTTTGCTTGTCATCGCTTGCCCCTGTGCTCTGGTAATATCTACTCCGGTAGCTGTATTTACCGCTATCGGAAATGCGACTAGCAAGGGTGCACTAGTAAAAGGTGGTAGATTCTTGGAAGAGTTATCAAACGTGACAACTATTGCCATTGACAAAACGAGGACTCTAACTATAGGAAAACCCGCCCTTACGGACATCATTCCACTTGGTACTACGACAAAAGAAGAACTCCTTAGTTGTTCATCGGGAACCGAGTTATTCTCGACTCATCCACTCGCGCAGGCCATTGTTGCCGCATCACTTGAGATTAATGTTGCTCCGCATCACGTATCCAACTACAAAGAAAATCCAGGAAAAGGAGCATTCGCCACGTGTTTGGTATGCCAAAGCAAGGAGATACTACTTGGTAAGCTCCCTTTCATTCAAGAAGCCCTGGATGTATCACCCTCAGTTGTGAGCCAGGTAGACCAACTTAGGGAACCTCTGAACAAGTTCACTAACACAGCTGCAAAGATACTCTTGTCGTAACCGAGTCAACTCCTAACTTGCC
>JBDHXF010000072.1:0-12573 GCA_039810585.1 Chlorobiota bacterium
TGTAAATACTCGTTACATCTACAAATACAACTTAGGTCAGAAGCATCTGGCCGTTTAAACATACGATCTCACTCTGCACCTACGCACGGTGGAAAAACTCTCCTTTAGCCTCCCCTCAAAAAAGAATATAATAGAGATTAGTCCTATTCAACGGTGCTTTGTATTTTGGTGAGAGACGACAATTCACAACCCTCTCCGGAGTACCATCATGCCTGTTTACCACCGCTTGGGCGCTGTGCCCTCGAAGCGTCATACCGTGTACCGTCAGCCCAACGGAGCCTTGTATCACGAGGAACTCTTTGGCACCGAAGGATTTGGCGGTGTATCCTCGCTCATTTACCATCTCAACCCGCCGACCATGGTGATGAACATGGCGGAGCCTTATTCGGTGCGACCCGACATCGCCATTGGTAATAACATGAAGGCGCTGAGTTTCATGGGCTTTGATGTGGAACCCAACGCCGACTATCTCGAAAGTCGTAAAACCCTCTTCGTCAACGGCGATATGCACATTGGTCTTGCTGCGCCGCAGGCGAGTATGAAGGACTACTTCTTTAAAAATGCCGACGCCGATGAGATGCTCTTCGTGCACCGCGGCAAGGGCACACTGCGCACCATGTATGGTTCGATTCCTTTTGAGTACGGCGATTACCTGGTTATTCCTCGCGGTACGACCTATCAGCTCAGCTTTGAGTCGAGCGATAATCGGCTGTTGTATATCGAATCGTTTAGTCCTATTCGTACGCCGAGACGCTATCGCAATGATAGCGGACAACTCCTCGAGCACTCGCCTTTCTGCGAACGCGACTTTAAGCTGCCGATGGATCTGGAAACGCATGACGAAAAGGGCGAGTTCCTTGTCAACATCAAGAAGAATGGTCTCATGTACCCCTACACCTACGCCACTCACCCCTTCGACCTCGTCGGATGGGATGGATACTGTTATCCAGTGGGCTTCTCGATTTTCAACTTCGAACCCATCACCGGTCGCGTGCACATGCCACCGCCCATCCATCAGCAGTGGGAAGGCAACAACTTTGTGGTTTGTTCTTTTGTTCCGCGCTTGTACGATTACCATCCGCAAGCCATTCCGGCTCCCTACCATCACTCCAACATCGACTCGGATGAAATTCTGTACTACGTCGATGGGGATTTCATGAGTCGTAATAACATTCAAAAGGGACAGCTCACCCTGCATCCGGCCGGCATTCCGCATGGTCCACACCCGGGCGCTATCGAACGGAGTATTGGCAAGAAGGAAACGGGCGAGATGGCCGTGATGATCGATCCATTCCATCAGCTCAGTATCACCACTGAAGCCATGAAGATTGAAGTGAAAGATTACTACAAGTCATGGATGGCGCAACCTGTTTTGGAATCACACTAACACAAGACTATCAAAGGAGACAAGCATGAAAGACCTGACCCATGTGGAGAATTACTCCTACGGAATAGAAAAGATCTTTGCCGATGCAGAGGATTTCCTTCCCATCAACGGCACTGACTATGTAGAGCTCTATGTTGGCAACGCCAAACAGGCGGCGCATTATTATAAGACCGCATTTGGATTTCAATCGTTGGCCTATGCGGGCTTGGAGACCGGTCTGCGCGATCGCACCTCGTACGTTGTCGTACAAGACAAAATCCGTCTCGTCCTCACTACGCCCTTCGACCCCGATAGCGATATCTCGCATCACATCCGCACGCACGGCGATGGCGTGAAAGTGATTGCCCTGTGGGTTGACGATGCCACCGACGCCTTCGAACAAACCGTCAAACGCGGCGCCAAAGTGTACTTCGAGCCTCGCGAAGAGTTCGACGAATCCGGTCGCGTCATTCGTGCCGGCATTCACACCTACGGCGACACCGTTCACATCTTTGTTGAACGCAAGAACTACAATGGCGTGTTTCTGCCCGGGTATAAAAAGTGGGAAAGCGACTACAATCCGCCGCACATGGGATTCCGCTACATCGACCACATGGTGGGCAATGTGGACCTCGGCGAAATGAACACTTGGGCGAAGTTTTATCACGACGTGATGGGATTCTCCAATATCATCACCTTCGACGATAAGGATATCTCCACCGAATACTCTGCGCTCATGAGCAAGGTAATGAGCAACGGAAATGGTCGCATAAAATTCCCCATCAATGAACCCGCTCCTGGCAAGAAGAAATCGCAGATCGAAGAGTTCATCGATTTCTATAAGGGTCCGGGCTGCCAACACATCGCCATTGCCACGAACGACATCGTGCACTCGGTCACCGAAATGCGCAAACACGGCGTTGAGTTCCTCTACGTGCCAGGCTCCTACTACGACACCGTTGCCAACCGCGTGGGCGAGATCGAAGAAGACCTCAACATTCTCAAAGGTCTGGGCATCATGGTCGACCGCGACGACGAAGGCTACTTGCTGCAAATCTTCACCAAACCTGTGGAGGACCGTCCCACCCTCTTCTTCGAAATCATCCAACGCAAAGGCGCCAAGAGTTTCGGCAAAGGCAACTTCCAAGCGCTCTTTGAATCGATCGAAGCAGAACAAGCTCGTCGCGGAACCTTGTAACACTGCATCGTCAGAAGATTTTTTATACGGGGCTGCCTTCGGCAGTCCCTCTCTTTTTTACCGCTCTGCGAATCCACACACAGAATAAGCAATGTGTCACCGGCAGCAGAATCTTCGGTCTCTTTGTCCTCTGTTTCATCCAGCCCCGCCTGTCAACCTTCCTTCAAAGTCAGCGCGTCCCATCCTTTTAGCACCCAACGGAGCACGGATGATTATTGCCATTGCAGGACCCTACTCCTCACCCGATCCCATTCGCGAAGCCGCCAATCTGGCTGTTCTCAATACTGCCGCTGCTGAACTCCTGCGGCGCGGTCATACACCTATCATCGGAATCAACGCCGCCTTGGCGGCTGTGGAGCAAAGTCCTCCCTCACAGCGCTACGAGCATATCATGCGCATCTCGATGGCGGTACTAGGTTGCTGCGAAGCAATGTTGTTTGTAGCACCCAGTCCCGGCGCTCTGCGCGAACGCGCACTCATGGAAGCACGCGGCTGCATGATTTACGAGAGTCTGGACTCCATTCCAAGTAATCCCTGAATCACACGCTCGGTCCATTATCCACGAAGCCATTGCATTGCATGAAGAAACTCTGTACCCTCTGCCTTGTGTTCATCGGAACATTGTTCATGTCAGCGCAGCACCTTTCAGCTCAGGAGCCGATGCTTGTTGCCCCAACGCTGCGCATTCCTCTTGACTCGGAGCGCACACAGCAGCTCATGAGAGCACTGCAAGACTTTGCATTGCAGTGTCGCGTAGAGCAGTCGGGTGCTGAGACGACGCACGCAGAGACAGTGTACTCGACGAATTCGGTGACGTCGTACGCCCTTGCGATGGACACGACGGCCTGGCCCAACCGTCTGCTCCTCGACGAGCTGCGAGGCATTACGGAATCGAAGAAATACGATTCCAAGAATTTCTACAAAGCGCAGCTTCTCAATGTAATGCCGCAAAGCGATTCGGTTTGTCGTCTGCAGATTGCCTACATCGGCATACACGACAGCACAGCTCTCGTGCGAGCGATGATTTCGCTGCAGGCAGTCTTTACCAAGTCCAACAACAGCGTTCATCTTCGCGTCGATGCTGCCGATGGTTTGGCGCAGTGGAAGACGACGAGTATTGACGACGTGTGTTTTCACTATGGAAGTTCTCTGGATGTGGCCGCGGCCGAGCGTTATGTGAGGAATCTGCGCTACTATGACAGTCTGCTGCAAGCCCCGCGACGCAGGCTGGATTTGTATTGCTTTGACGACATCGCAGCCGTGCTCCGTGTCTACGGAGTGGACTTCCTCATCGACGCAGCCGGACATTCGCGCGGATCGGGATCAACGGTCATCAACGACAACGAAATCGTTGTCACTGCCAACAGCAGCTCGCACTTCGGCGAGGTCGATCCGCACGACCTCTGGCACGCCCGCCTTCGACGCGTGGAACAGGCCAATCGCATCAACCATGCGGTTGACGAAGGCTGCGCCTTCTTGTACGGCGGTAGCTGGGGCTATAGCTGGCCCGCCATTCAAGACAGCTTCCGTCTGTGGCGTCACTCCCACCCCAACGCCAACTGGCTGGACGAATACGAGCACAACGAGAACATCGCCCTCAACAAACGCTATCCTCTCAACCTTGCCTACCTCATCAATGCCTACATCGTGCAAAAACTCCAACACGATCAGGGCTTTGCAGCCGTGCGCAGCCTGCTCTGCTGCGGCATGACAGAAAAAGACAACGCCAACTACTTCGCCACTCTCAAGAAAATCTGCGGAGTGGATCGAAGTGGGTTCAATGCGTGGGTGGAGGGGTTGGTAGGAAACAAATAATCGATCCCAAAGACAGTTGAGAACTTAGAAATACAACGAGATATTTTTCCAGATCGGAACTGAATGACGTTTGTGATCATCGCACTCTCATGGCGTACCGTCACTCTTTATGATAGTCGTATTAAAGGCACTGTAGTTAGCGTGCGGTGCTTGACAAAGACACAGCTAATCGTTACATCTTCGAATCAAAGACTACTGGATGAGAAGTACCCATTGTTATTCTGCCCTAACATCCCTCATCCCTCTACTCTCGCACGAGCGTGTAGCGACAATTGTCAATGGTGAAGAAATAGAGTCCAGCGCCAAGGCGCGAGAGGTCGAGTTGTACTTGATTTGGATGTTGGTCCAGTACTGTTACAGACGTGGTGTTTCCGAGATAGTCGAAGCACTGCATCGCGCGCAGGTCGCTGCCTGTTCCGCTTAACGGCAGACTGAGTATCGCATCTGAGCAGAAAAGCACCTGAGAGGTTCTTGCCCGCGGACCCGGATCGAGCTCCTTCACATCGCTTGCGATGAGCGGACGAGCGTCTGTTTTGAACACGCCGTGCGCCTGTACACCTACCCAGACGGTGTCGTTGTAGACGGTGCAACTCATGATGTCTCTCGATTCCAGATCGCCGGATACATCAATCCACGACTGCGCATTTTTGTTCATTGCATAGAGGCCGCCGGGTTGGATGATCCAATAGGTCTTCGAAGAGTCCATTGAGCCGTAACTGATTGCCGACGCGAACATGGTATTGCCATACTGTAGCAGAGCCGTTATAGCTCGGCTTGGCATACCATCCAACAGATGCTGCCAATGCAGACCGGCATCCAGACTTCGGTACACACCTTGATTGAATGTGCCTGCCCAGATAGCGGAGCCGTTTCGTAAGACGCACGTGACGAAGCCGAAGGAGTCGGTGCCGCTCATGAAGTCAAAGCTCATCCCCAGGTCTGTAGAAAAATACAGGCCCTGATTGGTCGCTAAGCTAATCGTTCCTGCGTTAACCGAGATACCGCGAATCATGACAGAACTGTTCAAGCCCGCGAGACTTTGAAACCAGGTCGTTCCGTTATCGGTGGAAATCAAGAGTCCTGTTCCCGCCGCGTTGAGAGAGACGTAGAGTCGCCCCATATCATAAGCCAGGCTAGTGACGCTCATGCCGGAAGTGAAATATGTAGCGGGGTACGTATACCAATGTGATCCCATGGCGTTGGTGGACAACAGATTTTGCGAACCGACATAAACCAACGAATCGGTTTTTAACAGTGCGCCTACGGACATTGCCTTTTCAGTTGTGGTGGCGCTGGTCGCGTTCCAATTGAGTCCTTCATCCGTCGACAGAAACACGCCGTTTCCGCTCGTTCCAATCCAGCTTTGATCTCGATCGACGATCATGCATGTTGTTGTAAGAGCATACATCCCCTCATTTCGTTCCACCCAACTAGTCCCCAGATCCGTAGATAGTAGGCACGAGCCACCGCCTTCGGGAACACTCACCAGGGCAACCAGTTGCTCGTTCGATGCGAAGACCTTGCACCCGATGTAATTCCAAAATTCCGTGTTGTTTACAAACCAGTTTAATCCGCCGTCATAGGACGTCAAGATATCGTTCGTTCCATCCGTAGCGACAAGCGTGTTGTGCACTAAGCCCACAATCGTACCGCCACTGCTAAAGTATGATGAGCTTAACTGCTTCCAGCTCTTGCCGCTGTCCAATGAAAGCGCCGGCGCGGAATACAATGAATTCACATACAACGTACTTTTTGTGGATATAATGGATGTGGGCTGCAGTGCACCCAATCCATTACTCATCTCCGTCCAATTATCTCCCATATCTGTTGACGTCATTATGCCGGATCCGTAAACGACTGCATAGATGGTAGAGTTGAGCTCTGCAAGGCTTTGAACGGATGTTGTATTCAGTCCCTGATCCATGGTCTTTATCCAGTGCTTTCCATCGTCAGACGATCGATAACATCCGCTCGACGTTCCCGCAAGTAACATAGAAGTACTCGTTCGTATGATCTGCCATACTTCGCACGAAGTGTCTGAGAGGCTAACTGCGTCCCAGTTTTCGCCTCTGTCAAGAGAACGATAGATCACTCCGTTGCCTGCACCACAGAAAACAAATCCCGGTTCCGAGTAAATGCTGAACACAAATTTTTCCGGCGCAGGATCCGGGCAACGAAGCCAGTGCGCTCCGCTATCCTGCGATCGAAATACCTGACCAAACCTGCTCCCGACGTACATGACTGAATCTGTTTCGCTGAAACACCATAACGACGCTCCGTTGAGTCCACTCTGAACCGGTATCCATTGCGCACCGATCGATACAACGATGCAGGCAAAACATAGCAGTGTCACGATTGTCGTTTTCATATGATCCGGTATGTGTGAATAAGGAAAATTACCACGAAGTAGCTCAATACCGTTCTCTGCACAAGGAAAAGAACAGTGCTCAAAATTAATTGCTCACTCAATCTGCTCACATAAACATGAGCAATGCATGAATAAAACATGGTTTTATATTTATAACGCCAGAAACTACTGTGCGCTTAAAAGCTTGCGCGCAGAGTCTTTAATCCAAGCCCCTGAGTTTATTCGCCGATTTCAAAGGAACAGTCTTACACCGCAACACTGCTTTTCCGGAACTTTCAAGCGTAGGTGCCGGTCGCCTCGCGCAGGATACTATCGGACTTTCGTCACAATCCAAGTTTTCGACTAATTCCTGAGTACAAACAATCTCGAATATGACGCTGGTCATAACAGATGCGCATAGTTATGACGATGTTGTATCGCCTGTTTCTTTGTACTCTGTCAAATATGAATCGCATAATGTGCGTATGTGCGACAATTAACTTGTTGCTCACTGTCGCTACTGACGCTCAATGGCAAACCACCGGACTGAGTGACTGCGGTCCGGTCACCGCTTTGGTCTCATCTCCGCCTTATCTCTTCGCTGCGACATTTAATGGCGTCTATCGCAGCAGCGACGCGGGGGATACGTGGTCCAAGCAGAATACCGGCCTGATTAATACCAATTGTAACGACCTGATTGAGTGCAACCATGTGCTGTACTGTGCCGCACAAGGTGGAGTTTTTCGCAGCTCAGATGCGGGTAACTCGTGGACCTGGACTGGTCTGAAAAGTGTGTTTGTATTGTCGCTGTCCATGGAAAACTCCCTCATGCTTGCCGGTACTCGAAGCGGCGTGTATGCCTCGAGCGACACCTCGCTTACTTGGCAGCTTTACTCGGATGGTCTTCCCGGCGGATTCATCAACGATGTTATCCAAATCGACACCACCGCCTTTGCCGCTACCGGATCAGGCGTGTATATGCGAACGCCGTCAATGAGTGCGTGGGTGGCGCGGAAGAGTGGATTGAGCGACACCAACACACAGGTCATGCTGGCTGCCGGTCCGTACCTGCTGTGCGGGGCACGAGGAACGGTGTTCATCAGCAGCTCAATGGGCACGTCGTGGCATCAGCTCTACAATCACATCAATCAAAACCTGATCTACAGTTTGTGCGTTGCGCAAGGCAGCATCTTGGTTGGCGGTCTTAGTGTCAGCATTGCCGATACCGCTGCAAAATCGTGGCGCAATACCAACATGCCGGATAGCGACAACTGTTCCTTTCTTGTTGTCGGAGATGTAGTCTACGCCGGAAACGGAAACCGGCTATGGAAGAGCTCCGTCAGCGCCCTTATGGCGCTGTTGCAAGAGGTCAGCTCAGACGAATCAATGTCCGCGTGGACGCTTTCTCCAAACCCGGTGCGCACCCAACTCTGTATTCATAGCGCTTCTGAGCTGAGCGGCGAGGTGCGCTTGGATGTCGTCGATCTGCATGGTCAGATTGTGCGGCAACAGCACATCACTGTGGAAGGCGGACCGGCGCAGGAATTGCGTGTTGATGTTTCGGATCTTCCGAGTGGTTTTTACCTGCTTCGAGTCAGCACCGGGAGAAGACACGGTGTGATGTCATTTGTGCATTAGCATGCTCAGACTCGTCTGTAGTGACACCGAAGGTGGCACGAATAAAAAGCCATCTGAACGACATGTCCGGACACTATTTTGCGCGATGTGCAACCAAGAATGATGTCATGAAAAATCTGTACGACCCGGCAGTGCTGCAAGAAATTGTGCAGCGTGTGGATTCGCTGAGCGCATCGAATACCCGTCAGTGGGGCAAGATGGAAACCGCGCAGATGCTTGCGCATTGCACCGTGGCGCTCGAAGCGGCGGCGAATAAGAGTCATCCGCCGCGCGTGTTTATTGGCTACATCCTTGGTCCGCTCTTTCGTTCGCAGTTTTATAACGATCGACCCTTTAATCGCAACGGTCCCACGCACCCGCAATTCCGCATTAGCGATCAACGCGAGTTGGAAAAGGAAAAGCAACGTCTCAAAACTATCGCCACCGAGTTCTCGCAAGCGGGTCCCGCTGCCTGCACAACCGATCCTCATGCCTTTTTCGGTAAGCTCACAGCCGAGCAGTGGGGAATTGGCATGTATAAGCATTTGGATCATCATTTGCGACAATTCAGCGCATAGCCAAGCCGCATCAAACCTGAGTTTGCAGTATTTTTCTCGCGTACACCGGAGGACTGAATGATCCGTTTTTTCTTTGCGCTTTGTCTGCTCATCGGTCTGTGTGTCAACGCCTCTGCATCGCTTGATGCCCAACGCTTTCTGAATACTCTGTCCGTCACAGCTCAATCGATTGGTCTGACCCAGGATTTCCGTTTCGACGCGCGCGCATTCCAATCGCTCACGCACTCAGTGGAAGCCACGCATTCTTTGCATCTCGACAACTTCCCGGTCGGCATTGACGCCCGTTCAAGCGTCACGCTGCGTCCGATGAACTTGCCCTTCGACCAACACACCATCTTCCTCAGTCAGAACAGCAACGGCGAAGTGCGCACTGCCGCACCACACATTCAAATGTGGCAAGGCAGTATCGACGCCGAGTCCGGCAGCGAGATCATCATCAGCAGTTCCGCTCTTGGCTTTTTCTGTTCCGTGAAACACAGCAACGACCTGCGCTACAGCTTTAGTTCGGATCCGAACGATCAATCGCTCGTGCACGGAATTTCAGAGAAGGATAATACGAGCCCGCTTCGCGGACTGCTTCGCTGCGAAACCGGTGGACGTCTCGACCCTGGTCAGTGGAAGCAGAGTTTGCATCCCATGAGCAACAATTTGCTTGAGGTAAACATTGCCATCGAAACCGACACGCGTTTCTTCGATGCCGCGGGCGGAAGCTTGGACAAAGCACAGAGTTATATCACGGCATTGCTTGCTATGGTGAACGTGATCTATGAACGCGAAGTCAACGTCCGCCTCTACCTCAGTTGGCTCAAATGTTGGACCGACGCGCCGGCAGATCCCTATAACTGCGGCGGCGATCCATTCGTGTTGGGTGACAGAGCGCGTCCGCATTGGGATAGCGTGTACAAGGATGTGCCGAGAAACATCTATCACGTGGTAACCTCGGTCTCATACGGCGGTGGTGGCTACGGCTTTCTCGATAAGTTGTGTGGTGACTTCTACTCCATGGCTTCGAGTAGTCTGCAAGTGCAGCACACTTATCCGACGCTGGCCTTTACCTACGATTCCTACATCATGGCACACGAGATTGGTCACAACTTCGGCGCGCCGCACACGCACTCCTGCGATGCTCCGCTTACAGTTCCACTCGATACATGCGTGGTGGATGCGTCAAATCTTGGAAAGTGCTTGGACAGCAGCGTTACAGCTCGACCCAATCCTGGATCGATTATGAGTTACTGTGGCGGACCAAACAACAGTGCGGGTTTGGGCTATCAGGTGCGTATGACCTTTCTTCCGCCCTTGTATCAGTGGATGCGTAGTCGTGCAGAAGCCAGTAGCTGCGTCAGTGCGCCACCCCAAGCCTCCATCGTCCTCGTCGAACCGGCCGGCAGCGCAGACGTCGATGTGCATCAACCGGTCCGCGTGTCGTTTCTCTCAACGCGGGTGACCAGTGTCGACATTCTCTACTCGCGCGGACCAAACGAAGCCTGGCAGCCCATTGTGCAGAACATGAGCGTCGACTCCGGCGTGTATTACTGGACCCCGCCGGACACCTGTACAAACAGCATGCGACTACGCGTGCAGAGCACGAGCGACACCTCGGTGTTTGATGAGAGTCCCATTCCCTTTCATCTCTTCAACACGGCGCCGGTTGGCTTGGTAGCGGCCTACGACTTCGATGGTGACCTCAAGAACAGAATCTGCGGCGGCTTCGACGATGCCCGCGTTGCCGAGGGAACGGTACGCTTTGTCCCCGGACGACTTGGCGCGCAAGACTCTGCAATTCAAATAAGCGGCAACGGATATCTCTATGTGCCCTCAGCCGACTTGCGAGGCAAGCAGCTGGCTGTGTCGCTCTGGTGTTCAGCCGATTCAGCCGCCGGAAAGAACACGATTATCGGCACCAATCCCGGACCGGCCACGAACGTGTTTGAGATCTACGACTGGGGTCTGCTCGGTTGCTCGTACTATCTGAACAACGGTCTGTGGCAGTTCTGGAGCGGCGGCTTATCGCTTCACAAGTGGACGCATGTGGTGTTCAGCTTCGACGGCGACACCGCCAAAACCTGGGTCGACGCACGCCTGGTAAAAGCCGAATACCATCCCGGAACGCTAGTACCATTTGTGACCGAACTCTACATCGGCGCCCGTCGCGGTGTGGAATACTTCTATGGGCAGATCGACGATATCCGCATTTTCAATCGCGCACTCACGGACAACGATGTGTATGGTCTCAACCACGAAGGTCTGCAGGATGTTGCTCAAGACTATGCAGTAACCTCTTCGTGTATGAAAGTGCTGTCTGCGGATGATGGTCATGTTAGTCTCTTGCTTAACCAAGCATCATCACAACTACGTTGGACCTTGTACACCATGCTTGGTCAGCAGCTTGCCGGTTCCACGCTACACAACGTCAACGCCGGACCATGCTCTTTGCATCTCCCGAATGTCAGCGCGGGTGCCTATCTGCTGCACGTCGAGAGCGATGACTGCAGCTCGACCACAACGCTCTTGCTGCCCTGAGTTGTACGCTACGTCTACTCGAGTGCAGCGTTTGTCTTTTTGTCTTCGACCGCGTATTCTACAAGAAACAGTCTGAGTTTTTGTTGGTACTCGTATTGATCTTCAGCTTTGAGTCGGACGAGATCGGTCATCTTCTGCGCCACACCACAATCCTGCTGTGATAGCAGCAGAAACCACAGAGCAAACTCACGTGCTTGATGAGGATAGCGCGTGAAGATCGCTTCGGCGCCGGGCACCAGAGCTGACAACTGTGTCAGACCCTCTTTCTCTGCATTGGCAACATCGAAACGATAGCGCGACCGCAGCATCTTAACGACGCGCGAGCTCACATCGCTCACGCGTGTGATGGTGGTCCTCGCCTTCATGCGAATCATATTCGACGCCGTGAACTTCCGCAACGTCCGCTCCGAGCTTCGATACCCGGGATTGTCGCGCATACGTTGAAACTCCTGCTCGGCCACTGTGCGCAGCTTCTTGTCGACGGGACGAAATCCAAATCGATAATAAAACCAAAACGCACCCGAGCTAATGCCCTCCGGGTTGTCCAATCCATACTGATAGGGCTCAACCTCAATGCTCTTCAGCTCAAAAAGCTGCGAGTACACACGCAGAAGCTGAGCCAGCAGAAAAGAGGACTCACCACCGCGAAAGGCCTCGTGAATATTGATACCAAAGTTGGCGTGCTGACCAAACACCCAAGCCCCGCCATAGCTACAGGGCATACCATTCTTCAACACCGTATAGCCGATGTAACATTCCAGCGGCAACTGATGCTCGGCGTCAATGCCATAGAGACATACGGTAATACCACGCTCCAGCGCATACACTCGCAGCGAGGATTCATCCATATAGGTTGCGGGATCAGTCTCGCGTGCAGTGAGCACCATTGCACTCTTGCAACAACGCACGACGTCCTCCCGCTCTGCATCACTCAATAGCCACTGACTCGGAAGTGGACATGCAATCTGCTCCTCCCGATCAAATGTTTTTAACATGGAATCATGAAAAAAGCGCGGCAAGAAATCCACATGATTATCCACACGAGACCTTCTGAGTGAGATCGTATGTTTAAACGGCCAGATGCTTCTGACCTAAGTTGTATTTGTAGATGTAACGAGTATTTACAAAA
>JBDHXF010000073.1:0-11353 GCA_039810585.1 Chlorobiota bacterium
CGCACTCGAAACTCCACTAAATTGGTAAACGGAAATTAGTAGAATTTCAGTCCAGTCAAATAGGGGGCTGGAACACCGGCAGCTGCTGGAGCAAATCAACTTCCCCCAATGCCTTAGAAACCTCATTAACTAACAATAGAATATCTGTCCAGTTTATAGGGGGGCAGACCACATGTTTAATAGCTCCACTTCCCACTATTGTTGTCATGTAGTCATTGAAAGACTACATCTTCAGAAGGAGCGGGATAGTAACTATACTATGAATAAGGACGATGAGAACGAGCGTTGTTGTTTGCAAATATAAGGCGCAACTCGTTGAAATTATTGCTGATGGCGCTCGAGCTTGTGTGTACCTGCTAAGACAAGAGTTGAACTGAGTGTTTTATGAGTGGTCAGAGACGGATTGTCAATGAATATCTTCGAATGAAACGTACCGCATATGTAAGTCAAGAATACTTGAGTTTGTGGTATTAATAGTGTAACGCAGAAATGCGAGTATTAAGCTAAGTTTCGATGTTTTTTTTTCATCGTTTCGTAATGAAGTTGCAACGCTCCGAATTCATCAAGCGCTTTTCCGTCTCGCTGAATCTATCTCAGTTTGAGGGTAAGAACATTTTGAGCTCTGAGGAATCAATGGCCCTGCGGTATTCGAGCATTATAGATGCCATAATCGACAATGAAGCATGTTTCATTGGGGTGTATGACTTAACTAGAAGTGAGAAGCAGTATGTTTTTGTATCTAACGGATGTCGCCGAATTCTGGGTTACAGTCCAGAAGAGGTTTTAGCCCAAGGTTTTGAATTGGCTGCAGCTATGATCCATGACGAAGATCTGGAGCGATTGCTGCAGTTCAATCTTGAAATGAATCAAGAGTTTCGGGATCTGCCATTCGAACAGATTCGATCTAAGGTGTTCTCATGTGAGAATCGCATCCGCCAAAAATCTGGTAAAGTGATCTGGATGCGTTCGCACTCACAGTTGTTAACTAAGACGGATTTCGGTGAACCTCAGTTAGTGTTCTTTGTTAACACCGATGTTACCAGGGAAAAAGAGCTTGACCTTGCTTTAATCGAAAAATCTAAGAGAGAGAGAGATCTCTTGGAACAAAATGTAAAGCTTGAGATAGAGCAAGAGAGGCAGAAGATTGAGATTATGCGATTAGAACTCGAGAAGCTCCGTTTAGAATTGGACTTCAAGGAAAAAGAACTATTGCACTACGCAATGAGTCTTGCCGCAAAAAATGAATTGATGAGTTCGATAAAGAATGCTATTCGTCAAATTGGGAATTTCTCTTCAGAGAAAATTCAGAACGAGATCAACAGCAGTTTAAATGCCCTTTATGACACGCGAAGCGTAGAAGAGGAATGGGCGTCATTTCAAGTACAGTTCAACGCTATTAACCCTGACTTCAGTAAAAAATTACTAAAAGCCTATCCTAATATCACTAAATCAGAACTTAGTATCATTTCGATGCTGCGACTCCAAATGCAACCGAAAGACATTGCTCGGTTTAAGTATGTCAGCGTTTCAAATATACACAATCATATTGGGCGTATTCGACGAAAGCTAGGCTTACGGCGGACACAGAATATCTCGAAATATTTAGCTGAATTCTAATTAACAATTCGTTCACTTAGAGCTCTTGAGGGAGCGTAGAAAAGTGAAACACTTTACTTTAAAAGAAAGTGCCATGAAGAAACTATTATATTACTTTTCGGTAGTAATTGTGTTGTTAAGCCTCACAAGTGTCCCTGTGAAGACCCAATCACTGTCGGTTTATGACATTGACGTTAGCAATTTTCCCAGTGTGAAGATCCGCGTCTTCGTGTTCGACCAGAATGGCAATCTACTCCGCAATCTGTCTCCAGCACAGTTCCAGATTGTTGAAAATGGGACTCCTCGTACAGTTAGCGCCTATAGTTGCGGGCCACAATCTACACCATGCCCAAACTTATCAGCAGTGCTGACGGTCGATGTTTCCGGGTCGATGGATCAAGGGGCACCAAGACGCATAGACTTAGCGAAATCTGCCGCCAAAGCTTTCGTGCGTGCATTAGCACTGAATGTGAACGAGTGTGCAGTGACAAGTTTTGATCAACTGAACTATCTCAACTGCGATTTTACACGTGACACCACCCGACTCCTCAACGCGATAAACGGGCTGATACCTCTTGGTGGTACAGATTATGACATGGGCTTTCGCAATAGTCCAGCTGGAGGTCTAGTTGTCGCACAGCGTTCGCAACCTAACAATCGACGTGTCGTGGTGTTTCTTACCGATGGTCTGGGTGCCGGCAATGAAGCTGCGATCACATCTATGGCGCAATCCAACAATATCAAAGTGTATTGCATCGCAGTGGGTATGGGGACGCCTCAAATTTTGAAAAATATCTGCACAGCGACCAATGGACAATGGTTCGACAATGTCAATCAAATAGCCCAGGCAGAAGCGATTTACAGGCAGATCTCCAGTTATGAACAGTGCTATCCCCCTTGTGAGTTAAGCTTTACGAGTGCTCTGGACTGTAATCAAAACCGAAGTGTCACCATAACAATTCCAAGTTTGGGCATCTCACAAGTGCTGAACTACGCTTTGCCCACTTCACTTATACCAAAACTGAGTTATAGTAAGACGGGAGTTAGTTACGGAGGAGTCCCTCCGGCCACAACGCGAGATTCGACAGTAATACTGACAGCGCAAAACGGAACTGTTACAGTGAATAGCGGCAGCTTCAGCAACACAAAATTCAGTGTCGTGAATTGGGGTGGAGCCTCGCCTCCTTTTACCCTAAGCAACGGTCAAACACGTACGCTAACGGTACGATTCTCACCCACTGACTCAAGCATGCAATTCGGCTCGTTGAGCTTGAACACAAATGCCTGTAACAATGGAAGTTTTGTTGTCTCGGGAGGTTATGCATCCCGGACGGTGGCAACACGCACGCTTGCCGTTGTTGAGCCTAACGGCGGAGAAAACTACAGCACGTGTGACTCCATGAAGATACGATGGAGTGGCATTCAGCTAAGTGACACAGTCCGTATAGAGTTAAGTACTAATAACGGTGCAAGCTGGACTAAGATTAAGGATTCGGTCACGAATACAAATCAATTGGTCATTAAAACACCAGCAAGTGTTGGTACGCAGAATTTAGTGCGAGTGTCACAGTTAAAGAAGCAGAGTGACACTATGATGTTGTTACCGAATTACTTCAGGGGAAACACCAGTTATGTAAAGCCGCACCCGGCGAACGGAAATATTGTCGCTGCATGCAATGGATGGCCGGGAGGAACCTCGAAACTCTCAAGTCTTCGTGACGAACGAAAAGTATTTATTTACGACTGCAATTCCGGAGATACGATAAAGACCTTCACACCAACAGGCTCTGCAGCGTATTCAAACGCTTATGCCGTGGCTTGGAGTTCAACCGGTGACACGTTAATAAGCCTTCATTATGCACCGGCTACTGCGAGCTCATATGTGTTTATTTGGAATTATAACACTGGCAGTGTACTGAGTACAATAACAATATCTTCAAGCGAGGCAGTTGACTGTGATATTGATGCAACGGGTACACGAATTGCGGTTGCATTGCAGAAGGTAAATAACAACGTACTTCTTTACAACGTTACAAATGGATCCTTACTACAAACTCTTGCGTATCATGACAATAAAGTGTGGCGGGTGCGATTTAATCCGCAGGGTACACGTCTTGCATCATGTGGCCAAGATAATCGTGCCATAATCTGGGATGTTTCAACCTATGTGCGACTCATTACTATTACGCAGCCAAGTGTTGTAACGTGCGTAGCCTGGAGTCCCACACAGGCACAGTTCGTAACCTCTTGCAGTGACAATTATTCACGTTTGTATGATGGGTCTACGGGAGCGCTTATTAGGACATTTAATGGTGCAGTTGTTGGCACCGGTCCCCTTTATTGGACGTCATTTAATGGTGATGGTTCAAGAATTCTATCAAGTGGAACTTCAAATTCATCACGTTGCGCAATATGGAATGTATCATCAGGTGCATTAGTAACGTCGTTTGATTTTACAGCCCGGGTAAATAAGGCTGTGAATGCTGGTAATAGTTGTTGTTATATGCAGAATGGGAATATAGTTACAGCCAACTTAGGATATGGATTAAATCTTTTTACATCATCCGGTAGTTTTGTTCGGTCTTTCGCCAGAATAAATGGATTAGTACAATGGGGAAGCTCTGTCGATTTTAGTACAGATGGTGCTTTAATTGCAATTACAGGTACAATGGGAGAAACTATCGTTTATGATTCGAAAACAAAGGATACTGTAAAAGTTATTACAGGTAGCTCCGAGAATCCGTCTTGGCCCTTCGATTGGCGAGCATCAACTCAGTTTAGTCCAAACGGTCAATATTTAGGCATCAAGGACCCAGACGGTCTGGTTCGACTATACTCAACAAGTACGTGGACACTTGTTAAATCAATTTCGACTGGCAGTACTAGCCCAGCATTTTGTTTTTCTCCTGATGCGCAGTCTTTTATTGTTAACAATAGCTTGTACAACGTGAGTACTGGAAGCTTAACAAGAACATTTTCTACTGGGATTAACGTTAGGGCAATTTGCTTTGATCAAACTGGCACGACAGCGTATTTAGCTGGAGGTGCAGTAACAAACGATACAGGGGCCGTTGTGCGTGTAAATGTTAACTCTGGAGCAGTTCTGAGCACAGGAATCCGTCAATCACAAGGGCATTATACTGGAGTTGTGCGCAATAGTAGCGGCAGTGTACTAGGAGTCGCTTGCAGATACTACTCTACAGATCTATACGATAGCGGTACATTGGCAGTAGGAGCATTTAATACGGTAGATCTTAATTCTAGTGATTTGGCTCATGAAAAAGCCTGCGGTACAAATGGTAGTACCGAATGTAGGGTGTTGCTGTTTCCATCAGGTAATTCATTGAAGACGTACAATGCTCTACATACCTCGGAATCGTACAGCCCCGTTCTTAGTCCTGATGGCACACGTGTCTTCACGACTTCACAAGATGGCTACCTTGAGATCTATGACATTGAGCCACAATTGGTACAATCTGATACCTCTGATGCGGTGTTCAGTATAGGGTCTCCAGTGATTTCCACGACCTACAGTAGCGGAATCAACTTTGGTAGTATCGGAACTGGTATGAATAAGGACACTACCTTTAGCGCACTTTTTTGCAATACTGGGTCATCCAAGGTGCGTATCGAAAGTATGCTCATTGCAGGAGCCAATGCTGCAGACTTTAGCATATCTCGAGGTGCCGCTGGTGATACCCTGTCACCCGGCGAGTGTCGGACGATTGAGCTTCGCTTTGCTCCTTCGTCTGTCGGATCGAAGAGTGCTCAACTGCAGATCATCACCAAGTGTGATACACTGAAAATATCCCTTAATGGCACCGTAGTACAACCAAGTTTACAAGTGGCAGCTACTATTGTTGACTTTGGCAAAGTCGAAGTTGGACTCCAGAAAGATACAACGGTAAGCGTTGTAGTGAAGAATATTGGTGCCAGCGCTGTAACTGTTACTAACACAAGAAAGGCTGGTCCTGATACTACACAGTTTCAGATACTCAACGGCGGAGGCTCTTTTACGCTTGCCGCTGGCGCGAGCCGACAAATGCAACTGCGCTTTGCCCCTGTGGAGAGAGGTTTAACTAACGGACTCATCCTCTTTGACTATGCCGGGGTTGGTTCTCCTGCTGTGGCAATGCTTCTGGGTGAAGGCTTGCGCCTGGCACGGGCTAATGCTAACGCACCAGTGTTTGACAATCTAACATGTCATGTTAGCTATCGTGACACGACTATCACTTTAAGTAGCTTCGGTACAGACGACTTAATAGTTAGCGACACATCAATCTCAGGCGCTAGTGCTGCTCAATTCAGAATTCTTTCAGGTCTTCGTAAGCCCGACACCTTAAACCGTACCAACGGTTCGCGACAGATCACCATTCGTTTTACACCGGTGGTGACAGGAAACGCGACGGCAACGCTCAATCTGAAAACAAACGCTGTGAATCTTCCGCCCGACAGCGTGTTGCACATCAGTCTCGCTGGAAGAAAAGACAGCATTGGCTTTGTCATTGCTAACAAGCAAATACTGCTTAGTAACGTAACAGCAAATACTGCCTATGCGCGTAGTGCACAGCTCACAAATACTGGAACAGTAGCGATTGGTTGGACTGGTTTACCCGTCACAATCGGTAAGTTCATCATTGACAGTATTGCTCCGAATCCCACGCCACCCGGTCAGAATGCAACCATTTACTTACGCTTTAGTGGTGGCGCAAAAGGTACTAGCTACAAGGAGCGGTATATAGTGACAGATACGCTCTGTGGCCGCCTTGACAGCTTGAACTTGAGCGCGACTGTAGAAATCCCCACACCACCTACGCTGAGTAGTTTGAGTCTATTGGGGCTATCGGCGATAGGTTGTGGTGTAGCAAACAGCGACAGTGTGATAGTGATCTCAAATCCTGGAGACTCTGCGGTTGTCATACGGCAGATGCGCCTTGCTGGACTGGATTCTGTAGACTTCGAGATATTATCACCGACCTCATTTCCAGTGAGCGTTGCCTCACACGACAGCATGTCGATTCGTATCCGCTTTAAGCCCTCAAGTGTTGGAGCGAAGCAGACGAGCCTGAATATCCGAAGCAACGCATTCAACAGCGGTGCTGACAGCACCTATAGTATACAGCTGTTCTGTCAAAAAGATAGCGCAGCTTTCACTCTGCCCAGCTCATTGAGTTTTACAAATGTCCCCTCCTCAACAGCCCAACAAAAACAACTGACGTTGAAGAACACAGGAACCAGAGCTATCGGCTGGATGGCAACGCCGGTTGTAGTCAACGAGTTTGTGATCGATTCGATTGTACCGAAGAGTACTCCGGTGGGCGGACAGTCTGTTGTGTACATTACCTTTACTGGCGGCAGTTCCGGGCAGACATTTAAGCGTAGCTACGACTTTATTGAATCAACGTGCAACCAGAAGATTACGCTGAATCTAACTGCAACGGTCGACATTCCGCCCCCAACGCTGGTCTGCGCCAGCACTGTGCAGACGGGACATCTGCTGTGCAAGACTGAGTTGGACACCAGTGTGACAATCTCCAACACTGGAGGAAGTGATTTAATCATCAGTGATACTCTGATCGGCGGTGCAGAGGCCGCAGCCTTTAGTCTGCCAGGCCTGGTGCTACCTCTTACTATCCCAACGAAGCAACAGGCTTCGATCAGGGTGCATGTACGTAGCCTCAAGATTGGCTTGCATAGTGGTGTTCTGGACCTGGTCTCGAATGCAGACAATGCTACTGCTGGTCATACACAGATTGGTCTGAGTATGCGAAAAGATAGTGCAGGCTTCAGCCTGAGTCCCTCAAGCTTATCTTACACAAACGTCCCCATCGCAACAGCCGTCACGAAGACTCTGACTATCACTAATACTGGCAGTCTTGCTCAGAGCTGGTCGACGCCGTTGTCTGCAAGCGGATTCGTCATTGATTCTATTGTACCCTCAACAACGCCGCCCGGTGGCACATCCATCGTGTACGTGCGATTCATTGGCGGAAACACAGGCGATGTGTTCAACTCCTTCATCGACCTTCAGGAAAGCGCCTGTGCACAGATTCATAGACTGCAACTCAATGCAACAGTGAATATTCCACCACCTCTTATCAAGGTGCAAAGCGTGCTGGGCTATCAGAGTGTTTTGTGTACGACTAAAATGCAAGACTCGACTTTGAACATTGAGAATACTGGTGGAAGCGATTTGATCATTAGTGATACGCTATGGACGGGAGCAGATCGGGCATACTTTAGTCTTCAGGGCTTAGCCCTTCCGTTTATTGTGAGTAAAGCATCCTCAAAGACTATTACTGTTCACTGGATGCCACAGCACATTGGTGTCTTTAATGCCCAGCTCGATCTGGTCTCCAACGCTGACAATGCTACGCTGAGCGGTGGCAAAACAACTCTGACTCTAACTGCGCAGAAAGATAGCAGTTGGTTGAATTTACCGTCAGGATCTACTCTGGACTTCGGTAGTGTAGCGGCTAGTCTACCGCAAACTCAGAACATCAGCATAGAAAACAAGGGAAGTGTGGCACTGAGCATTCCAGTGGGAACAGTAATGGGACTGTTCAGCGCTAAGAGTATAACACCTAATCCCGTACCAGCAGGACAAAGTGCAACTGCAGTGATCGAGTTTGCCGGCGCCGCAAGTGGTAGCTACAATGAGCAGTGGAGTATAAGTGATGGATGCTTGCACCAAGTTGTCGTCGATCTCAAAGCCAGCATACAGACTCAGGCTGCGGCAAGCGCTGAAATACGCTGTGATAGCGCTGTTGGCTATCCTGGCGACATCGTGAGCATACCCCTGCGTCTAGGGATTCAGAAAAATCTCGGTGTCGCAGGCGTAAGCGCATTTGAGCTCGATCTCACATACAATACAACGGTTGTACAAGCCCTTTCTGCAGATGGGGGCCTAACCCTGGGTTCAGCGAGTGTAACAGGTGATACCACGACTCAACACGTAGTGCTCAATCTGTCTCAAGTACAAAACAGCTTATTTGGATCGTTGAGTTTTAAGATTGGATTAGGTAATGATAGCTCCACAAGCTTAACAATTTCTAAACTTAAGAGCATGGGTGGCGTTGCAAGTCTGACTGGCTTCAATGGGAAAGTTGGAGTTTTAGGTATTTGCCGCTCAGGCGGCGCACGTTTGCTGAGTCCGAACGCTACTCCTACTGCACTAAAGCTCAGTCCAAACCCGGTAACCGATGTAATTACGCTCAAGGTGCAATCACCAGAACGCCGGCTCAGTATACGAGTCGTCGATGCCACTGGCAGGGAATTGATGTGTCTCTATGAGGGCACACTTGCTGCTGACGAATCGCAATTTGACTGTAGCGTCAAAGATCTGGTGAGCGGGGTGTATAGTGTCGTCATGCAGACGCCGACAGAAGTTCGCGTATACAAAATGCAGGTGTTACGTTAACCTAAGACTTTATGAAAACACCTACATTGAATATCAAGCTGACATTTCACTGTTTCTTGGTACTCCTTTGCCTCACAAAGGTGGTTAGTGCACAACCAGTAGGTCCAAGTCTTAGCTCATGGCAGCTAGGACTCTTTGGTCAAGCAGGTAGTACACAGCATGCAGCAAATTTTCAACAACTACCAGGGGTCCCAAATTGTTGCCCTCGATTTGAGAGAGGTTCGGGTACAGCACTATTCACCGGGGCTCTTGTGAATTACTACGTGGGTACATCAACCACGCTTGGAGTACGTCTGGGCTATGCTTCATTTAGTGGTACACTGCAGAAGGAAGAAGCAACAACGGTGCTTATTGGGGGCTCCGCCCAGGCAGGCTCCTTTATTCACAAACTGGACGCATCACTGAGCGCAATCAGCGTGCAGCCCCATCTTCGCCTTGGCTTGTTGTCAAAAGCCTATGTCGAACTTGGAACGGAATTCGCCATGATGCTGACCTCAGATTACGCTCAACAGGAGACGATCGGCCAACCAAGCGGTCAGGGAACCTTTTTGGATGCTTTGGGTCAAGATTCTCATAGTCGTATCCGCAATCAGTCTGCCGGTACACTTCCGCAAGCGGCACAGATGCTTATCCTTCCAAGTGTGACCTTGGGATATGAGTTGCCCTTGAACCGTCAACAGAATGTGACATTATCACCTGAACTTAGTTATGCTTATGGATTGACCAAAGTTGTCAGAGATCTCGATTGGAAGGTGCAACAGTTTCGGGCAGGTGTAGCGCTGGCATATCGTCCTGTGAGTCTGCCAGTTGTTCAACAAGAACACTTACACATAGATACTCTTCGACTTCCACAACCCAATTTGTTGCGCGAGTACATTGCCAAAGGAAGTGACCGTTTTTCAGAATCCGAAACAGTCGAGAATGACGTGCGCATACAACGACGAGACATTCATCGTACTGATACGTTGTACTATGCAGAAATTCCGGCCCAGCGACACGAGGAAAAGCCAGTCGATCCACGCCCGGAAAAGTTCACTGTAAGTCTCAATGCGGTTGCTGTGGATGAAGAAAAACACGAAGATGATACTGTCCGAATTCAGTTGCGTCAGTATTCCAATCTGTTGTTGACTCCTTTGTTGAACTATATTTTCTTCGAAGATGGCGATGCCAATCTGTCAGAACGCTATATACGTCTTCAAAGTTCCGATACAGCTGTATTTGACGAGAACAAGTACAACTCAGTCGACAAACTTCCAACTTACTATCAATTGCTGAATATTGTTGGCAAGAGACTTCATGAGTATCCTGCTGCAACATTGCGGCTAATAGGATGCAATAGCAACAGAGGCGTTGAAAGCGGAGATACCGCCCTTTCAAGAAAGCGAGCCGAAAAAGTGTACCGCTACTTACATGAAGTGTGGGATATTTCTCCGCAACGAATGAGTATCAGCGTACGGAATCTACCAGAGTATGCGTCCAATCCAGACTCTGCTGATGGAGCATCAGAGAATCGTCGTGTAGAACTCTGGAGCCCAGAGTACAATATTCTCAGACCTATTATTACAAGTGATACAACCGTCTATGCGCGAACAATGGATGTACATTTGCGCCCAAAAGCTGAATCAGCCTCCGGTGTCGCCGCATGGTCCATAGGCGTGATATCTAACAACCAGCTTGTCTTCACCAAGGGTGCTCCAGGTTCCGTGCCGGACGATATTACCTGGAAGTTAAGCACAGAGGAACAGCGTCGTCTTCGCGACGAAAAGAGACTTAAGGCTGAGCTCCAAGTTCGCAATAACAACGGTGAAAGTGCTCATGCTGAGTCTGTTCTATTTGTCACCTCGCAAGAACAACGATCCCATAAGCGTACTATCATCGACAGTATGGAAGTGGATCGTTATAGTCTCATTCTTTTTGATGTGCGTAGTTCGGAGCTTAAACGATTCAACTCCAAGATTATCGAGTTTATCAAACAACGAATTAGTACAAACTCCCAGATTTTTGTAGAGGGGTACACGGATCGCCTGGGAGAAAGTAATTACAACCAAGCCCTGGCAACAAGTCGTGCCGAGGAGACAGCCCGAGCACTTGGGACTAGAGTACAACATGTTGAAGGACACGGGGAGGTAAATAGCTACAACAATGACTTACCTGAAGGAAGACACTACACACGAACAGTCGATATAGTTGTTAAAACACCGTTGAAGTGAAGTAGTCGAATCTTTAAAAGCCCAATTGCGGCGGTAAAGCGGTGTTTGTACCCTTCCGGCATTCGAGTGGAGAATGCGCTCTCTGAGCTAGTTTCGCGGCATGAGAGACAAAGAACTTTACCGACAG
>JBDHXF010000074.1:0-10631 GCA_039810585.1 Chlorobiota bacterium
GCCCGCGTGATTGCACACGCTCGACACGACCATGAACGATGTGTCCGACGTGCGAATGATAATCACGGGTTTGGAAGCATTGTAGGTACCAACGCTTTTCTTGATTCCATCTCCCACTGCAGACAATCCACTTTCAGACGAGATGTCTACCGTAAAACTTCCATGTGTAGCGACAATTTTGCTTTCGTCTTTCTCACAGGAACTAAGGGCAGCAACCATGGAACCGGCACAAACGCTTATTCCAATCATCGATGCAGCTTTCAACAGAAACCCGCGACGTTCTTCGATACTAAGTTCTTTCATGAAATACCTGAGCTGAGGTTAGCAAAACACAGACTCCGTCAACAATGGTCTATGGACATAATCAGAACATTTGAGCGGAGGAGCTCAGATGCTCGTTGTTCCTCTCCACTGTTATTGTCCGCCGCTCGAGCCGAACAGTTGTGCACTAATTTGAATGTTCTCGCCAACCTTAGAGCCAACAACATTTCCTTTACCAAAAATTCCATATTGCTTCAGTGGAACGTTGAACTCTGCCTTAACCAAGGCAAGGTCACCGGAGGCAATGGACTTGGTTTGCGCGCTTTCGGTTAAGTAGGTGATGGTGACTTTCGCTTCGAGTGGATGCGTTTGACCGTGTAAGGTGAAATCACCTTTCGCGGTGGCTGTCACAATTGTTCTACCGGCGACGGAGTTGTCAACTTTCTCAACAGCAAGGGACTTCAAAGTCCAGGTAATTGCTTTGTAGACCGATGCATTCAACCATTCTTCAGCCATCATGTGATTATCACGCGATGAGGATCCCGTCGTCATCGAGCTGACCGGAACGGTGAGTGTGCCACTCGTGGCAGCTAAGTTTTGCAAATCGATGGCAAACGATCCGGAAATCGTCGATGCTGTTCCCTGAATTTTCTCCAGTGGAGCATCGCTTAAAAAGTGTATTTCGTTTTTGTACTTCTCTGTGTTTTGCAGCGTGATGGTTTTAGCGCCGGCAAGGAGATTGAACGGTAGGATTGCTACCAGAACTAAACTTTGAAAAAGTGATTTCGTTTTCATGGTGATAAGAAGGTGTATGGTGAATTCTATTACAGAAGGATAGACTGACTAATCGTTCAGAAAGTTTATAGCAATGCTCATGAGTGTGCCGGAGTTGAAGCTGAAGTGATCCCTTTATTTTTTGGAGCGTCTGCCTATAATCACACCTAAGACGCCAACAACGGCCCAAGCTCCGCACATCGGCGCAGCTCCAAATGGTGGATCGACATCGAGAAGACCCAACCAATGCCCCGGTTCTGTGCTGGTTTTCTCAACCGTCGTTCCGAACAAAGGGTCGACCTCCTTAACCGTTGTCATCTTTGCCGTCTTCGTATAGTACAGGATATCTCCATAGCGTTTACAGTCATAGCCCCACCAGCCCAAAGTGGCAAGTATCGCAACCAGTGAAATGACGATGAGAATTTTCGACATTGGGTCTCCCTGTGTAATTCGTTTCAGACTTAATAAAACAGATGCAATTGAATGTCCCAGCGCGTCCGATAAGCCACATCATTGTCAATGATGCGGAACTCGGGTCGCAACTCAATAAAGGGAAAGAGAATCATTTTTGAACCAAACACGAATTGTCGTGTGTACTGCTCACTCATCGCACCTTGCTCCACGTTTTCTGCAAGGCCATACTCGGCCCGCACGTAGAGGTACATGGGATCTATGACACTTCCCATCAGCTCAACCGACGAGCAGCGAAGCTGGCGAGAATAATGATTCCCCTGTATCATATGCTCAGCCATCAAGCTCAGATGATCTTGCCAGCCTAAGGCAGCAAATACATTGAGCATCGAGAAGTCGCCACAGCTCAGTACAGACGCCCCTGCTGTTGCATTAAGATGGTCCTCGAAGAAGCGCGGAGTAAGCGCAATGCGTGCATTGAGCATGGGTTTAGTATTATCCTGAATGACACTGCGCAGCGTGCCCGTGGAATCATAGGTGTACACCGCCGACATATTCGTTGACGAAAACGCGCCCGCACTTACATCTAACCACAAGGGCTTGTTGTAGCGCAGTTCAGCACCCCATTCGCTGTAGTAGGGAGCAACAAAAGGGTCGGACAGCTCGCCCGGAACAGCACGTGCCATGACCGTATGGTCATCCCAATTAATACCGATGGAGGGACTAAAAAATCCAGCACGCAACGACGGCCAGTCGATGCTTGGCTGAAGGTTCAATGAGCCTGACCATGTCTGTTGACCGGAGTATTTGGTGGGTCCAAAATTGTACTGTCCTTCAACAAAGAACCACGACACCGGAGCATACGATGCTTGTGCGGAAGCTTGCATCGGAAACAACTTGCGATCCGGCAAAGCAATCGACGTTTGGTCGGCAGACGCCGCAGCTGGTACCGGTGCACGAGTGGACCGTGCGCTCATCATTCGAAAATCGAGGCCGTAGTACAGCTTGCGATCCACTGCACAATTGGTTCCGAATACATCGTTGATAACGCCCTCCATACCAACCCAGGAGGGCTTCACTAAGGAGACGCCATCGGTGGAGTAAAAGCCTAAGTCGTTACGCAGTCCGCCGCCGGCAGCATTGACGTGACAATTGATACAACGATTGCCAGTGAGAACTGCGTATTCCGGAATCGCCATGGTGAGTGTCGATGCGGAGACGAAAACGATACACAAGAGACTCATCCGAATGCCGGCCCATTGATAGTACGCCGACGCTACACGCTTAGTCATTTTGAGCTCCTTGTTCTATCCACACGCGAATGCGCTTAATCGAGCACGTATCAAGTCGCTCTGCCTGGCGTGGCATCTTATAGGTGTCCGAATAATTAATAGTCGATAACAACAAACCGTTGTTTACATAGAAGCGAACATTATCGATGGAATCCAGGTCGACTCCCCCACCGGATTGGACGTACGACCGAGTGGAGTGACAAGACAAACAGTTGTTTTGGAGGATGGGAAGAACGTCTGTGCTGTAGTGCGAAGTTGTGACAATACAACTGTCTGCTGCCGGAGGCAGAATGACAAGATGCAGCGTGTCGACCAAGGAGGTCTTCGCGTACGATTGCACGATGAGCATCACCGAGTCGCTCGACCCCGTAATTGTAGCCGGTGCCGTGTACAAGCCATCGGCCGAAACACTTCCCAGCGGTTTGCTTAATGAGTACTTCACAGCTGTACAGGCTACATCAAAAATTTCAGGCCAGAACTGTTGCTTAGATCCTGCATACACATTCACATCGTGAGGCGAGGTAAAGATCCCGGCATTGGGCGAAGTCGTGTCCACCGATGCGCCGCAAGGCCGGTCGTAGGTTTGCGGTAACTGAAAATTCTCGCATGCCGTCAATGCAAGGCTAAGAATGCTCAGAACCACGCAAAGCGCCATCCATCCGCGTCCTCCCTTGGTTTTATCTGGCACTTTCATATCTGTCTTTACTTCCGTCATTACTTCGAACTCCTCAACCAATTGAGCTATCTACCGTTCAGTAACCACTCAATCAATTCTATGTTACAACATTATTTCAAAAAGAGAGCAGTACAGCGTAACTGCTCGATAACATCTTTCATATCAACACCTTAACTCGATCTGCAAATATACCCGTCTTCTTATTTGCTCTCGTCATTCGCTTAATTCTTGCAAAAAATGCGGGAATCAGCGATCGAGCCCTCAACTACCACGAGCAAGGTATATACGCCTTTTGGCAGTGAGCGGATGTCCAGGCGACTGAGATTTGCTCCGGCAGAGAGCTCACCAATAGCGATATCCGCCACGCTCCGTCCGAGTTCGTCCACAATGCGAAGGCTAAGGCCTGCAGCGCGTGAAAGGTGTAACGGAACATTCAACTCGTCTTGTGCCGGATTGGGGAACAGCGTTGATTCCCCAGTTCCTAAAAGAGCATCATTGACGCCAACCAATGCACCAAATGTAAAGCTGAAGAAACCATCCGGAGCCACGATTGGCAAGGTAGAATGCTTACCGTTGTTGGCAACGCCATCCAGATAGTACTCAATCGTTTGAGATGACACCGAGGAATCACCCCCCGGAATCGATGCAAGAAAACGCGTGGCGCTGTCTGAGGTCATAACAATGCTTTGCCAAGAGCTTTCACCCTTATGACGCCAGAATACGGTGGCAGTGCTTATGCCACTGCGATTCGTCATGATAGCACTGAGGGGATAATTCGGCAAGAGCGACACATTGTCACGCCAAGCCGCGTGATGAATACGCAAGGGATTATCCACGGGAACCTGCATCGTAATGCAGTGGATTGCACCGGCCATCGGGGTAAGGATGCGACTATCAATGGGAACGAGTTTATAGCCGGGGATGTACTGCTTATACAACTCCATCACCGCTTGCAGTTGAGCATCATTGCCACTTCCACTGCCCGAGAACGAGGGAAAGATAAAGGTCTTGTTCACGGTCAAGCCATTCAAGAAGCCTCTGGGATCCGCACCGAATGTCTTCGACGTCACGGAATCGTATGACCCATCGTCGCTCGTCGGAATGGGCATGGTGAATACTCGGTATGGACGATTGAATGCTGTGTTCGTAGAACGCTCAGTTGCGATGTTCTTGTTTCCGATGCTATAGTCGTGAAAGCCGGAGTTATTAAATACACTTGGGTACTGACTACTAAGTATAGTCTCCTCGTCAAAGAGCTTGGTGTACATGTCGATGTGACCTGTGCCCCCATCGTCTAGAAATGTCGGCAACACCGTCATTTTCGACAGACCAAACATTCCTTTTAAAGTGTCCAAGGTTTTGGACGAGGACCACACCGCACGCTTCGGATACACGTCCGTGTAGCTGTCTGATGCAGAATCGTAGGTGACATAGGCCTGTGCATAGCCTTCCGCATTGATGGTGTTGACCATAGTGCTCACGAAGCCATTGCCATCGCCGTCGCACATAAAGTTTCCGCCTTCGTATTTAAGTTGGGTGCCCACACAAGGAATTCCCAGTTGCTTGGCCACGATGCCGGGTATCGAGTCATCGGCTGCCCGCCCTACATAATATGTTGGGTCTATGAAGCCAATGCTATCCTGATCGCCATAGTAAAAAGCAATAGGGCCAAAGTCTCGCGTCCAGAAGGCGTTCCCGCCACCAACGTTGAAGAAACGACAATTCGTCAATGGCGTTCCCTTGTTAGCCATGTACTCTTTGATCACCGAGGAATCTGCATCGTTGTAGATAAGCATCCAAACAGGCACTTCCTGCTGAATGGCGTTCGCTAATTCAGCCCACTTCGGAGCTAAGGGATAATCGGTTTCCGTCGTGTCCACTTCATAGCCTGCTATTGGCTCAAGCACATAGTCGCCTTGACTGCTTGTGTACAAATAGCCAATATCCTTCGTGAGTGGATCGAGACCGTTACCGTCCACATCATAAGCAAAGTAAGGCCAGGATAATAATACGGCTTGTGACTCTTCAAACTCACCGGGCACCGAGAAGTGCGACGGCATAACTTCCTTGACGGCATTGCGTGACGACGAGCGACTTGTTTGCACGGCGGTCGACTTGTGAAGCCCATCGTTTACTGATTTGGGAACACGCGCATAGTGCTGCAGGATCCACGCTAAGCGCTGCTCCGGACTTTGACTGCGTATCTTCTGCAAAGCCTTAGCACGTGCATCCGCTCGCTGCTGTGAACTAAGAAGAGGAAGTGATTGCTGGGCGGAGATTGAAACGAAGAGGCAGAAAAAGAGAGCTGCAGAGACAAAGCGCATACAAGTGGTGATGAAATAGTACTGAGAATAGTCTCAAGTCAAGCACTCCAACAAATAACTAGAGAGTGGTGTGCATCGGCATCAACAAAACAAAAACCTGGACTTGGTTTCACCTTGTTGAAAGAAGACCAAAATAACACACACATAACTCGTAATTTCTATGCCTTGTTTGTACGTAGTCTAGATCAGAGTACAATGTTGCACAGTACCGATTCGGTGTTGATGGTAGCTCCTTCAGCCTTTGGCTTCAACACTGCCACCAGCTTCTCCAATCGTTTCCAGCACCCAAGCACGTCAACCTCGTCGGAGCTGCAGTATGCGGCACTCCGAGAATTCAATACGCTTGTTGAAGTACTGCAGAAGGCCGGTGTGCATGTTAACGTATTCAATGACGATGCTGATTCACAAAGTCCCGATTCCCTCTTTCCTAATAATTGGTTCAGCACGCACGACGAAGGAACGCTCGTCCTGTATCCGATGGCAATTGAAAACCGCCGACTTGAACGGCGCCCTCATCTTATTGAATTCCTCGAACAGCGAGCCACAGAGCTCCATGGGACCTGTAGAATGGTTGACCTTCGAAGCTTTGAGGAACAAAGTCACTTTCTGGAAGGCACAGGAAGTATGATTCTTGCGCGCGATGCGCGCATTGCCTTCATGTCCACCTCCGTGCGCTCCTCTCCTACTGTCTTGCGAAAATGGTGTGAGACGATGAAGTATCAATCGTACGTTTTTCGGAGTACTGACGCTGAAGGGAATGAAATTTATCATACGAACGTCATGATGAGTATCGGCTCACGCCTGGCTGTAGTGTGCACAGAAGCCATTCCGGTGGATCACGAGCGACGTGGCTTAGTGCAGCAGTTGGAGCAGTGCGGAAGACACGTATTGGAGCTGACCTTGGAACAGATGAATGCCTTCGCTGCCAATATGCTTCAGCTCCAAAGCACCAAAGGCCATGAGATCTGGGCCATGTCAACGTCTGCTTGGGACTCACTACTCCCCCCTCAACGCGCCATGCTGGAGGCAGACGGTGAAATCGTCATGGCGGCAATCCCGACAATCGAGCAATGCGGAGGTGGCAGCGTGCGCTGCATGCTCGCCGAGTTATACTAAGGTATTGAACATCTCAACCTCGTCGAGTTGTTGAGTTCTGTAATGACGAAACGCGCACAAAGACTGAAGGGGCATTGCTCACGCAATGCCCCTTCATTAGTAGTGTATCTCGGGCTGCTTATCGAACGATGACAATGGTCTTCGTCGTGACATAGCCTTCCGATGTAATCAAGCGCAACATGTAGCTACCGCTCGCGAGGTTAGAACTTGATGCGCTGAGCACCACTGAGTGTTCTCCTTCCTCAACGATAGCATTGACTAAGGTAGCAACTCGACGACCTTGCAAGTCGCTGAGATCGAGCGTCACTTCCTTGGTTTGAGGAACGCGGAAGCGAATCGTAGCGAAATCCGACGCCGGGTTTGGCTGCGGGTTCAAAATCTCGTAACCAAACTGTTGTGCGTCTACGATACCATCAGGCGTAACGGTAATGACAGCCGTACTCGAAGTGGTTGTACCGCAGTCGCTCATCACATCGCAGGTATAATTACCTTCATTATCGGTTGTTGTTCCGGAAATAGTCAGCGTTGAGTTCGTCGCACCCGGAATTGCCGAGCCATTGAACTTCCATTGGTATCTCAGTGTTCCCGTTCCATTGGCGACAACGGAAAGACTGAACACTCCGTTTTGAGACACCGTTTGGGATACCGGTTGCGTAGTAATGCTTGGAGCCGGTGCTATGGAAGCTACTGCCACCGACGATGTTGCGACTCCACAATCATTTCGAACGACCACTGTGTATTGTCCAGCGTCTGATGGTGTTACCGCTCCAATGACAAAGGTTGCATTGGTTGCACCACTGATATCAGCGCCGCCCTTCTTCCACTGATAGGTTAACGAACCACCTGTTGCACTCACACTCAAATTCAAAGCGGAGCCCAAACAAACCGACGCATCTGTCGGTTGTGTGGTGACAATAGGTTGAGCGTTGACTTGTAGTGCGGCCGCCGAGCTCGTTATTCTGGAGCCGCCCGGTTGAACAGTGATTTCGCAGGTATAACTTCCGGAATCGGCAGCGCTCACACCGTTGACCTTCAGCGTACTCGTGGTGGCACCGCTAATGGAACCTCCGTCGCTCAGTGGGGTTGCTCCACGATACCATTGATAGTACAAAGTACTGGTGATTGGCGACGGAACTGCAATGACACTAAAGTTTGCATTCTCACCATTGCACAATGCCGACGATTGAGGTTGACTCGTAATCGAGACCGACGGAACATAGAGTGCAAATTGATTTGAAGTTGCAGAGCCGCAAATACCAATGGCCTTTACTGAGTAATCAGACCCAATGTCCGTTGGCAGAATGCCGCGAATTGTCAACACATTAGTCGACGATCCACTGTAGTGAGAATCATCCGTGAGTAAGGTGGTGCCCTTGTACCACTGGTATTGGAGAATGTTATTCACACCGTTTCCAAGACCGGAGGCCTGAGCACTGACACTAACCGTGGCACCAAAGGAGACGGCAACGTCGGTTGGTTGATTGACAAAGGTTGCGGTGGTACCGACAAGAACATCAACTGTGTTGGATACTTGTTGGGTTGTACCGCATGCTGTACTTCCGGTAATGATACAACGATAACCGCCGGACTGACTTGTCGTAACGCCCGTCAACACAAGATTCGAGTTGGTTTGACCGGAGATATTCACGCCGTCCTTTTGCCATTGGTACGAAATCGTCGTTCCATTAACCGTCACGAACGTCGTGATAATTCCACCGGCACACACCCGTTGTGGTTGCGGCTGCGTCATGATCATCAATTGTGTCTGAACGGTCAACGCTGCAGCTGTGCTTGTCACGGTATTACACGTTCCACTGATTACACAGTCATACACACCGGCACTCGAGGTGCTGATATCACTCAAAATCAAGGTTGATGTAGCGGCTGAAGCATTGTTATTGATTGCAGCGCCGTTATATCTCCACTGATAAGCGGCTCCGCTCCCTGTGTTTGAAACACTGAAGCTCACCGTTTGGTGCGTACAACTAACTTGATTTTGTGGATTCGACAGCAGAACGATTGGCGTATTGATGGTGAGCACAGCAGCATTGCTCGTCACACCGGATGGTACGCAGGTGCCGGTCACCTTACAATCGTATGAACCACCATTAGCAATGGTAACGTTACTGAGCACCAAGGTCGGTGTCAACGCCGAAGCATTGCCGCTAATCGGTGTGCCGTTGAAACGCCACTGATAGGCCAGACCAGTTCCCGTCGCTGTGATTCCAAAACTCACGGTTGATCCAATACATGCACTTTGGTTGCTCAAGGCAGCAGAGGTTATCCGTGGATTGGTATTGACTGTCACGTTGACAACACTGGAGTTTACAGACGTCGGCGAACAGCTTCCGGAAACGATCGCGTAATAGCTTCCGGCATCTGTTGCACTTGGGTTATTGAGATTCAAGGTGTAGTTGGTTGCACCACTGATTGCTGCACCATTCTTCATCCACTGATAGCTCAGATTTGTACCAATGGCGCCGACACTCATCGTGTACGGAGTACCCTCGCAAATCGTTGTGCCTACGGGTTGTGTAATGATTGCTGTGCTTGGATTGACGACAACCGTCGCAACGGCTGAACTAAATCCTACCGGCTGGCATGCACTCATCACGATACACGTGTAATTCCCTGCCTCTGCCGATTGAATATTCGAGATCGTCAAGTTAGGCGTGTTAGCTGTTGGGTACGTCGTCAACGACAAGTTTGAGCCATTGCGTTGCCACTGATACGAAGGAGACGTAGCGTCAGAATTAATCGTAACGCTTAACGTGAGATTCGTATTGCGACATACCGTTTGTGACTGTGGTTGCACGATAATGGAGGCAGGAACGGTCATCGACAGCACTGCTGCATTGGTCGTTGCCGTACCGCAACTATTGGTACCAACAAGACGGTAGGAACCTGCATCTGCCAATGTAGGATTGCTTATGGTATAGGTAGTGTTTGTGGCTCCCGTGATCGCCGTCAGATTCTTCTGCCATTGATAGCTGAGTCCTGAACCGGAGATCTGAGCTGTGAAGCTCAACGACGAACCAACACAGCCAGTCATCGACTGAGGTTGCAACAACACCACCGGCGTATTCACCGTCAACATAGCATCGTTCGAGAACGTACCATTTACGGTACATGGACCGGTCACGAAACACTTATATGTTCCGGCGTTGCCGTTGGTGACGTTTGTAAGAACCAAATTGGCCGTTTGAGCGGTCGTGTTTTGTCCTGTATTAATCGGAGCACCATTATAGTACCATTGATACGACGGCGATGCACCTGCTGCTGTGACCGACATAGTTACCGTGGTTCCACCGCACACTGTTTGCGATGTCGGGTTGGAAGTAATAGTATTGGAACTCAACACGACAAATGAAACAGGGTTGCTGTACACAGGAACCGCCGAGCATGCACTAATCACTTGCACGCGGTAGTTTCCGTCGTCCGTTAATTGCACATTCGCCTTTGAGTACGTACTGTTCGTCGCACCGTTTATCGTCGACCATGTTCCGTTGCGAGCCGCATCTTGATACCACTGATAGCTAACAGATTGTCCGTTACCGTTAACGCCAACACTCAGTGAGAATGCTCCGCCAACACAAACCGGTGTTGGGGTGACTGGTTGAGATGTTACGGTAGGTGGCTGACACGTGTACACAGCAACGGTATTCGTGTTTTGCGTGGTAGCTCCGCACGGACCTGAAACCACACAACGGTAATTACCGGAGTCCGCGATCGAGCTGATCACATAGGAGTACACCGGTGAGTTGTTCCCAACATTCA
>JBDHXF010000075.1:0-10091 GCA_039810585.1 Chlorobiota bacterium
GGCGCTGTGCAGCACCACAGTTTCGTGCTGTCCAACCGCGCCCAGTTTGGTGGAACCGCCGATTCGAGTTATGTCACGATCGACACTTCCAAAGATGTGCCGCTCATCAGCGCTCGTTTGTATCTCACGCCGACCTTTCAAAATGAAGCCGAAGCGCGGAGCTACAAACTCCGTCAGGTGATTATCGAGTTGGATTCAGTTCCGGTGCTGGGTGATGACTGGTGGTGGATGAACCGCGGGCAAGTCAGTTTTGTGGTGATGACCAACACGCATCCTACGCCGCAGTTCGAGCGTGTACGAGTTGTGCAGTCCACACCTCCGCCGTACACCAAAGATTCTCCCTACGCCGAGGGTTTGTGTTGGAAGGTTACCAATCGACACGAAATCGTGATGCAAATGGTGATGCAGACCATCTATACGGTGATGGACGATAATCGACAAAACCAAGAACGAGCCAGAGCTGCTGCGGTATTCCGTTTACATTATTAATGCTGTGAAAGAACTTGTGAAAATTCCGTTGTTCCATCGTTGGTTGACTGTTCTGGTTGCCGCTGTGCTTCTCTGGTCTCTCAACTCATGTAAGAATCCATTGGACATGGATGATGACAAGAGTCATCGAAGCGTGGACAATCCCAAGGCCGTCGTGCTGACGCGTGATAGCATTGAATTACAAAGTGTGGAAGGAACGGATACTCCTGAGGCTCTGTCGAAGACCTTTCGCTTTGCCGACGACGGTCCGTCACTCGATACCGCGAGCGCTTTTTGCTGTACGGTCGACACGTCATCTGCAGTTCCGAAGCTGAGCCTGTGCGCCGATCTTGTTCCTACCGGTCAGTACACCGACCCCCATTCCTATTCCGTTCAACGCCTGTGTATTCGTGTGAAGAACCTGGCGATCGACGGTGAGAATATTGTGAGCCTAGATAGCGGCCAACTTACCGCCGTAGTGTGGGGCGCTCGTAAACGCTATGGTCGTCCGGTCGATGTACTCGACACTGTCCAGCTCAAAACGTTTGATGAATACGACTTCGCCTATCTTGCACAAAATGTTGTATCAGGTCGCCGAGCGCTGCGTTTGAGTCTTGATTTTCAAGTGAAGGCACTCAGTCAAATTGAAGGTAAACTGCGTGGCGGTCGCCTGCGTGCAGTAGCGAAGTTTCGTTACTGATTCCTTTGGGATTCAACGCGTGAAAAGTAAATGCAGAGAAGTGAGTTATCTGACGAGCCTCGTATAGCACGAGGCTTTTTTTATAGCTGTGCTGATTGGAATGCTGAATCGGCGAAGCCAAAAAAGTGCAAGGAGCTGCCGAGTTGTCGGGCAATACGTTCAAACACTTTGGACTGACGGGCATTGCTTTGCCGTAAGGCCAAGGAAATGTTGCTAATGGTAAGCAGCTTCAAATCGTCGCTCAAACCCGATGCTACGGTTGCCGCACGCCGTAGATCGCTAAGGCATGTATGCAGATCTCCGCGTCGGAGCATAAGCACACTCCGCACGTTGTCGACGATGCATTGTGCGTACATGTCAGGATGCTGCTGTAGCGACTGCTCCACTCCGCTTATGGTATGTGCCGCTCTATCAATCAAGCCAGCCTCAATGTCTGCCCTGGCCGCCATCGCGCTCAGTACTTGGTGATCTTGGGTGGCGATGAACTGACCGGACAACTCAAGAAAATCCAGCGCTCGTTTTGCCGCTCCGGCAAAGTCACCATCAAAGTACATCGTCAGCACATCCTCTCTCACAATGTTGCAATCAGGGATGTCTGTTTGCGCGGATTCCGGCTGCGGAGGTACCACGCCGAGTGCAGCAGGTGCTTCCTCCAAACCCATGTGCTGGGCGATACGATGAATCTCCTCATCTTCGCTGGCGGACTCTGTCAGTGGTAAGTCCGACATCGTGTTGATGATGTCCGCCACTATTCCAGCACTGCCGCTGTCTTCCGCTTGCTGTGCACTTTGAACCAGCATTGTGCGAGCGGTTTCTTCATCTCCTGCTTCCAGTGCGTGCGCGGCAATGTAGGGAGCAAGCTGGCGCTGCAATTGCTCATCCTGCGCTTCACGGAAACATCGCTGCAAGATGGAGGCAATGCGCTCGTGGAGCTCGACGCGCTCCTCCATTTCCAGAGTTGCGTGAAAATAGCTGTGGTGCAGCGCTTGGGTAAACTCATAGAGGGTGGATCGGACACCGTAACGCGCGTGAGCGCCGGTGCTACGAACCATGCCGGTGCGATACTGTATGGACTTTAGTTTCTTGATGGTGCTCAGAGTGTCCAGATTGAGCAGTTGAGCGACCACAAACACGCTGCACTCGCGTCCCTCCGCGCTGCAGAGCGCCAACAGGTTCACATCGTCTTCGCTGAGTTGCTCTATGCTGCGCGAAAACAAAGCCTGTAAAGAAGCCGGAACGGCTTGCGAATTGAGTCGTTCACTGTCCAGACTCCCATCCTCCCTGAAAGGCGTGTTCTTGCCGAAGTACTGCAGGTATTCCATCACGGTGACGGGAATACCGGCCGAGCGCCGCATGAGCCAGTCTTCAAAGGCTTGGTTACGTGCTTGCTTCGCAAACACGCTCGCTACGGCAGCATGTACGTCCTCGGCACTGAAAGCTTGAAGCTCCATGAGCTGCAGCGCGCTGTCGCGCGAGTGTTGTTCAAGCCACGCAGCGAAAGCCGGATTCTTAACCGTAACGGTTGCTTGCTGGTAACTGAGCACAATGCCAAAGCGTCGCTGCTCTGTTTTCTGAATGAGGTACTCCAAGAACTCGACCGACTGTGCATCCATCCATTGCGCATCGTCGAGGATGATGCAAAAGGGCTGCTGTTCGGCAATGTTGTTCAGCGCTTCGTAAAACTCGTGCATCAGCTTCGAGCCGGCCGAAGACGCGTCCTGCGCGTTCTTTTTGTCCGCACGGTACTCACGCAGGTCGCGCATGACTTCTTTAGTCATGTCGAATATCGATCCCGCAATGGGAATCAGGCCGAGCACGGAGAGTCCGATATTCATGGCTAAGCGCTTCTTGGCGCTTCCGGCTTTTAACTCCATCAGCTGCTCGAGTGCTTTCATCCACGGCTGCATGGGTTGGATGGACGACACATTGAGGACGCCTATAGGGGCTTGACATTCCACGCGCACGGCGTCCACCGAACGACTACTTCTCGTTTCCTGCACGAGCTGCTCGAGCAGAACGGTTTTACCGTATCCACTCTCCGCGCTCAAACAGAGGATGCCACGCGTGCCACTCTGGGCTTCACGTACAAATGCGCGCAGGCGTTCCTGTTCAGTCTTGCGGGCAATAAGGATGGTTCCGTTGGCACTCGTCATCAGTTCACCTCGCGATCCGAGCTATCATGGTGAGTGCCGAGTGAGGACGGTGGGGAGGACACAAACATGCGGAGTAGTTTTTCGGCTTGCTTGGTAGACGATGGACTTGCGCTTCCGGAAAACAAACTCTGGACATCCATCATACCGCTCTCCACTTCCTGTTGCTCCGACTCCTTGGTATAGATCAGGGTGATGGCATACACAATCAACAGCGTAAACTCCAGACTGATGGCAAAGAGCACAAGCGAGGGGCGATCCTTTGGAATGAATTGCAAGCCACGCAACCCAATAATGATAATGAGAATGGCAGCACCGATGTAGATGAAACCAAGGACAGGGTTTTCGTAGCGAATGGTGAAGTGATTGCGCAGGTACAATCTCATGGCATCGTCCACGCGCATTAAACGCATGAGCATGCTGCGCTCGCGCCAACGAATGGCGGATTGTAGAACTTCCAGATCCGTAAAGGCAACGTTCCAGGTTTCCTCTAACTCATGGAGGCGATGAAGGTCGGCTTTCTTTATCGTGTCGGATATCTCGGTGATGTCGGCATCACCGTGTTCGCTGTGCGCAACATGCGCATAGTGATGCAGGGCATTGATAATCTCACGTTCGATTTTTTGTCGTACATAGCCATTGCGCGGCGACATCACAGCCGTCAGTAATCCTGCGCCAAGCAGACCCACAGCAAGAATGACAGGGAAAATGGCAAGAAGGGGACTGTAGTAGTAGATCTTGACGTCTTGTTGGTCGCCTAGTACCTCGCCATGTTTTCCGCGAGGCGGTTCAACGGTCATTCTCCAGTTCGTGAATTCATTCAAACCCTCACCACTCGTCTCAAGCTTTGCATTGAACGATTCGGCGAAGAGCTTCTCCGCTACGGGGATCCCGACAAATCGGAAAAAGGCGAAGGAAAAACTGACAAAGATGACAAGGAACAGCACCACCTGTGTTGGCGTGTTCTTTCGCAGTTCAATGTATCGAACCCGAGAAGAGGTCATTGTGCTACGTCCTTGTGTGTTCGGCATGCGTTGGGACAATATACAAAAGGCAAGGGCGCGACAGGACTATGCGGAAATGCACACTGCCTCCGTGCCGGTGCGTTGAACTGCTTTACCTGCAAACATGTTGCCAAGTTTGACAGTGTTAGGCCAACTCGTCGTTGACACCGCCATCAGCACTCTAGGAGATGGTATTGGCGCTCAGAGGTGGATCTCTCGCTTCGCACCATACACTCCGATTCCTGCTTGCGTCCTGATCGTGTGGCCGGGCGCTTGCTTCAACATGTGGACACACCCCTTTCCTTCGTGGCGCAAACAACAAAGCCTCCTGAAGTGGAGGCTTTGACTCGCGTACAAGTGTAGAGGAAATGCAGACTCTTAGCGCTTATTGCGTTTTGAGCCGTTGTTGTTTTGTTGCTTGGTGTTGTAGCCTTGTTGCTCCGCTATTTGCTGAGCCATTTCCAATCGTTTTTGAAGCCACGACTGCTTTTTAGGCATGCGTTTTAAGTCTGCCAAGGTGTATTTAGTCCTCGAGAACTTGTTCATATACACTTGTTGTGCAATGCCCAAGAAGTTGAAGGTGAGATAGTACAGGTTCAAACCCGATGGCAGGTTCGAGAACATCATAGTCATCATCACGGGCATCATGTACACCATGGCTTTCTGATTGGGATCGGTAACCGTCATCTTTTGTTGGATGAACATACTCACACCCATTATTAACGCCATACCTGACAATGCGTGTACACCCATCACAGAAAAGGGAAGGGTCAGCACGTGATCCGGAATGGACAAATCCGGAATCCAGCCCGGGATAAAACTTGCTTGTCGCATGTGGATATTCGAGGTCAACACCGCATATAAGGCGTAGAGAATCGGCATCTGCAGCAGCAGTGGCAAACATCCGCCCATGGGGTTGATGCCGTACTCACCATAGAGTTTCATTTGAGCTTGTTGCATGCCGGTGGGATCGTCCGCATGCTTGGCGCGCAGCTTGTCCATTTCCGGTTGCAGGGCTTTCATCTTCTGTGCGGAGCGAAGTTGGCCGAGTGAGAGTGGTGTCAGCAGCAACTTCATCAAGATGGAAAACACGATGATGGCGATACCAAAATTGGGAATGAAGGAGTAGATGAGCTTGAAGGTTGGCAGCATGGCAAATTCGCCGATAGGGCGAACCAGCCAGCGCCAGCCAAAGTTGACCGTTGAGGCCATACCGTAGCCCTTGACGATGTCGTAGTCCAAGGGTCCCAAATACAAATCGTAGCCCACACTCTGAACGCCGCCACGATAGGGTACGCGGTAGGAGTAGGAGTATTCCTCAAGTACTCCGTTGTCCGGAGCACCGTAACGAATGCCATCCAAGTAATACTCGTCTTCACCATTGGATTGCGGGTTGAGAAGCGCTGAGATGAAGTACTTGGTTTTGGTACCAATAAACTCCACTTTGCCGGAGTGATGCGAATTCACTTGCTCGTTGTACTTGGAAGCGTCTAATTCTTCCAGCGAGCCGCTGGCAGAGGCGAAGGCGATGGCCGAGTTGGATTCGTCGACACTGTTGGACTCTTGATACTGTAGTCCTTTCTCCCATCCGATATCGACATTTCGTTGTGTGCTGGGCAGCACATTATCCATATTCAGAAATTGAAAACCGGCGTGAATAGGATAGGTGTCGCCGTGAAAGGTCAGGCTGCGACGAATACTCCCGCCGTTACCGGCGTCCATCACGCCTTCAAGAACGAGCGAGTCGTTCCCGTGAACAGACATCGTGTGCGAGTGCAGGTTCTGAAAAGTGAAGTCGTTCCACCGTGTATCCACACGGTTTCCTTTGGAGCCCACGTAACTCACGGTCAGCTCGTGCTCACCCGGTTGGATGAGCTGCACAGGTGTGTGGTAGTGAGTTTGAAAGCCCTTGAGTTCAAAGCGAGCAATGGACATGCCTTTGGAGCTAATCCAAGCTTTGTAGCGATCGGTTTCGATCAACACATAGTCTTCAGCCTTGGCTTCGGGAGTTGGGGCACGGAGTGTATCGTGTTGAAGTGCAACCGGTTTTGAGTTCGTGTCTGCCACCGTGGCTTGCTCATGCTTCGGTGTGTTTTCCGGAGCCGGTGGAGCGGTATGACTGGAATTGTACACCATCCACACAGTGATGATAACAGCGATGAGAACAAAACCAATAAAAGATTGACGATCCATAGAGAGTAGCGTATCAATGATGATGATGCGAACAATGCTGAGCTAACGGGGGAACTTCGTCGATGCCGCCGGGGTTCAGGGGATGACACCGTGCGATACGTTTGACGGCTAACCACGATCCTCGGACGATGCCATGACGATCTACGGCTTGATAGGCGTAGTCTGAACAACTGGGGTAGAAGCGACAGTTATTGCCGAGTAGCGGCGACACCACGCGCTTGTACAAACGAAGGATGGTAAGGATGAAGTACTTCATGACGTTGTGCGACGCTGAAGCGTCGCCGGTTGCTGCATGAGGGTCTCTATCATTTCACGCAACTCTTGCATTCGAAGCGAAGACGTGGCAAAATGGGTCTGCGTGTTCCACGAGAGAATCATCGCGTCGATAGAACCGAATAATTCAGGTCGCTCAAGAAATAGCTCACCTAAGGCCGCACGAAACAATCTTTTGAGTCGGTTACGATCTACCGCTCTCGGAATGAACCTCTTCCGCATCATCAAGCCAATGCGAACCGGCGGCCTCTGCTCTGCCAGAGTTCGTTGTTCTGACGACAAAAACCGCACGTGCGCATACACCGCACCGTTGCTGAATTTTCGGCAGCGACGAAAGACGGCGTCGAAGGAGGTTTTTCCTTTCAACGATTGCAAGCCTGGTACAGTCATGGTTCGATGGGCATAGAAGACAAAAAGCGATAGGCAGTAGTCCGTCTACCACACTATCGCTTTTACACGCTTTTACATTCAGGAGCGGCCTGCCGGATTAACGCTCGTCGCTCACCGTCAACTTGTGACGACCCTTGGCGCGACGGGCAGCCAATACCTTGCGACCGTTCTTCGTTGCCATGCGCGCACGAAATCCGTGCTTATTCACACGACGGCGGCGGCTTGGTTGATACGTACGTTTCATGAGTGACCTCTGATTCTAAGTGTTGATGTTCGAGACTTGTTTCAATTCGTGCGCGCGAAGCGCTCACGAATTATTCATCTCCCTGCGATTCCGGCTTCAAAGCGTCAGTCCATAAAAATGCACGACGCGATTTACAGGGTCACAAAGATACACATTTTTCCACATTAGGAATGTCGAAAATGGATGGAGGAAGAAAAATGGCCCTTATCGGCGTTTAGGTTGAAAAATGTAGTCGGTATGGCACAAAGCTTGCTGTTACTCGTGGGTAACCGCTCAGTTCGGCCAAATTCATCGATTTTATGGTTCATCACGAGAAAATCCGTCGCAAAGCCCTTCGTGCCCGCATTATTAGTGTGGAGCAGGCGGCGACTATTCCCCACCATGTTTTCGAGGAATTTGAGCGAGAATCGAAGTTCGAGGATCCGCAACCTCTACCCCAGGTTGACGAACCCGCTGTTGATCAGCTTGATGAGGTAGAGCAAGAGTCGAGTCCCGCCTTGTCCATCGAGGAGATTCAGGCCGACATCCAGCAAGCCTACGATCGCGGATTTTCGGACGGTCAAGCCGTCACTTCCGCTCTCATGGAATCCGAAATGGGGAAGCTTCGCGAGCAAGAAAAGAACCTCGATACGGTTCTCAGCGCGTTGCAAGAGAACTACGCTAAGGAAATTGAAGCGTTCCAGGAATTGGCGGTGAACGTGGCTATCGTCTGCGCCGAACATATCCTACAACGCGAACTCAGCGATAATGCGCACTTGGCCGTTGAGCAGGCACGAAAAGTACTGGCTACCATGCATGGTCTTCGCGACGTACTCGTGCGAGTTCACCCCGACAGCTACGAAGCCATGCAAGACGCTCACCTGGAACTGTTGAATTCTACCAGCACCTTGCGGGCAGTGCAGGTGCAGGCAGACGCCAGCATTGAAAATGGCTCGTGCGTGTTGGAGACGGCCATGGGGCACGTCGATGCACAACTCCGCACCCAGCTTGAACGACTACGCAGCGAGATGCTCGAAACCGTTCGCGTGAAGGAACTCACCGAAGAATTTTAATCTCCTTACACCTTGGCTATGATCGCATCCACCTTGCAGGACCGTTTAACGTACAGCATCCGGCGCAGCAACACCGCTGAGTTTGTTGGAACGATTACGCACGTGGTGGGCTTGATTATCGAAAGCAAGGGTCCGATGGCCCCCATTGGCGAAGTTCTGGAAATTCGGGATCGCAATCAGGACATCGTCGGTCAGTGCGAAATCGTGGGCTTCAAGGATAACCGTATTCTCTCGATGGTGCTGCATCAATCCGCCGACCTCATGCCCGGCATGGAATTGATCGCGACGCACCGTCCGCTCAGCGTCGCCGTCGGCAAATTCCTTTTAGGTCGAGTGCTCGATGGTCTCGGTCAACCCATGGATGGCAAAGGTGCTTTTGTGGTAAACGATGTACGTTCCATCTACGCCAAACCTCCGAACCCATTGCTGCGTCAGCGAATCCACGAACCAATCGCCACCGGCATTCGCGCGATTGACGGGGTGATGACGATTGGTAAGGGACAACGGATAGGGATTTTTTCCGGCTCGGGTGTGGGGAAGTCCACCACTCTCGGTATGATTGCCCGTAACACCTCGGCCGACATCAACGTGATCGGTCTGATCGGCGAGCGGGGTCGTGAAGTGCGCGAGTTTCTTGAAAAAGATCTTGGCGAAGAAGGTTTGGCTCGCTCCGTCGTAGTGTGCGCAACCAGCGACGAACCAGCGCTCATCCGTATCAAAGCCGCGCTCACCGCCACCACTATCGCTGAGTACTTCCGCGATCTTGGTTTTGATGTGATGCTCATGATGGACTCCGTCACCCGTCTTGCCATGGCCCAACGCGAAGTTGGTCTGGCTGTAGGCGAACCTCCAACTGCCAAGGGTTACACGCCCAGCGTATTCTCGCTCATGCACAAAACCATGGAACGCGCCGGAACTTCGGACGTCGGCACCATCACAGCGCTCTACACCGTGCTCGTGGAAGGTGATGACATGAACGAACCCATCTCCGACACCGCACGTGGTATCTTAGATGGTCACGTCGTACTGTCTCGAAAAATCGCCGCCCAAGCCCACTACCCGGCTATCGATATCCTGCCGAGTCTCAGTCGTGTGATGGGCGACATCACCACCAAGGCCCACCGCGCCGCGGCTTCAAAGCTCAAAGAAATGCTGGCGATCTACACCGAGTCCGAAGACCTCATCAACGTAGGCGCCTACCAACCCGGCGCAAACCCACGTCTCGACAAAGCCGTTGCCCTTATCGAGAAAATCCGCAGCTTCCTCAAGCAAGACACCCACGAATCCATCGACTTCGAAGAAACCGTCCAACGCCTGATGACGATGATGGCAGAGTGAGCGCGGATCGCAACCCTGTCTCAAGTCGAAACACGCCCGTCGCCTGCAACCGTGAGCCTCTCAGTCAGCACCGCAAAAAGCACCGTTTTGTGCATAAATCTGTGGAAAGTCGCGTGCGTAAAGAGCGCGCATGTTGAAATTCAGTATGAAATCAGCTAACTCATCATTTCATGGGAATAGATGCAGGTCGGTCGCTTGCGACCGTGAGATCGTATGTTTAAACGGCCAGATGCTTCTGACCTAAGTTGTATTTGTAGATGTAACGAGTATTTACAAAAC
>JBDHXF010000076.1:0-9983 GCA_039810585.1 Chlorobiota bacterium
CGGTTGTGAGCGGATTTCGAACAACCATTCCGTTCTGCCGAATTGTCATCGATTCCGAACCTTTCCGTAGTGGCGACTATTCAACCCGCTACGTGGAACGATATTGGCACGATTCTTTGGTGTCCACTCAAGCTGAACTCCTATCAGCTATTGCCGCCTTGAGTTACGATGCGTATGTGCAACGACGGGTGCCGATGGACTGACGAGCTTATCTGCTCGGCTCTGAGCAGTGGTAGAATCAACGCCCACGTACCGCAAGCCCCAAACATGGCACAACATCTATCAACTCACACATGTCCCTCCTGTGGCGGAGTAGGACGCCTTTTTCGTTCCCATCCTCGTTCTCGAGTCGAAACGTTGTTGCGACTCATTACTCCCTTTGCCCACTACCGCTGCCATCAATGTAATTGGCGTGGACTGCGGATGCGGCAAACCTTTCGTCGCTTGTTTCACTTGAGCTAAGTGAACAGTCCGGTCTCTACGGTTTGCGTTCAAATTTTTCCGGATAATAACCGGGAAACCCGAGTGCCTGTTTGCTCCTAAACACACGAAGAGCTCAAGCCGGGAATTTTCACGGAAGCTCTTGATTTATCTGCGGATGACAGGGCATTTCTGACTATTTTGTCCGTATCGATGCGGGGATGCTACGGCAGCATCGTGTCACGTTTGGATTCTCACATTTCCGGAGTTCACATGAAGAGCAGAATTTTTCTGACGCTTGTTATCGCGCTTTGTGTAGGTCAGCTTGCCTGGGCGCAGAGCTTAGTGTCCACAAAACCTTATCATCGAGTTATTGTACTGGAGGAGTTTACCGGTATTAATTGCGGGTATTGTCCCGATGGACACCGACTGGCGACCCTGTTATACAACAAGTACAATCAAGAACCTGTGCTCATTAATATCCACAGCGGTGGTTATGCTGAACCAAGTTCGACGGAGCCCGATTTTCGCACTGAATTTGGTGAGGCTATCGATCAACAGGCTCAGGTTACAGGTTATCCTGCCGGAACGATCAACCGACATTTCTTTCCGGCATTGTCCGCCAGCCCTTCCACCAACGGAACGTCGATGGGGCGTGGAGATTGGGATTTGGCAGCACCTGTTGAGATGAATATGGATAGTCCCGTTAATGTTGGACTCCACTCAACATTTGACCCGGTCACGCGCCTTCTCACCGTAGATGTTGAAGCGTATTATACGGGCGATTCTCCCGCGCCTCAGAATAGAATGAATGTGGTGCTTCTCGAAAACGACGTCATCGGATTTCAGGAAGATTATGCCAATGGTAATCATGATGAATACCACCACATGCACATGTTACGTTGGATGCTCACAGGACAGTGGGGCGACGAGATCTTGGTCACGACACAAGGTACCTTGTTCAAGAAGACCTATACCTACACAGTGCCGGATAACTTTGATGTGGCCAATTGCGATGTGGCTGCGTTTGTTGCAGAAGATCAGCAAGAAATATACACCGGTGCCAAAGTGGCCGCCATGGGGGGGACTACGCAGCAAGTTGGTGAGATGTCCACCGATGGACCTATTGCTAAAACGGTTGCCACCAAAACTGACGGACAGTTTAGTGCCCAGCTGAAAAATATCCTTGGTGCTGACGAAACCTATACACTTGAAGTAGTGCCGCACATTCCGTCGGATTGGTCGATCAAGACCATGGTTGATGGCAAGGAATACACTGGAGGAGAATTCACTATTGCCAACGGGTCGTCGCAAGATTTATCGGTGCAATTCATGCCCTCCGATTCGTCTGCGGTAGCCAGTGTAGATGTATATCTCCATTCCAAAACCTATCCGATGTCGCCGCAGATCAAGAAAACCTTTTACTACATGTCCGGTGTGAAGAACTTGTTGATGTCGCACCCCGACGCGCTCACCTTCGATTCCGTCTATGTGCAGGCAATGGCTAGTGCGGGAATTTCGAGTACAGGTAAAATGGATCGCAATGTCTTCGAGATCTTCAGCGATAACAATGCGTTAAGCGGCTTGCAAAGTGTATGGTACAATGTGAGCTGGGCATTCCCGGGAATTACCGATGTGTCTATGCAAGCACTGAAAACACTTATGGACAATGGCACGCATGTGTTGGCTGCAGGACAGGATTTTGGCTGGGACTTAGCATCGACCGACACCAACGCTCACTCCACGAGTGCAACACGGAATTTTTACGAGACCTATATGCACGCCACTTTTGTTGCGGATGGTACAACGTCGAACACGAAATACATTGCGTTCCCCACAAATGGCGCCTTTAAGTCTATTCCCACGTCGGTCATCACGGCTCCCTATGGAACGGGTACTCAGCAATATTTCTATCCGGATCAATTCACGCCGATCGCCCCGGCACTTCCTGCTTTTTATTATGTCACATCCTCCAGAATTGGTGGATTGACCTACGAGGGCAGTTATAAATTGGTGTATCTGGGTGTAGGACTTGAACAGCTCAGCCAAAATGCGCAGAACCAAATTGCACTGCAGACAAAGCGTTTCTTTGATGGAGAAATTTCCGGAGTTGAGTTCGACGATTTGTTGATCAAGGGTTATAGCGTGTACCCAAATCCGGCAACCGATCAAATTCGCGTCAATCTGCCCGAAGCGGTTGACAATGTTCGTGTTGAGCTTGTGGATGTTGATGGAAGAGTTGTGCTTCGCCGCGAAGTGTCACACGTGGACAGTGCGTTGAACATCGACTGTTCGACTGTGGCAAGTGGTTCCTATCGCCTCTGCCTCCGCGCCGGTGACCAGGGTCTGGTACACAGCACCCTTGTCAATATCGTCCGCTAATTTTCGCTGTAGATTTTTGATACGGGTGGCGAGAATCGCCACCCGTATTGAAATCCAAAAAGAATCCCCATTTGCCTCGCTGCATACTTCCTTCGGTCTCCTTTATCAAGTCCATCCCTCCGTATCTTTGTACTTCTCCACGGTCAACCTAGCAAAACAGTCGTCTGCTTTAACGCCCTCAGCCACTCGCAGTAGACGGAACGACCGCCGGAGTGTTCGATTTTCATGCACACAACTGTCGAGCCATGTCAGAACAACCTCAATCCACAGAAGTATCGTCGTCGTCAGTGTACAGTGAATTCACCGTGAGCGTCGAAACCGCCAAGCAGCTCGGTTTAAGCGCTGCTGAATTTGAGAAAATTTGTGAAGTACTGGGCCGTACTCCCAGCTACACCGAACTCGGTGTGTACAGTGTGATGTGGAGCGAACACTGCTCGTACAAGAATTCCATTCTTCAGTTGAAAACTCTTCCACGATCGGGCGGCCGAATGTTGGTGGAGGCAGGTGAGGAAAATGCCGGTCTTATCGACATCGGCGGTGGTTATGCCATTGCCTTTAAAATTGAATCTCATAATCATCCCAGTGCTATTGAGCCGGTTGAAGGTGCGGCTACCGGGGTAGGTGGTATTCTGCGCGACATTTTTACCATGGGTGCACGACCGGTTGCTGCACTGAACTCTCTCAGATTTGGTGAACTCACATCTGCTCGTACTCGGTATTTGGTGAAAGGTGTAGTGAAGGGTATCGGGCATTACGGAAACGCCTTTGGAGTCCCGACCGTTGGCGGAGAAATCTACTTCGATTCCTGTTACACGGATAACCCGCTTGTCAATGCCATGGCTGTTGGAATCGTCAAGACGGATGCCACGGCCTCTGCCATTGCCGAAGGTGCAGGTAATCCGGTAATGATCATGGGCTCCGGTACGGGTCGTGACGGCATACATGGTGCTTCGATGGCGTCAAAGGAATTTAGTGGGGATCCTCAAAACATGCGTCCCACCGTTCAGGTTGGTGATCCCTTTGCCGAGAAGCTGCTTCTCGAAGCAACGCTCGAGCTCATCCAAAGCGGCGTCGTGGTCGGTATGCAGGATATGGGGGCCGCCGGCATTTGCTGCAGCACCAGCGAGATGAGTGCGAAGGGCAACGCAGGCATGCGCATTAACCTCGATTTGGTTCCGCTGCGAGAGCAGGGAATGAGTGCGTACGAAATCATGCTGAGCGAGTCGCAGGAGCGCATGCTCGTCGTTGTTGAAAAAGGTAAGGAACACATCGCCCAGGCTATATGCGAGAAGTGGGATGTGCCAATCACCACTATTGGTGAAGTGACCGATGATGGTCTTTTGGAAGTATATCGTAACGGGAGCTGCGTTCAACGCATTCCGGCTCAGTCCTTAGTCTTGGGTGGAGGCGCTCCGGTGTACGTTCGGGAATGGAAAGAAGCCTTCTATATCGCAGAACAAAGGACGCTGGATCGCGCAGCCTTCGATGCCGCTTGTGCTCGCACTACCAAACGAGCGGTGCTGGAGTCACTCTTGCAGAGCACAACGATCTGTTCCAAACGTTGGGTGTACGAACAGTACGACTCACAAGTAGGAACAAACACGATGCAGCGAAGTGGCGGAGACGCGGCCGTGCTTCGAATTAAGGAACTACCGGGACAGGGCTTTGCCGTCTGCACCGATTGTAACAGTCGATACGTTTATGCTAACCCTTATGTGGGTGGCATGACAGCCGTTGTGGAAGCTGCCCGCAATTGTGTTTGCGTTGGCGCCGAGCCTGTGGCCATTACAAACTGTCTCAACTTTGGCAACCCCTACGACCCTGAGGTTTACTGGCAGTTCCGTGAAGCGATTCGAGGAATGGGAGATGCCTGTCGGGCACTTAACACTCCTGTTACCGGTGGGAACGTCAGTTTCCACAATGAATCGCAGCATCACGCGGTGTTCCCAACGCCTACCATTGGCATGCTTGGCTTAATTGATGATGTGCAGCACACGGTGTCTGCAGGTTTTCGTCACAGCGGTGATATGGTCGTCTTGCTCGGTGATCAGAGTGACGACATCGGCTGTTCCGAAGTGGTGAAACTCTTGCTCGGTGCAGCCAAGGGAGATGCTCCAATGCTCGACCTGCAGAAAGAACTTGTGCTTCAACGAAGCCTCTTGGCTATGATTCGCAAGGGTTGGATTTCCTCCGCGCACGATTGCTCTGAGGGAGGCTTGGCAGTGTGCCTGGCGGAATCCTGCATACAATCACCTGAGCTCCTAGGGTGTGAGTGTCACAGTGTTGTAGACGATTCCTTTGCCGCGCTTTTTGGCGAAGCGCAATCGCGAGTGGTGATCAGTTGCTCTCCGGAGCGCTGGTCCGAAATACAGGCTTACTGCCTGGAAGCAGGTTTGGCTCACACGCACATCGGAACCGTTGGTGGTCAAAGCCTGAACATGAGTGGGGAACACATCGCCATTGCAGATCTTCAAGCACTGTACGATGGTGCGCTGGTAAAGGCCATGGATCTTGAGCACATGGTGCTTGGGTAGGATCACAATCCTAGGTCTAGATACCTAGTAAGCTTAGGCGCACACCGGCAGTAGAATACACTTCACTGAATATTACTATGACTTCGCAAGAAATTCGGTCTTCGTTTTTACATTTTTTCGAGCAGCGCGGTCACCGCATCGTACCGAGTGCTCCCGTCATCCCACATGGCGATCCGACCTTGTTGTTTACGAATGCCGGGATGAATCAGTTCAAAGATGTGTTCCTTGGCAAAGGCACACGTGAGTATTCGCGAGCAGTGGACACTCAGAAGTGCATTCGCGTAAGCGGGAAGCATAACGACTTAGAGGAAGTGGGTTATGATACCTATCACCACACCTTTTTTGAGATGCTCGGGAATTGGAGCTTTGGTGACTACTACAAAGAAGAAGCAATCGCCTGGAGTTGGGAGCTGCTGACCAAAGAATGGGGACTGGATCCGGAACGTCTGTATGCCACGGTTTATCGCAGCGATGACGAGTCCTATTCACTCTGGAAAAAGTTCCTCCCCGAATCTCGCGTGCTGCGATTTGATGAGAAGGATAATTTTTGGGAGATGGGAGAGACAGGACCCTGCGGACCCTGCACCGAGGTGCACTACGATCGCACAGCGGATAAGTCAGGTCGATCGCTTGTCAATGCCGGTGTACAGGAAGTGATTGAAATTTGGAACAACGTCTTTATCCAAAACAACCGCAAGGCAGACGGCAGCCTGGAAGCGTTGCGCTCGCGTCACGTTGACACGGGAATGGGTTTTGAACGAGCTTGTGCAGTGATTCAAGGGAAGAATTCGAATTATGAGACGGATGTGTTTCGTCCCTTACTTTCCCAACTCGAAGAACTCAGCGGTCGAGCCTACCATCCGGCTCTTACGGATCCGAATGGAGTTGCCATGCGGGTGATAGCCGATCACGTACGGACATTATCCTTCGCCATTGCCGACGGAGCCACGCCGGGAAATGAAGGTCGCGGTTATGTGTTGCGTCGCATTCTTCGTCGCGCATCACGGTACGCTCGTACCATCGAGCTTCGCGATCCGGTGATTTATAAACTGGTTGCTGTGTTGGCAGACACCATGGGCGACGTGTTTCCTGAAGTTCGCGAGATGCGTAGCAGTATCGAGCGGATCATCAAAGCTGAAGAAGAATCGTTTTTGCAGACCCTTGAACGTGGCTTGGATCGGGTACAAGTGATTGTTGATAAGAATAAGGATAGTGGCGAGAAAACTGTGTCGGCCGAGGAGGCGTTCCAATTATACGATACCTTCGGCTTCCCCTTGGATCTGACCCAGCTCTTGTCCCGCGAGCATGGATTTGACGTCGACGTAGCCGGCTTTGATGGTCTTATGACACAACAGCGCGAACGCTCGCGAGCTGCCAGAAAGGCAGCGGCAAAGGATCATGCGAACCACGGTTTCAGCGACGAGCAATTACCCGAACTGGATATTGCCACACGCTTCGTGGGCTACGAAACCATGCAGCACGACGCCGATGTGGAGTTTGTGCAGGATAACAAAGTGGTGCTCAGATCGACACCTTTTTACGTAGAATCCGGCGGACAACAGAGCGATACCGGAGTGATTGTTCTTGGCGGCGAGCGCTACACGGTAGTCGACACTCGCCGGTCCGGTTCTGCAACCGTCCATCTCTGCGATCGGGAGGTAGAACCACTCATCGGTGACATGGCCCGCGCAGAAGTAGATGCAGAGCGTCGCTGGAACATTCAACGGAACCACTCTGTTACTCACCTATTACACGAAGCCCTGCGTCGCGTTCTTGGTTCACATGTAAAACAAGCCGGATCACTGGTAGCGCCGAATCACTTACGCTTTGATTTCTCCCACTTCGAGAAGGTGAGCGAGGAAGAAATGCGTGAGATAACAGACATTGTGAACGCCAAGATTTTTGAACGAGTTCCGGTCTACACGCTTGAACTGGCGATTGAAGAAGCGCGAAAGGTTCCCAACGTCAAGATGTTCTTCGGCGATAAGTACGGCGATTTTGTGCGCGTAGTGGTGATGGACGAGAATTTCTCAGCCGAGTTTTGCGGTGGAACACACGTCACAAACACCTCAGAAATTGGGGCGTTTACCATTATACAGGAAAGTGCCATCGCTGCCGGTATGCGCCGCATTGAGGCCATCAGTGGTGCCGCAATACCCCGATTTATTCGTCAGCTCCACGATGACATCGAGCAGGGCAAGAAACACGCGGAGACTCTTTTGGAGCGAACCCGTCAGGTGGAGAAAGAACTCTCGAAATTTCAAGCCGAACAGCTTGGAAGCCAAGTGCCGCGGATGATTGAACAATCCATTGAAGTGAATTCGATTCACCTCGTAGTTCAGAAACTGGAGGTGCAGTCGGTCGACCAATTGAAAGACGTTGGCGATGCCTTACGCAACGGATTGAAACACCGTGGTATAGGCCTGCTTGCAACGGTGATGGACGATAAGGTTCAGCTCGTGTGTGTGGTGACTGACGATATTAGCTCCTCGCACCCTGCCGGAAAATTGGTGGGTGCTGTTGCCAAGCTCCTCGGAGGCGGAGGCGGAGGCAAAGCTCATATGGCTACAGCCGGTGGAAAGGACGTTGCCAAATTGGATGAAGTATTGTCGGAGATCCCTTTACTGGTCCAGGGCTGGCAGCTCTAAGCTTGGAACATGGTTACAGGGTGGTTTGGTGGTGAGGACGATTCCCTTCGCGTGGCGGTGTAAAAGTTAAACGACAGAGCATGTCCACTTTCACTTTTCACCATTTTTTCCTTTGCCGCCCCCACGGTTGGACAATTCCTAGGCTCGTGTTAACTTGCCGACATGGGATGATAGCGCGCCATTATCCACTTTTTGCATTCGTTTTTTGGAGTATCTATGTCGTTTGAAGTCGTAGGAAAAATACACGAAATCTATCCGGAACAACAGGTTACAGAGAAGTTTCGCAAGCGTGAATTTGTCTTGGAAACACAAGATGGTATGTACCAGCAGTATGTGAAGTTTCAGCTGACGCAGGATCGTTGCTCGGCGTTGGATAACTTCAACAAGGGCGAGGATATCAAAGTGTCGTTCAACTTGAGCGGTCGTCCCTCGCAGAACCGCAATGGTGAAACGGTGTATTACACCAATCTGGTTGCGTGGCGTTTAGAGCGTGCGGAATCGAAGACACGTGATGTGCCTGATATGCGCTCCACACCGACCAACGAAATTGACGAAGTCCCATTTTAAGTCTCTGTCAATTCGGTGCTGAGCTTATCCTCGTACAGACTATTCTTTCAACTCTTGGTATGCGCATTCGTGGAACGCGGAATGCGCATTTCTTTTTTTTGACACCCGCTCAGTTGAGCCTGTACTATGACCTTATCGCTTCGTTTACTCCTTATCGGCTCCGGTGGTCGAGAACATGCCTTGGCTCGCGCTCTCGCTGAATCGCCGTCGTGTGCAGCTCTGTGGGCTACTCCGGGAAATCCGGGGATTTTTCAATACGCACAGGCTGCGCCTGTGTCCGACACCGATCACATCGCTCTTGCTGCTTGGTGTGTACAAGAGCACATCGATTGCGTGGTGATCGGACCGGATCAAGCCCTAGCCGATGGGATGGCAGATGTACTTCGGTCGTCCGGACTTGCAGTGTTTGGTCCTTCCAAAGCTGCGGCTCGCATCGAATGGTCCAAAGCCTACGCCAAAGAACTCATGCATCGTGCCGGTATTCCGACTGCGGCCTCGCGTACCTTCTTGAAATCACAAGGTCAGGAAGCGCTGGATTACCTTGCGAATCATGCATTACCGGTTGTTATCAAAGCTGATGGCCTGGCTCTGGGCAAAGGCGTCGTGGTAGCCGAAACGCACGAGCAAGCAATAGAGGCGTTTCAGAGTATGGCCGATGGGCTCTTTAAGGAAGCCGGCAACACCATCGTTGTGGAGGATTTTCTCAGGGGTGAAGAGGCATCTGTTTTTGCTCTCTGCGATGGACAGGATTTTCTCTGCTTGGCGCCGGCTCAGGATCACAAGCGCGCCTTCGACAACGATCTAGGAAAGAATACCGGAGGCATGGGATCCTATGCCCCGGCTGCGGTTGTAGACGAGGAGGTTATGGCGCGCGTCAAACTGTCTATTATTCGTCCACTTCTCGATGTGATGAGCAACGATGGAAACCCCTTCATCGGGTGTCTGTTTGTGGGATTGATGATCGACAACGGCCAACCCTCAGTCGTGGAATTCAACGCCCGATTTGGTGATCCCGAAACTCAGTCGGTATTGAGTGTGTTCGACGGTGACTTCGCTGCGCTGTGTTATTCTGCCGCTCTGGGAAAACTGGATCCGAGCACAGTGCAAAATGTCGCCAAAGGAGTAGCCTGCACCGTGGTGCTCGCAAGCGGTGGATATCCGGATGCTTACGAGCGTGGGTATGACGTGACAGGACTGGACGACGCAGCGCGCTATGCGCGCGTGTATCATGCCGGCACCAAGGTTCACGACGGTCATCTGCTTACGAACGGTGGTCGCGTGCTTGGTCTCAGTGCCATTGCACCAACCATTGCGGAGGCAATAGAATTGGCCTACAAAGCTGTGGATTGCGTGCACTTCCGTGACAAACACTATCGACGTGATATAGGACGGCGAGCCCTGCAGCGAGTTGAGGCGGGGGGGCTGCAGTCAT
>JBDHXF010000077.1:0-9613 GCA_039810585.1 Chlorobiota bacterium
GACTAATCACCCGCAAGTCAACACCTAATAGTACCGCTCGCGTAAAAAAATCGGCATGGGCAAATAATCATGTGCCCTGCATCTACTCAACCCTCGAACGACACAAAGCACGGTTTCCACAAAACCCGTAGGGGCAGATAATCATCTGCCCAATCGTTTGTCCAATCATTAACCCAATCATCCTCCCAACCCACCTTCGGGATTATTTCTGCAAAAATTTCACCAACACAGAAACGAACTCCGGCGCAAGGGGCAGGCTCGGGTCGTTATAACTGGAGAGGTTATCTACCTTCATGCCTGACACCATCTTTAGAATATGGTTCATACCGGGAATGATGGCCAGGGTAGCAGTTGGCTTGCCTTTGGACAACATGTTGGCATCATCCACGGTGACTTGCAGATCGTTTGAACCCTGGACAATGAGCACGCGGGCATCGAGTTTGGCAATTTCAACTAAGGGGTCATAGTGAAACCAGGAGATCAAATAGGGTTGAACGCTTGGGCGAAAGATCATGTACAGTTGTTGAGGAGCTGACACCAAATGACCTTGAGCAAGGCTGTCGATTAAGGTGTCACATAAGCCTGAGACTGAAGGTGCGCCCTCTTTGAGCTGACGTTTCAACGCCTCTGAAGCAGGGTAGCCGATTCCGGCAATGGAGACGTAGGTCTTTACACCTGCACGTTGCGCGGCAATCATTCCGATAAGCGATCCTTCACTGTGACCGAGGATAGCAACGGAGTGAAAGCGCTTATCCTTCTTCAGCAGTTGTGCCCAGTCCATGGCGTCGTTGATATAGGTATCGAAGCGGAGGTCGTCTTCTGACGTCATCGCAGAAGCACTTTCACCAATCCCACGCTTATCGTAGCGCAGTGAAGAAATTCCGTGAGCCTCGAGTGAGTCCGCGATCATTTTCAAACTGTTGTTCTGAACTGATTGTTGATTTCCATTCCTGTCCGTTGGCCCAGAGCCTGCAATAATGAGGGCAACCATGCCATGGCCGCCGCTTGCCACGCGTAACGAGCCTTTGAGATCGCCGTTTTTGGTGTGCAGTGTTACGGCTTCGTCTTGTCCAAGTGCCTGAACGTCGATGCTTCCACTCAAACCAAGACAGAACACGAGAACTAATGCTACGCTGAGTTTCATAGGTCATTTAAACTGAGTGTGAGAAAAATATCGGCGTGAGAGACGATCGGCCCGGGCCGAAGTTACAGCGAAGTGTACTTGTGACAGTCGCTATACATTCATACCAGAAGTTACAGAGGATGGCGTTATGGTTGTTCCGAAGAAAAAGCCGGCGGATTTTTCTTGCAACCCAAACATCCCAAACATCCCAAACATTTCTTGTAACCAAAACCGGGCCTGCTGTACCTACCACATGACAACGAACATACCCTTGTCGCCAAGGCCATAAGCCAACGCAAAACGACGCTTTGACAAATGCTCAACAGAAACGAACATTTCCTCTCCCTTCTCGAACGCGATTATGAGCGTTTGGAACGATTCGCGTTGAGTGTAACGCGACGTCGGGATGAGGCGCGCGAGTTACTTGCCCAGAGCATTGCCTCGTGTCTGGAGGGCTTCGACCGTTTGAAGGATGACGCCGCTTTTCTCAGTTATGCCTTTAGCGTCATTTCTCGGACCCATGCTCGCAAGCGTGCCTTTGGTGTACGACAGCAGAGTACGGATCCGCAGACGATGCAGGAGTTGTACGACTCCGGTCTGGCTGCCGACGATGCCTTCGATCTTCAACTACTCTACGATGCCATCGACCGTTTGCCCGAACAGTATCGCGAGATCTTTGTGCTGGCGGAAATCATCGAACTGCCTCACAAAGAGATAGCCGCGATGCACAATCTGAGCATCGCCACGATTAAGATTCGCGTGTTCAGAGCAAAGAAACTGTTACGAAGCGACTTGGGCATCGACCTTGGTTCGACGAAGTCGGACCGTAAGAAAAATCTCCTGCAGAACTCCGATCAACACGACAAATCATCAGACACTCAAGACACCCATGCATTGAGTTCCGACCACATCTCCTCTGCCTTGCAGATGGAGTCGCCAATTGCGGAGCTACCGAAACGATGACACACAACACAAGTATGAAAACTCTCGAAGATTATCTACACACAGCGCAAACGGCGAAGAGTACCACACCGCTTTTGTCTCCCCATGAACTGCGCAGCATGGTGGAGCAAAGTAGTCGTGGTTCTGTGCAGACTTCGCCCGGCGCGCCACCTCTTGTTCCACTATCGAAAACAACAATGATAGGTTCTACACTTGGCGCTCTCTGCTTGAGCGCCGCTCTCTGGATGTGGCTTGGCCACCCCAACACTCCGACCGCGCAATCGGACAATCAGCCTGTTGCCCAGGCGACTGCTTCTGGCGCGCAGAACTCTCAGGGTGATTTTAATACGCGCGCTGCTTCGCAGCCGCTTGACGACAACTCTACAAAACGCGCTTCTGCGTCCGCAGGGCTTGGGTACGCGCTTGGCGGGAATTGTCCACTCATTTTCCCCGATCGTCAGGAATGTGATGCCTTGGGTATTCACGTGGTAGGCGATTCGGTCAGTACTGTGCTCGAAGAATTATATGTGGAAGATGAGTCGCCCGCTTCCGCCAAGGCTTTCATCAATGAACTGCAGTATCCTCTCAATGCAAAGAAGCTCATCCTTCGCGCCAATATCGCCATCAAACCACATCACTCTTTTACCGATCCTATCAAGTATGATCGGTCGTGGGATGTGTCCGAGCCCATGGGTTTTAGTCCCTACGCCGCCGTCTTCTTCACTGAACATGATGGAGGTGTAACGAGCAGCATTGCGACCTGCGATCACTCCGCATACTTGAGTTCCCTCGATGTGAACCGTGAGTTTAAGCGCGAGTTCAAACAAATGATGCACGATGTGGAAGGCGAATTGGATAAGGATTTCTTTACCAAGCCGGAGCTTCCGCTTGCTAAGCGACCATACAAGTATCTTCGCTATATCGTTCCCCTTGCCTTCGATTTTTCGCAGGGAGACGATCATAAAATGGCTGTGTTCTTTTATGTGCCGACCAAGGAGTTTCTGCAAGAGCTCAACCCGAAGCATCGCTTGCAGCTTGCTGCCTTGTCAGCCGCAGCGGGGTCTAAGCATCTTGCCATTCCCTACAGCGGTGTCTCCACCGCCATTGAAGAACAGAAAATTCCGACGCCCTCATCCATTGCCGGAATTGAATACCTGCAACTTAGTGCAGAGGAACTTCAAAAGCTTGGTGTAACGATGGATCAAGGGACGGTGCGCTTTAGCATGGATGATTTTAACACTCGTGACAATGGTGCCAACACCACGGAGACTGTTGCGGATGAACGCCAGGCTGAGCGACGAGCAAAGCGAGTGCTTCGTGAGCGACAAGAGTTGAGCTCAGTGTACAGCTACGACACGGCGCACGCAACAATTCTGTTTCGGCAGGATGTGCAGCTTCCTTTGGGACAAGACAACAAGCACACCATTGTACCGTACAATGGCTGGAGTTACACCCAACCCAACCCGCTGTCGCCCGTGGGCTACCAATCGGTTGAAGTTTCCTATCAACCATCCAAACGTCACTCCGGTTTCGACCACAGCGAGTGGATTGACCAGCAGCTTGTGGGTGTATCGCCGCTGCTCCACGGCAACGCTGCGAACTTCGTGCAGCCTGGATCTAATGGTCGTCTGGTGAACACCGGTGCCACCATTCCCGTGCGCATAATCCTCGGAACACGCCAGGATGTTGATGCGAAGACTCTGCAAGCTCGTGCCGGCATCGATACGGCACACTTCCATGTAAAGGCGGTTGATCTCTACTTTGTGCCGAGTCAAGACTTTGTGGATCGTCTTCCCGATCGCTACCGTCTGCCCTTGCAGAACGAACTGAAACTCATGGACAGAGTCTCAAAAGGTGAGCTCATGCTCAATGAAGCGTGCGATTTGCTGCATAAACAACAGGACAATTCGCTGTTGGATTTGTGCAGTTCGACCGGTACCGATTTGAGTGCACTCACTGTATTTCCCAATCCGGTTCGCAACGCTTCCATGCAATGCAGCTTTGATGCGCAGAGCGAAGGTTCGTATTCGGTGTCGCTCTACAATCTTCAGGGAGTCTTGCAAAAAACTCTCTTGCAAACACGATATCGTCAGGGCACGAACACCATTACGATTGACATGAAAGACATCCGACCCGGAATCTATGTGCTGAGTCTGAGTTCCGAAAAAGGTGTGCAGGTAACAAGGAGAATTATTGTCGACTGACAGCAAAAACATGTCTTCCTCAACACTCGCGCTTCGGATCTTCATTCGGGCACGAGTGTTGTTATTGAGAGGCTTCCTTTGTACGCAGGGGCGCACTTTCCATAAAATAGGTGCGCATCAAACCTTTGCCTTTAATCTCCACATCTCCACGGCGCACAAAGTGCAGGTTCATGCCGCCGGCAGCGTTTAAAAGGAGACGGTTTTGCAGGTGTTGAAAGAAGTCGTTCGACACATGGATACGGTTCACATCACCGTGACGTTCCATGCGCGCAGCGGTGTTGACGGCATCCGAGTACACATCGTACACAAAGCGATCTTCGCCAATTAAGCCGGCGATAACAGAGCCGGTATGCAAGCCAATGCGAAGACCGAAACGCGTACCGGGCGGTAAATGCTCACGAATGGATTCGGGGAGTTCGATGCTGTGTTGCATCTCCAATGCTGCGGCTGCAATACGTTCTGCATGATCGTCACACGGATTTGGCGCACCGGCAACAGCCATGTATCCATCGCCGATGGTTTTGATTTTCTCGCAGCCATGTTTTTTCATGATGCGATCGAACTGCTGGAAGACGTAGTTCAACAAACGGACAACGATGACGGCAGGCATATCGGCTGACATAGGAGTGAAGCCCTCGATGTCGGCAAAGAGAATGGAGACCGAGGGATAGTAATCGGCAATTTCCGTTTCGCCGCCGAGCATACGTTGTGCCACGGTCTCGGGAAGGACTTTGTGTAGCAGTGTGGTGGTGACTTCCAATCGTGCATCAGCAACGGAGTTGGCAATGGCGATTTCTTTTTCGTAGGCAGCAAGCTGCAATCGCTGATCGAGCACCGAAGCATTGAGCTTCACCTTATCGCTCAAAGCCTTCTCTTTGAGCTCGCTATAGATCTCGTGCTGTTGCAAGGCCTCTTGCCAACGACCCTCGCGTTTGAGAAAGTTGTAGTAGTCGAGATGAAGGTCGAAGTTATGCACCCCAAGTTTCTGATTGAGTGCAGCGGAACGGGAAAAGTACTCCTCGGCTTGAGTGGGGTTGTAGTGGGAATACTCTGGTTTGGAGTACAGATTTCCTAATTCCTGATACACTTGACTGATGTGCACTTCTTCTCCCTGACTCTCATGCAGATCAAGAGCTTTGCGATAACGCCGAAGCGCCTCGTCGAATCGGCCCAACCTCCTATGAGACATCCCCATGTTCAGGTGTATGACACCAATCCCTTCTTTTCGACCAAGATCTTCCATGATGACGAGTGACTTCTCAAACATTTCCAATGCCGCTTCTTCCTCACCAAAGTCACCATAGATGGATCCCATATTAGCCGTGTGATTGGCAATATGCTGCTTCAGCGAAAGCTCCTCGGCCACCCTGAGTGCCTTTGCCATGTACATGAGTGCATTGGCATGGTCCGACATGTTCATATACACACCTGCGATGTTTCCCAGCCACGCCGATACTTCGACCATGTTATTGTTTTCTTCCGACAATGCGAGTGCCTTTTCCAGGTACTCCAGCGCTTTCTCGATTTCTTTGAGATCGACGAACAGCAATCCCATGTTCCCATACAGCGTGGAAAGAGCCTTCTTGTTATTGAGTTTTTCTTGTATGGAGACCGCTTTGTAAAAGCATTGTAATGCATTTGCAAACTGTCCCTGGCTGAAGTACAGATTTGCCATACTGGCATGAACAGTTCCTTGAGATCTCGTATCTCCCAGATCCTCATAAATGTTCAGAGCCTCCTCCAAACACCGCAAGGTGGTGCCATATTCGGCTAATCCTCTGTGAGCATTCGCCTTGTGATTGAGGATTTGTCCTTTTGTCCACTTGATACCATGTTTCTCGGCTAACTCCAATGCTTCATCGAAGAAAACGATGGCTGCGTGGGCGTCACTATTCGCCATAGCGCTCATGCCAAATACCGTCAACGACTCACAGCGTAGTTCATCACGCTGCGCTGTGTCGAGTTGATTGCCCTCATCTTCTGCGGCACGGATGACATCAGCAGCAATATTTTCTGCCTCGATTCTCGTGCTATAGGTACAGAGCGATTTAGCTCTGTACACGCTTTCTCTGAGTTCTGAGAAGTCCATAGGCTATGGTAATTACATCGATGACAATGACTACTTCACGCTTCACAACGTGGAGACGCTATTTCCAAATTGATTGATGTCTAGAGTGGAGCGCAGCAGCGCTCAAACAGACCGACAGCATGCGTTCTAAGCTCTTTGCTTAGTTATACATAGGCTACGCGAGCAAAGGTAGAGAAACGAGCCGACATGGCTGAGCGCAGGGGAGTTGAATTCGTATTTTGTGTGCGAAAACTGAGTTACGAACACCTACATTCATGTCTCAATGATCACCATTCTATCATAAATATCCTACCCGCGTCTGCAATTCTGGGAACGACACTCTCTCAAATCCAACGAATTCGTCAAGAAACTTCTTGAAAGAAGCGGGTTGAGCGAAGAGTAGAGCGTGTGGTGATGATTGGGTACGTGGGGGGTAGAATGTGACACGCTTAATTGGATCACGTTGGCACACATAGGCCGCTATACCAAACAGTGCACGAACGTCCTCTACTCAATGATGATTGAGCAATGAGCGCTACAATCGTGACCGAGTAACTGCATTACATACACGCCCTTTGCTATGCCGGACGGCAAAGCTACGCGGTGCAGGTGTGTTCCATCCTGCACCGTGAAACCGGGATCAATCACAATTTTAACGCCGAGCAGGCTGACGAGTGACAACTCGCAGACCACAGCACCCGGAGAACGCGTTTCCAATTCCACCTGCTGACCACTCGATGTAGGAGTCGGAAGAACGCGTACTTGTAGCTTTGATGAGATGGGTTGGTCCTCGACTGTACTCTGCAAAGAGTCAGAGAGGATATCAATGCTAAAACAGTTGTGTAGATAGCTGTTACTTATATATTTACCAGCTCCGCATAGATACTTGAAATGCGGTACAATAGTTGGCTCAGTCCCTGTTAATACTACATTTCGGCAAAACGATGCTGTTGCTATAGGGGATAGGCTATCCCTAAACTTGCCACTATAAATAGTAGCACGTTGAGCATCTTGATTGGTAACAACATAATCAACAGTAGAGTCGTTATCCATGCTGACTTTAAGCGGTACTATTAAGGCAACACTATCACACCTTGAAGTCAATACGCTCGTAATGGAGTCATTGCTCAAATCATAAATCTTTAAATATGACTTGCTGAATTCCACATCTGACACATCAATCCTCTCGGCTTGCATACGATAAACACAGCTATCATTAGGCTGAAATAAACATCCGGAAAGCCAAGACTGACCGAATTGATTGAAAACCCTATCTGATAGCTTTTTAAAAGTCAGTAGCGAGTCATTGGAAGACCACTTCATTTCATACAACTCGAGGGCATCGGTTCCATTACCGTAGTAGTATGCCCCATTTCGAACGAGCATACGATGCTGTATTTTTGATTTCGAATAGATTGAAATGACAGATCGCACCGAGTCGAAATAACGCTTTACCCCCACACTTGGATGTTGCAAAGTACTGTCTGATCTGTCACCTAATTTGATCGAAAACAGAACTGTTGTATGGTTTTGACTGATGGTTATCACATCGTCGATGCCATCATCATTTACGTCACATACCGCGTTTAACGATATAGGATCAAGTGGTGCAACTAGTACCGGCGCTTTTGGAAGACCTTGAGCCTGTCCGAGGTACACATTGCCTTTTCCATCTAAGTAGTCGGTGACGCCATCGCCGTTGAAATCACCAGTTCGAATGTGTGCGTCTCCACCGGTCCATGAAAACACATTGACGGTATCTCCCGGGTATCGCAGCGGCCATGATTGAACTCCGCTCGGAGTACTCACGACCAGTACACCCTTACCATTGTAAAAATTGTCAAGCCAAGTCATTCCCGCGACACCGTAACCTTTGTCGTCTACTCTCCACCACTCCTTCATCACAACAGCCTGCGGCTTGAGTCCGGTACTCGGAGTGTTGTCTTGCGCCGACAGTGCCGAAACAAGGGAAGTAACAAGTATCGCGTAGAGAAGAGCTTTCATGAACTCCAAAGAAGGTAGTTGAGAAACTACTGAGTCAAACATAGAGAGAATCACGTCAAACAGTGCTCTGCTAGAAATGCGGGGGCAGAACGTGACAGCACGACTGGCTAAAGTTGGCACCGTTAGTTAAGCTGCCACTCCAAATGGTGCGCGAACATCCTCTACTCAATGATGATTGCACAATGTGCGCTACAATCGTGACCGAGTAACTGCATTACATATTCGCCCTTTGCTATGCCGGACGGCAATGCTACGCGGTGTATCTGCGTTCCGTCTTGCACCGTGAAACCGGGATCAATCACAGTCTTAATGCCGAGCAGGTTGACGATCGACAACTCACAGACCACAGTACCCAAAGAATGCGTTTCTAATTCCACCTGCTGACCACTCGCTGTAGGAGTCGGAAGAACGCGTACATGTAGCTTCGACGAGATAGGCTGTTCCTTCACTGTACTCTGCAAAGAGTCTGAGAGGATATCAATGCTAAAGCAGCTATGCATGTACCCCTTACTAATGTATGTACCGGCACCGCAAAGATACTTCGGCCATAATTTATTAACTGGTTCTGAACCTGTCAAAAATGAGGCAATGCAAAACGTTGCTGTTGCTATAGGGGATATGCTATCACTTATTATACCGCTATAAATAATTGCTTGGTGTCCATCCTGTTTCGTAACAACAAAGTCATAAGTTGTATCGATATCCATGCTTAATTTTAGTGGTACAATGTCGGACACACTATCACAACGATTAGACACTACGCTCACTATTGAATCTTTACTTAAATTGTAAATATTTAAATATGACTTGTAGTACTTCACATCTGATACGTTAATCCTTTCTGCTTGCATTCGATAAACACAGCTATCATTAGGCTGAAATAGACATCCGGAATGCCAAGACTGACCCAATTGACTGAAAACTCTATCTGATAGCTTTGTAAATGTCAGCAATGAGTCAGTGGAGGACCACTTCATTTCATACAACTCAAGGGCATCCGTTCCGTTTCCATAATAGTATGGTCCATATCGAACGAGCATACGATGCTGATTTTTCGCTTTCGTATAGATTGAAATGACAGATCGCGTCGAGTCGAAATAGCGCTTTACCCCCACACTCGGATGTTGCAATGTATTCTCAGACCTATCACCTAATTTGATAGAAAACAGAACGGTGGTATTGTTTTGACTAACAGCAGTAGTGTCCTAAATGTTTTCTGCAAAATCTAGCTGAATTTGCAGTTTTTGGGCATTTTCTTCTGCCATGTAATCT
>JBDHXF010000078.1:0-8757 GCA_039810585.1 Chlorobiota bacterium
TCTGTGATATACACTCGGCACATTGATGCCGCGCGACTGTAGCTTGTTTGCCCTACATAGAGGGGTCCGCTATTGAATACGTAGGGAGCAACGGTATCCCTCCACACGCTGGCAGTCATCAAGTTGGGATCTGTCAACGAGCTGATGGTTTTTGCCGATACGGTATCATGTATGGCATCGCTACCGACACCCGAAGGGGCGTCGTTACACGCGGACAGAACGATCAAGGCAGAGAGAAGGAGAGCAGAGAGACTATACTTCATAGATTCTGGCGTTGGAACAGAGTCATCGAGTGCCGAAGCACTTCCTTAGGCACATGGCCTCCGGAGCGTGCAAAGCTTTTTGCATGAACACCGAAGCGTCAAATATATTGTATGTGGACCATCGGCGAAGAAGTTCTTCGACGGAAGGGCCAAACAGCACGCAACGCAGTCACCACAATGATGACTGCGTTGCATCATAACCGTCATTGTACGAACCATGCTTGGCGCTGAACAACAGCCGGAGCATGAATTCTTCACGAACTCGCCGACTTTTTACTTCACCATTTCACGATACAGAGCATCGTACTGCTTGGCGGACGCGGCCCAGGTGAAGTCGCTGGACATACAATTCTTCACCAGTCCGGACCAAGCCTCAGCTTCTGAAAACAGTTTGATGCCTCTTTTCACGGCTGAAATCATATCCTCGGCCGTAAACTTCTTAAACACCAAGCCATTTCCATTGCCGGACTTCGGATCGAAGTCTTTCACTGTATCAATCAAACCGCCTGTATGCCGCACAACCGGTACCGTTCCGTACATCATGCTGTACATTTGGTTGAGACCGCATGGTTCATAGAGCGAAGGCATGAGGTACATGTCTGAACCCGCTTCAATCAAGTGTGCGAGTTCATCATCAAAGCCCAAACGAAGCGCAAAGTTCTTTTTGAACTTGGTGGCGAGTTTCTCCAAATCCTTCTTCATCTTGACATCGCCGTCGCCAAGAAACACCACTTGTACCTTTTCGGAGAGAATCTTAGGCGCAGCCTCCAAGAATAACTGTACACCTTTGTTCTCCGAAATGCGAGTGATGATTCCGATAAGCGGAAGGGATTCGTCCACAGCTAAGCCCAGCTTCTCATGAAGCTTGTGCTTGTTGCTGTGCTTGCCTTGCTTCCAAGAAGTGGCATCGTAGTGCTTACTCAGGTAGGTATCGCTCTTGGGCATCCAGCCGTAAGGATCGATGCCATTCAAGATGCCCTCGATGTTTTTGGACTTCACGAGTGCCGACAAATCACCGGAAATCTTCTTGTCCTTGCGAATTTCTTGCGCGTAGGTCGGGCTCACGGTGGTCACTATGTCCGAGTACTCGATACCGGCCTTGGTGAAGTTGAGAGTTTTGCCTTGGCATACCTTTGAACTGGCTTCTTTTGGAAGACCGGTTTTTGCAAAGGCAGTGGAAGGAAATACCCCTTGTTCGCTAAGGTTGTGCAGGGTGAACATAATTTTCGTCTTGGCAAACTCCTTGGCATACAAGGTTCGTAGGTATGCCGGAAGGAGTCCGGTTTGCCAGCCGTTGCAGTGGATGATCTCAGGGAACCAGCCTAGGAGCAAACACGTTTGTACAACGGTGCGGGCAAAGAAGATGAAACGTTCGTCGTTGTTATAGGCGGCACCTGTAATCGGATCGGAGTACAAACCCTTCTTCGCGTCGAAGTAGTTGAAATTGGTGGTCACGTAGGCTTGTACTTTGGTGCGCGGGTTGTTGATCGATGAGGATTTTACCGTTGCCGGTTCGGTGATATCACCCACCGGAATGGGAATATCACACAAGCGGTTGATCTGATGAATATGGTTTTTGCGTTCACTGATATTCCCATATTTTGGGAGCATGACACGAATATCGTGTCCCAAGTCTCGCATGGCTATAGGATAAGAGTAGGACACATCGGCCAGACCACCCGTTTTGGCAAATGGGTACACCTCGCTCGCAACGTACAGAATACTAAGTGGCTTCGGAGGCATTGAAAACCTGCTGTAGTGGTTAATCGATGGTGACTTAGACTGAAGGGAACGATGACTGGTCAGACTGACGGCGATAGATTCGTATCGCTTCGCTTCAGAATGAACAGGCATGAACCCTGGTCAGTTTGCAAAAATACGCCAAAAATGGGCAAGAACAATCGAATCAGCCCCTTAGCAGGACGTATTAACGTCCATTTTTCGCCTATTTTTTGCTAATTCTAACGATATACAGGTAAGAAACGCCGAAAAAGAGTGGAAAGGCGAAAGCAGACTCAACTGTAGGAATGGCTCTGACGAGTTTCAAAAAGGAGTTTCCGTAGGGGAAAGTCGCAGCCGTGGTTGGCAGGTAGTGGTAGGCTGCTCGGTTTCCTGCAACGAGCCGACCGGCCAGAGGAATGAGTCGTTGAAACACAGCGAAGGGAACGCGTATCAGGCCATGAGGCTGACCGGTTTCTAAAACAGCAATGCGTCCCCCATCGCGTACAACGCGGCACATTTCGCTCAAGCCTTGAACCGGATCGTCCACGTTTCGAATTCCGTACGCAATGCTTGCGATGTCGAAACTGTTGTCGGCATAGGGCAGGTTCATCACGTCGGCAACAGCAACGTCTACGTGCAGACTATTTTGTTGACTTTTCTCAGGAATATGCGCAAGCATGGGTTCGCAAAAGTCGGTGGCTACTACGCTGCCCTTGTCGCCAACCACTCGTTTAAACTCAAAAGCCAGATCGCCAGTCCCACTCGCGCAATCAAGAACGCGATCACCGGCTTTGGCCTCACTGAGGCGAACAAGACGGCGTCGCCATGAGTGATGCATCCCGAGACTAATCACCGAGTTCATCACGTCGTAGTGACCGGATATGTCGGCAAACATCGATCGAACGGCTTCACTCATAACGCGGTACAGATTGCTCAATTGTCATACAATCTTCAAAAATACGTGTCTGAAGCCCTCGTGAACATCACCGGAGTTTTGCCAGCGATCAAGTGCCGAGCAATTGCCGCAGAAACCATTGTTGGCACGGAACCGATTCGTGCAGAGTTGGGTACAATGGGTGTTCGCTTTGCAGGAGAAACGTCTTATTGATGATGATTCGGTAGCGCTACGCGCCATCTTCGGGCGTTTGGAGCCCTTTACTATATTTGTACATTCCTATTGAAACCATTCTTTTTTAACATTTTGTACGGAGATACAATGACCCTACGCAAGAGTATGAGTGCTGTTTTTGCCTTCACAGCCCTGGCAACTGCACTTTTTTTATCGAGCTGTAATGATACCACAACCACACCGGTTGCTTTCGTTCCTTCTGCCCCGAGCAATTTGAAAGCAATGTCGATTAACGACTCAACAATCCGCATCATGTTCGATGCTTCATCATCCGAAAGCAACACAGGCTTCAAGAAGTACATGCTTACCGCAGTCAGTGGTACGGCTACCACCACCTTCGAAATTCCAAAAGGATCGGGAAGTCCGGGTTGGGTTGAATTGCACCCACTCGCAGCCGGAAAGTCGTGGACAATGAGCCTGGTTGCCGTTGGCGACTCTAACTCCTCAGCCGCTACGCTCACATGGGCAACTGCAACTCGTTATCCCAATCTTCGCGCGTATTCTGCAGCTTCGGATTTAGGTAGCGGTTTGAACTTGAAAAACGGTACGCAGTTGACCATTAAGGCTGCAGACGAGTGGGACTTGTGTTTTGATACAAATAGTGGAAGTATTAACTTCGGTTCGCCTTCACTCTCGGGTTACACAATCGGGACACCACGGAACACCTACTTTTTTGGGCCTGATACTAACTCCATATATAACATTCCTTGTGATAGCTTGAATTTCGTTTTTGACAGTTACGCGTTGAACGACCCTAATGGTCCTCGCAAGTCGAAGTTTCAAACTCAGTTTGACGTTGCTGGTTCGCAAGGATTCGTGTGTTACTGCCTCACTCAAGACAACAACTTTGCAAAGATCTTCATTAAGTCTGCTGGTGGTAAAATTGTGCAACACGATTCACACGGCGACTATGTCGAAGTAGATGCATCCGTACAACGTACATCGTTGATCCCTTACGCTCTGAAGCAAAACATGGGCTTTGATGGTCCAGGAACCAAGGCTACCCACGTTCTGAAGATTTCTGCTACTAAGTAATCGCATTTGAATTCGTTCTTTTTATCACGTTTATTTCTGTTTTACATTTCCATGAAACAACTCCTTGCACTTGCTCTCGTTCTTGTGTTAGCTCCAGCAGCTTTTTCACAGGGCATCATGAAGAAAAAGGAAGCTACATCTGCTGCCGCTCCGGCTCCTGCCACTCCGGCTCCTGCTGCGAAAACCACTGCCAAGGCTGCAGCTAAGCAAAAAGGTTATTCCGGCACCGTCTGCACCTTGTTGGGTTGCGCTGGCGGAAAGTGCGCAACACTCTCAAAAGCAGAAGCTCAAAAAGCAGCCGCCCGCGGCGAAGTGCTCTGTCTTTGCGTTGGCAAGAAGAGCTACGTTGTGCTGAATTCCGACGGTACCAATGCCTCAGCCAAGCTTGCAGATATGGCTGGTGCTAAAGTCACCGTCTCCGGCAAAATGCTCACCAAAGGTGGCGCAAGCGTCATCATTGCAGACAGCATGCAATAAGCCATCTTCCGTCGTCAGGTTCAAAACGCCTCTCCTTTCGAGAGGCGTTTTTTTATTGCCTTTCACTTGCCAGGCGAGCCTCTGGCTCTAAGAAAAGTATTCATGCATATTTCATGCGGAATTGAGTCTAAACTCAGCCTCCATTCGAAATACTAAGAATATTCGATCATACGATTTGCTTTCGTGAAAAGCGAGTGGCTCGCTTCATCATGAGCGAGTGGCTCGCTCCATGTGAAAATTTCCCGCCGACGAAGCGACAATTCGTGTCGCATCCTCTCGTAGTTTGCCATCCTGTCACCCGTGAAAATCATCACTCTGTCCTTCACCTCTCTCTACGCCTATGCAGACTTCAAGTGTCTTGAGTTGTCCCAATTGTGGTGCTGATCTCACCGAAGCCCTTGCACGTCAGCTGCGGGAAGAGATTAGTGCGGATCTCACCAAGCGTTTCCGGGAGAGCGAGGAAGCGCTGAAAGCGCGCTCGAAAGAAGAACAGGCCAAAGCAGCGTCTGAATGGGAGCAGCAACGTCGTACACTTGACGAGGCTCGAGTGAAGGCGGAGACTGCTCTGCGTCAGCGAGATGAAGAATTTCGGGAAGCGCTTGCAAAGCAGCAGGCAGAGTTGCAAAAAGCAGCAGAGTTCAAAGCGCGCGAGTCCGTTTCAGCCGAGCTGCAGTCCTTGAGAGAGAATGTAGAAGAGCAGAAGAGACTGTCCAAAGACCAAAACGCACGAGAGATTGAGCTTCTGCGCAAGACTCGTGAGTTGGAGGAGAGACAGGAGCGCGCTGCGCTTGAAGCTGAGCGGATGATGGCCGAGGAGCGACAAAAAGTGCGCACGCAGGTGGAGGGACAATTCAACGAGCAGTTTCGCTTGCGGGAGGTGGAGAAGGACAAGAAGATTGAGGACATGCAGAAACTCATCGACGACCTTCAGCGAAAGAGTCAGCAAGGTTCGCAGCAAACGCAGGGCGAAGTTCTTGAAATAGTACTGGAAGAACTCTTACGTTCGAATTTCCTCTTCGACGACATCAAGCCGGTTCCCAAAGGCGTCCGCGGAGCCGACGTGACACACCGCGTCATCGAAAGCTCCCACGATTGCGGTATGATCCTCTGGGAATTCAAGCGCACCAAAGCTTGGAGCAAAGAGTGGGTTTCCAAACTCAAAGAGGACATGCGCGAGACACACGCAAACGTGTCGGTAATAGTTTCCGCTGTTTTGCCCGAAGGCATCGACAGCTTTGGCAATCTGCAAGGTGTGTGGGTGTGCTCGCCAGACTACGCGATTCCTCTGGCAACGGTGCTCCGAGAGAGCATCGTCGAAATTGCTCGGCAACGCCGCGCGGCTGAGGGTAAGAGCGACAAGATGGACATGCTCTACAATTATCTCACGGGCAACGACTTCGCCAATCACATGAAGTCCATGATCGAAGTGTTCGTCACCATGCGCAAAGAACTTGACGATGAACGACGCGCCTTCGAAAAAATCTGGTCCAAACGACTCAAACAAATCGAACGCACCGAACGGAGCGCCTTACGTATTCGTGGTGATTTGGAAGGCATTGTCGGCAATGCCTTGCAGCCCATGCAGAATCTCGAATTGCCCTCGGCAGATGGGGATGACAGCGACTCTTAGTCAGTCCACCGTTGAACGATGCGAAGCGATTTGCTTACTTCACAAACGATGCGCAGACCGTATTCTTCGCGTGCATCGAATTATCTAATCGAACCAGGTAGAGACCGGCCGGCCATGATTCCACCGAAACTATTTGTTCTCCTCGTGCTGTGGATTGGAAGACGACCCGTCCTACCATATCAACAATAGTTATTACACTTGGCTCATTACACCACACGCGAATCTGATTGGCAGTCGCTTCATAATGCACAAAAGCTAGTGTTGAAGTTGCGGTTGCAGGTTCGACAGCGTTCGATAAACACACCCCTTTATTCTTTATGTAGTCGCAGGTGACGGAGGTCTTGGCAATGCTATTCGCATCATTGAGAAGCACCTCTCGCGACCATCCGTCCTTGATCATTGCATAACTACCATCAGCCGTCATGTCCATTTTTGGATAGTCGGTGGGTGGGTCGGTCGAGTAGTCGGCATTGCCCGGACCCCACTCCCAAGCAATCCACCCAATGCGCTGTTGTTGACAGGTAGGGAGTAATGTCTTCCACATATCGTCGGTACTGTTCGGATCGTCGGTATAACAGCCCGTGAACTCGCCGATGATGAGTGGTATGCCTTGAGCAACCACCGTAGCCATCTTCGTCTGGAAGAGCGCGAAAGGATTGGGAAAATACTTAGGCTGCCAGTAGGCATGCAGCGAGAACATCAGGTTGTGATCCGGATCGGCGCTGATAATATCTGACGCATCGTTAATAATCGCATCCACGTTTTGTCCGTAGCCGTCGGCATCAATCACGAGTGGCATGTGCAGTCCTGCAGCACGGAATTGCGCTACAATGCCGCTGTATTGCGTTTTGTATTCGGCATCCGTCACATCAAAATCCCCTGCTTCATTGGCGATGTTGATCATCAGGTAGGCCTGGTGCTTGTTCAGCATCGTGATCATAGCTGGCTTTAGCCAATAGCTCACAACGTCGCCCAGCTTCGACCAATCGCCGGTGGCGTCGTGCAGCTCAACCATGGGAATCATCGCATTATCGATGCACGCTTGTATTACGGCATCTAAAGTATCGATCATATGCGCATCGGCACTCGTGGTCCACACGATGCGAAGCACGTTGGCGCCGGTGCGCTTCATGTCAGGCATCATCGGTATTCCCCACCGATTGGACTCATAGACACACATCTTATTGAAGCCTCGAAGCAACACCGTGTCACCACACGGCGTTGTCAAAAACCGACCGTGTACGCTCAGATGATCAGCAGCCATCAACGAAGTATTGCCGGTGCCAAGACCGAAGGCAAGGCACAGGAGAAAAACCACCACTCGCGAATAAGCACTCATTGTCAACTCCCAATGATGGAACCAGGGTTGGAAAACGTGTGTGGGCAAACGTGATCTGCTCACTAGATCGCACAACGACACACCGAGCGAAACGGGCGCATGGTTCTGATTGGATCTGCGCGATGGGTCATTATTCGTGCGCCGCAAAGCGGCACACGAATAAAAAATCACTTAGTGCCAATCAAAAAAGAGAGTGTCTATCCTTCCGCTCTCGATGAGGGCTCGAACTGCCGCGACGTCGTCGTACAAAATACGATCCTGTTCGGCAAAAGGAACTACGTCACGGATGAGACCGTGGAGCGACTCCAAGGTGGGACTCGATCGTAAGGGTCGGAGGAAATCGATGGCTTGCGCCGCGCACAGCAGCTCGATAGCCAGCACACTCTGCAAGTTCTCAACCACCGTGCGAGCTTTCTGCGCGGCGATGCTTCCCATTGAGTTGTGATCCTCTTGATTGGCGCTCGTTGGGATGGAATCCACGCTTGCCGGATGAGCCAGCACCTTATTCTCGCTCACGATGCTTGCGGCGGTGTATTGAGCAATCATCATTCCGCTCTGAACGCCGCCGTTTTTGGTGAGGAAACGCGGCAGACCGTTGCTGAGCGCACCGTTCACCATACGCTCGATGCGTCGTTCGCTGATGTTGGCGAGTTCAGCGCAGGCAATGGCCAGGAAGTCGAGGGCTAGGGCTAGGGGCTGACCGTGAAAATTACCACCCTCTAAATGGTCACCCTGCTCAGGAAAAATCAAGGGATTATCATTGGCGGAATTCAACTCGGTGCTGATGATACCCTTGACATACGTGATGGCGTCGCGCGAGGCGCCATGTACTTGCGGCATGCAGCGGATAGAATAGGCGTCTTGCACGCGGGTATCGTCCGTGCGGTGCGACTCTCGAATCTGACTCTCTTGCAGATAAAAACGAAGCAGTTTGGCTGATCGCGTCTGACCCGCAAAGGGTCGTAACGCGTGTAATCTTGCATCATACGCGCGATCCGTGCTGCGAAGCGCATCGGCACTAAAGGCACCGGCAAGATCGGCAAGTTCCGCTAGGCGAAGCGCCTTATGAACTGCCAAGGCCCCAAACGAACATTGCATCTGAGTGCCGTTGATGAGGGCCAGACCTTCTTTGGCGTGCAAACGGAGAACAGGGATGTTGTGC
>JBDHXF010000079.1:0-7529 GCA_039810585.1 Chlorobiota bacterium
CAACTTCATCGGATGCCTTGAAAAACTCAACAACAAGAAATAGAATATCGGTCCAGTTTATTGGGGGTCAGAGCAGAGTCACGCTCAAACCCATCTCAAAGCCGGGATAGTAAGGCGGAAAATAATACAGAAAGTAGAGGTCTTGGGGCTGAGCAAAGGTGTAACTATCTACGGTAACAATGAGCGAGAGGGATAGTCTCGAATATACATGGACATAGCCGCCTATACATAAAAACGGTTCGATATTCGTTCTGTACTGAGATCCCCAAGTCGACCAATAACCATACTCGTACCAATAATTTGGCCTTCTAAACCACTCTGCTCCAAATCCCAGGTAGGCCACTCCGTTGGTATTTCGAATCAGGCACAATTGCCCGCAGAGCGATGCTCGGTAGCGATACTCTGTTGACGTGGCACTAGTGGAAGAGTATCCGGATATTGAAGCTTGAAGTCCAAATAAATCTCCGGTTTGATAGGCTGCTCGCAGCGATAAATCGTTTAACAAGCTGTATCCCAGTCCAATCTGCCACGAGTTGGGTCTCAAAGCAATCTCGGCGGGAATTGAACGCGAATTCTGGATGCTAAAGGCATCCGGAAGCGATGACCCCGCGCTACGCGTGGAATCTACGTGTGTCGTTGAATCCGCTTTAACGCCAGCATTGCTCCCCGATGTTGAGTCCGCTGCCGACTGAGCCCATACTCCACGACCGGTGAATAACAAACACAAGGCAGCTGCCAGAATAGTAATTCGTCGTTGCATAGAAGCTCGGTCAGAAATGAACACCAAAGTCGATGCCTATCGTTGGAAGAATTTCTCGCACCGGATAATGAGATGGATCATACATATCCGGAAACAGTCGCTCTTCTCGAAATCCATAGCCAAGTCCCAAACCAAATGAAAAGCGTTTCTCAATGAGAATCTCAATGCCCAATCCTAAGTTGTAACTATTGAGAAAATTTGACTGCGCGACTGTTGTATCAATGTACATTCCGCCTTTCACTATGTAACTGTCAACAGAAGAATTGTCTTCTCGGTAATATCGAGCCGATGTGCACACGTAAGCCCGCAAGGCGTAGGATTCCATTCGTACTCTAAACAAGTCAAGCTGACACTCAATCGCGGTGTTAAGCACTGTATTGGAATTCTGCCCGTTGTCGCTCAAGTAGTAGTACCCCACGGCTTTAATTCTGAAGTCCGATCCTAATCGGCGTTCATAAAACAGTCCTGAGCCGGTTGTTGTCGAAAAATTCAGTCCGATTACGTTATCAAATGAATACGCATCCCGCGTCATGGTTTGCGCCGTCGTAAGACTCGGCATTAAGAACAACGAGCTGAACACCACGAAGACTATCGAGTACTGTCTCATAAACACACCACTATTGAAGTACACCATTTACATACGTACCCAAATTGCGTGTGCTTTGTCTTATGACAATAAAAAAAGTGCTCCTCGCGTTTGAGAAGCACTTCGTAAGGAGACGTTGGACTCGACTTAAGAATTCAATCGATGTCGTAACGATAAAATTCCAACAGTTGCAAAGCCGGTCAAAAACATCAATTGAAATGGAATTGCCGCAATTTCCATGAAGTACAACGAAGTACAAATGCCTACAAAGAAGTACGCTGCTAAGGCCAGTTCAACGATGACTTCAATGCCAATTTTCTTCGCCAAGTCGTTCTTCTTTGTACGCCAATCGTCCTGCGCATCAACAATTTTGTATTTGGGTGTTCTTTTGAATTCTGTTTTCTTGCCAAACAAGGCCTCAAGAACCGCTTTCGAATTGTTTACGGCTAAGCCCATGCTTCCGGCAAGGAAAACTGGAAAAAGCAGCAGGCGACGACGCCAATCTAAGTGGATGGCGCGCTGAGCATGAAGGTAAAAAAGGAATGTGGAGATAGATGCCAAAACAAAGATGGACATCATGGTAAACAGGTCATCATACTCACGTCCCTCCGACAAATGCTTGATCAGCACCATCGGAATATTCAGCATGGCAACAACGAGGATGAATGGGAACACAATGTTGGATGTCAAATGTACAGTGCCTTCCAACTTTACTCGTAACGGCATTGATGACTTCCATACTGCCGGCAATAATTTTAACGCCGCTTCCACCGCACCTTTAGTCCAACGGAACTGTTGAGTCTTGAGCGAGTTAATGTCTGCAGGTAGTTCCGCCGGTGAAGTCACATCGTTCAGGAACACGAATTTCCAACCACGAAGCTGCGCACGGAAACTTAAGTCCAAATCTTCAGCAAGCGTGTCCGGTTGCCAGTTGCCTGCGTCCAGAATACAACTCTTGCGCCAAATTCCGGCCGTTCCATTGAAGTTGATAAAGAAGCCTGCCTTATTGCGCACTTGTTGTTCGATCACAAAGTGACCATCTAACGCAAGCGCTTGCGCGCGCGTAAGAAACGAGTACTCTTCGTTTAGGTGCTCCCAACGGGTCTGCACCATACCGACATTATGACGCTGAAAGTGCGGGATGGTCTGATGCAAGAAATCTGGTTCGGGCACAAAATCAGCATCAAAAACCGCGACGAATTCGCCACGTGCGGTATCAAGACCGTGCTTTAACGCACCTGCTTTGTATCCCTCTCGATTGACGCGGTGCACGTACTGAATATCAAAGCCGCGCTGTGCATAGCGTTCCACCAAGTCCCGGTTCGCATGAACCGTTTCGTCGGTCGAATCATCCAAGACCTGGATTTGCATTTTCTCTTTTGGGTAATCCAAGGCGCAGACCGATTCGATCAAGCGCTCAACAACGTACATCTCGTTATACAGCGGGAGCTGTATGGTCACCACAGGCAATTCAGCCGGGCGATCTGCTTCGGGATGCTTCAAGGATTTGGTCTTGTGGTAGTAGTACACCATCACCAGACCATGAAGTCCGAAGGCAAAAAGAATGCAAAGAGCAAGTACGTAAACAAGAACAACGGCGTCCTGCATGAGTACACGGTATAAGGATGAATAGTATCGTTAGGCACACGATCGGGCGAGCGATGTGCTGTTTTTTGAAGTGGAATCGCGGCTCACGAAGGGTTCGGGTTTCCTTCATTCTGAGTCCGGATATATGCTGCTACCACTTCTACTGTGAATACAAAAATACTCACCAACCGGATACGATGGCAAGAATAATATCGTCAACATCTTGCTGCAACGCAGTGCGTATCGCCGTGTCTCTATCTGTGCTAGCGGTCGCCACTGCAAAAACGGCACTGTTGGTGAAGGTTTTTTTGAAAATTTGGCGCTTTTTCACTGCATCGTAGTACTCTGCCTCGATGCTGACCAGCACTTTTCGTTCTCGCTCTACCTCACCCACTTTTACGGAAATGGCCTCGTCGTGAATTGAGCTCATTGTACAGGACAGCTTGGCGTCGCCGTCACGATCAACAAACTGAAGGGCGTTCTCCGATCGCAAACGGTCACTCAAGGACTGAGAACACACATCTCGATATACGGACGATCCAAATCCACTGTTATCCACCACCGGGCTCAAGGATATGGTCTTTAAATGTGGGGGCACGCTACTTCCTCGAAACGAATAGCATCCACTACCGAGCGTTAGTATCAACGCTACACACCCAAGAATGCCGACGTATCGAATTCGACGATCGTTCGCTGATTTTCTGTTGCTCACACCTGCTCCTGTGTACTAGTCCCTCTCCTGTAAGAAAGGGTTACTCTGTCGTTCCCTGCCAATTGTTGTCGACTCCATGTGACCCGGATAGACTCTGATGTTGTCATCAAGGCACATCAATTCCCGAAAGATAGAAGCTAAAAGCTGATCCATGTCGCCACCTGGAAGGTCAGTACGACCAATACTTCCGGCAAACAAGGTATCTCCGCTTACGAGGATGCCGTCGTCATGATTGACGAAGCAGACTCCGCCTTCCGTGTGTCCCGGCGTAAACAACACCTCCCAGCTCTGTGCACCAAATCGCAAGATATCTCCATGCGCGATAGTCTGCCACTCCTCCACCGCTTCGAGCTGCATTGGCAGTTCGAATACCGTGTGTTCATTGGGATGTGGAAGTCGGTAGGCATCGTGCTCATGGACGAGAATACGGAGGTTTAAATCCCGCTGCAACGTTGCTGCATCAGCTGTATGATCCCAATGACTATGCGTCAACCAAAGCTCACGAACGCTCAGTTGCTGTTCCTGTATTATCCGAGTAAACCACGACGCGCTGTCCATGGGAGCGTCCACGATCACCGCCTGCTTACTCACTTCATCAATCAGCAAGTAGCCGTTTGTTTCCACCGGTCCACTGCAGATTCCCATGAGCCTTAACGACATAGATCCTCTTATGCTTCAAAATCAGTTTCCAAAGAGTCTCTCTCTTTGAATCGTGTGTTCGTATCCGGCAAATGACGTCTCCGGCATGTTCGCCAACTCCTGAACCATTGTTCCCTTGGACGTATCGTGTCCACGAGCAGCTTGGTCAAACACGCAGCACCAAATATAGGCGAAGTTCCGCATGTTTTCTTTGTGCTATTTTATCGCCGAGTGTTTGGCAGAAGCCAATCAACCAAACCGAAGTCGGTACTCCGCCGGAGAAAGGCGTACACCGTTATCATTAGGCAGCACCGGTATGCAAATAGGCTCGTCCTCCTCGCTGAAACCACAGCTTCGCTTCGTCCATGTTGTGTCCATCATCATTGGCTCGATGATCGGCTCGGGAGTATTCAAGAAAGCCGCACCCATGGCAGCCTTGTTAGGGAGCGCACCGTGGATGCTAGGTGTGTGGTTGTTTGCGGGCGTCATTAGTCTCTTTGGCGCTCTCAGCCTCGCGGAAATCGTCAGTATGATGCCACAGACCGGCGGCCAATACCGTTACTATCGCATTCTCTATGGCGACGCGTTTGCTTTTGTAAGTGGCTGGTCCATTTTTTCGGTGATACAAAGTGGTAGCATAGCAGCGATTGCTTATGTGTTTAGTGATTATGCCAATAGCATTGTTTCGTTACCGCTCCTACCACAGTCGCTGGTCGATTCTTGGACTTTTTATCTTCCCTTACTCGGCAAGATTGCTGTTCTAGATGCTATTGGGACCAAGCTCGTGAGCTGCACCGTTATCGCCATCCTCACTATTGTGAACATTAGGGGCGTGCGGACAGGAGGCAGAGTCGCTACGATATTCAGTACACTGAAGATTCTGTCACTGGTAGCTATCGTTATTCTCTGTTTTACTTCTTCTTACGGAAGTGCTTCGCACTTCCACGCCGAATCTCTGCAGCTACCGGCGGGTTTGGGACTGATGGGAGCCCTCAGTTTGGCATTGTCGAAGGCCTTCTGGGCCTACGACGGTTGGGGGAGCATTGCCTACGTTGGAGGTGAAATTCAGAACCCGCAACGCAGTGTCCCTCGCGCACTCTTCCTCGGGGTCTTTACTGTGATTGTGTTGTACCTCTTGGTCAATGCTGCGTACATTTTTATCCTCCCGATTCACGAGATGGCACAGTCGTCATTAGTGGCTGCAGACGTAGTCATTCGCGTGATTGGTCCCCTTGGCGCATCATTCATCGCAGCGGCGGTGATGATTTCCACGCTCGGCGCTTGCAATGGTACAGTGCTCAACAGCGCACGTGTATATTATGCCATGGCTAAGGATGGGTTGTTTTTCCCATCGATGGGGACAGTTCACCCGCGCTACGCCACACCGGCTCGCTCGCTGATCGTACAAGCCCTGTGGTCATGCGTTCTAGTCCTCAGCGGAAGTTTTGAAACGCTTACGGACATGCTCATTTTCGTATCATGGATTTACTACGGCATGAGTGCCTACGGTGTAATCAAACTTCGACGTACCCATCCTGATCTCCCCCGTCCATATCGTGTGTGGGGCTATCCCTATGTTCCTGTCGCCTTTATTGCGGTGTCGATTGTGTTTGTCGTACTGATTGTAAAAGGTGAAGTTGAATCTTACATGGCCGGATCCGCACAAACCATTCCTTCTCTGAGCGGTTTAGTCATCTGTGCAACAGGTCTCCCGCTCTATTGGTGGTTCACCAAGCGAGGCTCTCGTACACCTTAGCGCATGAGCTTTGTCAGCTCTACTCGCCGATTACGTTTGTTGTAGCTTTCCAGGGCTTCGTCCTTGCGCCGTGGCAGAGGCTGCAATTCACCGGCAGACTGTGCATCAAAGAGAGCTCGCGGAAGTCCACGAGCCACGAGTTGGTCAACCACAAACGCCACGCGTCTTCGTCCCAAGTCTTGATTATACTCGATGCTCCCGTTCTCGTCTGTATGACCCACCAATACGACTTTCTTGATGTTGGTCAGCGACTTCTTGAGGTTTTGCGCTACTACATCCAACAGATCCTTCCATTGTTGGGAAGTTTCAGTTCCGTTGGAATCCAAAACGTTTGTGTAGGGATTAAGAAAGACGTTTTCCGGGAAATTGATCCGCAATGCAAGAATATCCGGTATGTGAAAATCGAAGCTGATGCCGGTCGTTGTATCCTTGGGGTAGGCTCGAACACGATAGGAATCAAAAAAACCTTGTGTGGTCTGCGCGATGACTTCAATATCATTGCTTCGTGGTACCCGCACGCGATAGTCACCGGAGTCATTCGTGTTCGTCCGACGGATCACACGTGATGTACGATGATCAAACACTAGTACTTCCGCATGTCTTGCTATCGAATCGTGATTGCGATACACTCGACCGTGTAATTCTACAGAATCCTGCTTTGGACTTGCCGTCGGTGGTAAATCATTGTTGTCCTGTGTTATGGAGGGTGCAGGAGCCGGAGTACTGTCGACTGCGACGACAGAGTGCAGACAATAGATATCAAAATTCCCACGTTCACGTCGATCCGAGCTGAAATACAAATCTGCCATCGGATCCGTGAAGGAGTACGCAAACAGCTCATCAGAGGAACTATTAATAGGTGCCGGCAGTGTATGCACCTGTGAAAATTGGAGCGACGCGGAACTACCTCGAATAGCGCTCAGCGTAGCCTGCATTACATCATACCCGCCATAGCTCTGATGACCGCAGGACGAAAACAAGAAACTCACATTGTCGGCGCAGAGAAAGGGACATAACTCGTCACACGCTGTATTAATCTCGGGTCCCGCATTGACTGCATCTGACCATGATCCATCAGCCTGCCGCCTTTTATACCAAATGTCGGTCCCGCCAAATCCACCGGGTTGGTCTGATGCAAAAAATAAGAGTGAGCCGTCGCTCGACACACAGGGATGACTATACCACGACGCCGTGTCTGCGCATCCCGGTATCATGTCACCACATCGCATGTCGTTCGGGCGTAGCGTGGCCGATCGAAGCAGAGATTGACGAGGATTTCCGGCGGCATTCCACTCTGCTATCACGATTTCATCACCAACATTCCGCGACCCAACAAACCCGCAGTTTAGAGAGTCCGGCAGGCTTAAGGTTGTCTCGACAGTGGCTGAGTCCTTTTCTACGAAGTGCACTTGAACAATCTCCGTCCGACGCTCGTCGCCTTTGGTCAGCAGTGCGCGAGTTTCTCCCATTTTCTGAACGGCGTATTCTT
>JBDHXF010000080.1:0-5555 GCA_039810585.1 Chlorobiota bacterium
CCATGGTGCCTTTCCACGACTGGCTGCCCGACGCGATGGAGGGCCCGACGCCGGCCTCCGCTCTCATCCACGCCGCAACAATGGTCACCTCCGGTATCTTCTTGATTGCACGAACCAACGTGATCTTCGCCTTGTCGCCCACTGCCATGAGCGTCGTCGCGTCGGTCGGTTTGGCAACGGCCTTTTTGGCGGCAACAGTCGGTATTGTACAAAATGATATCAAGAAAGTCCTCGCCTACTCCACCGTCTCTCAGCTTGGGTACATGTTCCTTGCTCTCGGAGTGGGCGCTTTTACGGCCGGTGTTTTCCATGTGATGACACACGCCTTCTTCAAAGCGCTGTTATTCCTTGGAGCCGGTTCAGTGATTCACGGTATGCATCACGAGCAGGATATCCAGAAAATGGGCGGTCTGCGCAAGTACATGCCGCGCACACACATCACCTTTCTTCTCGGAACGCTTGCCATTGCCGGGATTTTCCCCTTTGCCGGTTTCTTCTCGAAGGACGAAATCCTGTGGAACGCTTTCGAGCATGGTGGAATCATTATGTGGGCAGTGGGTGTAATAGCCGCGCTGTTCACGGCTTTCTACATGTTCCGTCTGTACTACCTCACCTTCCACGGCGAAGAACGCTTTGATGTACACCATCACCATCCGCACGAGTCACCCGCAACGATGACCGTTCCCTTGATGGTGCTTGCGCTCTTATCGGTTGTTGGTGGCTTCCTTGGTGTACCTCAAGCATTGGGAATGCACTCCATACCCAATGTTCTTGAAAACTGGCTGGAGCCGATTTTTGCCCAAGGACAAGAAATCCTGCAACGCCCGGAACATGCGGCTGTGCAATCGATCGAATACGGATTGATGCTCACCTCGCTCTGCATTGCCATCCTTGGAATTATCCTTGCTACCCGTCTCTACAAGAAACACTCCGAACGACCGGCCGAACTGGCTGCGTCGTTTAAGGGTCTTTACACCCTGCTCTGGAATAAATACTACTTGGACGAGCTCTATCAGATGCTGTTCGTCAACAGCATCTACGCCCTTTCCAACAGTTTCTTATGGAAGATCTTCGACGTGAATATCGTCGACGGCATGGTGAACGGTACAGCAAAGCTTATCGAGGCACTCGCACAACGTCTGCGTCGCCTGCAAAGCGGTGTCGCCCAACACTACGCTGTCCTCATGATGATGGGCATCGTCGCCATTATCAGTTTCATGGTGTTCATGCGTTAACGCGCGCGTAGAAATTCTGTTGTAGTCAAAAAGCCCGATGTGATTTCACGTCGGGCTTTTTTATGTTTCTTTTTGGGGGTGGGAGTCACGATTTCGCTAGTTCACACAGAACCGACTTGGAGCGGCGACCGTGAGACAGTTTTCAATCATCCTCTTTGTCTTACAACAGCTTAGCTATGTTATTTGAGCGCCTGAGAGACTCAGCATTTCCTTACGCATGATTCCGGAGTCGAGCTATTGCCTCTTTATTCATACGCCCCTTGGGGCGTATGAAACAAAAACTCTCCTGTCGTACTATTTCACTAAAGGGACGGATCAAATTCGTGGGTGAAGTGTGTGCATGTTGCTGGTACGAAACCGTGCTGAGTGAGACGTTACACTTCCCCGTTGCCACTCACACTCTATCCGGAGAATGGAATGCGAGCATTTCTGAGTATCCTTTGTTTCGCGATGTGCAGCGCCTTTGCGGCAGCGCAGAGTTTTACGATCGCCGTCAGTCCCACCTCTACTTTTGTAGTGGCAGGCGAAACAGCCAACTTTAGTGTACTGGTCACGCCTTCAGGAGGCTACTCCTCGTCAGTATTCTTGAGCTCTACGGGAGATTTGGCGGGCACCTTTTCTACGGCCGCGATCAATGCCCCGTACCCGATTGCGGGGTTCAGCGTCAAGCCGACGCCAAGAGATACAGGCGTGAAGGTGATTACGATTAGCGGTGCGAATAAAGGACTAAGCTCGAGCGCAAGCATTACGCTGCATGTTTCAAAAAACAGACAGTGGCAGGTTATTGTATCGCCGACAAGAGATTTGAACAGCGCAATTCCCCTTCTCGACAGTGGCGGCAACTTCTCGCTGCTTGCCTCGAATAACTCTGTAATGAATGAATTCACGAGCTATGTGGACGGTACGTGGCACAGTATTGACCTGGACATGGTTGTCAATAACACGCATGCGCTCTCCGGCGGAATGACGAAAGCCGGCGTGCTCTGGATTGGAACAACAAATGGTATGTACCGCTACGATGGATCGAGTTACGATTTATTCAGGGCTGATAATTCTTCTCTCGTCGGAACCGATGTATACTGGTCCGGCATCGCGCGGGACGACCAACCATCGTGTGTAGTGATGAAAGACGATGGCAGTTTTGCTGTGTCCCATTACAATGGAACACAATGGATCTCCGCTCCTTCGCTGCCACATTCTGTCAGCCTTATGCGCGACTATAGCTTGTATGCGTTAGATGGCTCCGGAGCAACATGCGGAATTATTGGTCAGTCGGAAGGGTGCTTTTACGCAGGAGCTGACAGTGTTTCACTGAGCTCCATAAGCGGACAAGGAAGTTTGTCTACAGCTCCGGATGGCTCTCTGTACTGCACCTATAAGAGATTTATAAATTCCGGCGGAAGCGGACTTGTCGGTCATTTCGTAAATAATACTTGGCAAACCATAAATGTACCGCTGGCGAATTCAGCCGAGGAATTACGGTCTGTTGCAGTCGACTCAAGCGGTGTCGTGTGGGTTGGCTCGACCAAAGCCTTGCATTATTATTCACTAGGCACGTGGTACGAATTTGATGCACAGAACTCAGCACTGCCGGAGGGTTCGATTCAACGCATTACCATTGATTCAAAAGGAAACGTGTGGCTTCTGCTTCTCAATCCGAACAATTTGGTGGTCTTTAATCCCAATGGTCTTGTTGGCATTCCGTTGCTGGAATCAGGTGTTGAGCAAAGCTCGGACACGCCGCATGTTCTCAGTGTTTATCCTAATCCCGCGTCGGACGAATTGACAATTTCTCTTCCGCAACATTCCGCGCATGAACTGGTTGTGCGCAACGTGCTTGGTCAGATTGTCTATCGTGCACAAACCGATGTCTTGTCGAGTATAAGTATTCCAACGTCGTTACTCGAAAACGGCAGCTACACCTGCACTGCGGGCTCATACACGGCGCGATTTGTGGTGAGCAGGTAGTCAATTAAAATCAAGGCAAGGTTTTAAGCGCAGAGCAAAGTGTTGAGCTAAGACGCGCGAAGTCTTAGCCATCAATAGCTATAGGTGTGTCAATTATTACTACCCTGATAAGCTGAGCGGGGCCCCTCAGTAGCGTGCTACACCTGATGGAGCTCTGATAGTGCGTTTGTACAACCCAATCGCCCTCTTGGTCTGAGTTGACGCTATTATTGTGAGCATCCTTTCACCGCAAATCCAGCAACAGATATGGTGCTGCACATTAAATTAGCGATGATAATTCATGATTGCATGTGCCGTATAATTCGTCTTTGGGCAAATTGGCGATTGTGAAGAGACTTTTATTGCCATCGAATGCTTGCACGATGTCGTTCCATGGTCCGGACAATTGCGCTGCTGACTTTTGGGTTGATTTCTCTGCTTCTGAATTCTTGCAGTTCATATCAGAAAATGATTTGTTACGACAAGACGAAGGTGTTGCCGGCCAATGCGACGCTACGGGCTGCGACTGTTATTGTCGATAGCGTGGTAGACAACAGGGACTGGCCTGAAATCAACTTCTTTTTGGATTTGGACAGCATGTCAATTGGTACCGCTTTGTACCGGTTTAATCGCGGGGCATATAAGGTTCGTTTGGACATGTCGGTGAAGGATTTTATCAAACACGCGTTGCAACAACATTTTGACGGAGCCTCGGGACAAGACACTGTCCACACTGTGGTCTTCATCGATACTCTTGAAATTTCGCAAAGTTCAAATGGATTCTTCGATTACTGCACGGAGAGCTGCACATTTCTCTTTGCGCGTGCGTCCATACACGATACCGATGCATTCGTCGCCAAATCCTTTTTGCGAAAAAATTCGTTGATGGATGCTGCGGACTTGATTGAGCCGATGCTGTACGCGTCCATATCGGATTGCGGAACTCAATTTCAAATGCATCTGTCTGAAGCCGGACACGAGAGTAGCTCACAAGTCGATGACTCGTCGCAAGCTAAAGCCCCGCTCGATCTCCCGAATGCACCAAAGAAACTTCGTTTTCACACCGAGCTTGGTGCTCAAACTATCTTTCTTTCCGCGAGTAGTTTTGCTCATGACGTCTATGCCGGAACAGTGTGCAGTGCAGCAGGCGACCCGTCGGATCTCTTCGCAGGTCTCAGTTGGCGCTGGAGCCCGGTGATATACTACGACGGCGCACAGAACACCAAGGAAGTTCTCGTCCAAACTTTGTCCGCCGTCGCCGGCTTACGACTGTACACCACCTATTTCAAGCTGCCTCTGTATGTCTATGCTGACGCGTTAGTTCCACTTACGAATTTTACGTTAACAGCCGATTCAGGCTCTCGTCACTCTGATCCCGTCAATCCTTGCATGGAGACCGGACTTGGCTTTTCATGGTCAAAACTGTTCAGGTTTGCTGCGGGAATAACCAATCTCAAAATCGACGGCTCCCGTGTTAGCGGATACGGCTTCACCTACACCGTTCGGTTGTCGCTGATTTTGTAGCGCAACTCTCACCCACCTCTGCCCGGACAGAGCGTTTCCCACTCAAACTCCAAACAACAATTCCCGTCTTCCGGCGCGCCTGAAACCGCCGTATAAGACTTGACTTTTCCACCGACTTTTCCACAAAACGCTCGTTTTTGGTGGATGAGCGAGTGGCTCGCTCCCATGCTCGTTGTCCACATTCTAAAATCATCTCGTTCCCCTTAGCCCTTACAAACAATAGTCTTAGCTCCGACGTTTTCCACAGCTTGCAGTCAGAACCCTCCTCGTTATGTAAAGTCGTGGGAGTCTCACTCTGCTGAGGCTTGTGTGCTATTCAGAACTTAATTTGCTGCCAACATCACCCTCAAAAAAGACCGCATTTATGCCCGACACCACAGTATCCCAATGGCTCTACGTTCTCAAACTCGTGCCGAGATTATGGCAGGAATCGGGATGGACGGATCGAGATATGGAGATTGTGCGGGAGCACTTTAGCTACTTGCAGGGGCTGTGCGAAAAGGGACAAGTCTTAGTCGTTGGCAGGACGCATGTGGAGTTAGAACGGAATCTGGGATTGTGCATCTTTTTGGCGGACGATGAGGCTGACGCGAGGGAGTTAATGGAACATGATCCGGTGGTGCTGAACGGCATCATGACTGCGGAGGTGTATCCCTATCGCATTGCGCTGTTGAGTGACGAGATACTTGCGCAGAAGTGAGCGCGGGAGCGCGCACGAATGGAGAGGCCTTTGAGGACTATGACCTCAGATGAGCTTGTTGACTTGCTTGCGACGGAGCATGTCCACCAGTTCGGTAACGGATTCCGTTTCACCGCGTTTGCAGATGAGGAGCATGTTGTCGGAATCGA
>JBDHXF010000081.1:0-5537 GCA_039810585.1 Chlorobiota bacterium
GCCACAGAGCGGGCCGTGAGCGCCAGGGAGCGCCTGTCCAGCATGTCGGTGCCGGACACGTCAGCCAGGGCAAAGCAGCCTTCCCACAAGGATATGCAGGACTGCGCCGTAGCGGTCAGTTCGGCCACACCGCGCCGGCCGCTGATGTAGCTTTCCCGTGCGGCGATGATTTCAGCAGTGAAGCCGGATGCGGATGCCCGCTTTTCGATCTTGCGCTTGAACGGCCACATTATGACGCCCTCCGATATGGCCGGAGAAGATCGCCCGCGCCTGAATTGGACATTGCCGACGCCGCCCAGGATGCCGAGCGGGACTTATCGACGGTGACGGAACCGGCCGTGACACGTTCCCGCGTCGTGCCGGGTGCGCCCGGTTTCGCGGCCATATATTCGGCCAAGCGGCGGAAGGCCTCGTTCACGGCAGCCGGGACCGTGCCGCCGCCGACTGTGCCGGTGAAACGATAGGTGCCGCCGGGAAGGACATAGCCGCCATACGGAGACGGTCGCAGCGTGATTTCCTGCCATGCATCGTCACGCCAGATTTCAACCGTGGTAATCGTGGCCGGCGTCAATGGCGGTTGCCATTCGCCGGCAACGTACACGCAGATGAAAACGTCGAATCCTCCCCTGCCACCGCTTCCGTTTGACGCAAAGTAGAGAGTATCGTCACTCTGTAGAAAAGGCGTGATCTCATCTCCCGGGCTATTGATGGATTCACCAAGGTTCATGGGGACTCCCCACACGCTCCCGTTTCGCGAACATATCCAAAGATCAGTTCCCCCTTCTCCTCCTTGTCTATCTGAACTAAACACCAGGGTCTGTCCCGAGGGTGAAATACTCGCCTGCCCCACGTAGTGATCGTCTTGGAGCGACAGAATACTTGTGGGTGTACTCCACAGCCCGTTCGTGTACTGACACGCCGCCAGATTTGGAATCCGTTGACGTTCAGCGCTGCGGAACATGGTGCACACTGCATCTCCCACCGAACTCAAGCTCAAGAACGCGTACTGACATCGTGGAAGCTGCGGAAAGAGGTTAAGCTCAACGTCCTTGTTCTGGGTTGAATCGAATTCGTACAGTCGTGAACGACCACTCCGAACACTGCTGAAACTCAAACGATGGTGCATCGCATCCCAACACGGCGCAAAGTCGTCTTTCGCGGAATTCAACGCCGATAATGCCTCGGCTTGTTGCCATTGAGGTTGGGCAGAGAGGATAGTGCTCAGCAGAAGACTGAAGACAACGAGTCGTGGAAACATGCGCAATGGAAGGAGTGCCACTCCGTAGTTTTGTAGTGTACGATCAGGAATCAAAAATATGAAAGCATCTGTCATCGGCTTGCTTTGCTCTTTGCTCCTCCTATCCCAGATGAGTTGCGGAGAAAAGAGGTCAGAACCATTAGCCACCACCGCCATCTTTGAAATTCCAACGCTGCTTGAACAACAACAGCACGTGCTCATTCGTTCGGATATCAACCACGACAGTGTAGACGACGCCGTTGTGATCGTCCGCGATTCAACGGTGCGCAGTCACCGTCGGGACAGCGTGCACGTGTTTATGTGGGACGCGTCGCACAAAAATTTTGCGCAGACCTGCTGCTTTTCGGTCGACGATTTTGCCCGCGCCCAATGTAATGACTTTCGGCCCGGCGCCGCGCAAGAACTTGTGATCTTTACCGATGGCGGAGGAAGTTCTGCCACTGCCACGCGAGGTGTGGTGCTGTTTCAATTCATGAACAGCTGTTTTAGCGAATATCTTCGCATCGATCATGGTGCTCCCACCATGGAGCAGGTAGATAGTACCACGGTGTTTGTGCAGCACGATGAGTTTGCTTCCTTCTTTTCGAGATCTGATGCGGTCGATTATGCAGACAGTGTTATCGTGCCTTATGCTTCAAGCAGCACTGCCACCCTTCTGGTGCAACAGCGCTATCTGGATTCCTACGCAAAGGCGCAGCAAGCCACGTTGGACTCCGTTATCACGAATACACTCCACAGAGCGAGATCGGAACGTGTTGCCTATGAGGCGGCTGTGAGAAGAGTCATGGCGTTGCGGAAGCTTCATCGGGATAGCGAAGCCGCACAGACTGTTATTCTGGTGAAGAGACGGGTACAAGGACTTTCACAAAGCGCGAAAGACGCATTACAAGAACTGCTTGATTCTCCAATGTAGAGGCTCAGAACTGAGAGTGGAAATAGGCTAGAGACGGAATAATGAAGCAAGCATCCGGCAACTCCGGCACAGTGTCAACTCTAGTAACGAGTACGTGCCCGATCGACGCAACCTAGCGTAACGTTGACGAGTGTTTAGGAGACACCTTTAATCACGTTCTTACTGTAGCGGTAATGCGTGGAGATTCCCGTTCGCGCCAAGAAGTGCTGAAAGGAAACGCTTAGCACACCGAGACCGTATTTCACGCTACGGCGGAAATTGATTGACGATGCTTCTTCGAAATACTTCGTGGGACAAGTAACTTCTGCAATCTCAAAACCTGCGTAGATGATTTGAGAGAGCATTTCATTGTCAAACACAAAGTCATCATTGTTCACCGAAATGTCAATCCGGTCGAATACCGCTTTAGAGAAAGCTCGATAGCCTGTGTGGTACTCAGAAAGCTTTTGTCCACTGAGCATATTCTGCGATAGGGTCAGCAAACGATTGGCGACATACTTGTACATCGGCATACCGCCTCGTAGCGCACCTTTACCCAAAATGCGCGAACCCAATACCACCGGATACACATCGTTGGCAATGATGCTGGCCATGGCTAAGATCAGTTTCGGTGTGTACTGATAATCGGGGTGCAGCATGATGACAATATCAGCACCCAGCTCCATGGCCTTTGCGTAACAAGTCTTTTGGTTTCCGCCATAGCCCTTGTTATTCTCGTGCTTGATGATATGCTTCAGGCCAATTTCTTTGGCCTTGCCTATAGTATTGTCCTTGCTATTGTCGTCCACTAGCACTAGCTCGTCGACAACTTCCATGGGTACTTCCCGGATGGTTTTCTCTAAGGTCAATTCTGCATTGTAGGCGGGTAAAACCACCACGACTTTCTTTCCGTTGAGCATTGCTGTCCGTTTCTGAGTGATACACGATCGGCGAATCGCAGCAAGGATTCATCCATGAATTCAGCCAAATTAACACCATTGCATGCATTAGGGCTGAATTGTTAACAGTGTGACCTTTGTCACGACCATCTGTTTTGCAGAGTATCGGATGTCGTTGGCCAAGCTGTAAGACTCGAAACAGCCCTCACGGAGAATGTCTGACAACACACTCCTTTTTCGCCCTATTCCCCCGTTTTTCCTTGGAAATCTTCTGTTTGCATTGATCAGTCAGCCGTAATTTTGTACACTGTATCAGAAGATATTTACCAACACAACGAAAGGCTGTACCATGATAGTCGGTGTTCCCAAGGAAATCAAAACCAACGAGAATCGCATTGCTCTCACCCCCGGTGGAGCCGATATGTTAGTCAAACATGGTCACACTGTGCTCGTCGAACACGACGGCGGCGTGGGCAGCGGATTCAGCAACGAAGATTACATTCACGCCGGTGCTACCATCATCCCGACTGCAGCAGAAGTGTTTGCTAAGGCTGAGATGATCATGAAGGTCAAAGAACCGATCAAGCAAGAGTACGATTTGATCCGCGCCGGACAAATCGTGTTCACTTATTTCCATGCTGCTGCCAGTCGCGAGTTGACCGATGCCATGGTAAAAACCAACTCCATCTGCATCGCCTACGAAACTGTGCAAAAGGCCGATGGCTCATTGCCACTTCTGATTCCGATGAGTGAAGTTGCCGGTCGCATGGCTCCGCAACAAGGTGCCAAATACCTGGAACGCGCCATGGGCGGACGTGGTGTGCTTCTGGGCGGTGTACCGGGTACTGCTCCGGGAAATGTGCTGGTTCTTGGTGGCGGTATCGTTGGCATCAACGCGGCAAAAATTGCTGCAGGTTTTGGTGCACGAGTTACCATTATGGACAACAACCTCTACCGTTTGCGTTACCTCGATGATGTGATGCCAAAGAACGTCATCACCATGATGTCCACCCCGGCAAACGTCCGCAAAGCCGTCACCGAAGCCGATGTGGTTGTCGGTGCAGTCCTCATCCCGGGTGCAAAGGCTCCGTATCTCGTCACTCGCGACATGCTCCCCACCATGAAAAAAGGCGCAGTCCTTGTCGACGTCTCGGTCGACCAAGGCGGTTGTATCGAAACCACCAAGCCAACTACGCACGAAAACCCAACGTATGTGATTGATGATGTGGTGCACTACTGCGTGGCTAACATGCCGGGCGCCGTCCCCTACACCTCAACCATCGCCCTCACGAACGCAACGCTCCCCTACGCTCTTCAACTGGCCGAAAAGGGATGGAAGCAAGCCGTGAAGGACAACCACGAACTCTGGCTCGGTCTCAACTTCCTCGACGGACATATCGTCTACGAAGCCGTTGCCGAACCCTTCGGTCTGAAATACACCGATCCTAAGAGCCTGGTCGGATAAGGCTAGTCATGCAAGAGATTCTTCTTACGAGCCGGCTTCGCCGGCTCGTTGTATTTTATGCAGAGTCGTCCATCTCCGGGCAGACAGCGAAACAAAAGAAGAGAGAATTGTACTATTACTGCATGAAGACTCTAAAGCTGCACCTCCTCTTCCTTTGCTTGCTCGCTACTCTTGCACCGTTTGTTTCGCAAGCGCAGAAGTACACCATAACATCACCCAAAGCAGGTGACCATTTTCACTACGGTGACAGCGTTCTCATCACATGGACAAGTCCGAATCCGAGCGACACCGTCAGACTGGAATACAGTGACGATAATGGCAATAGTTGGTTTTGCATTGCACAGATGGTGAGTGGGGGGACATATTGGTGGCACTATCGACCCAAAAGTTCAGACTCGTCAATTTGGTTTTATGATTGGCGCGATATTAAGAATCACATGTACCAAGTTCGCGCCATTCATTTTGATACAGCCGCGGCTAATCGAATCCAAAGCCCAACTCTTGTGGGTTTAGGAGCGATCAATCGCCAATGCACGCCAAATGTCGCACTCGACTGGTACGCGCAGAAAGACCAGAACTGCTTTCTTCTTAACAAACAGGGGTCACAAGCCATTGTAGGCAGTCGGCACACGGTTAGCATTATCGACTTGCAAACTGATACAATTATCAGATCATTTCCACTTACTCAATCGAATGTGCCGCTTGGTGCATGTCATAAATTATACGGATTTGTGAATGATTCACTGCTACTAACAGCCGAGCAGAAGTACGAGGATCTCGGAACTTTAAAGGTGCCCAATGTTCTAGCGACGTACCTACTAAATATAAAGAGCGGAGTGTTAATCCCAGTGCTCGAGCAAGAAACTCATAATGCCTACAAGATGTGCGTCAATCCCTCACGATCAAAGGTTTTCATGTCAACCGTTAACGATTCGGCTCAAAAATTTGGCCCTTCCGGCATTCGAGTGGAGAATGCGCTCTCTGAGCTAGTTTCGCGGCATGAGAGACAAAGAACTTTACCGA
>JBDHXF010000082.1:0-5165 GCA_039810585.1 Chlorobiota bacterium
CAACTTCATCGGATGCCTTGAAAAACTCAACAACAAGAAATAGAATATCGGTCCAGTTTATTGGGGGTCAGAGCAGAAGGTGCCCTGAACTACACTTTTTCAACGACTTGGCGTGATTACAGTAGTGATCGCCTTTTTGATATATCTCTAGATGAAACGAATATAGAGAGGAGGAAATTCATGCAGAAACAAAATGTTTCGACAGAGAAATGGTGACGAAATATTAACGTTTCGCTCATAACTAAAGAGAGCTAAGACTCTCCTCATCTACACCCTGAAAGGTGTCTTCAAGGCTCCCTGATTGGCCAACCGTACACCACCGATTATTGACCTAAGCTCGTGCAAAGAGATACGTTATTCGCCTAAAGTTCGACGTGTTTCGCGCTTCCGGCATATTCCGATTTCGTAGCCGTCAACCGGGTACCCAGGATCACATCTCCTTCTGCTTGCCAAGAATCTCCAAACTCCCTTTCAACCGATACAATGCGCTCGCTTTTTCAGCTTCGCGAAGGGTCAATCGATCGTAACGTCTATTTTCGTCAACGATTTCCGACAAATAGCGTACACGGTCCGGCGGGATGATAAACTGCTTCTCCATATGGTATTCATCCACCAGCAGCGAACTTTCCCATCCCTGTGAAGTCTTTTCGTTGAAACGATCAATCATCGCGCGATAGAGTCGGTTCGTGCCGGGATCGTTGAATTGCGAGGCGACACTGGCATAGACCGGCATCTTATCCGGATCTGTATCCCAAAGTTTTCTAGAGCGTTGCACTTGTTTCTTAACATCCTTTATGGCATCAAGCGCCCCCCTCTTGTCCGACTTATTCAAAGCAATAAGATCGGCATAATCTATCATGTCGATCTTCTCCAATTGCGTTGCGGCGCCATACTCGGGAGTCATCACATACATCGACACATCAGCAACCTCGGTGATCTGTGAATCGCTCTGACCAATGCCTGCGGTTTCGACGATGATCAGGTCGAATGCGGCTACGTGTAGCACATCCAATGCCGCCCGTACATTCTTGTTCAACGCAACATTCGCCTCTTTCGTAGCAAAAGAGCGCATATACACTCTTGGGTCACTCACGGCATTCATCCGAATACGGTCACCCAACAATGCCCCGCCCGTCTTCCGTTTGGACGGATCGACTGAGATAATGGCGATGGATTTGTCCGGAAAATCTGCCAAAAAGCGTCGCACTAGTTCGTCGGTGAGCGATGACTTCCCTGCGCCACCCGTTCCCGTAATCCCAAGCACGTTGCCCTTACGTCCACGCAACTCCGCCAACTCGTTCCAATAACGGGCTGCTCCATGTTCTTCCGTATCGTGCTCGATGCCGCTTATTGCCTTTGCTAAGGCGGGCGCAACTCGAGCTTGAACTTCCGCTAACAACGACTCGGGTGACGCCGAAGGCGGCACGTAATCAGACTTCTCTAACAAATCATTGATCATTCCCTGCAAACCCATCTCCCTGCCATCATCCGGTGAGTACACCCGACTGATTCCATAGGCATGCAACTCGTCGATTTCGGTCGGCAAGATCGTCCCACCACCACCGGCAAAGATCTTGATGTGCGGCGCACCGCCTTCACGTAGCAGATCATACATGTACTTAAAGTACTCGATATGACCACCCTGATAGCTGGTCATGGCAATAGCCTGCACGTCCTCCTGAATAGCGCAGTCCACCACTTCCTTCACCGAACGATTGTGTCCCAAGTGAATCACCTCGGCACCGGAGGATTGGATTATACGCCGCATAATGTTAATCGCCGCATCATGTCCGTCAAACAACGACGCCGCTGTGACGATGCGAATGGTATGCTTGGGATGATACGCAGGAATTTCGTGCATAGGATTTTTCTATAGACGCGCCGCCTTCGGCAGCCGCGTGGTTCGGACAAGGCATACAACACTCTTGAAGAGACCGGCGCCGCAGGCGCGCACGAATCAAAATCTCCTGTATGACCTTGAGAGAACAAAAATAACGAAGCCAGAATACCCAACAAGTGTCAGTAGGGCTTGCACGGTTGTGCGAGTCACTCGCCGTTCACACGTCCATTGTCTCAACAGAAGCGAAAGCGTGCGCATGCTGAGGTGACTGTGCCTAGTACTTGAGCAACGTCAGGCATTGATTGGCCTGACGCAACATGTATATACCCGCGTGAAAGGCCGATAGGTCGATGCGTCGTGATGATTGGACCGTTGAAGCAGGCCAGGAGGCAACCAAGCGTCCCAGAGCATCAAACATGCGCACATCTTCCTTGCCACTGAAGCTTCGGCTATCGTTCAACGGTAGTATCGATTGCACTGCTATGGGTTGAAGAGTTAAGGGAGTCAATGCCGTGTTTTCTGATGGGACATCGAGGTCGATATCGTTAAGGTCCAGGGTAAATAGTCTGCCATCCCAGAGTGAGCAATACACGCTGTGGCCATACACATACCCGGCACATTGAAGGCCTTGCGGTAAGTCTGAGCCCAATCGTTTCCAATAGGATCCATTATCGACGGAATAGTACACATCCATGCGATGTGAGGAATCTGCGCTTCCAACGGATTGGACGAAATCACCACAGCTCCACGCGATGACATTTGAACCAGATGTACGGACAAATGCAATACAAGAGTCGACAAGTCCGGTGTTGATTTGATGCCAGGATGAACCAAAATCCGAGGAACGCATCATCCCGGTTCTGTAGTCACCAACCAGAAGCATGCCACTGGACAGACAGGCAGACGAGAAAGCATTGGTTGATGGATCACCGTGAAATACTGTTGTCCAGGTCGTCTCTTTCTCTCGTGAAAGAAACACCGAAAAGCCTGACGCAGCAACGACCGAGTCAGACTGCAGGCTGACATCAACCATTAGCGCTTGCGGAGCTTCGTTCCCTTGCGGGTCCGTCCAGTGTTCAGCATCGTCCGACGAACGGAAGACTCCATAATAATACGATGCTGTACAGTACATCGCTGGTGAGTTTCGTGCAAGGATTCTGATGGTATTCGTATCGATTGGCTTGACACCGGTTGTGCGCACTGCCCAATTTCCCCCTCCATTATACGATTCATACAACCCGGGAATGTTTGATCCGACAATGATGGAATCTCCAAAGGCTTCCATGCAAGAAATATTCTGGGCCACAGTAGAATCAGTCATTAAGGACTGCCACGGATCGGAAGGCGTCTTTTGACGGTACACTCCACCCTCAAACGTACCGACGTACAACGCATCGCCGTCGCGACACAAGCATGTGACCGGGCTACGCAGACCAGTCTTTCGTGCTGACCAGGTCTGACCTCGATCCTGCGTGCAATACACGCCGATATTTGCAGACAACAACAGTGAATCTTCCACCACTGCATAAGGAGCTGAGCGATATCCCAATCGTGGCGTGGCTCGTGCCACCCATTGGGTTGAACCAACCGGGGCAAGCCAAAGAGAATCGACTGGAGAATCAGTACCAAGCACAAACCATCGACCATTGGAGAGAGTCAGCCGCGTATCCGAATGTGGCAGTGTGAGCGGCACCCAGCTTTGTGCTCCGTCCACGGAGTACAACGCTCGGCCTTGATACGAATAGGTGTACAACGTATCACCGCTGGAAAAAAGGTTGATCGAACTTATGCTGTCTATGGCCGGCACCGAAAGAAAAGACCACGAATCACCGTCGTCATCCGATTGTACGAGACCATTATAGGTCATACCATACAAGGTGTTTCTGACTTTTGTCAAAGAAAGCAACACAGAAGGACTTAATCCATTATTATTCGGGTAACGCCATGTTATTCCGCCATCGGTCGAAGAAATGAGACCATAATTAGCCTTTACCGCATACACGGAATTCCCCTTCGTCATAATGAATTTCAATATGTTTCCAAGAGAATCGCCAACACTCCAGTGTTCACCGTTATCGCGAGAAATACATACTCGATCCGTATAAACCAGAACTGTCGAGTCGGAAACTACCATTGTCGTAAAGCGCGAGAAATCGCAAGAATACGTACATGCAGACCAGTGTTTCCCCATATCGAAGCTTCGATACAACTGGTCGTTGTCTGCCATAGCAAATAGCCAAGGAGCTTGATACGCAAACTGATTGACACTCTCCCCATCGATTCCGTTGCCTATTTCATGCCACTGCGCGCGCAGAGTTGCTGTACCACAACACAACATGATGAAGAACGGAATAATTATACTATTTAATCGTATTCTCTTCATGAGGCAGGATTAATGGTGAATGCATGCTATCGTCGTACAATGACGACGCTGAGAATATACCATGTTCAGTGTGAATAACTGACGGAATTAAAATGCAAGTCTTGTCGCCATTCGAATCCGGTATCCGGGACGACAATGAAGGTCAAAGAGAAAAGTTCAAGCCCAGCGAAGAACTACGTTCTTGGGGTAGTGTATTGGACGCCAACGACAACGCACCTTGGCGAAAGTCAAACGTTCTGCGATTAGGAGCAGGAGTTGCGCAGGATAGTCGACGAACTCTAGAGGATACTCGCGTGATGCGACTTGTACCCCGACACAGGAGTCAGTTCTAATACGTGGCGAGGATTGTGGGCGGGTGTTTATCTCTCATCCAATGGAGCATATAAGGCGGGTCAACAGGCCACGGACTCAGTCTATGAACTAAAAAAGCCTCGGCAAAAATTCATGCCGAGGCTTTTAATTGTCAGTTCGCAATTCCCTTGATTTCCCTCGCGCTCTTGATAAACTCCTCCATGAAGGTCAGCGAATCCGGCAAATTCAAACTCATCTGTGCCCCACCGCTGATTTCCAGGTCGATATAGATTTCGCGCTCCTGGTAGTTGTATTCCAGATGGATGTCGTGAACATCCGCCAGAGGAATTGAGTGCTTGCCAAAATGAAGTACGTGCATAAGTGGTTCAATTGTATAGTGATAGATAATTCCAATTCTTTTAAGGACATTTTCATCCTGTTTATACATTCAATTTATTACACGACTCGATTGTACACAAGCAAGAAGCGCAGAAAGACCCACTGATCGCATCTTTTGTCGATTAAAATCCGGAAGAGTTGAGACGAGTTTTCCACTTTTCCACACGAAATCTTGGCAGAGTGAGATCGTATGTTTAAACGGCCAGATGCTTCTGACCTAAGTTGTATTTGTAGATGTAACGAGTATTTACA
>JBDHXF010000083.1:0-3711 GCA_039810585.1 Chlorobiota bacterium
TGTTCTCCCGATATGTGTGGATAAAACTAAGGTCTGTCACCTTATTTTCACCTCCACTTTTTCGGGTCAACTCCATATGAGCTCCGGAGTATGATAAAGGATTTTTTGGAGGAACACGGAAAAACGGACTCTGGTTACGCCCCGCCGATCCCCTAAGTCGGAGCTTATCCAAATACTTGATTCTGTGTATATGCTGCGACTTTCGTTAGCCTAAGCGGGTTTAAGATGAGTAACGCTTAATTGTGTAGCGGCCCTTAAAGGTGCCTAGAACATGGATCTGCAGGAAAAAGAACAAAACAGCCCTCGTCGCGTGGTGTGGCAGGCAACAAAGGCTGCTATACATGCGTTTTTCTTACAATTTCGGCAGATCGAGCTCACTTAGCGAAGCACGCTAACTCGCCTGACGATGCTTAGGGTGCCAATACGTGCACGAACGAAGTAAAGGCCGGAGGGTACGGCATTTTCGTCGTTGTCACTCAAATTCCAGTGTAAGCGGTGGTCGCCCGCAGTGAGCACACCATTGTAGATACCTCGTACAGTGTGTCCATCAAGAGCGATGATGTCCACGTGTGCCATGGCATCCGACACCAAATTCAGTGATATCGTGCAGTTCTGCATGGCCGGATTCGGATAGCAACCCATCGTGGCTACAGATGCATCATCTCCCGGTTGAACTTCACTCACAACCAAGGCTTGCTCGGCTGCTGTACTTAACTCTTGGAAGCTTCCGGAGTTTGAATTGAGGCTGCCTACTGTTCGAACAATGTACCGAAACTGACCGTTCCGCACATCCTTATCGGAGAAGCTCGTGCCTTGAACGAGGTTGCCATTGTTGAGCACGTCCAGCATGCTATCGGGACCAATTCGGTAGACGTAATAACCGGCCACATTTGAACCGGAGGCCGCGGTCCACGTAAGTGCCACTTCCATCGTCGGGCTCACGTGTTGAACAACGTTGAGGTTAGTCGGTGCGTTTACGCTTCCATAGATCATTCTCAAGCTAGGATCGCCCATCAGCGCAATGTGCACGCAATGTTCGCCGGAACCAACGGGGTAGGCGCCGATGTTGTTTGCAGACAGTAAATAACAATCCCCAATTGTTTCACCCAGCGTCATTGGATGGAAGAACCAGAAGGGGCGACCGGCCCAACAATCGGTCAACGCACCGGGATTCACAGCCAACGGAGCGCGTAGAAGGTTGTTGGCTTTATCCCAATCGCCGAAGTAGGAACCAAACAGCATCGTGAAGATGGTGTTGAGCGAATGCGAGGAGATGTCTTTAGATGTTCCAATTCCACCGGCTGACTGAAAATCTGAACCACCGCCACCACAACCGTAGGACCAGAGGTACGATGCTGTATCGAGTGTTGAGATATAGTCAGTCTCGGCGATGTTGCTCGATCCCAAAAGAGCCGGATAGGCCATCCACGCACACCGCGCAAAGATTTCTGCGTAGCTGCCAAAATTGTCGTCAACCAATCCACGCCATTGTGGTTTTGTCACACCCGTACGGTAGGCATGATCTCGATCGAGATAGTTTTTGAGTAGATGGATTTCCGAGGTTAGTGAGTCTACGTGGCGGTTGGTACCGGTTCCGACGCTGTCCTTATAGAACAGACCCATGTTGTAAAAGTCTACGCGACCAACTTGCAGATCGAAGGAAGCCGGAACGATGTAATTATCAAACTTGCCATCACCGGGAAAGTTCTTGTTGTCAGGATACACCCCTACAGTGTCATAGTAGGTATCCGTCCAAAAGTGGTCGTCACTCATGCATGAATAGTAGCTATCTGCTGCCCATGAACCACTGTGTTCCGGGTGACCGTCAGGACCGGGATATGCCTTACCTTGATACACCATTCCGGAGTATGGTACAGCGACTCGGCCAATGATAAACACAGCGCCGGGTAGACCGTTTATCTCGTCATACCAGGTTCGAATTTGGCTCTTCACTCGCTGCACATTTGCAGAGTTGTATTGCTCTGTTCGAATAGCGTCTTTTATTCGCACGTCCCAACCTTCATTCCATAGGTCAGTTCTTAATCGCTCTACTTCAGCACTGATCGAAGGATGAACCGTGGCATCTACAAGCAGAAGCATTGCTCCGCGCACAGGATTCACCGCCACATTGGATCCGGCAGCAACGTACCCGAAGGCATAGAGGGTGTCCTTGATGATGGTTCGCACCACGGCATATTCATAGCCTAGCCCAGGATCGAGCTCTGTGTCGGTCCACGATGTAGCGGTCGGTCCAAGCGTCGTCATCGACGTGAAATCAAACTCCAAACGTTGCTTTCGTAGAATTTCGTAGCCTTTCGACCCTTCATCAGCCGGCCAGCTGAGCGTTACGCTGAGCGGCGAGTGTTGAACGGTGGCTGTTACTGCTATAGACACAGACTTCGGTGTGCCTTGCGCCATGATATCTGCGCTCGCTGCACAAACCAAGAGTAGCACAAAAACGACAAGAGTGCGCATAGGGAGCTATCCTTAATAGTGATGGGAAGCTGCACTTCGCTGCAGAAGCGCATGGGGAATGCGCAAAATGGGACTGAATTCTCTAAGAAGCAACTAGTCGTATGTCAATTTCTGTGTTCGCGGTGGGATTCAAGACCGACGCAGTCGCCGACTTAGGGAATACGTCCCCCAATTTTCGCTTCCCAGATAATCTGTTGTCGGGTATTGGCGTTTCCCGGAGTAGTGGCGTGCATGTAACTTACCACATAATTACCGCTCTCGGTTAGCGGGAATTCAACCGAGATGGTGGGATCGGCAACCGTCCCTCCAATCGTAAAGTTGGTGCCGGCGGCAGAAGCGGTGATACTGACGGCTGCCTGCGATAAATCTGTGACGCCGCCGTTGAAGTTCACATTCACATTCTTGATGTACTGTCCTTGCAACACTTTACTCAACACAGCTCCTACTCCGCCTGAGAGTGCGTTGCCACCAACTGTCCCACCGACGTGCGACGTATTTCCACTCAGCTCGGCTTGAGTGTATCCGAACATGGTGAGTAACAAAGCGTTTGTTGTGATTTCATCCGGGCTCACAGCGCCGTCATTTTTACGGCCATCTATCCAGTAATCCATCACAATCTTTGGTTTCTTTTTTGTTCCCGTAATCGTCAGTGCCACTTGATACGTGCCATGGCGGTCGTTGATCACGCGCGTTTGAGTACCAGTGGTTGCCACCAAATTCAATCGTGGATCATCAATGGGTCCGTCAATATTCATGGTGCCACTGGCATTAAACGTTGAATAGAACTTGTAGGTTGTTGCCGGATCCACCTTCAAGTCCGATTTAAGTGAGGTGGAGTCAGATCCCAAGCGGATAAAACGCATGAACTCAGACGGTCTGTCCTGTTTGACAATGGCTACCATCTGGTCATTCAAACCGAAATCCATGGTAACGCTAATCGTCTTGGCAATCTTGCAATTCACATCCGTTTGAAGGATGTCTGTAAAACTCTTTGTGAGTTTTTGTTCGCTGCGCTTATACACCGGCTCCTCGGGTGGTAAGTCGCCAAGGGCAGTGTCTACAATGGTTTCCTGAACGTGAAGTTTTTCGTTGGAATACCCGGCACCCATTCGTGTGTAGGTGAACGTCGAGTTGCGAGTGGTTCGATTAATCGTAGGCGGAAAGGTGATGTCAGCATCCTCTATCATCACAAAGCCACCGAGATACGGACGGCTCGGCGAGCCGTAAAAATGCAGC